>WVXO01000042.1:0-216 GCA_011773465.1 Candidatus Aminicenantota bacterium | reverse complement strand
GGGTTACCGGATGATCCCAGTTTTATGATGGGAAGCCACAGAATTCAGTTCCTTTTTTATAGTATCGGCATCACCGGAATAGTGGAGGAATTTTTTAAGTTTCTTCCTTTCATAATCGTTATAGCTAGGTTTAAATCCTTTGATGAAAAAATAGATGGAATTATCTATGCATCCGTAATTGCGCTAGGATTCGCAAGCTACGAGAATATGGGCTAT
>WVXO01000012.1:144396-145566 GCA_011773465.1 Candidatus Aminicenantota bacterium | reverse complement strand
CAAGTGGCTAAGGGAGAGGTCTGCAAAACCTCGATTCGTCGGTTCGAATCCGACCCGCGCCTTTTTTGATCATTGGGATCGGTTTTTGAATCATAGTCCGTATACGATCTGGCAGGAACTAAACTAGAATCGAGATTCAAGAAGCGATCCCATTTTTGTTTAGAGGAAATGCTGATAGAACTAGCACATCGGGTTCAGGGGATACTGCTTAAACCCAGAGAAGAATGGATTAAGATAAAAGAAGAATTTTTTCCTCTAATCTCCCAGCTTTATTCCTCTTACGTCCTGATTTTAGCTGCTTTTCCTCCTGTGATTGGATTTCTTGCGAATCTTTTGTATGGCGGGTTTAGGAAGCCGTATTCTGGATGGAGCTGGAATGTTGCCGGGAAGAACTTTCTTTTCTCTATTGTTACGTACATCTTTTCTTTAATTGTTGTTTATGTTATCGGGAGAATAATCAATGTCTTGGCTCCAATTTTCGCTTCTCGTCGAAGCAACCTCGATTCACTGAAACTGGCGGTTTATAGCCTGACCCCTTATTGGATTGGAGGCGTTTCATATCTAGTTCCTCGCGGGGGATGGGTCTTGCGATATTTAGTTGCTTTTTATGGAATTTATATTCTCTATTCGGGATTTGCTGCATCTTTAATGAAAACACCAAAAGAAAAGGTTCTTAAGTACTTGGCAGTAAGCGGTATTCTGGCAATAGTTTTGATTGCTGGTGTTGAAATAATCTTAAGGATTCTTTTTGCCGCTTGGGGCGTTTTAAGAGTCGCTTAATTCGTTCAAGATTTTAAGAAAAGCCTCTTGAGGAGAAGGGGCTGCGATTATCGGCCGTCCTATGACTAAATAATCTGCTCCCTTCTGAATAGCAAGGGAGGGGGTCATAATTCTTTTCTGATCATGAGCAACAGCCCAAGAAGGTCGAATCCCAGGGACAACCACGAGGAGATCTTTGCCGATTTCCTTCCTTATGATTTCAATTTCTTGAGGAGAGCAGACTACTCCATCCACTCCTGCTTCCCGGGCCAGCTTGGCTAACCTGAGAACCTGGGTGAATGTATCGGCAGGCATCCCTATTTCTTGGAGCTGGTCGTCTTTAAGACTGGTTAGGATGGTTACAGCTAAAAGGAGAGGTTTATCGGTTCCTTCTTTTTCTGCTTCTTTTTT
>WVXO01000012.1:135857-144310 GCA_011773465.1 Candidatus Aminicenantota bacterium | reverse complement strand
AATATCATGGAGTTTCAAATCCAGGAAAATTTTTTTTCTCAAGATTTTGAGTTCTCTGAGTAAAGAAGGACCTTCGGCTGTAAAAAGCTTGAGTCCCACTTTAAAAATTTCGACTCCTTCAAGCTGCTTTATAAGCGGAAGGGCCTCCTCTCTTGAGCCGACATCAAGAGCAACGATTATCCTCTTGGCTAAGTCCATTTTTTTATTCATGCCTATTCCCCTTATTCATATTCTGTAGGAGCTTGATTTATCAAGCCTAGAATTAAATTGCAGGTGTTTGATAAATTTAACACCTGCATAAGGCAAATAAAATTACTACGATTTTTTCAGCGTTCCGATAATCGATTCAATTTTATCTATCCCGTTCTTTTGACAATACTCTGTCAATCCATCAATGATTTTCACTGTGGCCTCAGGATCGATTAAGTTAGCTGTTCCTACCTCGACTGCTCTTGCTCCTGTGATTAAGTATTCGAGCACATCTTTGGCTGATATGATTCCTCCCATGCCGATGACAGGGATTTTTACCCGGCTCACAACCTGGTAAACCATCCTGAGGGCAAGGGGTTTGATGGCTGGACCACTGAGTCCGCCAAAAACATTAGGCAAAACTGGTTTTCTTGCCTCAGAGTCCACCGCTAGGGCCAGAAAAGTGTTGACCAGCGATAGCGCATCTGTCCCAGCTTCTTGAGCGCTAAGGGCGATTTCCGCGATATCAGTAACATTAGGAGAGAGCTTCGTTATTAGAGGCCGAGACGAGTTTTTTTTAACAAGGCTGACGACAGAAAAGGTGGTCTCAGGATCTAAAGCAGGGCAGACGCCGTCTTTCTCTACATTAGGACAGGATATATTCAACTCATAAGCTGAAATACCTTCCTCCTTGTCTAGAAACTCAACAACAGAGGCATATTCCTCATCCCTTTCCCCACAGACATTGACGATAATGGCTGTGCTGTATTGTCTGAGTTGGGGAAGAATTTCTTCCGAAAATTTTTTGACACCAACACCTTGAAGCCCTACTGCGTTTATGAGTCCGCTTGAGGATTCAACCAGGCGGGGAGGAGGATTTCCCGGGCGAGGAGAAAAATAAAGGCCCTTCGTAACAATTCCTCCCAGTTTGTTTAAGTCGATGAAAGGATCAAACTCAAGGCCGTAGCCAAAAGTTCCACTGGAGGCGATAACAGGATTCTTAAGTTTGATGAAGCCCAAATCAATCGAAAGATCTGTCATTTTTCTTCTTCTGTCCAGATAATCTCCTCGGAAGAAAAAACAGGGCCTTCTTCACAGATTTTGACCCATCCTTCTTCACCGTTCTTTTTTATCCTCTTAACGCATCCCCAGCAGACTCCAAACCCGCAGCCCATAATAGATTCCAGGGAGAATTCAGCCGGGATCTTTTTCTTCTTGGCAAGTTGAGCGATTTTTCTCATCATCTCTTCAGGACCGCAGGAGAATATACGAGATGGAGTGAATTTTTCGAGTTCGGCTTTAAGATACTCACTTATGAATCCTTTAAACCCAAAGGAGCCGTCATCAGTTGAGCAGTATAATTCAAAGCCCTCTGATTCAAATTTTTCCTTAAGAGGGATGTCTTTGAGGCTTTTTCCGCCGTAAAAGATTTTGACCGAAGCCCCATGGGAGCGCAGTTCCTTAGCCAGAAAATAAAGAGGGGCAATTCCTCTTCCTCCACCTACTGCGATAACCTCTTTTCTGTTGAGGTTTTCTCCCCCATGAAAGCCTTTTCCCAGAGGACCTAAAATGTCGAGGGAATCGCCGACTTTTTTTTGGCTCAAGAGATCTGTTCCTAAACCAGAAACTTGGAAGAAAATTTCGATATTCTTTTCATGCTTGGAGTGAATGCTGAAAGGACGACGCAAAAGCGGATAAGGATGTTGAGATATACGGACCATTATAAACTGGCCAGCATGGGCTTGGGAGGAGATGCGGGGAGATTCCAGCGAGAAAAGAAAGTAGTTATTCCAGCTTTTTTTGTCGATTATTCGCGCTTGAGAATCTTTGATCATAATCGCTCAAGATTATTGAGACAAAAATATCAGAATCTCTTCCCCATGGCAATAAAAACTTTGACAACCATATTCCATTTGGCTGATAATCGAGTTTCCCCTTTCTCACGTGTTTTGGGAGGTGCGAAATATGGATATTTCCAAAAGGGGTCAAAAAATCCAACCTTCTCCTATAAGAAAACTGAAGCCTTATGCGGATAAGGCGGAGGAGAGGGGAATTCATGTTTATTTTATAAATATCGGACAACCCGATATTCCGACTCCTCAGCCCATTCTGGATGCCTTTCATAGCTTTGACGAAAAGGTCTTAAGCTATGGCCCTGCCCAGGGGTTCTTGGAGTTGAGGCAGGCAATTGCAGATTATTTCGTCTCTTACAACATTCCCCTTTCGTCAGAAAATGTGATTATCACCATAGGTGGCTCTGAGGCCATTCATTTTTCTTTCTGTGTCGTGGCCGATCCTGGCAGTGAGATTATTATTCCCGAGCCTTTTTATACAAACTACAACGGCTATGCAAGCTATGCTGACGTGAAAATATCTCCCTTAACTTTGCATGTTGAGGATGGATTCCGTCTCCCTCCAGCAGAAGAAATTGAAGCCAGGATAACTTCAAAGACAAGAGCGATCCTTCTTTGCTCTCCGAATAATCCTACCGGAACCGTGTATACGCCTGAAGAATTGGAGCGAGTTATTTCTATTGTCAAAAAACATGACCTCTTTTTGATCGGGGATGAAGTCTACAAAGAATTTGTTTATGATGGAGGAACACACAAGAGCCTCCTGGAATACGAAGAAGTAAAGGACAGAGTTATCGTGGTCGACAGTATTTCCAAGCGTTTTTCAAGCTGTGGAGCGCGGATAGGGGCTGTGGTGACTCGAAACAAGGAGTTGTATCAATCTCTCCTCAGGTTTGCTCAAGCAAGGCTCTGTCCTCCTACGGTAGAGCAGAAGGCTGCCCTCGCCGCTTACAGCATGGGTTTAGATTATTTCAAGCCTGTCAGGGAAGAATACGAGAGAAGGAGAGATGTTTTATATGAGGGATTGAAAGATATACCCGGAATTGTTATTCATAAGCCTCAGGGAGCTTTTTACATTATCGTGAGGCTCCCCATAAAAGACGCTGAGCATTTTGTCCTCTGGATGCTTCGAGATTTCCATTTTGAAAAAGAAACCGTTATGGTCGCACCAGCCCAGGGTTTCTATTGTTCGCCTGGCAAGGGAAAGGATGAAGTACGAATAGCTTATGTGCTCAAGGAGGAAGATTTAAGGCGAGCTATCGTCGTCTTTAAAGAAGGCCTCAATAAATACCTGAGTATTTTTTCATAATGGCGCTAAAAAAGCTTATTCTGCAGATCGCTCTCATCCTGTTTTTGAGCTTAATCATAGGACTCGGAATAAATTTCTCTTTGATAAAAAAATACTTTCTCGGAGATTTTCGATTCGGATTTATTTCTTTAGAGGAATATGATTCGATCACGTTCATCACGCTAGGAGAAGCAGAAGGGCTTTTTTCAGAGGGAGAAACTCTTTTTATCGACAGCCGGCCTAAGGAGGCTTTCCAGGCTGGGCACATCCTGGGAGCTGTGAACATTCCCTTTGAGGAATACAAGAAGGAAAAGGCCTTAGATCTGATTTTCCTTCCGCCTGAAGAAACCGTCGTCGTTTACTGTGACGGGAGTGAATGCCATTCGAGTCTTGAATTGGCTAAAGTCCTTCACCAGAAGGGCCTTTTAGATATCAGAATCTTTTTCGGCGGCTGGGTTGAGTGGACGAACGAAGGGCTGCCTGTATCTTCAGAAAAATGATTCGGAATAAATATATTCTCCTTGCTTTCCGGCTTGTTGTGGGCGGAATGTTCACTTGGGCTGGAGTTTCAAAGATAATCGATCCTCTGGGATTCGCGCAAAACATGGCCAACTATAGAGTTTTTCCCCAAGGAATTTCCTTTTTTCTGGCACTGATCCTACCTTGGGCAGAGATCATCTGCGGGGTATTTTTGATCTTGGGGATATTCCGTTATGCCAGCGCTCTTCTGCTTTCTGGCTTCCTGGCAGTTTTTTTAGTTCTGATCACTGTTACTATTATTAGAGGGATAGATATCGACTGCGGCTGCTTTGGCAGTCTCAGCGGAAAAGTGGATTATAAACTGATAATGGCAGACAGCATTTTGCTCTTTTTTTCTCTAAATATATATTTTTCTCGCAAAGCGGTTCGACAATAATTGGGGTCAGGCCTTGCCATCGAGAATAGAAATTCTTCTGCCTCTAGTTATCTAGCCATCCCTATGATAAGGCCTGACTCCAAAAGGCCTGATCCCAAATTCAAGAGTGCGGAAAATATCTTTTCCTGATGACAAGGCCTGAACCTCAACTAGCTATTCGACCCAACTTATAGCAAGGTCTATTTCTAACTTGACAACTTTAATTTATAGGAGTTACATGTATACTCTTGTGTTAATTCTGCGAGGAGTAAAAAGATGACAAAAAAATATGTGTACTTTTTCGGAAAAGGAAATGTTGAAGGCAACAAAGATATGAAAGATATCCTTGGAGGAAAGGGAGCGAACCTGGCTGAGATGGCAGGAATAGGCCTGCCAGTTCCCGCTGGTTTCACTGTTTCCACTGAAGTCTGTAATTCTTTTGCTAAGATGGGGAATAAGATTCCTTTTGAAGTTGAAGAAGAAATCCTTCTTAATCTGAAAAAATTGGAGGAAATTACCGGGGAGAAATTCGGAGGGAAAGATAATCCACTTCTCGTATCTGTCCGCTCAGGAGCAAAGTTTTCCATGCCTGGCATGATGGACACAGTTTTGAACCTTGGTCTGAATGACAAGACGCTTGAACCTTTGGCCAAAAAGAGTAGAGATAGGAGATTTGCCTTGGATTGCTATCGCCGGTTGATTCATATGTTTGGCGATGTGGTCTTGGGAGTCCCCAAAAGAAAATTCGAAGAAATCTTAAAAAAGAAAAAAAGAGAAAAGAAGATCGCCCACGATTTTGAGCTATCTGAGGAGGTCCTAGAAGAGCTTATCTCTGATTATAAAAATCTAATAAAGAAAGATACGGGGAAAGAATTTCCCCAGGATGTCATAGAACAGCTACTGATGGCAATTTCCGCTGTATTTGAATCATGGAACAACCCCAGAGCCGTGACTTATCGTCGTCTTAATTACATTCCAGATGATTTAGGTACAGCGGTCAATATTCAACAGATGGTTTTTGGAAACATCGGAGAAAAATCGGCCACTGGAGTTGGCTTCACCAGAAATCCTGCTACTGGAGAAAAGAAATTATACGGCGAATATCTCTTTAATGCTCAAGGCGAAGATGTTGTGGCTGGCGTTCGGACTCCTACTCCTCTTGAATCCCTGGAGAAAGAAATGGCCCCAGCCTACAAAGAGTTAGCAGAAATTACAAACAGATTGGAAAAACACTACCGAGATGTTCAGGATTTTGAATTCACGATCCAGGAGGAAAAACTTTACATGCTGCAGACAAGAAGCGGCAAAAGAACAGGGATGGCAGCAGTAAAGATTGCTGTAGATATGGTGGAGGAAGGATTGGTAAGTAAAGAAGAAGCTCTTATGATGATAGAGCCCGAAGCTTTAAACCAGCTTCTCCATCCTGTCTTTGATGCAGCGGAAAAGCGAAAACATCAAGTCCTTGCTAGTGGGCTCGCCGCTTCCCCTGGAGCTGCTGCAGGACAAGTGGTGTTTACGGCCGATGAAGCTGTTGCCTGGAAAAAAAGGGGGAAAAAGGTCATCTTGGTCAGGGAAGAGACGTCTCCTGACGACATTCATGGAATGAGCGCTTCTCAAGGTATCTTGACTGCAACGGGCGGAATGACCTCACACGCAGCTGTCGTGGGAAGACAGATGGGGAAACCTTCTGTAGTTGGGTGCGGAGAGATAAAACCAGAGGAAGCAAAAAGATTCTTTAATGTGAGGAAAACAAAAGTTAAGGAAGGGGACTGGATTTCAATTGATGGAACTTCAGGAGAAGTTCTTCATGGCGAGATACCTACACAGCCTTCTGAAATCATCCAGGTCATCCGGGGAGAGAAGGAACCTGAAGAATCTAAGATTTACCTGGAATTCACAAAATTGCTCTTTTGGGCTGATCAGGTAAAAAAATTAAAAGTTCGAGCTAATACAGATACGCCTGAGGATGCGAAGATAGCCCTTGCTTTTGGAGCAGAGGGCGTTGGTTTGGCCCGAACTGAGCATATGTTTTTTGCCAAGGAAAGGCTTCCGCTTATTAAAGAGATGATTCTCTCTGAAACTGAGGAGGAAAGGAAAAAGGCCTTAAGCAAGCTCTTACCCTTCCAGAAGAAAGATTTTTACGGCTTGTTTAGAGAGATGAGGGGACATCCTGTGACCATCCGCACGCTGGACCCACCCCTTCATGAATTTTTGCCGCGTAAAGAAGATCTTATGGTTGAGATAGCCGTTTTGAAAGCCAGCAAGAGCAAGGAGAAGGAGAAGAAAGTCCAAGAATTGGAGCAACTGCTGGAGCGCGTTAAAGCGCTCTCTGAGTTTAATCCCATGCTTGGACACAGAGGCTGTCGTTTGGGAATTTCTTATCCTGAAATTATTGAGATGCAGGTTACTGCCATTTTTGAAGCTGTTTGCCAATTGGCAAAGGAAAGGCAAAGAGTATACCCTGAAATTATGATTCCTCTTGTTGGGACTAAGGAAGAGCTCGCCAACCAGAAGAGAATTATTCAGCGGGTTGCTGAAGAAGTGATGGAGAAAAATAAGGTTAAGATAGAGTATTCGGTAGGGACTATGATAGAAATTCCCAGAGCTGCCATAACTGCTGATAAAATTGCAGAGGAAGCTGAATTTTTCTCTTTTGGAACCAATGACCTGACGCAGACAATCTACGGTCTTTCCCGTGACGACGGAGCTGGATTTCTTGCTCATTATCTGGCTCATGGGATCTGGAAGAGTAATCCTTTCGAGACCGTCGACATTGATGGGGTAGGTGAGATCATGAAAATGGCTGTTGAGAAGGGGCGAAAGACAAGGCCTGACTTAAAAATTGGCATATGCGGTGTTCATGGAGGAGACCCGCGTTCTATTTTCTTCTGCCATAAGATCGGTCTCACTTATGTCAGCTGTTCTGCCTATCAGGTTCCAATTGCACGTTTGGCTGCGGCTCAAATTACCCTAAGCGAGAAAGCCAAGAGCTCCTGATAATTGGTCACAGGTGGTTGTAGATTTTAATATTTTGGAAGGAATTTTATTTCCAACCTTTTAGGAAAGAAACAAGAATAAAGCGAAAAATTAGCGCCTTCCTAGCCTATTTTCTTTTTAAGCAGCACCGCTAACGCTTGCCAGCTGTTTTATGCAAAATATTCTTCAAAATGTAAGCTGCCATTGAGGGATTAGCAGCTAATCTTCTTTTACAGTAAGCAGTGGCATATTTCCATTTTTCAGCAAACGGAACATAAAGACGGACGAGGATGCCGTTTTGAATAAGCTTATCCTGAAAAGCTTGCTTGGGGACGCCCATAAGCATCTGAACTTCGTATTGATCTTTCTTTATGTTCAGCTTTTCGGCAATGTCGATAGCATCATTTATAACGGCTTCATCGTGAGTGGCGATCTCGGGGTAATGACCTTCCTTGAACAAAAACTCAACCTGCTGAAGCAGCTTCTTCTTCATTTCAGGCTTGCTCTGCATTGCTATTTCCTTTGGCTCATTGTAGATGCCGATGCAAATACGGATGCGGGCGTTCATACTCTTTAAGGATATTATGTCATCATCTGTGCGAAAAAGACGTGATTGCAGCACCGTCCCAAAAGTCGGATGGTCCTTTTTCAAAGCACGGAAGATATCCAGAGTCATATCGGTAAAGGAATGATCCTCCATATCTAGGGTAACATTTATGTTATACTGCTCTGCTCGTTGGACAATTCCCCTGATGACTTTTTGACAGTTTTCTGTCCCGCAGTGGCTTCCGAGTTGAGTGGGCTTCAAGGAAATGGTTGCATAATTCTGGTCACCAAGGGAATCAATAAGTCTTTCGTATACATCGACAGAGTAACGGACTTCCTCATCGCTTTCCAGTTCCTCACCAAGCAGGTCTATAGTGGAACACACGCGCCTTCCATCCCATAGCTTTTGGGCGGTAACTACTGCGGCTTCAATGCTGTCACCTGCTATATAGGGGCTGGCAAAAAGCTTGACTAGGGGAGTAGGGATGAGGCTTATAAAAAATTTTTTTAAACCCATTTATGATACCTTCCAGACTGAAGAATCGTAAATTAGACTTTTATAAAAACTAATTCATTTTTAGATAAACTTCAAGAGATAAATGGAAACAGTAAGCATCTCCATTTCCGTTATTAGGAAAGGTTTTGAGAAATAGCCTGGCTCCCTTCAGATTTTTAACGCCATTCTCCATTCGCTCTTTTATTTCAT
>WVXO01000012.1:2367-135818 GCA_011773465.1 Candidatus Aminicenantota bacterium | reverse complement strand
AGGAGAGCGAAGCCTTGATCCGAGTTGCTTTTGACTCGCTGGGGCAAAAGCAACGTGTTTTAGAGCCATACAGCCTGAGCCTTTCTTCAATGGTCGCTACGGCTATTTCCCAAAACCTAAGCCATAGCAATGGGTTATAACGGATATGGAGATGCTTCCCTGGGATTAAACCATGTAAACTTGGAGGACTTTTTATTTTTTTGAAATATTAAGCATAAAGGGCCTTGCGAATAATTAAGTTTTAAAAATTTACGCGCAGACCTGATTTAAGTATTGTATGCCTAGAATTAATTTGGTATGTATTAAATCATGTCTCCCCTGAAAAAAATTCTAAGGGCCTTCCGGAAGCAAATATTTCCTTTCAGGTTTATCTACAGTGATAATTATTGGGCTGACCTTGGTGAGCATGTTTTTCCTGTTATGAAGTACAAGCTTATCTACGAGGCCCTTGTTCGCCGGGGAGTAAAAAAAGATAATTTTCTCCCTCCTCAGCTCGCCAAAGAGGAAGATCTCCTTCTAATTCATACTCAAAAGTACCTGAAGAAATTGAAAACTGGAGATCTTTCGCAATCTGAGATATTAACCTTGGAGCTTCCTTATTCTCCTGAACTTTTGAAATTTGCCTTCCTGTTTGTAGGAGGGACAATTCTTACTGCTGAAAAGGCACTCGAGGATGGACTGGCGGTACATATTGGAGGAGGATTTCATCATGCTTTTCCTGACCATGGGGAAGGTTTTTGCGTTTTGAATGACGTGGCAGTTTCTTTAGAGAAAATGAAAAAGGAAGGGAAGGTCGAGAGGGCTATGGTTGTGGATTGTGACCTCCATCAGGGCAATGGAAACGCTTTTATTTTTGCCAAAAGAGATTACGCCTTCACGTTTTCCATCCACCAAATGGATAATTATCCTGCTCATAAACCTTCAAGCTCTATGGATGTAGGCCTGTGGACTGGAGACGGAGACGAAAAATACCTGTCAAAACTCCGTTCTAACTTTCCCCGGCTATATCAAGATTTTCAACCTGATTTGATATTTTACCTTGCAGGGGCAGACCCTTACGAAAATGATCAATTAGGAGGCTTGAAGTTGACTAAGGAAGGTCTCAGAGAGCGAGACAGGATCGTGATTGAGGAAGCCCGAAAGTTCCGCATACCAGTGGCAATTCTTTTTGCTGGAGGGTATGCCTCCCGGGTGGAGGATACCATCTCCATCCATCTTAATACAGTAAAAGTTGCCCAAAAGATCCAAAGAAAATATTCTTAGTCTTTTGTTTCCTTTTCTATCCAATTCAAGTATTTTGCAGAGCCTTGGAAAAAGGGAAGAGCAATTATTTCTGGGACCTCATATGGATGAATCTCTTCGATCTTTTTTTCGAGGTCTGTGAGGAGGGTGGCTTTGGTTTTGATGAAGAGAATGTGTTCTTTTTCGTTTGAAATTTTGCCCTGCCACCAGTAAAAGGATTGCGAGGCTGCGGAGACTGTCACGCAGGCAGACAGCTTTTCTTTGACAAGCTGCTTGGCTATCGAATGGCCGGTTTTTTCATCTGGAACTGTTGTGAGAACTAGCATGTATTTCTTCAATTTTTGCCCTCCTTTGCTGCTGGAAGCATTTTTTGTAGGTGTTTGATTCATCAAACACACCTTTTAATTTTGCAGGGGCTTGATTTATCAAGCCCACACTTATAATCATACAAATAAAAATATAGATTTGAAAAATCAAGCCCCTACGAATATATTTTTTGTACAGTATTTATTCTTGTAGAAAAATGTGGGCGAATACTTTCGCGTCTCCCATCATGTTATCGATAATGCAGTATTCGTTGGGCTGATGGGCAGTTTCATCGATTTTAGCCCAGCAGGCAGCGCTAAAGTTGTTTCTTCTGAAGAGAGCTGCTACTGTTCCTCCTCCAATCCCGGTGGCCTTTCCTTCTTTTCCGTAGATTGCCTTGATCGCTCGCTTTAAGGCTTGGGCCACTGGCGCATCTGCTGAAGTTGGAGGGGCTGCAGGAGCTTTCTGAGCCTCCTCAAAGGTTATTTTCACCTTGAATTCATTCTCGATATTATTAATCATTTTTTTGATTTTCTCTTCAACTTCTTCGATCGTATATCTTGGCAAAATACGGCTGTCCATATAAAAGATGTCTTCCCCTGGTATTGTATTGATATTGGGGACATTAGATTCTTTTTTGGTTGGTTCGAAGGTGGAGATTGACGGGTCAAAGAGCGGATCTTTGTCTGGGAAAATCTTGTAGAGTTTGTTTAACTCGGTGACCAGAAAAGAGCCGGCCTTGAAGCTGTTGATTCCTTTTTCTGGAGTAGAGCCATGGGCCTGCTTACCCAACGTCTTAAATTTAAGCCAGAGAAGGCTTTTTTCGGCGACTTCGATCATAGTTCCATCTTCGTTTCCGGCATCTGGAACAATGATCAAGTCCTGTTTTCGAAAGGCCTTGGTATGATTGAGGACATAGTCAATCCCTTTCTCGCTCCCAGTCTCCTCATCTGCCACCAAGGCTATGCCTATATCATAATTCGGCTCAATGCCTTCCTCATGGAATGCTTTAATGGCATAAAGAGAGGCTACCATATCCTGCTGGTTGTCTTCCACTCCTCGTCCGTAAATTTTTCCTTCTTCCACCCAGGCCTTGAACGGATCCCCTCTCCATTGAGCCAATTCTCCTGGAGGAACAACGTCCGTATGCGTCATTATCCATATTGTCTTAGAAGAGCTTTTGCCTCTAAAAAAGGTCAGAATATTCGGGCGATATCCAGAAGGAGCATCCAGGTCAGGCGCCTTGATAACCTCAATATCGCTAAATCCGTTTTTCTTCAGGAAATCAATCAGTATCTCTGCCTTTTCGACTTCCCCTTCTCCACCACTTGCCGGGGAGATGGAAGGCTTGGCGCAGAGTTTGATTTGCATATCTGTCATTTCGTCGCGGTAGCTGTCGATTCTCTTTGTTATCTTTTCCAATTTAGTCATGAGAATTCTCCTTCTTCAAAAAATAATAGCACCCACCTGAATAAGAAGCAAGTCTTTCGGACTCCCTGTAGCCATCTAATTTTTCTTGTTCAGGAAGTAGTGAATCATAATGTTAGAGTAGTTGGGGATGGATGAAGCAACCTTAAAAGAAAGGCTCAGGCTACATGGTTCCAAAACACGTTGCTTTTGCCCCAAGAAAAATGGGGCCAAAAAATGGGGCCAGGCCCCATTTTCTCAAGGCTTCGCTCTCCTCTCGGGATCAGGAAGAGAAAATGGGGCCTGGCCCCATTTTTTAAAAGGATTCTATCAAGAGAAACTTAAGGCAGGGTTTAGCTTTTCTTAGGGAGTGAAATAATCCTGAATCCAACATAGGAATAATGCACTCCCGAGAGAAGAGTGAACGCAAGAGTCAAAAAATAGAGAAAATGTAAGTAAGGGAACGAGATTTTGAAGGAGTTGAATAAAAGAACGAGAATCAAAACCATGAACTGACAGACTGTGCTTGATTTTCCCAAAAGGGAAGGAGGAAAACTTTTTTGACCTCGCAGTTTATAGAGGGCGAAAGCACTAGAGACTATGAACAGGTCACGGCTTATAACAACAATCGTGAGCCAAAGAGGAATGATATGGGGAGAATTGAGAGATGGAATAGTCAGAACGATGAAGGCGGAAGTCATGAGTAATTTGTCTCCTGCAGGGTCAAGCAAAGCGCCAATTTTTGTTTTCTGGCGCAGTAGTCGAGCCGCGAAGCCATCCAAGACGTCTGTAAAGCCCGCGAAGAAGAAAACAGCAGATGCTTCCGCAATTTTACCCTGGGTCATTAAAACCACAAAGACAGGGATGAGAAGAATCCTTAAGAGACTGAGAATATTGGGAAGGTTCAAGAAGTTATTCTTCTCTTCTTTCCTCATTTGGCAATATTTTTCAGTGCCTTAAAAAGGTGATTTATTTTATCAAAGCCGAGATAATATCCAAAAGTCTTATGGATTCTTGTCCTGAAACAGGAAGGTCTGGATTAAACTCTCTTTCTAAAGAGAGGTCCATGATATTATAAGAAAGAATCTGGATAATCGCTTTATAATAGTAGTTGTGGGAGGCAACATCTGACATCTGGATTTTTTCTGGAGGGATCTGCTGGATAAACTTGTATCCTTTCTTTTTTAAATAGTCAATTAAACGAAGGAGAATTTCTGCCATTTCTGCCCGGGTAACAATTTTTTTCGGTTGAAAAGTGTGATTGGGGTAGATATCCAGAATACCCAAGGATGTTACTTGAAGGATGAATTGTGATGCCCAAGAGGTTGCGATATCGATGATAATGGGGGGTGTGCCCAGGACCTCATCCAATATTCCTTTGAACTTGACCGCAAGGAGAGCGGCTATTTCCTCTTTGGAGACAGCCTCTGATAAGGCAATAGAATTATATCTGGTCGGGAGTTCATAAATTCCCAACCTGTTTTTAATGCCCTCGATTCGATCCACTATTTCTTTATTTTCTGGCTCTAAGTCATTCAATTTTTCATAGATTTCAAGACTTTTTGTATACTGAGCTGCCAAGTAGAGCGCCTCTGCGTAATCTTTTAATATCCCTGGGTTCTTTGGCTCGCTCGCGCTTGCAGCTTGGAGATGAACCAAGGCATTTTGAAGCTTGTTTTCCTTTTTGTAGATGTCAGCAAGAACAAGGTGGGCTTCTGTAGATTGAGGAGCGTAATACAGAGCTTTAAGGTAGGCTTCTTTACTTCCTTCTGTATCTCCCGCAGCTATGGCCGCTTTTGCTTCCAAAAGAGATTCCTCAAATTTTTCGTTTTTAAGGATTTCGTATTGCTTCGTTGCCCACGGATGCTCTGGTTCTCTTTTGAGAATTTCCCTGTATTCAGCAAATGCCCGTTCATCCCTTCCTTTGGCTCGATAAATTTGAGCCAGGCCTGAATGAATAAGAGTCATGTCAGGAAGATCTTTCAGGGCTACTTTAAAGAATTCTTCAGCCCTCTGAAGTCTATTTTGAAGAAAATAGGCATAGGCTAAACCCACGTTATAAACTGGATGCTGAGCTCCCAGCTTGGAGATTTGTTTTTCGGCTTTTTTCCCTTCCCCTCGGTTCAAAGTTTGCCAGGCCTCTTCAGCGAGAATTCTCTCCTCAAGGGAAAATTCTGCCACGATGGAAGCAGGGAGGCTCTCTATATAAAGGGAAGGAGGTGGAGGTTGGTAGGTTGCACAAGACCAAAAAAATATAAAAAGTAAAAAAATCTTAAATGCTTTTTTCACCAATTTTTTTCTCCTTTTTTTATATAAGGCGAGTAATTCAGAATCGAGCGCGGATCGGCCATAATCTTCAACTCAAAAAAATCGCCGTTTTCTCTTCTTTTTAATACCATAGTCCAATTCGAAAAAGAATGGATCAATTCTCTTTTTGATTTGGGGATACGCAGATAAAATAACTCCAGGTTTTTAAAGAGTATAGACCTGAGGCATTCTTTCAGGCTTTGGACTCCATCCCCTGTTTTTGCTGAGACATAGATGACCGGGCCATCAGAGCGTTTATTTTTCTCTAAAAGCTCTTCATGGTTAGGCAAAAGATCAACTTTATTAAAAACTTTAATAACAGGGATATCGTGCACTCCTATCTCAGAAAGAGTCTTCTCTACTGCTTCGACCTGGCTTTCATAGTTGACTGAGGTCAGATCAATGATGTGGAGAATGCAATCAGCCTCTTTAAGCTCCTCTAAAGTGGCCTTGAAAGATGTTATAAGCTCAACGGGGATTTTTTTGATGAACCCGACCGTGTCACTCAAGAAGAAATACAGGCCGTCTGAGAAACTCACCCGGCGAAGGATTGGATCCAGAGTTGCAAAGAGTTGCGGAGAGGTGAACATCCTTTCCCTGGAGAGGCAGTTGAATAAGGTAGATTTTCCTGCGTTAGTGTATCCCACGAGCGAGGCAACCGGAACAGGACTTTTTTTTCTGCTTTTTCTTTGATTGGCTCGCCTTCTTTGAAGATTAATCATTTCCTTTTTTATCTTGGAGATTCTGTCCTGAATTCTCCGCCTGTCTTCTTCGAGTTTTTTCTCCCCCGGGCCGCGTGTGCCTATACCTCCTCCTAAGCGTGAGAGGACTTCTCCTTTACCCAACAAACGCGGAAGGAGATAGTTGAGTTGAGCAAGCTCTACTTGAAGTTTTCCCTCTTTACTTCTTGCTCTTTGAGCGAATATATCAAGGATCAGCTGGGTTCTATCTATGACCTTGGTCTGAATCTCGTCTTCCAGGTTTTGCTGCTGGATAGGGCTGAGGTTATGGTCGAAGATGATAAGATTGGCCTGAATTTCTTCTTTCGAGCGAATAATTTCTGATACTTTTCCTTCTCCTATAAGATATTTCGGACTGATCTCCGGCCGGAATTGGAATATTTCTCCAGCAACTTCAGCTCCAGCTGTCCGGGCCAATCCCTTAAGCTCCTGCATGGATTCTTCTGCATCTTGTTTTTCTTTCTTGTCTGTGGCGAGATGGACCAGGATGGCTTTTTCCATTTTAGTTTAAGCTGTTCTCAGCATATTCCAGGATTGAAGAGAAATCATGGGGAGAAAACCATTTGATTCCCTCCATTTTCCTGAACCATGTCATCTGTCTTTTGGCATAGTGGCGTGTATCCCTTTTGGTCATAGCGATGGCTTCTTCCAGAGGAATTTCTTTTTTTAGAAGTTTTAAGACATATTTGTAGCCGAGAGCCCGGAAGGGAGGAGAATTTTCGTCGACACCCTTTTGGAGAAGCTCTTGCACTTCTCTCGCTATACCTCTCTCGAACATTATATCCACTCTTTCTTCAATCCTTCTGTAAAGTTCCTTTCGTTCTAATTTTAACCCAATTCTTATTATATTAAAATCTTTAACATAAGATTTAGTGTTCAAGAATTGTTTAGATAACGGTTTTTGAGTTGAGTAGAAGACTTCTAAAGCCCGTATTATCCTGACCTTATCTTTCTCTCCGATTTTTTGATAATAGACAGGATCGACTTCCTTGAGTTTCTCTCTTAAGGCATCCAGCCCTTTCTTGTTGGCTTCTCTTTCTAGTTTCTGGCGAAGCGGGGGGTCACTTCCTCCTCCTGGGAAAAGACCGTCGATGAGGGCTTTTAAGTATAGGCCAGTTCCTCCGACGATGAGAGGAAGCTTTTTCCGCTTCAGGATAGCATTAGCTGTTTCTAAAGCTAAACGGGCGAAGTCTGCCGCCGTAAATTGGGTCGCGGGGCTCACAACGTCCAGGAGATGATGAGGAATATTTTCTCTATTTTCCAAGGGAATTTTATCTGTTCCGATATCAAAGTTTTTATAAACTTGCATGGAGTCACAATTTATGATTTCCCCGTTTAATTTTTTTGCCAGTTTGACTGCAGTGGAGGTTTTGCCCACTCCAGTAGGACCTAAAATAATGATAAGATTTTTGGTTTTAGATTCCAATTTTTATCAGCAGGAGAAGCACAAGGAGAGTTATAAAAATCAGAAGAGCGAGAATCTGTTTTCTTCTCAATTCTATTCCCTTGTTTTTCTAAGTTTTTGACATGCGATTGCTCGTGTTTATTATCTGAGGTTTTTGACTAATTTTTTAAGGAAATCTTTTTCAGGAAATGCGCCAAATCTGCTGCTATCTTTCCCCTTATGGTGTCCAACTTCTTCGGATTTTATACTATAAATCGAATAGAAATCAGGCCGTACGCAATATAGAGGAGACTTTTTAAAAACCAAAAACTGTAAGATAGGATAAGGCCTTTCTTTAATTCAATCTTGAATATAGAAGAGAGACCATATCCGAGAACCCCGAATAGCCAAAGCTGGAAAAAGTCAACCTGGCTCAGGATAATGAAGGCGGGAGAAGTTATCTCCAACTTCGGGAAGAAAAGGGCCAGGCCGGTGGTGGTCTGCATAAAAGATTTTCGGGTGAGAATCAGGACTAGGCGCAGGGCATTGCCTAAGATTTTGTCGATGAAGTTTGCGTGCAGTATGGCTGAGAGAACCTGTTTGTAATTTCCTTCTGTAGAGAACATCCGGCTCATGGCAAGAATGATCAAGCTCGAGAAGAGAAAGCCGATGAGTAGAGTCGCAGGTTTTTGTAGTAGGCTGCTGAGGAGAACGCGGGCTTTTGAAGGATTTTTTGTGCGTTCGATCATCCGGTTGAATGCATCTTCCCCCATTCTTTCTTGAAGTTTGGTGCTGCTTTGAAGAAGTTGAAGGGTATCTTTTTGAAGGTAAGGAGTTGTAACGTAGTTAAAAAGGGCCCAGGCGATGAGGAGAATGATGAGGGCATCAATCCAGACTGGTTTTTCTGAAATAGCTTTCAGGGTTATCTTCGGGTTGAAGAATATTCCTTGGAAACGATTGAAAATATCCATGTACTATTCTCCTTTCCGCTCCTCTTTTACAATCCTTCCATCTTTTAAGAAGATAATCCGGTGAGCCTGTTCGGCAATTTCTCTCTCATGGGTGACCACAATGATAGTGTTTCCCTGAGAATGTATTTTGCGAAAGAGGTTGATGATTTCCAGCCCTGTTTTGGAGTCAAGATTGCCTGTAGGTTCATCTGCAAGTAGGAGAGAAGGTTCATTAACCAGAGCGCGAGCAATAGCGACTCTCTGCCTTTCGCCTCCCGAGAGTTCTGACGGGCGGTGATTCATTCTATCCGACATCTCTACCATTTCCAACGCTTTATGTGTTTTTTCCTCTCTTACTTTCTTCTTGGCTCCTTTGTAAATAAGGGGAAGTTCCACGTTGTGGAAAGCTGTGGCTCGAGCGAGGAGGTTAAAGACCTGAAAGACAAAACCGATCTCGTTATTGCGGATGTACGCGAGTTCGTTATCATTTAACGCGCTGACCAATTTTCCCCTTAAGTAATAATTTCCCTTGGTGGGAGTATCAAGACATCCCAGTATGTTCATTAGGGTTGATTTTCCAGAACCTGAGGGACCCATGATGGCTACAAATTCGCCCTGGGTAATACTGAATGTCGCATCGCAGAGGGCATTAACTTCCTGCCTTCCCAATTGATAAACTTTCCAGAGGTTCTCTGTGGAGATAATGATGTTGTCTGTGCGTTCCATTATTCTTCTTTTTTCTTTTCTTCTGGCTTGATCAGTGTATCATCTTTAAGCTGGCGGAGTGCGCTATACGGGCCGACAACAATATCCTGTCCTTCTTCAAGCCCTGTGGTGATTTCTATCATCATCTCACCCATAATTCCTTTTTTCACAGGAAAAAATTTTACTCGACTATCCTTGACGACATAGACTCCTTCTTCTTGTTCATCCTTTTTTTCTTCTTCTTTATCCTCTTTTTCTCTTAAGACTAAAGCGGAAATCGGGATAGCGAGGACATCTGTTTTTTCAGCGGTGATGATATCTGTTGTAGCTGAGAGGCCAGGCTTAAGGTTCTCTGGGGGATTTTCCAGTGTTATGATAACTTTAAAATCCTTAGATTCTTCGGATGAAGTCACTTTTTGAAGGGCAGAGCTTCCGATTTCAGTGACTTTTCCTTTGATGGTTTGGTTAGGGAAGGCATCAACTCTTACCTCAGCCTGCTGTCCGATCCCGACTCCGATGACATCTGTTTCGTCAACTTCAACCTCTACTTCCATCACAGAGAGGTCGGCGATGGTCATCAGAATTGTTCCGGGATTGTTCATCGTGCCGATCATGGCGATCTCCCCCTCTTCAACTCGAAGGCTTGTAATAATTCCGTCAATCGGGGAGTTGTAGACCGTTTTACTCAAGTCATCCATGGCGCTTTGGAGAGATGCCTGGGCTTGGTCGATTTGATAAAGGATGGCTTGCTGCTGTGCTTTAGAGATATCATATTGAGCCTTGGCTGCCTCCAGCTGTTCTTCAGAGATGAGCTTTTCCTCAAAAAGTTTCTGATATCTTTGGTAGAAACTTTCATCTTTTTTCAGTGCTGCTTCTGCCCTTATAAGGTCAGCTCTGTGAGAATGAATGAGAGCCTGGGCCCGGTCAGCATTTGCTTCGTATTGAGTTGAGTCGAGTTTCAGGAGAAAATCTTCTGCCTTAACTCTTTGACCTTCCTCTACTCCTATTTTGACAATTCTTCCTGGTATGTGAGCGCTAATATTCACATTTTTTTTGGGCTTAACTTCTCCGGATGCCGAGATTTTCGAAGTCAAATCACGCTTTTCAGCTTTCTCTACAGTCACTTTTATGCTTTTTTCTCTTTGTGATCGGAGGTTGAAGATAATAATAATCCCGACACACATGATTACAGCAAAAATTATGATTGCTTTTTTTCTTCTCTTGAAGAAGCCTCTTTTTTTATTCATCTCCTCTTTCTCTTAGGTCTCATTATCATATTATAATACGACTAAAAAGGCAAAAGGTTTATAGGGGTAGCAAGAATCTCCACCCTCGTTATTAGAAAAAGTTTTAAAGAATGGAAAAATGGGGCCTGGCCCCATTTTTGGCGCCATTTTTCATAAGGTTGATAGAAAAGTCGAGAGTTGGTAATATTGAGGAGCCATGAACATGGAAAGATATTTAGAGGCTGCAAAGGAAGCCGCTCAAAAAGCAGGGCGAATTCTAAGGGAAAATATCGACAAGTCCAGCAAAATCATGTTTAAAGGGACTGTAGATCTTGTCACTAATTTTGATAATAAATCGCAGAAGGCAATTTTCAAACATCTTTCATCCTGTTTTCCTGGCCATGATTTTTTGGCCGAGGAAGGGCTGAGCAAGCAGCAAGGAGCAGGATTTAGGTGGATAATCGATCCTCTTGATGGTACGACAAATTACGCTCATAACTTTCCTATTTTCTGCGTATCTGTAGCATTGGAGAGAAAGAGTGAGATCGTTCTAGGCGTGGTTTACGATCCCATGAGGAGAGAGATGTTCTCAGCAATAAAGGGAGAAGGCGCGTTTCTCAACGGAAAAGAGATTAAGGTCTCTTCTGTTGATGAATTGGATAAGAGTCTAATAGCCACAGGGTTTCCTTATGATATTCGGGTGAGCGAAGTGAACAACATCGTCCATTTTAATAATTTCTTGATTCGAGCCCAGGGGATTCGGCGCTGTGGCTCAGCGGCGATGGATCTCTGCTACGTAGCCTGTGGGAGGTTTGATGGTTTCTGGGAATTGAAGCTTCAGCCCTGGGATATGGCTGCAGGAGCCTTGATTGCCCAAGAGGGGGGAGGCCGGATTTCTGATTTTAGGAATAGTGAATTCAGCATTTTTGATTCAGAAATTTTGGCGACCAACGGTTTAATTCACCAGCAGATGGTGGATGTGCTTCTAATGGAAAATGCGAAAGTAAAAAAAAGCATCAGAGGCAAAAAACTTGATTAAGATATACAAATGAAAGAGAAAAAGATAAAATAAGTAATGAGAAAAGGATAAAATGAGCAATAAGAGAAAGATCGTGTTAAGGTCCGGGGCTAAAGGAAGTTTGTTTCTTGTTCTATGCTGGTTACTATTTGTTGTTCCTTCTTTGTACTTTCTCTTTGTCTCAAGCAGTTTTTCAGTTGAGAGATCTGTTTTTAATGAGGAAAAGGTTTTAGCCAAGGAACAGGAGAATAGCTCTAATCTAGAGTGGAAGGCTGTTTCTAGAATAACTGTTTTGGGTAGTGTGGATTGGACAGATACCGGCCTTGAAGTTAAAGAAGACCAGGAAATATATTTTAGTGCACAGAATCAAATTTCTCTTCAGAGAGGCAACCCGATGGCTTGGTGCGGACCTGATGGAATGGATCGTAAAACCATGCAGCAGCCCATTTCAGATGAGAATATAGGGGCTTTAATCGGGAAGGTTGTCTGGCTTATTTCTATTGAAGTGGATGAGGAAACCGGTGAAGAGATGCGCCACGAGATCATAGAAAAGTTTTACATAGGTTCGGCCAATCAAGTCAGGATGCCAATAAGCGGCCGTCTTTTTTTGGGGATTAATGAGAATGTTGTCGGCGATAATTCCGGCGAGTTTGAAGTTATAATTTATCTACCCCTTTATCCTTGATGAATTTTTCTTGTCAAGGAATTTTTCCATAAACTGGATATTGTAGTCTCCGTTGATGAAATCCGAGTTGGAGAGAATGCCCAAGTGAAGGGGAATGTTTGTTTTTATGCCGGCAATAGTTGTCATCTCTAAAGCCACTATCATTTTTTTGATAGCATCTGCTCGGGTTGGAGCTTTGGCCACGATTTTGGCAACAAGAGAGTCGTAGTCAGGGGGTATTTGCCAGTTGCTGTAGGCTGCGGAATCCACTCGGATACCTTCTCCTCCTGGGAATGCCAAAAAGTCAACCTTTCCCGGGGAAGGAATGAATGTCTCTGGATCTTCTGCATTTATCCGGCATTCAAGACAATGACCGTTTAATCTCAAATCAGGGGAGAAGGAGAGCTTATCACCTGCGGCTATTTTGATCTGCTCTTTGATCAGGTCGATACCGTAGGCCATTTCTGTAATAGGATGTTCGACTTGGACGCGCGTGTTGGCTTCCATGAAATAGAATTTCTTTCTCTCGTCCACTAAGAACTCAAATGTCCCCAAACTCTGATAGCCTATGAAATGGGCCGCATCATGGACAGCTTTTATCATCTTTCTCCGGAATTTTTCATCTATGAATGGGGAAGGTGTCTCTTCCAGCAGTTTTTGGTATTTTCTCTGGATGGAGCATTCTCTTTCACCAAGTGCGAGGACATTTCCCTTTGTGTCGCCGATAACTTGAATTTCTATGTGGTGGGCTTTGTGCAAGTATTTTTCTAGATAAAGAGAAGAGTCACCAAAGGCGGATTTAGCCTCATTTTGAGCTATGGAAAACTGCTCTTCCAGATTAGTGGCAGAGCGGACAACTCTCATCCCTTTTCCTCCGCCACCAGCCGCTGCTTTGAGGATAACAGGATAGCCGATTTTTTGTGCTATTTTTTTGGCCTCAGATATGTCTTCAGTAACCTCATCGCTTCCAGGAATTACTGTTAGTTTGGCTTTTTCCATTTCTTGCCGAGCTCTGTTTTTATCTCCCATGAGCCTCATAAGAGAACCTGGAGGGCCAATAAAAGTTATGCCTGAGGTTTCGCAGATCTCGGGGAAGCGGGGATTTTCCGCCAGGAATCCATAACCAGGATGAATGGCATCGGCTTTAGTAATCTCAGCAGCGCTAAGGAGATTGGGAATGTTGAGGTAGCTTTCAGAGGCTTTAGCAGGGCCTATGCAGATTTTCTCATCGGCAAGCATAGTGTGGAGAGAATTTCTGTCTGGCTCAGAAAAGACGGCAACAGTTTTAAGACCCAATTCTCGGGCTGCCCGGATAATGCGCAGGGCGATCTCCCCGCGGTTTGCAATTAAGATTTTAGAAAACATCTAGGATTAGGAGACTGGCTGGATTGCAAACAATCTTTGCCCGTATTCGACAGGCTTTCCGTTCTCGATAAAAATTTTCATGAGAACGCCGTCAACCTCTGATTCAATTTCATTCATCAATTTCATTGCTTCTATAATACAGAGAGTTTGGTTTTTTTTCACTGAGTCTCCTATTTCAACGAAAGGGGGAGAAGAGGGATCTGGAGCACTGTAAAAAGTCCCGACCATGGGAGATGTGATGTAGTAAAGATCATTCTTTCCTTCCTGTGGCGCAGCCTCTAAAGTTTCGTTGCTTGATTTTGCTTCTGTATCTTTCGATACTTCGAGAGCAGGAGCGGGCTCTGATGCAGAAGCAGAGGAGAGGTCTCTGCCGATCTTGATCTTTAAGCCCTCTACTTCCATTTCGAAATGGGATAAGTTTTTCTCTTCCATTAGACGTATGAGCTTGTTTATCTCTTTGTAGTCTATCTTCGAACTCATTTCATTTCCTTAACATGCATGAGATAGAAACCTTATTATCCTCTTCACAGCACTCTAAAAAAAATTATTAATACCTTAATCACAATACGAAAAAATGTCAAGTAGGAGCGGTGGATTGTAAGCATTTTCTCTTCCCTCGCTTGGTGAAGCCTTGAGAAAAATGGGGCCAGGCCCCATTTCTTCCATTTCTCCCAGTCCACATTTTTCTTGGGGCAAAAGCAACGTGTTTTTGAACCATATAGCCTGAGCCTTTTAAGTAAATAATTTTTTTTCATTCCTCTTTAAGATATTCAAATCATGAGAATTTGAAAGGTCTGATCCCGTTGACTTTACTGGGGTTAGGCCTTATTATGAGAGAACCTGGACGGTCAACGATAGAAAAATTTTTCTTCTTGATAGGTTGATCTGAGTCTGGAGAAAGAAGATGCTTGATCAATTATCGAATCGCCTTCAGAAAGTTATGAAATTTCTCCGTGGCGAGGGAAAAATCACTGAAAAAAACATGGCTGAGGCCTTAAGGATGATTCGTCTGACCTTTCTTGAATCTGATGTTAACTATCGAGTTGTGAAAGACTTTGAAGAGAGAATCAGAATTAAAGCACTGAACGAGAAAGTCCTCACGAGTCTTACACCTGCTCAGCAAGTCATCAAGATAGTAAGGGATGAAATGACTTCCATTTTAGGGCAGGAAGCAAAAAAGTTGGAATTTTCGAGCCATCCTCCATCAATATTCATGCTGGTCGGGCTTCAAGGTTCTGGAAAAACGACATCCTGTGGAAAGCTCGCAAAGTGGGTTTTGGATCTCAAAAAAAATCCTCTTCTTGTCTCATTTGATCTGAAAAGGCCCGCTGCTCAGGAGCAATTGAAGATGATTGCCAAAATGCTCAACCTCCCCTTCTATGAAATGACAAAAGAACAAATGTCTTCTCCGCCCGAAGCTCTCAAAGAGCTCCTCAAATTCGCCTCAAATCGAGGTTTTGATCCACTCATCGTCGATACAGCAGGGAGACTTCATGTCGATGATGACCTTATGATGGAACTCCGAATGGTGAAAGATATTCTTAAACCCGTAGAAGTGATCTATGTGGGGGATTCTATGACGGGCCAGGATGCAGTGAAAAGCTCCCAGATCTTTGAGGAAAAAATTGGATTAACTTCCGTTATTTTAACCAAGTTAGATGGCGATGCAAGAGGAGGAGCAGCTTTGTCTATAGTCTCAGTGACAGGTAAGCCTATAAAATTCATCGGTGTGGGGGAGAAATTCGATAAGCTCGAAGTTTTCCATCCTGACCGCATGGCTTCCAGGATTCTGGGGATGGGCGATATCTTGAGCCTGGTCGAAAAGGCAGAGAAGGAGGCTGATTTAGAAGAAACAAAAGCACTTGCCCGCAAGCTCCGAAAACAAGAGTTCAGCCTAGAAGATTTTAAAAAGCAGCTCATCCAAATGAAGAAAATGGGATCGCTTTCCCAAATTTTGAGTCTATTGCCTGAATCCGGTCCTTTCAAGAATGTCTCCAAGATGAAAATTGATAGCAAGAAGATTCTTCATTATGAGGCCATTATCAACTCCATGACTCTTGAGGAAAAGGAAAATCCAAAAATGATAAGCGGGAGCCGCCGTATGAGAATTGCGAAGGGAAGTGGAAGGCCCGTTTCTGAAGTGAATCAGTTATTGAAGCAATTTATAGAAATGAAAAAAATGATGAAAAAATCTTCCTTTCAGAAAATTCTTTCCGGGGTCAGTTGACTAAATTAGAAAATTTAGATATTATCTCTCATTATCTGAGATGTATGTGTTTGATAAATCAAGCTTACATTATTTATAGTATTAAATAAAAATGAATTGAAAATGATTTCAATACGACTCATGAGACTTGGAGCGAAGAAAAGGCCTTTTTATCGAATCATCGTTATAGATTCTGAAAAGCCAAGGGAAAGTAAAGCGAAGGAGATCCTTGGATATTACGATCCTTTAAAGGAACCACCTGAAATCAATGTTGATATTAAAAAAGCAAATTTTTGGCTGGAGAGAGGAGCTCAAGCTTCAAAAACAGTTCAATCTCTTTTACATAAAGTTTCCAAATCTGAGAAGCTTTCCAATCAACATTCTTAAACTTAAAGGAGGTTACAGTGAAAGAACTCGTTGAATTGATTGCCAAATCATTAGTTGACAGTCCGGACAAGGTACAGGTTTCCCAGTTAGAAGGGGAACAGACCACGATCCTGGAACTCAAGGTTGCTCCGGAGGATTTGGGCAAGGTTATCGGCAAACAGGGAAGAACAGCACGGGCCATAAGAATTATTCTTGGTGCTGCTGGGATGAAACTGAAAAGGAGATTCAATCTCGAAATAATTGAAAAAGGTTAGCTTGGTCAGCATAGGAAAAATTATAAGGAGCCAGGGAAAGAAGGGCGAACTAAGGATTAAGCCTTATTCTGATCACCCTTTGAAGTCTTTTTTTTTCAAGGGTATTTCTGGAAAGAAAGGGAGCTCGAGAAGAATTTCAAGTTGAATCCTTCCGCCCCTATAAAGAGTTCTACATTCTCAAGCTGAAGGGAATTGACTCTCTCCCTCAGGCTCGTGAGTTTGCAGGACAGGAACTCCTGCTCCCAGAAGAAGATCTTCGAACTCTAGAAAAAGGCAAATACTATTTTTTCCAGATAATCGGGTGTTCTGTAGTAACAAAAAAGGGAGATAGAATAGGAAGCGTTAAAGATCTGTTTTGCATAAAAGAAAATGATCTTTTGGTTGTCAAGAAAGGAAAGAGAGAAATTCTCGTCCCCTTCACAAAGTCCATATGCCTTAAGGTCAACTTAAAGCGAAAGGAAATCCTTGTCGACCTGCCCGACGGTCTTTCAGAGTTGGATGAGATTTGATATAATCACTATCTTTCCCGAGATGTTCGGGAGTGTATTTTCGAAAGGAGTTATAAACAAGGCCCTGGACAAGGGATTAATAGAAGTTCATGTTCATGATCTGAGAGATTTCACCTTTGATAAGCACAAACAGATAGATGACCGTCCTTTTGGGGGTGGCCAGGGAATGGTCCTTAAGTCTGAGCCAATTTTCGCTGCTGTAGAGAAAATTAAACAGAATGAGAAAACACCTGTATACCTTCTTTCTCCCCAAGGAAGGAAATTTGATTTTCGTTTTGCTGAGGAGCTAGCGCAACATCCTCAAGTCATTCTCATCTGTGGCCGCTATGAAGGAGTCGACGAAAGAGTGATTCAATATTTGGTGACAGGTGAGATTTCCATCGGAGATTATATTCTCACAGGAGGTGAGCCTGCAGCTATTGTTGTCGTTGACGGGATTTCGAGATTCATTCCCCAAGTTGTAGGAAATGTGGAATCAGTTAAGAGGGATTCTTTTTATGAGGGCTTATTGGAATTTCCTCATTACACGCGCCCACGAAATTTTAGAGGCATGGAAGTTCCCGAAGTTCTTTTCTCCGGAGACCACAGTAAGATTGAATCTTGGAGGCGAAAGAAATCTTTAGAAAAGACATGGCTCCAAAGGCCCGATCTTCTGAAGAATCGAAAATTATCAGCAGAGGAGAAAAAGATTCTGGAAAAGATAACAACAGAAAAGAGAGGAAAAAAAGATGAATCTGATTAATTCGGTCGAGGAAAAACTTCTAAAAAAAGATTCAGATTCTTTTAAGGTGGGAGATACGGTTAAAGTCCATGTCATCATAAGAGAAGGAGATAAAGAGAGAATTCAGGTTTTTCGGGGAGATGTTATCGCCAAAAAAGGTTCTGGTTTAGGGGCAACTTTCACTGTTCGAAAAATTTCCTTCGGTATCGGAGTAGAGAGAATATTTCCTCTCCATTCCAAGATGATCAAAAAGATTGAAGCTGTTAGGCATGGAAAGGTCAGGAGAGCCAAGCTGTACTACCTTCGTGAACTCAAAGGCAAAGCAGCCAGACTTAAAGAAAAGAAATAGAGAAGACATTCTGAATAGATTGATTTTGACTGTTTCATGGGGTAAATCACCGACAGCCTTTATTTTTTTGAGGAAGAAAGAGGTTGACTTTCGGTTGGAATTAGTAATAAGCATGATTTCGTTTTTGGAAAAAGCATATTTTTCCCTGGCACTTCCGTTCTAGATTTTGGCAATCTGCTCGGTGCAAGTTTGTTAAAATGGCAGATTTTCAGATTGAGAAGAAAATTATAAAGAAAGGATTCAAGGCTATAGCAGGAGTCGACGAGGCCGGAAGAGGTGCTATTTTTGGTCCTGTCGTAGCTGCCGCCGTCATTCTTCCTCCCGTGCTGATAGGGTCTGGTTTGATAAGATGGGCAGAAGAAATCGATGATTCTAAAGTAATATCTCCCCCAAAAAGAAAGAGACTGGCGGGAGCAATCTTAGCTAATGCAGTCTCAGTAGGAATAGGCTCGGCCTCAAATTACGAGGTTGATCAAAAAAATATATACTGGGCTTCGCTAAGTGCAATGAGAAGGGCAGTTGAGAACTTGCCTATTGCTCCAGATTTTATTCTAGTTGACGGATTTAGGCTAAATGATGTAAATTATCCTCAGTGGAGTATCGTCCAAGGTGATAGAAAAAGCATTTCAATTGCAGCAGCTTCCATAGTGGCTAAGGTTCTTAGAGATGAAATGATGATCCATCTAGATAAAGTTTATGAAGGATACGCCCTCTCTAAAAATAAAGGTTATGGGACAAGGGAACACTACAGAGCATTAAAAGAGAGGGGGCCTACATTATTTCATAGGCTTACTTTTAATTTGAGGTATAAGTGAGATGAGTCCTACTAGAGATAGAGGAAAAACCATAGATAGTACTAGAGGTAAAACTAGAGAGCTTGCTGAGAAATACGTCAAGAAGGGAAAGCTGACAGAAGCAATATCTGAATACAAGAAATTGTTGAGAGGGGACACTCAAGAGGTGAATGTCCGGAATATCATCAGCAACCTGTATTTGAAAATGAATCAGAAGAGGAAGGCGCTAGATGAGCTTGCCCGGGTTGCCGGCCATTATGAAGAAAGGGGCTTATACTCCCAAGCAATGGCGGTTTATAAGAAGATAAATAAATTAAATCCAAAAGACACAGAAACAGCGATGAAATTGGGTGATCTTTATGTCAGACAAGGATTTCCATCTGAAGCAAAAGCAGAGTATGTGAAAGCTGGAAAGGATTTAATGAGGGATAATCAAACAAAAAAAGCTATCTTTTTGTACGAAAAACTTAAGAAATTAGATAAGAAAGATCCAGAAGCAAGGCTAGCCCTAGCTGATCTATACGCAAGGGAGGGATCACCTGACCAGGCGGTTGATGAGCTGAACGAAGCGGCTAAAATAAAAATTAGTGGTAACGACCTGAAGCAAGCGCGGGAACTACTTTATCGAGCAAGAAAGCTTAAAGCAGATCATCCAAGGACATTGTCAAATTTGGTTGATCTTCTCAAAAGAGTGGATGAAAAGAAAGAAGCCATATCTCTTATCGATGATATTCTGGAAAAAGATAAGGACAATGTTAAGGCCCTCAGGCAATTGGGCAACCTTTATTTTGATGACCAAAATCTTGAAAAGGCCGAGGAGATATTTTCAAAGATTATCTCCCTTCAACCCAAGGACGTTCGGGCAACAGTCAAATTAGGGCAGATCAATATTCTCCGGAATAACCTTGATCAGGCTTTTGAGCTTTACGAACCCATGGTTGATAATTTTATTCAACAACAAAACGTCGAAAAAGCTATCGGCCTTCTCGGACTTATTATCTCATCCAAGAAAGCCCACGTTCCCACGCTTGAGGGATTGGCTTCTATTTATAAATCAAATAATCAAACAAAGAATCTAGAGATTGTTTACAGGGTTATTCTAGAAGAATACCATAAAAAAGATTTGAAAAAGGAATCATTACCAATATTAAGTGAGCTTGCTAGGCTTTGCCCTAAAGATGATGAGATTAGCGACGAATACAATCGTCTGCTAAAAAAATTTGGATCTCCAGAAATAGAGAAAGTAGCAGACGTACCTTTGGAAAAAGCCAAAGAGGTGGAGGCACCTTTACCCGAGCAGAGAGAGGAGGAAGAGCCTCTTGTGGAGCCGAAAGAAGCTGAGGCACAAATGGAAAAAACTCCGGAAATAGAGTCAGCTGTGGGTGATGAGAGCGAGCTGGAAGTGCCTTTAGATGAAGCGAAGAGAGAAGTGGAAGAGACTGTTGCAGAGCCGAAAGAGGCTGAGGTAAGTTTTGAGAAAACGGCAGAGGTTGAACCGCCTATGGCTGAAGAGATAGAGCCTGAACTTCCTCCAGAAGAACCGAAAGAGGCAGAGGTTCCATTGGACAAAGAGGGAGAAGCGGAACAGCCTCTTCCGGGGCCAAAAGAGGCTGAGGCAGCTACTGGGGAAGAAAAGGAGCAAGAATTACAATTAGAAAAACGGAGAGAAGCAGAAGGACCTCCCCAGGTGGAAAAAGAAGCTGAGGAGACGAAGATTCCTGTGAGTGAAGAGAAGGAGCCGGAAGTGCCGCTAGAAGCAACCAAGGAAGCAGAACCACCCGCAGTAGAGAAGAAAGAAGTGGGAGAACTTTCCATGGGGCAAAAAATTGCGGAGCGAATTCTCGAGAGAGAGAAAGAGGCGGAGTTATCTCTCAAAGAGAAGAAAGAAGCGGATGTAAGGTTAGATCTTCTAGAAGGAACAGAACAGAAGTTAGAAATGAGTTTAGCTCAGGCCGATTTATACGTAGAACAAGGTTTGTTGAGAAATGCGAGAAGAATCCTGGAGAATTTAAGGATAAGCTATCCTGATGATCCCAGGATAAGCCAGAAACTTGATACTATTAGTAAAGCTTCTCCTCAGGCTAAAGTGGATGAAATTCTGCAGCGGGTTGAGAAGGTCTCTGCGGAAGAGACCAAGTTATTCGGGAAAAAGGCCTATTTCAGGTTTAATTTAGGGATCGCTTTTCTGGAACAGGGTTTGTTAGATGAAGCCATAGAGGAATTTAAACTGGCCTCCAAGGACAAGAGCAGAACCGTGGAATGCTATACCATAATAAGCAATTGCTACAGGCAGAAAAAGGATTCTAAAGAAGCTGTGAAATGGTTAGAGAAGGCTTTGAAAATTACTGAAGAGGGAACTGATTGGTTTTATGCTTTAAAATATGAGTTGGGTTCAATTTATGAAGAATTGAAAGAGACAGAAAAAGCGTTCGTTATCTATAGTGAAATCAAAAACTGGAATCCTGAATACAAGGATGTTGATGAAAAGATAAAAGTCATAGAAAAAAAACTTCAAAAATAACACAAACAAACTATCTGCTTCCCTTCATGAACCATAATTCATTTCCTTTATTTTTCTAAGCGTAATTTATTACCAGGGGAGAACTCACTACTGCGGATATAAAGAGCTGCTTATCAATAAAATAAACCATGAGAAAAATTTGCTGAAGAAATCGTTATCCTTACTGAAAAAAGAACCGGCAAACAGGTTTCAAGGGTAGACCGCGTGGAGAAAATTTATTTATGACAAATAATTAAGAAATAAGCTTAATCCTAAAAAATACATGAAATTATCTTTAGCTTATTCACTCCTTCCCAAGCTGCTGAATTTAATGATGGAAGAGATACCTTCTGCACGCATCATGGTTCTATTGATGGATAAAATGAATAAAGTTGTTTTTAAAGAGTCACAAGAGATCGTCCAATCTGATAACCACAAAATCAATACAGAGATAATAAAGAAAGCACTTGAAGAAAAACAACCCATCATCATGAACGATTTCAATGAAGATTCTGTCTTATTAGATAGCGCGAATAACCTTAAGAATGTACTCTGTCTTCCTCTTTTCATAGAGAATAGGCCTGCAGGTGCAATATATCTCGAGCGGAAGTATGGATTTGGGCCTTATACAGGGGAGGATTTAGAATTTGTGATTGCAATCTCAAAGCCAATCAACTTGATTTTGAAGAATCGAGTTGAGTTCCAAGAAATTGGAGAAAAGAACATTGAACTGGCAAAGCCTTTCCTGGGGGGAAAGAACAAAACTTTTCGATATATTCTCAATTTGATAGACAGAGTAAAAGATAGCGATGCCCCTGTATTTATATCGGGAGAGAGTGGTACTGGAAAGGAGCTGGTAGCAAAGGCCATTCATCAGAATGGGACAAGAAGAAATGGGCGATTTGTCGCTGTGAATTGTGGAGCTATACCTGAGTTTCTTCTGGAGAGCGAATTATTCGGACACGTGAAAGGAGCCTTCAGCGGGGCCGTGAAAGATAAACCTGGATTGATTGAAGAAGCAGATGGGGGGACATTTTTCTTAGATGAAATAGGGGATCTTTCTCCTCATCTGCAGGCTAAGCTTCTTCGTGTCCTTCAGGAAAAAGAAATAAGAAGAATTGGTGAAAATAAGCCACGATTGATTAATGTAAGGTTTATAAGTGCGACCAACAAGAATATTGAAAAAGAAATTGAACGAGGCAATTTTCGTGAAGACTTGTATTATCGCCTTAAGATCATTGCCGTTGAGCTTCCTCCTTTGAGAGAAAGAAGAGAAGATCTTCTTTTTTTCTTGAATCATTTTCTTGAGAAATACTGTGCTGAAATGAAGCGCGAAAGGGCATATTTTTCGCCCAGAGCTTTGGAGTTATTGATGAACTACTTTTGGCCGGGAAATGTTAGAGAACTTCAGAATGAAATTCAAAGATGTTTAGTTTTTGCTGGAGAAGATAATTTTATTAAAGAAGAATATCTTTCACAAAAAATAAATCCTAATAGAGAATGCTTTACAGCATCCTCCTATGATTTCTTCCAGGCAAGAGCCGAATTCGAGAAAAGATTTTTAAACCAGGCTTTAGCCCGATGGAATTCCAACAGAGCTAGGACTGCAGAAGAGATTGGCCTAAGCAGGCAGGGACTTTTTAAATTGATAAAAAAACATAATATAAATGTTCCGAAAAAAAGTGCAACGGAAAAGAAAGAAACAGCATCTCCAAATTCGTGATTATTCACTGGGAGTATTTGAGAATGGCCTCGCTCCCATCGGGGTCAGACTTTTCCTGCAGATGATGTCTAAATGATAAAAACTAGCTCGTTCCCCAAAATAATGACAAAGTCTGACCCCAATGCCATTCAAATTCCGCTCTTCTCTGCGGCTGCGTAACTCGCTCCGCTCAGACATACACGCCGCCCGACTCTGTCGGATTTCCTCGCTTGGCGAAGGCTGCATGGTGAAAAAACCGTGAGAAAGGCTGAGCGGGCGTTGCGAGGAGCGAAGCAACGAAGCAATCTCTTCAATAGATTTAGGAGAGCGAAGCCTTGATCCGAGTTGCTTTTGACTCGCATGGGCAAAAGCAACGTGTTTTTGAACCATATTGCCTGAGCCTTTCTTTTAAGGTCGCTTCATCCATTCCCAAATACTCCTGCACAATGAATGACTTCTTCCTCACTCCAGGAAATTTGATGCTTGCTCTGCTAGACTCGGTTTTGTTTTTTTGGTAAAGTTCGTATCAAATGAAAAACGAAAAGGGAAAAAAACAGGTGTTTCAAATTATCTGTCCCTGTTGCCAATCCATACTCTGGACAGATCCTGTCACCCAAGAAGTGATTCAGTTTGAAAAAAGGGGAGGGAAGAAGAAGGAATCGTTGGATGAGTTATTGGAAAAGGAAAAGAAGAGAAGAGGTGAATTTGAACGAAAATTTGAAGCAACCGCAGAATTAAGAAAGAAAAGAAAAAAGAAAGCTGAGGAGGGCTTTAAAAAAGCCCTCATTGAATTTGAAAAGGAAGATTAGCGCCTCGTAAAGTTCTGACGCCAGGTTTTTTCTAGTTTCTATCAGCTTCCGATCTGGGTTTCGTCATCTCTTATTTTAGGAGCCATGGTGAATTTTGCAAAACCATAAATGGCTAAAATCACAACAGATGCATAGTTCATTATTGCCCAGGGAAGATAAGATAAGGTCGGAACCCCCAGAATTCCTGTGATAAAAACACCAGCCATACTCCAGGGAATAAGAGGAACCATGATAGCGCCACTTTCTTCGATAATCCGGGATAAATTTTTCGCGGCCAGTCCTCTTTTCTTATAGACAGGAGAAAGGAGGTCTCCGGGAAGAATCATAGAGAGGTAGGAGCTTCCTGTGGCCAAGGCTGTGACAATTGAAGAACAGATGGTAGTCAGCACTAAGCTCCAAACCTTGGTGGTGAATCTCATCACTCGACCAAGAATGACAGAGAGAAGCCCTGTCCGCTGCATAATGCCCCCGAAGCTAAAGGCGGTAAAGGCCACAAGCTGAACTTCCATCATGCTCATCATTCCACCCTGAGAGATAAGCTTGTCCACCTCTTCCACACCGGTATGGGCCTGGTAGCCTGTATTCATAGCTGTTGCCACTTCTGGGATCGAGGCTTTCTGGAAAATGATAGCCAATATTCCTGCTACAAAAGAGGAAAGAAGCATACCCGGGATGGTCGGCTTTTTGGTAAAGGCAAAGTAAAAAACGATTACCATGGGAAGGAGGAGAAGGATATTAAAGTTGAAGTTTTCCTTTATTGTTTGAGTGATAATGGTCATTTCTTTGGACTCAACGTTTCCTCCTCCATATCTGAGTCCGACTATGAAGTAAATCATCAGGCCTATGAGCCACGCAGGAGTCGCTGACCAGAGCATGTGTTTGATATGGTCAAAAAGGTTCGAGCCTGCAGTGACAGGCGCTAGATTGGCAACATCGGAAAAAGGAGACATCTTATCGCCAAAGTAAGCTCCGGCAACAATCGCCCCAGCTGCTGGACCCAAGGGAATTCCCAAGCCCATAGCAATTCCAATAAAAGCAACCCCCAGGGTGCCGATCGTTCCCCATGAAGTTCCGGTTGCTAAAGACGTGATCGAGCAGACAAAACAGGCTGTTACCAAGAAATATTTAGGGGATATGAGTTTCAATCCATAATAAATAACCATAGGAATAGTGCCAGAGGCAATCCATGAACCGATGAGAATACCGACACAGAGCATAATGAGGATAGCTGGCATAGCCTTGTGAATGCTGTCTACGATTCCCTCTTGCATCACTTTCCACTTGAACCGAAGAAAGAGCCCTATGCACCCTGTAAGAAAGGCAGCGGTGACGAGGAGAGCCGGAGCCATGATTTTGTATACACCATAACCTACCCCAAAAAGAAGGAGCATAAAAATCAGTGGAATCAAGGCAATGATAAAGCCTGGCTCTTTGTGCTGAAGTTTTTCATTTTTTGTTTCGTTTTCCATTTTTCTTTCCTTTTACTCGAAACTAAATTTGCGCTTTGTTTTTGCGCTTTGAAAGCTTAAGCTTAAGAGAATGTTCCTTTTGCGAGGAGTTTTCCATCGGAAATCATCATCCGTCCCATAGCAAAAGAATCTGTTAGATTAAAGTCTTTATCGAATAAAATTAGATCGGCATCTCCTCCGACTTTGATCTCTCCTTTTTGGTTGAGTTTGTAGAATGTAGCAGGGTTGGTAGAAAAGAGCTTCAGGGTATCTTGGGCGTTCAGGATTTTTTTGCGTACTAAAAAACGGAAGTTTTCTAAGAGGCTTTTCTCGGTTGCTATAGTCAGGCCGATAAGATTTCCCTTTTTGTCGAAAACAGGCATACTTCCGTTGCTGTCTGAACTTATTGTGATATGGGTGAGGGAAGCCTGCTTTTTTAGGCACAGTTTGATCGCTTCTCCTATACTAATTTCACCATTATCCTTTGCTTCAGGATCGATGCCCGCTGTTAGATCGATATAACCTCCTTGAAGGATAAACTCGATTGCTTCGTCCAGTAGTTCATGGTTGCGGTTGACGTGCGTTGGTATGACTTGAGTGGGAGGAATTTCTGTTTCCTTTATCAACTTGAAAAGCATCTCTAATTTGCGAGGTCCGTCGCCCATGTGGAGATGGAGAACCCCTGCTTTTCCTCCGAGCATTCCCCCGACTCGGCATTCAGCAGCAAGGCGGGCGATCTCGGCAAAAATGGGCTGGGAAGAGCGGTGATCAGAAATAGCAATTTCTCCTGCTCCGATGACTTTATCGATGAGGATGAGATCAGAGCGAATATTTCCTGTGATTGTTACGACGGGAATTTGATAGGATCCAGAATAGATATAAGTTGTGATTCCCTCCGCATCAAGGCCTCTTGCTTTGGCCAGAAGAGATTGCATATGGCGCGTTGTCCCATCAGTTCCCAAGCAGCCGATGACAGTCGTGACTCCGCTGGAGACGATATCTTCTACAGCTATTTCGGGTGCTCTTGTAGCTGGCCCTCCTTCCCCGCCTCCACCCAATATGTGGACATGGCTGTCCACAAATCCTGGCATAACAATTTTTCCTGATGCGTTGACCACTTGAACATCCAATCCTTCAATCCTAATCTGCCCTGGCTCTTTTATGGCAACAATTTTGCTCCCCATGATCAAAATATCTTTTTTACCCAAAGGCTCAGGTGCGAAAACCTGCCCATGGTTGATTAGTATAATCATCATTTCCTCCATCCTAATAAACTTTTTAGAGAGGATTTTCGAGAAATTTTTTTAGGGCTAAATTATCATTATTTTTTTCCATTTTCAAGCCGAGACAAATACAAACATTTACAGATCCTTGCTTGCTGACTGCTAAGTCACAGGTTTTGGGAAATAGCCGCAGCGACCATTGAAGAAAGGCTCAGGCTATATGGCTCAAAAACACGTTGCTTTTGCCCCAGCGAGTCAAAAGCAACTCGGATCAAGGCTTCGCTCTCCTAAATCTATTGAAGAGATTGCTTCGTTGCTTCGCTCCTCGCAACGCCCGCTCAGCCTTTCTCACGGTTTTTCACCATACAGCCTTCGCCAAGCCACGAAAAATGGGGCCAGGCCCCATTTTTTTCTGAGAGTCGGGAGGCGAGTATGTTTGAGAGGAGTGAGTTAGGCAGCCGGCGAGAAGAGAGAATGGAGAACGGCGTTAAAAATCTGAAGGAAGCCAGGCTATTTCCCAAATCCTTTTCTAATAACGGAATTGGAAATGCTTAATCTCTTTTTTGAATTTTTCATTAAATTCGTATAAAATAAGTATCAAGAATAGATGAAATGGCAACCATCGAAGATGAATTAAAAAGGATAGAGCCTCTTATCAAGGGAGCGAGTAGTTTTGCCCTTCTTGGCAAAAAAATTGAGACAATGGGGGAAGAGAATTTTGTCAAAGGAGGGCCCAATATTATCGTCGGAAATCATATCGGCACCTTTAAAGATATCGCCACTTTATTAAAAATCATTCCTCGGCCGACTTTTTTTACAGCCAACAGGATGATATTCAATAAAGATGAGTTTAACTATCTTATAAGACGTCATCTCAAGATCCATCTGAAAAACTTCGGTCTCTTGTTGGATTTAATCCTCAGTCCCCTTAAGTCCCTTGTTGTCGACTATATATCAAAAAAAGTAGCTAAAGTGGGGACAATTCCTGTGGATTTAAGCCATGGAAAAAGACTGGCTATGGAGAAATGTCAAGAATACCTAAAAAAAGGAAAAGCAATCATCACGCTTCAAGGCCTGGGCCGGGTGATGAAAAAGAATCCTAATCCTTATGTGGGTTATTTCAGGAGAGGTGCTTCCATCCTTTCCTATAATATGTATAAAGAGGAAGGAATCTCTGTTCCTGTAACCCCCATAGCCATGCTCGGAACTCAGGTACCTTTTCTTGTTCCAGCTAAGATTAAAGTCAAAATAGGGGAGCCAATGTACATCACTGATTATTTAGTGGGGGAGTTTGCAGAAACTGTGGATAAATTCAGAGAAGCTCTGGAGAAAAGAGTAAAAGCTCTTATCTTAGATATTATATCCCTAGGATCAAACCTTCAAAAGGCCTGATCCCGCTATCCTTCTCCTTCGTACCTGGAGAGGACATCAGAGTTGATCTTAAGGAAAAGGTCGTATTTTATCTTAACTTTCTTCTCTTCTCTTAATTTGGACATATAAGATTGGAAGAATTTGTTCTTTTTTTCCCCTAACAGATTTTCCTTTTCTGTTTCCTTATCTCGCTCAAGGTCTTCTCGTGTTACTTCTTTTCTTTCCAATATTTTAATCAAAGCATAACCTTCTTCAAACTCGACGGGTTCGCTTCCCTCATTTAAAGGAAGAGAAAAAGCGAGTTCATCGATTTTTGCATTTTCTCCGATAACGCTTAAATACTGTCCCCGTTTGTGTTCATCGGCAGTGTTGAATTCAAGGCCATGTTTTTCGGCCAAGCCCTCAAGGCTTGCTTCTTTGAGCTCTGCCTTAACTTTTTTCATTTTTTCCAAGGCCTGCTCTTTCTTTCTTATGGATACGAATTCCTGTTTGACTTCCTCTTCCACTTCTTCAAAGTTAGCCTGGCGAGGAAGTTCAACTTTTTCGAGTTGAGCAATTCCCATGCCTTTGTAGGTATAAATAGGGGAAGATATTTCCTTTTCTTCGAGTTCGAAAAGAGCGGTGCTTATAGTGCCGGCAGAGTCAATGTCTTCTATGGCCTCTCCCTTCTTGAGAAGACCCGTATTTTTTAATTCAAATCCAATTATTGGAGCGGTTGCGCCAAGGCTTTTCTCCTTTCTTGCCCTTTTTTCTAATCTGCTAATTCTCTCTTCAGCCAACTCTCTGGCTTTCTGGTCTGTGAGGGTACTTTTTATTCTTTCTCGGACTTCTTCAAGGGATTTTATCACCGAAGGCTTTTTTTCTGTGACTTTGAGGATAGAAATTCCCTCTTCAAGTTCTACAGCGCCAGAAGTTTCTCCCTCAGAAAGTTTCTCAATCTCTGTCTTCTCCCTGGAGGGTAATGTTTGCCACTCATAAAGACCCCAGTCCCCACTGTTACTTGCTTTATTATCCTTGGAATGCTTTATTGCTAGATTACCGAAATCTTCACCGCCCTTGATCTTCTCTAAAATTCCTTGGGCTTCTGCCAAAATAAGCTCTTTTTCTTTCTCATCATAAGGGAGATAGATTCTACTGACCTTCAATCTTTCAGGGTCTTTAAACTGTGATTCATTCTCATTATAGTATTTTTCTATGTCAGCATCAGTCAGTTCGATTTCTGCTTTTAAATCTTCGGTTTTGAGAAAGACAAACGCAGCTTCTCTTCTCTCGGGGATTTTGTAGTTTTCTTTGTTCTCTTCAAAGTATTCCTTAATTTCGCTGGAGAGAGGTTCCTCTTTCAGATCTATCTTTTCAGTTTCAAGGATGACAAATTCCATCTTGGCGGATTCATTCTTGCTTTTATAGCTTTCCCACAGTTCTTCGGGGGTAAGCGTAATTCCAGCTGTGAGGACTTTCATAACTTTGTTGAGAATGATCTCTTTCTTGAGGCTTTCTTCAAATTCTGAGATGGAGATTCGGTTCCATTCCAGAATTCTTTTGTATTCTTCAAACCCGATGAATTTTCCCTCCCTTTGGAAGACAGGATAACCGATAATTTTTTCTCGAATTTCTTCCGAAGAAGCATCTATGCCTAATTCTTTGGCTTTTTGATAGAGAAGGGTTTGTTGGATGATCTGCTCGAGGACTTGTCGGGGGATATTGAGCTGCTGAATGAGCTTACTATCTAGTTCTTTGAACTCTCTTTTTAATCCCTCAAGCCTCTGTCTTAGATTCTGGAAGTAAAATTCTGCGGAAATTCTCTCTTTGCCTATTGTGACAATGGCTCCAGCTGCTCTTGTTTCTCCCAAACGGCCAGCTCCTCCCCATACTGCAAAAATAGTAATAATAAAGGCAGCAATAACTAGCCATAGCGTAGGAGCCAACTTTTTTACGTTTCTTCGCATTGCTTTTAACATGATCTCACCTTAATCACTTAACGGGGCCAGGCCCCATTTCTGCATTTTTGTAAGAAAAAGGACATTCTCAAATCGTGGACAGAACATCAGAAAAAGGGGCCTGGCCCCATTTTTTCTTCAGCATTCTTCTAATAAATATCGAGAGATGACCAGACGCTGAATCTCAGATGTGCCTTCATAGATAGAGAAAACTCTGGCATCTCTATAAAGTTGCTCAACTAAAAATTCTCTTGAGTATCCATAGCCTCCGTGAATTTGTAAAGCTTGATAGGCAATCTTGTTGGCGGCTTCTGATGCGAAGAGTTTGGCCATGGAAGATTCTTTGCTATGGGGTTTCCCTTTATCCATTAAATCGGCAGCCTTGTAAGTTAGCAGTCGTGCCGCATCTCTGAGTGTGGTCATATCAGCAATCATGAATTGAATAGCCTGAAATTCGGAAATTTTTCTGCCAAAAGCCTCCCTCTGTTGGGCATATTTAACGCCCTCTTCAATGGCCCTATCAGCGAGACCAACGGCTTGGGCAGCAATGCCGATTCTTGAGCCGTCGAGGCAACGCAAGGCAACTGTTGCTCCTTTTCCTTCTTCTCCTAAAAGATTTTCCGCAGGAACTCGACAATCTTCCAAGACAAGTTCCGAAGTCAAGGATGAATGCAGCCCCATCTTATCTTCAATCTTGGATGCCTTAAATCCTGGAAAATTTTTCTCGACGATAAAAGCATTCAGTTTCTTCGCGGCTGGCTTAATCCCTGTCGAGGCAAAAATAATAGAGGCACCTGCTTCGCTTCCAGTCGTAACCCATGATTTTGTCCCGTTTAAGATATAAAAATCACCTTCCCTTATCGATTTTGTTTTTAGGTTTGTCGCATCTGAACCTGCCCCTGGCTCAGTCAAAGAAAAAGCTCCCAGTATCTCCCCTTTGGCCGCTTTTGGAAGATATTTTTCCTTCTGAATCTTATTTCCAAACTCCATGATGGAGTAGCAAAAAAGCGCACAATGAACACTGACTATAACGGCCAGTGAAGGAGACGCTCGAGCGATTTCTTCAAGGACAAGACTCAGGGATAGATGGTCTGTTTTTGTACCTCCATATTCTGAGGGAATAGCCATGCCCAGGATCCCTAGCTTTCCCAGCTTATTTAATAATTTATGAGGAAATTCGTGGTTATCTTCCAAGATTTTTGCTTGAGGCTCAATCTCCTTTTGGGCAAAATCCCTGATCATAGCTTTAAGTAGCTTTTGATCTTCTGTGAGTTCAAAATTCATTTTTTTATTTTTTTCGTTCTGAAAGTTTGCTTGCCTCTTCAGTCATAGGCGGAAAGTTATTTTGAACCTCAATTTTTTTTATGAGCCTAATTTTGCTTTCTGAAAAAGGGGAAGAAGCCGGTCGTATGTCGTTTCGAGATTTTCTATCATCACCTTTGTTTCGCCCACTATAGGCATGAAATGAGAATCTCCGGTCCAACGTGGTATAACATGGAGATGGTAATGATCGGCAACGCCTGCCCCAGCACTCTTACCTAAGTTCATGCCAGTATTAAAGCCCTGAGGACAATATTTCTTTTTCAGAACATTTAGGCTCAATTTGAGGAGTTCTGTCATCTCATCAGTCGATTCTTTTATTGCGCGCTCGAATGAAGAAAGGTGTTTGTAAGGAGCAATCATTAGGTGGCCAGACGTATAAGGATATTTGTTCAACACGATAAAGTTGTGAGCGCCTCTAAAGAGGATGAACGCTCCTTTGTCGTCTTTTGATTTAAGAGCTTGGCAGAAAATGCATCCGCTCATTTTGGATATTTGTCTTACGTATTCTTTTCTCCAGGGAGCAGAGATATATTCCATTATTCATTTACTATTTATCAGGTTTTTTAGTATTTTACTCGGCTTAAAGTATAAAACCTTCTTAGGAGGAACATGAACCGGTTCACCGGTTCGAGGATTTCTTCCTGAGCGTGAATTTCTTTGTCTGAAACGAAAACTTCCGAAACCCCTTAATTCTATTTCTTCCCCGCTTAAGATCGCCTCTTTTATAGTCTGGAAAAAAAGATTCACTCCTGTTTCCGCCTCTTGCTTGGAAATGTTCATTTCTTTGGAAATTTTGTTAATTAAATCAGCTTTAATCATCTTTTTTCCTCCTTTTTATTTTTTTTTGGAGATTGGATTTGTTTGAAATGATCTTTAAACACATCCCCCAGAGTGAGTTTATCATCTTGGCTTTCAAGATATTTTTGATATTCTAATTTTTGGAGCTCTAAGCGAGCTTGCTTAAAGCTGAGAGATATTTTTTTCTCCTTAGGATTCATTTTTATGATTTTTGCTATTCTTTCTTCCCCCTGGGAAAAAGCCTCTTCTGGCTTTTCAATTTTCTGTTCGTCTAACTCTGATAGGAAAACAACCCCTTCGATTCCAGGGGTAATTTCAACAAAAACTCCAAAATCAGTGAGGCGGACGATCTTGGTCTTGACAAGGTCTCCTATCTTTTGTCGATTGAAAAAATCCTCCCAAATATCGCCTTCTAGCTGCTTTATGCCAAGGGATAATTTTTGCTTCTTCACGTCAATGTTTAGGATGATAGCTTCCACTTCTTCCTCAACTTTCAACTTTTCAGAGGGATGTTTTATTTTTTCCCAGGAAATATCAGAAATATGGATGAGACCCTCAACTCCTTTCTCCACCTCCATGAATGCACCAAAATCGGTTATGCTTGTTATGGTTCCTTTGACTCGGGCCCCAGGACTGTATTTTTGCTTGAGTAATTCTAAAGGATGAGGCATCACCTGTTTAAGGCCTAAAGAAATTCTTTTTGTAGAAGGATTGACATTCAGTATAGAAACCGTTACTTCTTCTCCAGGAGTAAGGATTTTTTTTGGATGAACAACTTTTCGAGTCCAGGTCAGGTCTGAAACGTGGATCAATCCCTCCACTCCCTTTTCGAGTTCTACGAATGCTCCAAAATCAGCCAGGCTTACTACTTTGCCTGTTATTTTTTGCCCGATCTTATATTTTTCTTCTACGTTTTCCCAAGGATTGGGGATCATTTGCTTATACCCAAGAGAAATTTTTTCCTCTTTTTCGTTAAAATCAAGGACTACAACTTCTACTTTTTCCCCGACTTTGAAGATTTCTGAAGGATGATTTATTTTTCCCCAGGACATATCCGAAACATGAAGGAGCCCCTCTACTCCTCCCAAATCTATGAATGCTCCGAAATTTGTCAGGCTTTTCACTTGACCCTTGATTTTTTGTCCCTGACTCAGCTGGCTGAAAATCCGGACTCTTCTTTTTTCCCTTTCATCCTGGAGGAAAAGTTTTCGGGAAAGAACAGCATTTTCGGATTTACGGTCAAACTTTATAACCTTAAATTTATATCTATTTCCTATAAGGTTTTCAGGCTCTCTGACTGTTCTTACGTCAGCATGCGAGTCAGGGAGGAAAGTATTGATTCCGACATTGACAGTGTATCCATTTTTTATTTTTTCAATTATTTTCCCCATTACCCACGTGTGGTGGTTGTAAGCTCTTTCCAGACTATTCAAAGCTTTGAAAGCAATTGCTTTTTTATGGGAGAGGACGAGATACCCTTCTTTTAGGTCGCTTCTCTCCACTATCGCTTCGATATTGTCACCTGGATGGATTTCGTTTTTGTCCTTTATGCTAATGAAATCCTCCATGGGAATGATGCCTTCGGACTTAAATCCAATATCTACGAGGGCATGGGTTGAAGTGACTTTAATCACTTTACCTTTGATTATTTTCCCAGGGGCTATTTCCTTGGCATTGAACTGGTATTGATCCAGTAAACTTTCGTAGTCTTTAGAAGAAAGATTTTCCTCTTCTTTTTTTGTTATCTCTGACATTGGACGGTCTTTTCCCTGTGAAATTGGTGTTTGAAGCTACTTTTAATTTTGGCAACAGCTTCTTGGATAGCTCTAGGAGGAGTGGAAGCACCTCCTGAAAGTCCTATTTTTTTCGCTCCTTTAAGCATTTCAGTCTTAATTTGAGTTGCACTTTCAATAAAGTATGTGTTGGGCAGAATTCTTTTTGAAATTTGGTAAAGCTTATTTGTGTTGGAACTGCTCTTTCCCCCCACTATGAAAAGCGTGTCGACATATGATGCCAACTCAGAAGTAGATTTTTGCCGAGTTTGTGTGGAACGACAGATAGTATTGTAGACCTTCAACTCCTTAGTTTTTTCGATGAGAGCGGCGACAATTTTTTCAAACAGGTAGAGGTCCTGAGTGGACTGCGCCAAGACAGCTCTTTTTTTTCTGTTAGGCAGGCTCTTAACCTGGTCCTCATTTTCTACAATTATCCCTTTGCCTCGGCTGAATCCAATAAGTCCTTTTATTTCTGGATGTTCCTTGTTCCCGACGATGATTATTTCTTCTTTATCCTTGGCCAGGACCTCGACTAATTTTTGAATTTTTTTGACGATAGGACAGGTAGCATCTACAATTTCGATGTTTTTTTGGGCGAGTAATTCGTAAATATCGGGAGAGACTCCATGGCTTCGGATGATAACTGTTGCTTGATTGAGCCCATCCAGGTCGTTTATGGAGTGAATTCTTTGTCTTTCCAGGTCGGCTATAACCTGAGGGTTATGGATTAGGTCTCCCAGAGTAAGTACTTTTCCGGCTTTTTTCTGCCTTGTTTCACCTGCAATATCCAAAGCTCTTCTAACTCCGTAACACAATCCTGAATTTTTGGCTACTATGATTTCCATTTTTCTAGAAATTTGGTCGACCAAATATAGTACATTAGATGAGGCTTGTTTGTCAATCTAAATAGCGGTAAAATCTTAACTTAGCGTCAGTTTGGAGGGTTGAGAAAAGGCCCTATCCCCGTGTTTCTTACCTTGGAGGAAGACGGCATATTTTTGATTTCAATTCTTTTCTCGGGATGCAGTTCTTCGAGGCTGGAGAGGATGGATTTTACAGCAGCTAAGTGGCGAGCCACTCTTAACTTTAGAGGAACTCCTTCTTCACCATAGGGGACAAAAAGTCGTCCAAGCTTGGCTGCCTTGGCGTAATTCTTGTCTTTCCCTTCGACAATCAGCGCAGGGGATGTCTTTCCTTTGAGTCTTCCGTGGGAAGCATTCGCGCTCTCAAGAAGGATGGGCATAATATGAGCGTGGTCTCCCCATTCTCGGTGGCTCAAACCCCGTAGGTTTTTTGGAGAAAATTCCAGGCTAAATTCAAATCCTTCCAGTTGAAGGTCCATGAGCGCTAGAGCTGCAAGCTCTTCACTGTTTTCATGGAAGACAATGGCATTGATTACGGGATATTCAGGAGCTGATTCATGCAAGTCGATGGCTAAATCGATTTTTTCCTTTTTGATAAGTTCCATGATTCCATACGCTACTTTTTCTGTTAAACGCCCGTTCTTTCTCCCTGGATAGCAGCGGTTGAGATTTCGGCTTTCTGTTCCTGAGAGTTTTTGGCCCGCGGGATTGATGTAAAGCGTTGGATCCGGCCATTGGTGGACTGGATTGGTCAGGCGAGAGCCATAGCGAAATTGCCTTCTGCCAGTTGATGTTTCAAAAGAAAACCTCTGGGGGTTTCCTTCCTGAGGATCGCTATGAGTAAAACCGCTGTTATTAGCCCTTGGGACAATAATGATTTTTCCTTTTGTAACTTGAATATTTTCGACGAGAAGAACAGATGTTATGAATCCTGCAGGTTCATTGGGGTGGGCGCCCCCCGTGATCAAAAGGTTTCCTCCCTTTTCTTGTCCTTCATAGATGTAAATCTCTGTATCTCCCCAAGTGTTTTTCAGGCTCTGCAAATAGGCACTGAGCATTTTTTTTGATGTAAGGTCTTCACTCGGGAAGACAGCCTCTTTTTTTTGCATGCTTAGAAATTTGAGGGCGGAGAGAAAACAGATAACGAGGATGAAAAGAACAAGAAGACTTGAGATAAACTTGTTTTTTATGTTTTTCATGAATTATTTAATCAGAAAAACACGGAGGAGAAACATTATGAGAACAAGAGCTGCGCAAACCTGGTTCCAGAACTTCTTCTCGCGGAAGAGATACCAGATTAAATGGCATACTATGTAAAAGACAATAAGATGGTATGCAATATGCATTAAGGACCTCTAAATAATTTTATCCAATAAAGGAGTGGAAATTAATACACCCACTCCCATTACAAGCTCAAAGAGGGCAGGCATGAGGCAATGGCGGATAACCTTGAAATAATTGGCCTCACCGACAACCTGAGCAGCAAAGATTCCTGCCAAAGCTGTGGGCGGCATCAGATCCCCTAATCCCGCCACAGCTGATAAGGCTGAGGAAGTAAGAATTGCGTTCTTGTCTATTAGGGCGAGTATAAACGGAACTCCCAGGATGGAGGAAGATCCGAAGGCAGAGACAGCCCCGAACAGGGGCATACTGGTGGCTATTCCAAGATAAAGAAAGATAGAAGGAAGAGAGAGAAAGGAGATCACTATCCAGCCCCTTGCACCTGTTAAGGTCATGATCTGGATGAACATGCCTACTCCTACCAAGATACAGAGAATGGGCGTAGATTCCTTTATTGCTTTCTGAGTGGCTTTGAAAAAATTAAAAGATCTGCCGCAGCCAAGTCCTATGAGGCTTCCCACAAGAAAAATTGCTGGTATACCTATATCTGGCATGATTTTTGGAAGGATACTTTGACCGAGCATCAAAACAATGACTACGATCAACGGGAGATACAACCGAAAACCATATTGTTGGTGATAGGATGGAGGAAGTACAGCTCTCATTTTTTCATATTCAATAATTTTGATATCTTTGTATCCGAGCCAAAAAGATATGGCGACAGCAAGGGGGATGACGATGATCAGAAGGGGAATGGTGAGACCCACATAGGGCATATCAACTCCTGCTCCCATGATCATGACCAGGATATTTACGGGAGGGGCAATCATACCCAAAATTCCTCCCATGGCAATCAATGCCGCTGTTTTGACCTTGGAAAGCCCCATTTTCATAAGAACCGGAGCAACGAGTGCTCCTGTGCTGAGCACTGCGGTCGTTGAGGAACCCGTGATCATTCCTGGGAACATGACTAAAAACATGGCGGTTAGCAAGAGAGCGGATTTTTTCTTGTAGAATGTTCTCAACAAGAGAGATGTGATAGTGTCCAGAATTCCTGATGCCTGCAGAACTTTCATGAATATCATGGCCGTGACGATAATAAGAATAGTATCAAAATAACCAAAACTTCCTTCTACTAGATGACGCAGAGCTATTCCTTCTCCTCCCAGAAGGGAGCCGGCCAGGGCAGAAAAGGCAAGGGAAACGCCTATGGGGAGTTTCAGCAACATAGCCAATAGCGCAAAGATCGCTATCATCAACAAGAAAATGAGGTATTCTGGCATTTTATATTAGGGTATTATGGGGCCTGGCCCCTTTTTCCTTATCAAAGGCAAAATTACGAAAAAGAAATCAGATCCTTTTACTTAGATTTCTCTTCTGTAATATCTATCTGTTGAATTTCTTATACTTCACTTATCCTTTTAGATAAACTTACGGGAGAAAGGCTTTTCTTATTTAAACGCGTCTTTTAAAGGAGTTAAGACATCCGCTGTTTTTTCAACTTCTACAAGAGCAATGTCGTGCTTTTCACAAATCCCGGATAAAAATCCGTCTTTATTTCCTGACTTAACCACGATGGCCATTTTGGCGAAAGGAAGAAAAGCGGATATCAGTTCATCTGATAGCGGGCCTCTTCTTGCTTCTCCGCCAAGGTGTAGGCAAAGGAGGGGAACGGTTTTCTTTTGAGCTTCTTCAATCAGCAGATTGACTCTTTCCTTTTCTTTGGTCATATCCAGTCCTGCCGCTCCAAGGCCTTTTGAACTTGCTCCCAGGACCAGGACAATAGTTTTTATGTTCACTAAATCCTTCGGAGTGGCAATTTTTGATAGTTTCGAGTCGAGCCCTGCTCTTTTTGCCAGGACCGAAGCCATTAGAATTTCGGCATTCTGGCCTGCTGAAGTGATCAGGAGTGGCTGTTCAAAAAGCGGAGAAGAAGATTCTTTCCTTTCTTGAGGGAATATGACCAGAATGAGGAGAACGAGAAGAATTAAAGCTGCGAGAGTGATTTTTTTCATAATTTTATCCTTATTAATACATAATTAATATCCTGCTCCATATCCATCTCTTCGAGAATCAGCTCCCCCCAAAATCAATTTTTTATCTTCGAGGATTAATATGCCCTGAGAACCTCCGAAGTATTTATCAAAAGCTTCTCTGATTCTGATACTATGTCCCATGTTTTTTAGAGTTTCAATGGTTTTTTCAGGGAACCGCGATTCGAGAGATATACTTCGCGCCTTTCCCTCGGAGGAATAGGTGAAGAAGCGAGGGGCTTCAATAGCTTCATCTAGAGACATGTTGAAATCAATGATATTGATAATTATCTGAGTAAGGGAGGAAAAAATTCGCGTTCCCCCTGGTGAACCCAGAATCAGAAACGGCTTATCCTTTTTAAACATTATAAGAGGTCCCATAGAGCTTAAAGGCCGCCTATAAGGTCCCAGCGCATTAGGCGAGCTGGGATCATCAGAGAAATCATACATAATATTATTCAGCAGAAAGCCTGTGTTTTCAGGGACGATTCCTGTACCAAAAAAATGATTTATGCTGTGAGTTAAGGAGACAATGTTTCCCTTTTTATCAATAACGCACACATGACTCGTATTTCCCTGATCGTTCTTTCTCTCGTCAAATCTTCCGAAAGGATAAACATCTAGAAGACTATTTGGCTTGATTTGAGAAACAATCTGTTTAGCATACTTTTTGGAGATAAGTTCCTCGACAGGGATCTTTATAAAATCAGGATCACCAAGATATCGCGACCTATCGGCAAAGACAAAGCGAAGAGCTTCGCAGAAATGATGGATATAAGGGGAAGAGTTACGACCCCATTTTCTTACAGGCCAATTCTCAATGATATTGAGAAGTTGGATCATGTGTACTCCTCCAGAGCTTGGAGGAGGTATAGTAAAAAGTGTGTAATCTTTGTAGATTCCCTTTAATGGCGGGTGCTCAACAGGCTTATAAAGAGCTAAATCTTTGAGGTCCATTACTCCGCCCTTTTCATTCACCGCTTTTACAACCTTCTGGGCTATCTCCCCCTTATAAAATTCATCTATTCCCTTAGAGGCAATAAGCTTTAAGGTGCTGGCCAGTTCAGGGTTTCGGAACAGGTCTCCTGGTTCATAGGGAAAGCCCTTGTTCAGATAGCAAGTTCCTTCTCCTGCGTTAGTGAGAATTTTTTCGTATTGGTCTTTATTGATACGGCTGAAAGTTTGGCTCACCTCGAATCCATTCTCGGCAATTCTAATGGCTTCCTGGGTAACATCTGTCAGGCTTTTTGTCCCGTATTTTTTGAGAGAATAAACCCATCCTGCCAGGGCGCTGGGGACAGCAACGGCCAGCCCGTCGGGTTTTATTCTGCCTTCGTCGTTGAATATTTCCCGAGGGACCCTGGAAGGAGCTTTTTCCCTGAAATCTACGACAGTGACTCTGTTCTCTGAAGCAAGGTAAATAATCATGAATCCTCCGCCTCCGATTCCGGAAGCAAAAGGTTCACTTGCGTTCAAGGCAAACGCTGTTGTCACCATTGCGTCGATGGCATTTCCTCCTTTTTTTAGCATCTCCAAGCCCGCCTTTGCAGCGAGGTGATGGGCAGCTACAACCATCCCCCTGCGCCCGACGAAATTGTAAGGCTGATGGCGGTCTGAAGGAGGCTCCGGGATTTCTATTTCTCTAGGTCGGCAAGAAAAGGGAAACACCAGTAATAACGAAGTGATAAGAGAAAAGATTGCATTTTTAATGAACAGAGCTTTCTTCTTCCTCAAGATCTTTCTCCTCTTCTAGAATTTTTGAAATCTCCTCTGGAGATGGGAGATCCTTTATATCGGTTAGACCAAAATATGCTAAAAATTTATCAGTCGTCCTGTAGATCAGCGGACTCCCTGGGCTCTTTTTTCTTCCTACAATTTTGATCAGTTTTTTCTGAAGGAGAGTTTTGAGGGTGTGGCTGGAATCCACTCCTCTCATAGCCGAGATTTCAGCCAGGGTTGCAGGTTGGTGGTAAGCGATGGCTGACAAAGCCTCCAAAGCCGCTGAAGATAGTTTGGCTTTTCTTTCCAACTTGAAAAGACGCCTTATCCATATATCATGCTCAGGCCTTGTTGAGAAAAGATAGCCACCTGCAGATTGGATGATCTGGATTCCCCTTTCATTTGTAGCATAGCTTTCAAGAAGCTCTTTAATAGCCTTCTCAATCTCCTCTTCTGAGTATTCTTGAAGAACATTTTTAATTTTCTCTAACGTCAGCGGCTCCAGGGAAATAAAGATCAAAGATTCGATGACTTCCTTCAGGCGGTTTTTCATCATTTTCTCTTCAAATAAGCTTCTTGGCGAAGCCTAACCTTGATCGGCTGGAAAGGGCCTTTTTGGACGGCAATGACTATTCTGGACTTGATAAGTTCCAGAAGGCTGAAAAAAGAAACAAAAGCTTCTTCAAAAGATTCCTGCTGGCTGAAATAATCCAAAAAATCTAGAAATGAGTTCTCCTTTAAAACAGCCATGATCTCCTTCGTTTTTTCTTCTAGAGAAAATTCTTTCCTCTTAATGGTTCTTGTCTTTTTTTTCTCCTTTTTCCTCATGAGAGAAAAAAAGGATTCAGCCAGGTCATATAGAGAGACTTCCATGAAATCCGTTTCTTCTTCTGGAAACAGAGAGGGGAGAGCTGTTCTTTTCCACTTCTGCAGTTCATCTTCTTCCTTTTTTCTTAAAAGGAGGCTGGCTGCTTTTATTTTTTGATAATCCAGAAGCTGGTCCACGAGAATTTGACGGGGGTCTTTTTCTTCGTCTAGGGCCCTTTCTCGAGGGAGAAGCATCTGGGATTTGATATAGATGAGGAGCGAAGCTATGAGAAGAAATTCAGCTTCCCTATCGAGATTTATCCTTTCCTTATGGTTGAGGTATTCTAAATATTCTCTGGTGATTGTGGCCATAGGAATATCATTGATATCAATTTTTTTCTTCTTAATCAGAAACAGGAGAAGGTCCAGAGGGCCTTCGAAAACTTCTAACCTTACTTGATATGTTGCGGAGGCGTCCATAGATATCGATTATTTTTTAAAGACCTATAGCAGATCTTACTTCTTCCATGGTCTTTTGGGCTACTCGTCTTGCTTTGTCATTACCTTCTTCCAGAATTTCCCAAACAAGCCGAGGTTTTTTTTCGAATTTATCCCTTTTTTCCCTGTAAGAGGTAAGAAGGTTAAGGAGGCTTTCGATGACCACGTTTTTACATTCCAAACATCCTATTCCGGCTGTTCGACACCCCTGAGCCAATTCCTCTCTTCGTTTTTTCGCCACAAAGGCTCTGTTCAGAGTAAACACGGGGCAGTCTTCTGGGACTCCAGGATCTGTCCTGCGTTTGCGCCTGACATCCGTCTTCATGGTTGATATTTTTTGTCGAATGACTTCCGGTGAGTCTTTGAGCAAAATCGCATTCCCGTAAGACTTGCTCATTTTGCGCCCGTCTGTTCCGGCCAGCTTGGGGACTTCTGTAAGAAAGGTTTGAGGCTCGGGAAAAATGTTGCCAAAAAGGCGGTTGAATCGCCTTGTCACTTCTCGGGCAAATTCAAGGTGAAAAGCCTGGTCTTCGCCTACAGGCACGGCATCTGCTTTATAGATAAGAATATCAGCTGCTTGAAGCACAGGATATCCGAGGAATCCGTATGTGTTCAGGTCTTTATCAGGAAGTTCCCTCTGCATTTCTTTGAATGTGGGAACTCTATGCAGCCAGGGAAGGGGGATAACCATCGAGAGAAGCAGATGGAGCTCAGCATGCTCTTTGATATCTGATTGAACGAAAAGAACGCTTTTTTTCGGGTCTAATCCTGTGCTCAACCAATCCACAGCCACTTCAAATGTATAGTCTTTAATGACCTTTGAATCCTGGTATTCAGAGCTGAAGGCGTGCCAGGTGACAATAGTGTAGTAGCACTTGTATTCCTCCTGGAATTTGAGCCAGTTGCGCAGAGCCCCAGCCAGATGCCCAAGATGGAGAGGACCTGTAGGTCTCATTCCGCTGAGAACAACTTTTTTCTTTTTTTCTCCCATTTTAGGCCACGGCAATGGTCGCTATTAAAATATAGATGGGTCTAAAAATAAGGTTAAGAAATCCGATAAAAAGTAATCCGAGAATGATAAGAAATCCAAAGGGGCGGATTCGATCGTATTTTTCTGCCGCTTCATCAGAGAGAAGGCCCATCAGGACTCCGCCTCCATCCAGAGGTGGGATAGGTATCATGTTGAAAATAGCCAGGAGAGTATTGATAAGAGCACCATAAAATAAGATCAAAGCCAATCCACCAAGGGGATGAAATCCACCAGCAAAACCAGTTTGGGCGAAAATGAAAGACCTGAGAAAGTAAACTATATTGGGATTAAGGAACTTCAGGATCACGATGCCTATTAAAAAGACTACGGCGGCCGTCAAGTTAGAGAGAGGTCCGGCGGCTGATATCCAGAGGTTGTCGCGGCGTGGATTCCTCAAATTGAGAGGATTGACCGGTACTGGCTTGGCCCAGCCGATAAAAGGGATGCCTGTTATCATCATAATAAGGGGGAGAATTACCGTGCCGATAGGATCGATGTGTGGTATGGGATTGAGAGTTATTCTACCCAGATGGTAGGCTGTGGGGTCTCCAAATTTGAGGGCGGCCCAGCCGTGGGCAGACTCGTGAATTGTGATGGCAAAAAGCAGGATGAAGTAAGCGATTATTCTTATTATTATTTCCATTTTAAACTAGAGCTATTTATAGCATAACATTCATAAAGGGTAAAGCATTTCATTTATCTGGCTTATAATAGGAATACTAGATAAACAAGAAAAGCCTGATAAGTATGAAATGGATAAAAGAGAATATAAAAAAAGCTTAATCAACGATGATGGAGCCTTTAATTAAATGGCAAAAAATGGGGCCAGGCCCCATTTCATAATTAAATAAAAAGGGACAGGTTCGTTTCTAATGAAAATTTGCCTGTTCCCTTGAATTAGCCTTTCAGGATTTTATCGACTTCTTCCTTGTCGACATCCAGGATATAAGGAATGCCGCTTATGTTTGCTCCATCTTGCGTTAAAGCCGCGATGTCATTTCGAGTGATATATTGAAGGGCAAACTTTCTGTTTCCTGCCATGAGCTGCCGTAATCCTTGGCTGAGCCTTGTGAAGTAACTGTAAAGGCCCATAGCACCTGTAGGTATATTGTTGAATCTCTCTTTGTATTTTCTTTTCAATTCTGGAGCTGTTACAAAAATTTCTTCAGCAGAGCTTCCGAAACGTTCGACGTATACAGGAATCAGCCCTTCCTCTATTGTCTTGCCAATGGTTTTGCCCACCATTGTTGCGGCCATGGGTCCTCTTGCCATACCTACCGCCTTAAAATAAGGGGCTCCTAGAGCCAGTGCCTTGTAAATCTGGTCTTCTAAGGTGATTCCTCCAGAGACCACAACATCCGGGATATAATCTCCTTTCTCATCAAGTTTACGGAGATACTGATACAACAGAGACCAAATTTCAACACTCGGGATGCCCCATTCATTCATCATCCGCCAGGGGCTCATTCCTGTTCCTCCACCCGCTCCATCAACCGTTAGAAGGTCAATCTTAGCTTTTGAAGAGAATTTTACTGCCCGGGCTAAGTCTGCGGGTCTGTAGGCTCCTGTTTTGAGGAATACATATTTTGCTCCTGCACTTCTCAGCTCCTCTACTCTCTGTATAAAGCTTTCTTCCTCAACCATACCCAAACGAGAGTGTCTTTCAAATTCTTTGAAACTACCTTTCTCAAAAGCCTTAATCACGTTGGGACTTTCAGGGTCTGGCAGAACGATGTAGCCTCTCTTTTTTAATTCCTGGGCTTTCTTTAGATCTTTTATCTTGACTTCTCCGCCTATGTCCTTGGCTCCTTGACCCCATTTCAGCTCCACAGCTTCGACCCCCAATTTTTTTATAACATATTCATGAACTCCCAATCGCGTATCTTCCACATTGGCCTGAACTGCAATTGTACCGTAACCATTTTCTTGCCATTCTTTAAACAGGTTCACCCTGGTTTCCATATCAGGGGACCGGACAATATTCCCGTTTTTGAATTCGGATTCTTCATCCATGCCGCAGACATTTTCGCCTATGGTGAGAATTGTTCCAGAAAGGGCTGCTCCAATGGCTAATCCTTGCCAGTTCTGCTTAGCCACATTGGTGGAGCCCATTGCAGACACGATAAAAGGGACTTTTAACTTAATTCCTTTATCATGTCCTATTCGTGTTTCAATAGTCACCTTAGGGAATGTGGCTTTATCGGAGTCAGCTTTTACGCCATGGGCACCGACTGCAGTTCCCATGATACTGAAATGAGAAAGGTCAACTGGGTATTCTTTTTCAGAGGCTGAAGTGATGATACCAAAGGGTTGTGGATAGAGAACTTCAGGACCACGATAGGCAGATTTTCCTATTTCACACATTCCGATACAACCGTCAACACAGGTAACGCACATCCCGCTAAAGGGGCTGATAGAGCCCTCTGTTCTGTTCTTTGTTAAAGTGGCAGCACTTCTGTTGAGTTTTGTATAAGCCATTGTCATAACCTCCTTATTTCATTGGTAATCAGTAAATAGTAAGAAAAAAGATTTATTATTATTCATTACTCTTCATAGTTTATTTTTCATTGTTTTCTTTTTTTCTGTTTTTTCTCTAACACAAGTGCCGCAGCGACCGGCATCATACATCCAGCATTGGAGCTCATCGTAATGGTCCAAGCAGGTTGGATCCATGGTTAGACAGGCATTGCAAACAGCTGTGTCTGGTTGCGGGCCTTGGCACCTCAGCTGGCATGCAGGACAGATATAGATGCAACCGCCACAGAGACGACATTCCTCAGAGCGGATGTCGAAGGGAGTCGATATTTTTCTTTTGTACCCTCGATTCTGAAAACCGATAGCTTTGCCGTCCATTTGCTCTCTGCAAATACGGACACAGAGGCCGCAGAGGATGCATTCTTCGTTTCGAATCTTGAACCTAACTTTTGTAACTCCGAATTTAGAGGCCAAGTCCTGGATAGTTTTAGAATTAGGAGCAATAGAAATCATAAGCTCTATCATCATCCTTCTCGTTTCGATGACTCTTTTTGTATCAGTGTTAACCACAAGCCCTTCCTCAACAGGATAAGTGCAGGATGAGACTAATTTGGTCTTAAGTCCCCCTCCTATCTCCACAAGACAGAGGCGGCAGCCTCCGTAGGGACTTAGCCCTTCGTTGTAGCAGAGAGTTGGAATAGCAATCCCATAAAACTTACAGGCCTCTAAAATCGTCCATCCCTTTTCAACTCTAACCTCTGCACCGTTTAATCTAATTGTAATCATCTTCTCTCCTTATCCCACGGAGCCTTTCCCCAGAGTTTTTCTATGCTTCAAATCTGTAAGATTGCTTCTATTCATATTGTATCGGCTACTCCTGAATTTTTTTTAAAAATGAGAAATATTGATTTACTTTTTCTGTTTTTATCTTTTTTGCCGCAAATATAGGATGGGTAGCAAGTGAGTCTCGAATCCTTTGGTCAACCTTACACCTCCAACACTCATAATTATTGGAACAAACCTTGTAAGACACTAAACCCATGAGCGAATATCTACATTTATGTTCAATACCAAGCAACTCACGGAATCTTTTCACAGCATCCAATTCCATTTCAATAGCACCTGTAGGACAAACAAAAGAGCAGGCTCCGCAACCGATACAAACATCCGATGCCAGGTGAAAAGGAGTATCTACTTTCAACTTTTTGCCACGATTCACAAATCCAATTGCACCTATTCCCGCAACTTCATTGCAAACACGCACACACAGGCCGCAAAGGATGCAGTCCAAATTCTTAGTTTTGAAGCGAGGCTTTTTAATGCCCATTTTATCAGCCAAATCCCTGATTGCTTTTATATCCGGGCACCTAGCCAATAGAAATTCTACAATCATGCGTCGCCTCTTCAGAACTCTGTCGGAGATAGTTAAAACCTTCATTCCTTCATCAACAAGAAAAGAGCAGGCTGCTACCATTCGGTTTTTCTTTTCCCCAATTATCTCAACAACACAGAGCCTGCAGGCACCATAAGGGGGAAGTCCTTCATGATAGCAGAGTGTGGGAATTTCTATTCCAAGTTTTTCGGATGCTTTAAGCAATGTCGTTCCTTCTTTGACGGCAACTTTTTGATTATCAATAAAAAGCGTTATCATTTTCCCTCACTTTATGATTATCGAATCAAACTTACAGGTCTCATAACATGCTCCACACTTAATGCATTTCTCTTGGTCGAGACTATGAAGTTTCTTTTTCTCTCCAGTAATAGCCTGAGTTGGACAAGGTCTCACACAAGCTCCACATCCGTTGCACTTTTCAGCATCAATTGAGTATGAGATTAAATCAAGGCACACACCTGCTGGGCACCTTTTGTTTATGATGTGCTCCTCATATTCATTTCTAAAGTACTTTATGGTTGTCAGAACAGGATTACTCGCAGTTTGACCAAGCCCGCACAAGGACATCTCCTTTACAGTCAGGGCAATCTCTTCCAGCAATTCAATATCTGCCTCTTCTCCTTCGCCCTTACAAATATTGTTGAGTATTTCTCGCATTTTCTCTATCCCTTCCCGACATGGAACACACTTGCCGCAAGATTCATCTTCAAGAAAGGCAAGAAAGTATTTAGCTACATCCACCATACAGGTATTTTCGTCCATTACAATCATGCCACCTGACCCCATCATAGATCCCACTTCTGTCAGTTTTTCAAAGTCAACTGGTAGATCTATTAGACTTTCCGGGATACACCCTCCGGATGGGCCGCCTGTCTGAACAGCCTTGAATTTCCTGTTATCGAGAATTCCACCTCCTATGTCATAGACAATCTCCCTCAAGGTAATGCCCATAGGTACTTCCACTAATCCGGTATTGTTCACTTTTCCAACCACAGAGAATACTTTTGTACCCTTACTCTTCTCTGTCCCGATCTTAGAGTACCAGTCTGCCCCTTTATCAATAATTACAGGAACATTTGCCCATGTTTCAACATTATTAATATTAGTTGGTTTGCCCCATAAGCCGCTCTTTGCAGGAAAAGGTGGTCTTGGCCTCGGTCCACTCCATCCGCCTTCAATTGAAGCGATAAGAGCTGTCTCTTCGCCACAAACGAAAGCTCCAGCTCCTTTATTTACTCGTACCTCAAAGTTAAAGCCTGAATTGAATATATCCTTCCCGAGCAACCCATGTTCTTCAGCCTGCTTGACAGCCTGTAAAAATTTTACTATAGCTTGTGGATATTCTGCTCGAACATAAATATATCCAGTACTTGCACCTATAGCATAAGCTCCTATTAGCATTCCCTCTAAAACACTGTGTGGATCTCCTTCTAATAAGCTTCTGTCCATATAAGCACCAGGGTCACCTTCGTCAGCATTACAAATTATATATTTAATCTTTCCCTTTGATGACCTGGTAATCTGCCATTTTTTGCCTGTCAGGAATCCGGCGCCTCCTCTTCCTCTAAGCCCTGATTCAGCAATCATATCTACTACTTCTTTTGGTTTCATTTCAGTAAGCACTTTGTGCAATGCGAAGTAGCCTCTCTTAGCAATATATTCCTCAATACAATCAGGATTTATAAAACCACAATTCCTCAGGGCGATCTTTTTCTGTTTTTTATAGAAATCAACATCTTTGTAGAATGGTATTCCATCCAATCTTGGGCTGTATTTTTCTCCTATTTGGCATAGCATCCATTCATTTTTAATTTTCTGATTTTTAATATTGGTTATTAGCTCTGGTACTTTATCATAAGACATTTCAGCATAGACTACCTTTGGCTTTCCTGGCTCTATAACATCTACCAATGGTTCCCTTTGGCAGAACCCAAGGCATCCGGTCTGGCTGAGGACACAATCCAGCTTCTGGTTCTGCACTTCTTCTGAAATTGCTTGGAATACTTCCCTAGCTCCAGTGGAAATGCCACAAGTAGCCATCCCTACACTGATCTTTGTCTTGGTTGGATAAATCAAGTTTAATCCCTTCTCTTTGAGAAGCTCTAAATCGTCCAAAGTTACTATTTTTGAATTACTCATATTTCTTGAGCATAGGTGTTATTTTCCCTTGTGTTAATCGACCATGGGTATCATCGTCGATTCTTATAACTGGGGCTAGGCTACAACACCCAACGCACCTTACGACTTCCAAGCTGAATTTAGAATCCAAAGTTATCGATCCTGATTTTATATTCAGATCTCTTTCAATCTTTTCCAAAATTCTTACTCCTCCCCTTATGTGACATGCAGTGCCAAGACACACATTAATTAAATGTCTTCCTCGCCGTTTCAGGCTGAAGGTTTTATAGAAAGTTGCTAAATGATACACAAGACTAAATGGAATTCCTAATTTCTCTGCAACATAGCCTAATACCTCCATGGGTAAGAAGTTAAATTCATTCTGAATATCCTGCAATATACTGATTAATTGTGATTTTTGCATGTTGAACTTTTCTAAGATCTTATCTATTTTATTAAATTTCATCTATTCCTCTATATCACATCTTCTGCATCGTTTCGCTTCACGAATTGCCATTTTTTCAGTGTAGCCCAATTCAACTTCCTCGAAACTTTGCAACCTCTTATTCCTACTCAGTAACGGCATCTTAGGACGCTTTAGCTCTTCCTCTTCCTTGGTCAACTGAATAGGTTCAATCTGCATCCTGGGTTTAGGCCTCTTATATCCTTCAAACTTCTTACCACTAATGTAGTTATCAATGGATGCAGCTGCCTTTTTGCCAGCTGCTATAGCTTCAATCACAGTTGCAGGTCCTGTTACAACATCGCCACCGGCAAAAACGCCCGATACATTTGTTTGTAGAGTATAAGGATCAACAACAAGCAGATTCCAGTTCGAGATTTCAAACTTACGGTTTAAAAACGTAAGATCCGGTACTTGACCGGTTGCTCGTATTATTGTATCGGCATCAATGGTAAACTCGGAACCTTCTAACGGGATAAGTTCTCTCCGACTTCTGCTATCAGCTTTTCCAACTCGTGCATGAATGCACTGCAGACCTGCCACTTTTCCCTCTTTGCTTAAAATTTTATTAGGAATAGTTAAATAATGGACCTTTACACCTTCATCTATAGCCTGATCAATTTCTGAGTAGTCTAGAGGCATTTCTTCCTTTGATCTTCTATAAATTATATTTACTTCACTTGAACCAAGGCGCTTGCATACTCGTGCCGCGTCCACAGAAATGTGATCGTCTCCTAGGATAGCAATCTTATCACCGGGTTTCTTCTGGTTCCCAAGATTTACATCTTTCAAGAAAGTCACACAGTCAATAATACCCTTCAACACATCCTCTCCGGGCAATCCCAATTTTAATGATTTATACGCACCCGTGGCTATGAATATCGCCTTATATCCTTTCTTTTTGAGGTCATTTAAGCTTAGATCCTTTCCAATCGCTGCGTTGGTCTTAATTTCAACTCCAAGGGCAAGAATTGCATCAATCTCAGCCTTAACTATCTCTTTTGGTAAACGATAAGCGGGAATACCTACAGATAACATCCCACCTGCTACTGGCAGTGCCTCAAATACAGTGGTCCTATAGCCTAATCGCGCTAAATTATAAGCAGCCGTTAAACCTGCCGGACCTGATCCGATGATCGCAACTCTCTCTTTTCTCTTGCTTTGTATGGACGGCACGTTATATCCCTCGCGCTTGAGCACGTAGTCTGCACAAAACCGCTTAAGTGAATGTATGGCAACAGGCTTATCAAATTCGCCCATTTTACAATTTAACTCACATGGATGATTACATACGCGTCCACAAATTGCTGGAAAAGGATTGTCCTCTCTAATCAAATCAACTGCTTCATTGAATTTGCCCCAAGCAATCATAGCGATATAGCTCGGAACATCTATACCAACAGGGCAGGCATCTTGACAGGGAGAAGGCACAAGTCTCTTACACACCAATGCAGGACACCATTTTTCTATAACGTGAGCCTTATATTCATCCCTAAAGTATCTCAAAGTACTCAAGACAGGATTACTCGCAGTCTGCCCAAGCCCACACATTGAAGCATCTTTCACTTTAAGGGCTAATTCTTCTAATACATAAAGCTGTTCCATCGTCGCGTGTCCTTTTGTAATGTCGGCTACTATTTCCCACATGCGCTGGATTCCTTCTCTGCAGCTTAGACACTTGCCGCAAGATTCATCGCGAAGAAAGTTCAAGAAATATTTTGCCAGATCCACCATGCATGTGTTCTCATCCGTAACGATCATCCCACCAGATCCCATTATGCTTCCCGCCTCTGCAAGTCTTTCATAATCTACAGGTAAATCTAGCAATTTATCAGGAATACAACCCCCTGAAGGACCGCCAGTCTGGACTGACTTAAACTTCTTGCCGCCTGGAATCCCTCCTCCTAAGTTATATATGATTTCGCGCAAAGTTATGCCTATTGGAACTTCAACTAGCCCTGTATTGTTTATTTTGCCAACTAATGAGAATATCTTCGTCCCTTTGCTTCCATTCGTGCCAATTTTTGAGAACCAATCAGCGCCCTTTTCAATGATTACAGGAATATTCGCCCAGGTTTCAACATTATTGATGTTTGTTGGTTTGCCCCATAAACCTTTCATAGCAGGGAAGGGAGGCCTCTGGCGAGGTTCGCCTTTTCTTCCTTCGATAGAAGCAATTAAAGCTGTTTCTTCTCCGCAGACAAAGGCCCCAGCTCCCTTGTTAATGTGGATTTGGAAATTAATGCCTGTTCCAAGTATGTTTTTTCCTAAAAGTCCTAATTTTTTGGCTTGAGAGATTGCTAAGGAAACATGTTCAACAGCCAGAGGGTATTCATCTCGAACATAAATATAGCCTTCTTCTGCCCCTATTGCGTAAGCTCCTATTATCATGCCTTCCAGAACGCGGTGTGGATTTCCTTCCAATAAACTTCGATCCATATAGGCTCCGGGGTCACCTTCATCAGCATTGCAGATTATATATTTCGTGTCTCCTTTAGCTTTTCTTGCGAACTCCCACTTCTTTCCTGTATGGAATCCTGCTCCTCCTCTTCCCCTCAGACCAGATTGCTTCACGGCCTCGATGATTTCTTCTTGAGTCATACTACTTAAAACTTTGACAAGCGATAAGTACCCACCAATGGAGAGATAATCGTTGATATCGGTAGGATCAATCAAGGCGTTATCCCCAAGAATAATTCGCTTTTGATGCTTGTAAAAAGGAATATCGTTTTCCTGGATATACCTTTCTTTCGTGGAGGGATCAGAATACAAAAGTTGGTCTATAATTTTATTACCTAATACAGTTTGAGCAAGAATATCTTTAGCGTTCTTGGGCTCGACCTTCTGATAAAAAATATTGTGGGGATGAATAATGATGTTAGGCTCAGCCTCACAGAAACCATGGCAACCTGTAACTTTAATTTTAATGTCATTTTCTAACTTTTGTTTCTTGATAGCATTTTTTAAAGCCTTAATTACTCTTAATGATCCCCTTGCCCGACCGCAGGTTCCTGCTGAGATAGTAAGAATAGGTTTCTCTGTGGATTTTCTTTTTTGGATTTGGATTTCAATAGCTTGTTTCAAATCTGTGATTGATTGTATTTTCATTATGTTTTTCACTTTACTTCATTTTTTTCTGTACTTCTTTAGAATCGAATCGACTGTTCCAATAGACGTTTGGGAGTGGTAGTTGCCATCCACTACCACAACTGGACCAATAGCACAGCACCCTAAACAAGCAACCGTTTCCAACGTAAAGCGCATGTCTTTTGTAGTCTCACCCGCTTTTATATTTAGTTTTCTTTTAAATTCTTCCAGAATTTTAGGGCCTCCCCTTACGTGACAGGCGGTTCCCAAACAAACAGTTATGAGATGTTTTCCCCGTGGTTTGAGGCTGAAAGTACGGTAAAAAGTAGCCACCCCGAAGATATCGATAAGAGGAATATCCAGAGATTTTGAGACAATCTTTAAAGCTTCTGGGGGAAGATAATTATATTCTTCCTGTATATCCTGGAGGATTGATATAAGGGCTTTTTTTTCGTTGTTGTATTTTTTTATTCGCTTTTTGACTTTTAATTCTTCAACTTCCACCCATTTCCCTCCAAATTCTTGTTTATTCTTGTGTTACTCTCAAAAAGGTCAGGCTGATAACAACCCGGGATGATTTTGAGAAAAGTCTTTGTAGGGACTCATATTCAGTTTGCGTTTATTCTGAGAGCTTTGACTTGAGCCTGGACGATTTTTGTGAAGTGGGGGAGAAAGATTCTAATTGAGTATGAAATTTATGATTCCTCCTGTAAAATTAAAAGTATATATAATTTATAAAGTATGTATAGAATATTAACAACGTATTATAGCAAATATATTTTATTCTTGTCCAGAAATTTTCCAAATATTAATCCAAACTCTGCAGTTCCGTTTTCTCTTTACTATCTAATTACACTGACATATCCTAATTATAAAAGCTTGAAAGGTCTGACCCCCACTAAAGTTTTCTTGACAGTGTTAAGGAATATGCCATAATTAGATTCAACCTTTTTAAGGAGAAGCAAAATGGCCAAAAAAATTCACAGATCCATAGGCCATCATTATATCGTTGAAGCATCCGGGTGTGATCCGAAGATTATTAAGAGTGTGGATAAAGTGCAGCAGATTTTAGTCAAAGCTGCAGAGATTGCCCAGGCTCAGGTATGGTCTATTTCTGTTAACAAGTTCCCGCCTCAAGGAGTCAGCGGAGTTATCGTGATCTCAGAATCGCATATATCCTGCCACACGTGGCCAGAATATGGCTATGTTGCCTTAGACTTCTACACTTGCGGCAACTCTGGAGATCCAGAGAAAGCAGTTTTTTATGCTGTCGAGGCTTTTGGGGCTTCCACTTCTCATATTACAGAAATTACTCGTGGAATCGAGGAAGGAGACAAGATTTTCTACCACAGCTTTATTACCTGGGAAGAAGATTTCGTCAAAGGCAAGCAAAAAAAATAAAAAGCAAGTGTTAAATTTTTTTACAGTTTTCGGCCGATTCTTAATAAACCTCACCTAAAACTATCCTTACCCAGCCAAAGGTGGAATATTTTTCTTGGATTAATTTGGCACAAAAATTGCTATATTTTAAAATAAGGACACAAGAAGAAGGAATGAGGAAGTATCACAAAAATAAGCATATTCCTATAGAATTTATATTAATTCTTCTTTCTGTTATAATAAATAAATGAAAAATATATCAATTCTTGGGCTTCCTCTGTTCTTCTTCCTTACATTTTCTTTAATTCCCCAGGTTGCTGCTGAAGAGCAAAGTATTAGTGAATTTATTTCTCAAATTCAAGAGTCCCTAGATCAGAAGGATATCCCGGCATACCTGAATCGTTTTTCAAATGAAGTAAGGGAAAAAGAGAGGTTGATTGTAAATAACAGGTTTAATGTCCTGCGGTTGGATAGTGTGACTTTATTCAAGCCCAGTAAATTGACCCAAACAGAGGGTGAAGCCAAAATATATCTTCAGGCTCTCTTTCAAAATTCTTACTCTGCTGCCATAGAAACCTGGCATTTATCGCTTATTAAGGTGAACGATCAGTGGCTGATAGAGCAGAAAAGGGTGCTGGGAAGAGTCAATATCATGTATAAGATTAAAATTCCATCTGAAAGAGCTGAAAGAGTTAAATCGATCGAAGTTGAACATGCGGATATCAAACTTTCCTTTAAAGATGCAATAATCTTTTACGATAACATCCCAGGCCTTGAAACGGGCCTTCTTATCTTGGGGAAGGGTCACTTGCACTTTTATCCCTCTGACCCAGGAGAAAAGCATCAGCTTGATTTAATCTATAAAAAAAGCTTTCTTGAAGATGATCTTACATGTGCCTACCTCAGGTTTTCCGACTATTTTTTTCGGAAGAACATCAGGATAGTAAAGGATCCAGATGAGGAAGGCTTCCAGGCTTCTATCCTAGAAAGAAATAAAGCTTACTCCTTGTTTTCAAAATATTATTCCCGGTCCTTCACGATTGAAAATTCCCTTAATAAAGAGTTACTTACTGCCTTACCTCAAGGGAACGAGGTAGTTTTCAACTTTGAAGGAAAAAAGTTGGGGGATCTTGCTTATATCTATTCTCCTTTCACACCGGAAGAAATTAATCTTTACCGCTGGAAAGATGAAAAAATTATCAACCTTTATTCGCCCTACAAGGAGGGGAGAAAAAAGAGAATTTTTATATCTTTCGTCGAGATGTTTGAAGTTAAAAGCTACAAAATTGAAATCGACTTTAAACCTCAACAGTTTTATATTTCTGGGAAAGCAAAGGTTGAAGTGGAGTCTAAAGTTGATTCCCTCGAACGAATAATGCTTAAGCTTAATCCTGAGTTAGATATTCTTCGCATTTATGATGAGGATAAGCGGGCGTTGATCTACAGCCAAGATAAATTGAGAGGGTCTCTTTATGTTTATTTTATCCATCCCCCTCCTGAAAATAAGCCTTACTCCATAGAGATATATTACAGGGGAAAGCTTGTTCCTCCCAAGCAAGTAACGGATGTCATCGCTGGGCTTCAGTTTGATAAGAACCTCAGCTATGTAACTCCTAAATCCGAGACCTATCTTTTTAGTCGAAGTGCCTTCTGGTATCCCTCCCCTCCAGGTGATGATTATTTCAAGGCCCGTTTAAGAATAATTGTCCCTCCTGAATACCAGTGTATTTCCAATGGAGAATTGATAGAGAAAAGCAGATTGAACGATGTGGAAAGAGTAGAAGAAATAGAAAAAACAGGAAGCTCTGTTTATATCTTTGAAACAAAATATCCGATTAAATACCTTTCTTTTCTTGTTGGTAAGTTTATTAAGGTAGAAGAGGATTTGAAGTCTCTGCCGCTAAAGCATTTCTACGCATCTGGCATCAGCTTTCAAAAAAAAGGGCTTCTAGAGGAGGCCAAAAATATTATTCAATTCTATGAAAACAAGTTTGGCCCCTATCCTTACGAAAAGCTAACTATTGTCCGCAGAATTTGGTCTGCGAGTGGAGGTCATAGCCCAGCCTCTTTTATTGTTATTAATGAATTACCCCCAACTCAGAACGGAGGTTTATACGCAAGCACAAGAAGCCCGGTTGATCTTTCTCGCTGGAAAGAATATTTCATCGCCCATGAAATTGCTCACCAGTGGTGGGGGCAAGCCGTAACATGGAAAACGTATCATGATCAATGGTTAAGCGAAGGCTTAGCTCAGTTTTCGGCCACTTTGTACTTAATCGAGAAGCGTGGTGAGGGAGTATTTCCTTCTATTTTGAAGAAATTCTCTCAATGGACTGGAAAAAAATCGATATGGGGAGCGATAACTCTTGGCTCCCGTCTCAACTATCATAATCCTGAAGCTTACCAAGCAATAATTTATAACAAGGCTTCTTTAGTCTTGAATATGCTGAGAGATCTCCTGGGAGAAGAAGCGTTTTTTAAAGGATTACAAGAATTTTTCAGAAGGCATAAGTACGGTGCGGCAAGTACGAAAGATTTCATCAAAACGATTAGAGCGGTATCAGGGAAAGATCTTGCAGTATTTTTCAGGAATTGGTTTGATTCCTATGTTCTCCCTGAGGTCAACGTTTCTCACTCTGTCCTGAAAGAAGAGGGAGGATACATTCTGAAATTAAGAATCAACCAACAGAAAGAGCCCTTCGTTTTCCCCTTATGGGTAGAGTGGATTGAGAACGGGAATAGAGTCGAGAAAAGACTGATAATTGACGAGAGAAAAGAAGAGTTTGATTTTGAATTAGAGTCTAAGCCCAGAAAAATAAAGATAAACCCGAATAGAGCTGTGCCAGGAAGATTTAATTAATGGGGACAGGCCTCTTTTTCTATTCAGGCATCTTTTTCTGTTTTGCAGGTTATAATAACTTTTTGGATAAAGAACGGACCTGTTGGTTATGCTCAGTAATTAGGTTACACTTTGGTAAGGATATTGAAGGCAAAAGTGTCATTGCGAGCGAAGCGCGGCAATCTCTTAGGGGAAAATGCTTTTTTTATGAGATTGCTTCACTCCGTTCGCAATGACATTATAAAATCGTTACTGAATTATTGAGCTAGTACACCTGTCCACTTTTTTATATCTTTTACGAGTTTGATTTATCAAATCCACCTTTTAAAAAAGTAGCCTGTCCCTTTTTTTCTTCCTTTTTCTCTTCCCCTCTTTTGCAATTATAGGTTCGAGATATCTATATTTAACCTCTTGATCATCTCATTCAAAGTGGTGGGCTTAAGTCCCAAGAGGTTAGCAGCTTTTTTCTGTATTCCTTTTGCTTGCTTTAAGGCGCTGATGATAGCCTTTTTCTGGAATGTTTGAATATTTTCCTTGAGATTGAGCTCGTTGTTTATAGAGGCCGCTGCTCTGGTTTCTTCCTGAGGAGCGAGGAGGAAAGGAGGGAGACTCACCCTGGAAATGAGTTTGGACTTAGTCAGAACAACAGCTCTCTCGATAAGGTTTTCCAGTTCTCTTATATTTCCTGGCCAATCGTAATTTATAAGTGTCTCCATGACGTCTTCAGTGACACCAAGGATTTCTTTTTTATTTTCTTTACCATACGTATCTAAGAAATGTTTAACCAGAAGTGGAATATCATCTTTTCTTTCTTTTAGCAATGGCAGCTCTATTTTGATGACGTTCAAGCGGTAGAAGAGGTCTTCCCGAAACTTCTTTTCACTGATTAGCTCCTCCAAATCTGCGTTAGTAGCGGCAATGACCCTGACATCGACTCTAATTGTTTTTGTCCCCCCTAATCTCATGAATTCTCTATCCTGCATAACTCGTAGCAATTTCGATTGAGTTTCCATATTGAGAGAAGATATTTCATCAAAGAATATTGTTCCTTTCTCAGCCGCTTCAAAAAGACCCTTTTTGCTGCTTACAGCTCCAGTGAAGGCCCCCTTTACGTGGCCAAAAAGATGGCTTTCCAACAGGTCCGGGGGAAGAGAGCCGCTGTTTACGACTACGAAGGGGGAATTTTTCCGGTCGCTGTTTTGGTGAATGGCTCTCGCGACTAGCTCTTTACCTGTTCCACTTTCACCTTGAAGCAAAATCGTGCTTCGGGTAGGGGCAGAGGCCTTGACTGTTTCGAATACATTTTTCATGACTTCGCTTTTTCCGATGATGTTTTCAAAACTGAACTTTCTCTGGAGTTCATCTTTCAACCGTATGTTTTCTTCTTGAAGCTTTCTATGCTCTATTGCTCTTTTTACCGTCAAAAGCAATTCATCGTGCTTGAAGGGCTTCTGGATATAATCATATGCTCCGATTTTCATAGCAGAGATAGCTGATTCCACTGAGGCAAAGGCTGTTATTATGATAATTACAGCGTTTGGATCGATTTTTTTCAATTTTTTGAGGACCTCTATTCCGTCCATTCCAGGCAGAAGCAAATCCAGAAGAACAAGTTCAAAGGATGAGGAAGAATGTTTATCAAGAGCTTCTTCCCCGCTTGAAGAATTTTCTACCTCGTAGCCTTCTGAGGATAAGAGATCGCCCAATACTTCATGGATGATGGGTTCGTCGTCGATAATATGGATCATTCCTTTTTGAGTCATTTTCTTGATTTATGAAACAGTAAATTTATCTAACTTTCTCTTATCTAAATCCATAGGAAGATAAATCGTGAAAGTAGAACCTTTTCCGCTCTCGCTTTCTGCAGCAATATGCCCTTCATGCTCTTGAATAATAGCATAGCTGATGGACAAGCCAAGGCCAGTCCCTTTTCCGCTCCCTTTTGTGGTAAAAAATGGATCAAAGATATGGGGCAAGTGTTGATCTTTAATACCAGTTCCGGTGTCCTTTATTTTTATGATAGCCTCATTATTCAATTTACTGAGTTCGATTTTGAGGGTTCCTCCTTTGGGCATGGCATCGATGGCGTTGAGGATAATGTTGATAAAGACCTGCTGGAGTCTCTCTCCTTCTCCCCACAGAGGTTTCACAGGAGAAAGATTTAACTCTAGGTTTATGCTCATGGTTTTTAGTTTATATTCAATCAGAGATATAATCTCCTCGAGACTCTCCTTGAGGTTTACTCGATGAAAGGAAGACTCTGAAGGCATCCGGGCAAAGTTGAGCAGGTTTTTAATTATTCTGGCTACCCTTTCAGTTTGGGCTTCAATCTTTCCCAGGATCTGAGAGTGGCTAGAGTTAGAAAGTTTCTTTTGAAGTATTTGGACATAGCTTGAAATTCCTGTCAGGGGAGTGTTGATTTCATGAGCGACTCCAGCCGAAAGGAGGCCGATCGAGGCCAACTTTTCTGATGTGAGTAGCTGCTGCTGAAGAGATATTTTTTCTGTTATATCATCAAAGACGACGACTGTTCCGTATGGATTCATTTCGTTATCCAAAAGAGGAGTTTTGGCAATATCGAATATTTTTTTCTCTCCGGGAGGGATATCCAGGGTGATCTCGCTCAAGAGCCGGAAGTCCTTGTCAGTATCAGAGGGAAAAAGGGCTGAATAGTTCTTAGGTCCTAATACTTTAATTAAGTTTTTGTTCAAAACCTCTTCTTTTTTTCTGGAAAGAGTTTCTTCGAGCACCCGATTCCATCCTATGATCTTTCCTTTCTTATCTAACACTGCCACTCCCACTGTTAGACTTTCAATAATATTTTCGCTGTATTCCTTGAGCCTTTCCAGTTCCACAGCCCTTATTCTGGCCTGACTGTAAAGATAAGCATTTTCTAAAGCCAAGGCTACGGGGGAAGATATGGTTGTCATAATTTCCCAGTCTTCACTGGTGAGGAAAGTATTATCTTCTTTTTTCCCCATTCCCAGACAGCCGATAAGCTTATCCTCGACTTTTAAGGGCAGATAATGGAAAAAGCCAGACGAAGAAAGCTTCTCAAACTTTCTTTGCAGCTCCTCTGTTTCAACAAAGGAGTAAAAAGAAAGAAACTCTCTTTCCTTTAAGCTTTTGTAAAGTTGGGCATCAAAAGTGATTTTTGTTCTGGAAATAGGCAATTTGCCCCTGGATTTCAGGATATAGAAAGAGTTTTTTTGGTTGTCATCGGGCAGGAGAAGGGCAATGCACTTGAGAGAGAGGGCATTTGCAATCAATTCCAAAAGAGATTGAGAGAGTTTTTGAAGATTTCTCTCTCGACTAAGTTCTTTACTTATCGAGAGAAGAGTTCTGCGATATTTATAACTTCGCTTGTAAAAAGCTTTATCCAGGATGGTTTGGAAAAGCTTTTTTAACGGAGGGAAGAGCGTCGCTCCTAGAATTATAGCCAGGACTCCCAGGATGAGGTAATTGAGCCTGTCTTCTACCGAGACTCTCGTTTGCGAGCTGACGATAAAATAAACAGTGGCCAGAACAACAGAAGAGAGGATAAGGGCGAACGCTTTTTTGAGCAGCAGCTCAAATTCCATAAGTCTCTCTCTGGAGATTGAGTAAGAAAAGGTCAGAGGAATGAGAACCTGGAGAATAACGGTGAGCTCTGCCGCCTTTGAGGGAACCTGGCCAAGCATAAAAGGTATGATGTAGAAAAGGGTGAAGGGAATGATTCCAATGGCAAGGCCATAGACGATCCACTTTAATTGTTTCTTGAGCAAAAGGTTTGAAGGTTTAAACGTGCTTTGGAGGATAATCACCAAGGTCATGATCGAAAAAAGAGCAAAATGGAGGAGGTCTAATTTTTCTGATGTTTGGTGCAATTGAAGGACAAAAACGTCACTCAAATTTTTGAACAAGGGAAGATGAAGTAGTATTTTTGTTAAAAAGAGTAACACAGCCGGGAGATACAAGATAGAAATTGAAGATAGCCTATTATTAAAGAATTTTTTTCTTTGAGGGAAAATTAAAAAGAAGTAAAGTAACAACGGGGGGAAAACCAGGAAAGCTGACTTGTCAAGCCAGTAAAAGAGACTGTCCAAGACATTCAGCTCTCCTGTGGGAGAGAAAATATAGAACGAACAAAAACACAAACATACGAAATAAAAATAGACATAGGGCATGGATAAGGGTTTTTTAGAAGTGAGAAAAATAATCAATCCTATAATCAGAGTGGTAAAGCCAATAAGAGCAAGAAAGAAATAAATGGGATTAACACCTTTTTCGCGTAAATAGAAGGAGGGAAAAATGATCTCGCCTCCTCTTGCGATTTCGTAGGTAACTTTTAGTTCCGAACGTCCCGCCGCCCATAATATCTTTGAGACGTCTATTTTGTTTTTTGTCGGAGCGTTATTGATAGAGTAAAGAATGTCTCCTTTTTTGATGCCATGCAGATAGGCAGGGCTGTTGACTTCGACAATTAATGCGGTTAAACCCTCAGGTCTTTTATCCCAGAAAACTCCATCATTCGGCTCTTTCCAGGTGATTTTTTTATAAATATTCAATCCTCCCAGGACAAGGAGAATGAAAACAGGAAGGATTGCCAGATAGATTTTTATTTTCTCGAAATAACCTTCTTTCTGTTTTTCAGATAATCCAAAAAATTGAATCATTTTGGCAAAAAATATATGGGTACCTCAGTCCAAAATATGTTTTTTTCCTACCCTTATTGCCCATTTGATACCGGGTTGCTTCAGCAATTTCGCCAATTCTGGATCTTCTTTTAATCCCAAAGGTTTTGTGTTCCTGGAGAGAATTGTGCTCATATAATCATACTTGGGCTTTTTAACTGGGACATCCTGCGGGTTAGCAGCTGCACTTTTACCAAGGAATAAACCCTTTGAAGAGAGGTCGCCGGGGGAAGTGAAAGTGAGAGAGATGAGGAGGATAAAAAATACTCCTGGTAAAACCTTCTTTTTCATTTTCTTAAGATAAATCTTTCTTCATCTTTTGTCAACTTTTTCCCAGGCCGTTTTCGGGGTCAGGCCTTATCCAAATAAATGCTTTACGGGCAAAAGGCAGGGAAGGCACATTTCCAGATGGCAAGGTCTGACCCCAGGCTCAGAGGTAGACATTTTGGAAAAACAAAAGGTCAGCGAAGGTGCATCCTTTTTTTATAAATTTATTTCCATATTTATTTTTATGGAATTTTTTCTGGAATTCAAGATTAGGTATCTCTTTTAATTTCTCTTCTTCTTCTCTTAAATTTTTTGAAAATAAAAGGATTATATTCATCTTGTTTCCATGCTTTCTTAGCTTAAAAATACTAGCATTTTATTTGCTGTGAATATTAATCTCAAGGGCTTCTTCCTAGCCCTTTCAGGCATACATGAGATGGTGAGAATAAATCATCTTTTCAGGTGAGAAAAAAAGGGGAAAAGTCATTATGTGATTCATCTTTAAGGGCTATTTACTTATATGGGTATTTTTATTAGTTTTAGCTAGATACAGGAGCCTAGCTCTATGATGCAAATTGAGAATAAGGTTTTTAGACACAGATTCTTGCAAAAATGGGGCAGGCTACTTTTTTGGAACATAATAAGGAGATTCCCTATCTTGCTTGTAAACGGAAAGGAAAAAGTGACAGTCCCTTCTTTGAAAAAAGTAGCCTGTCCACTTTTTATCCCTGTTCTACACTTTGCTTACAGGTTACTGGATTTGACAAAAACCAGAGGATGACCTAATATTTACTAATATCTAAACAGTAAGAGAAACTTACAAAATTTAAGAGCGATGCCTTATTTTCTTTGTCGATTGGCCACTGAAGAGGGAAACATTGTTTCTCAATCTTTTCTTGCCTCTTCTTTTGAAGAATGCAGAAAGCATTTCGAGGAAGAGGGATTTTGTGTCTTATCTGTCAAGAGAGATTGGAAGAAGATCAAGATTCCTGTCCTTCCTTTTGAAAAGAAGATTAAAGATAGGGACTTCATCATGATTAATCAAGAGCTTGTGGCTCTTATCAAGGCGGGTTATCCCATACTCAAATGCATCCAAATCATAGTGAAGCGGGTTAAGAATATCCACCTTAAAGAATTATTGATGAAAGTCGAGAATGAAATCCGGGGAGGAAAGTCTCTCTCAGAAGCGTTTGCCCCCTATAAGAAGAATTTCTCTCAGGTTTATATTGCCTCTCTTATGGCAGGGGAGCGGAGCGGAAACTTAGCTGGTACAATTAACCGTTACATTGATTATCAAAAAGTTATTTCCCAGACTAAAGCAAGGATAAGGTCTGCTCTGACTTACCCGACTCTTCTTATTCTGTTTGCCTTTATTCTCCTCATGATCTTGCTCAATTTTATCCTGCCTCGTTTTACGACTTTTTATGCTGATTTTGAGACTGAACTCCCAGCCATAACCCGTGGACTCTTATCTTTTTCTCAGTCTTTGAGAGCAAATTTTCCTTTTTTGATTGCTTTTATATTTTTACTGTATCTAATCTATTCCCTGCTGAAGAGGAAGGAAAAAACCCTTGTTATTCGCGATAGAATCAAGCTTAGAATTCCCTATGCAGGCTCAATCTTGGTAGAGTCGGGAGTCTCGCTTTTTTCTCGGACACTGGGTCTTCTCCTTGAGGCAGGAATTTCTCTTGTCTCAGCCGTGGTCCTTGCCAATAATGCTGTTCCCAATCATTTCATCCTCAAGAAAAGCAGGCAATTGCCCGAGCTTATAAAAGACGGAAAAAGCTTATCTGAATCCCTCTCCAGGATAGACTTTTTCCCGCCCCTTTCTCTTGATATGATTCGGATAGGAGAGACATCAGCCAATCTGGAAGGCATGTTGAACGATGTGTCTGATTACTACGATGAGAGAATACAAACAAGAATTGACACTTTTGTATCCCTGATTGAGCCGATAGTTATCATTTTTATGGGCTTGATCGTAGCAGCGATGCTTCTCTCTGTTTATCTGCCAATTTTCAATATAATAAGAGTGATAAGATAATGGCTAAAATTGAAAAAAAAGAATCAGAGCAGGCTTTTCTCTCTGAAGAAGAGAAAACTAAAAAATTAGCTGAGAGATACAATGTTCCCTATATAGATCTTTCATCAAGCAACTTGAGCCGCGAGCTTGTTCAGTCTTTTCCTGTTGACTTTCTTCATCGGTCGACTTTTATACCTTTTGAAGAGAAAAACAATATTGTGAAAGTGGCTATAGCTGATCCTTCTGATATCGCAACCATAGATGCTATCGAATCTTATTTGGGGAGAAAAGTGGAGGTTTATGCAGCTTCCAAGACTGCTATCAACGAAGCTCTGCGAAAAACTGAAACTGCGCTCCAAGTCCTCAGGGACGCGACTGAAGGATTCATCATGAAGGTCGTGGAGAAAGAAGGAGGCGAAGAAGAAGAAGTTATATCTGTAGAGACGCTGACCGAACAGGATGGCTCCATCATTAAGCTGGTCAACTCCATTATTTTCACAGCTGTTCAGAAAAGAGCCAGCGACGTTCATGTTGAATCAAAAGAAGAAGGTATTATCGTCAAGTACCGCATCGATGGAGTTTTAAGCAAAGCCATGGAGCCGATTGATAAGAAATTTCAATCGTCCATCATCTCCAGAATCAAAGTTATGTCTGACCTTGATATTGCCGAACGAAGGGTTCCGCAGGATGGAAGGTTCAGGCTGAGAATCAAGGACAAAACCATCGATTTTCGTATCTCCATCATGCCCAGCATCTATGGTGAAGATGCTGTTATCAGAATTCTTGATAAAGAGATGATCACCGCGGCCATATCCGAATTAAGGATGGATTTGCTCGGTTTTTCAGATAATGTCCTCGGTAATTTCAGAAGGTATATCACCCAGCCTTACGGGATGGTTCTTGTGACCGGCCCGACAGGAAGCGGAAAAACAACCACTTTATATGCAGCTCTGACAGAGATAAGGACTCCGGAGGATAAAATCGTTACTATCGAGGACCCTGTAGAATACCAAATAGATGGAATCACCCAGATACCTGTTAACGAAAAAAAAGGGCTTACCTTTGCTCGAGGCCTGAGGTCTATCTTAAGGCATGATCCGGATAAGATTATGGTCGGGGAGATCAGAGATCCTGAAACCGCTCAGATTGCCATCCAATCTGCTTTGACTGGGCACCTGGTATTCACAACAGTTCACGCCAATAATGTTTTCGATGTCATAGGGCGCTTCCTCCATATGAAAGTCGATCCTTACAGTTTTATTTCAGCTCTGAATTGTATCCTGGCTCAGAGGCTGGTTAGAGTCCTCTGCCCTGTATGCAAGACTCCTCTTAAATACAAGCGCAAACAGTTGCTTGAATCCGGGCTCAGTCCCCAAAAATACAAGGATCGGCTATTTTATGAAACTCCTGGCTGTGATGCATGTTACCACACAGGCTACATGGGAAGAACAGCTATAGCCGAGTTACTCGAACTCTCTGATGAGATTCGAGAGATGATCCTGGAGAAAAGACCTCTTTCTGAAGTGAAAAAGAGAGCCAAGAGCGAAGGTATGATTTTTCTAAGAGAAGTGGGAATGGAAGAGAAAGTCTTGAAAGGAGTAACAAGCCTTAAGGAGCTAAACAAAGTTACTTTTGTAGAGTGAGAGGATGGCCTTTTTTACAGATAAAATTAGGAATTATTTCGTACGGCAGCTCCTTCCCCGCTCGGCTATTCAGTTAACTTCTCATTATTTGAGCGGAATTCATGTTTCTTCCAAAGAAGGAAAAATCAAAAATCATTTTATTTTCCCTCTTGAAAGAGGGGTGATCGAGCCCTCTTTCAGCAATAAAAACATAAAAAACCTGGCCTTGTTGGAGAAAAAAATAAAGCAAGGCCTGGAAAAGCTCCATCTTTCAGACAGTAAAATAGCCTGTCTTATCCCCGAGTTATCCTTAAAAGCTTTTGTTTTTTCTTTTGATTCTCTCCCTTCTTCTCGGGAGCATAGGGAGCGGATTATTCGCTTCCGAGTAAAAAAACAGATACCTTTACTTCCCGATGATGCCAGGTTTTCGTTTGATAGGATAAGCTCAAACGACTCTTCGAAAATGCTTGTTGCAGTTGCCAGGGCTTCGATTATTCAAGAGTACGAAGATCTCTTTAGTAAGCTTCGTTTAAAAATCAGGGCAGTTGGAGTCCCTACTCTGAGCCTGTATTATCTGCTTAGCAGGGAAAAAGAGAGAGATTTGCTCCTCATAAATATAGAAGAAGACTCTCTCAGCCTTATTGCAAGCTTAAATTCTGAAGTTGCTATGTACCGCCTGAAGCCTTTTATCTCCGGCTCCCTTACAAATGTCTCAGGACGTCAAAGAATAGAAAATATTGTTAAAGAAGTGGAGAATACTGTGAATTTCGTTGAGGATAAGGAAAAGAAAAAAGTCAATTCCTTCACGGTTCGCCTGGGTCTTTTGGAACCAGAGGAAGACATGTTTCGACGGCTTCAAGAAAAATTATCTTTGCCTGCAAAGGGAATAGAGACAGGCCTGACCTCAAAGCTTGGGTTAAGAGAAAAGATGATATTATCTCCTCTTATCGGACAAATTCTATGATAAAACGCACAAGGTTAGGGTTGAATCTAGCGAGTCACCCTCTGCGAAACAGAAGGTTCTTTTATTTAATTCTATCTTCCCTCGCAGTTGTTCTTCTTCTTATTTCTTTCTTTGCTGGTAAAATCTTTGTTGAATACAAAGCCAAAGCTCAAGAAACAAAAGCTTCCATCAAGAGGACAGATAAATTGATAAGAGATGTCCAGCGAGATGAAGGGGATTTCTCCGCCCGAATCGAAGATGTAACCGAAAAATATAAAGGAAAAGTTGATTTGATTAACAGCATTATTTTGGGGAAAAGTTTTTCCTGGATTGAGTTTCTTTCAGATCTAGAGAATTCGCTTCCCGATTCGAGTTATATTGTCTCCATGGCACCCACGCTCGCCAAGGATTCAAAATTGCAGTTGAGCTTCAAAGTTGCTTATTCGAGCGTGGATGATCTCTTAGAGCTTTACAATAATTTAAGAGCTTTGAAATTTAATCAAATAAGAATAATAAGCGAAGCAGAAAACGAAAAAGGATTACTCATCTCGGAGATTTCGTTAAACTATGAAAAAGATATTTGATTTATTGGACGACAAAGAGAAAAAAACACTCATCGTCCTCTGTGTTATGATCGCAGGGGTTGTTCTCTTCCTGTTGCTGATTTCTCTTTCCCAGAGAAGGAGTTATTTTAATGCTCTTTCCTCGCATACAGTCAAGCAGAAAGATTACGAGCGGATCAATAAGGCAAAGATAAAGAAGGAAAGAGAATGGATTAGGTGGCAAGAAGCTCAGAGGGATATGGATGATCTGAAAAAGAAATATTTTTATGATGATGATAATGAAGGCTTCGAGCGGCTAAGGCTTGACCTCGAGCAGCTCTTGAACAAAGCGCGGATTAATGTTTCTTCTCGAAAAAAGTACGATTATGTTGAATTCAAGGGAGAAACGATTAAAAAGGTTAATGTAACCTTTGACATAAAGGGATCTTATTTATCCTTGAAAAGATTTATTCATTCTGTAGAAGAATTTCCCAAATTCTTGCTGATAGAAAAAGTTGATTTTTTGAACATTGATGCTGGAGGAAATGTGCTCGAGTTAAGAGTTGTCATGGCAGGCTATTATGAAAGCTAAAGAAATTAGGACAGCTTTTTTCATCCTTTTCCTGAGCATAGGTCTATGTATTTGGGCTGGAGAGGAAAAGCTACAGAATAAAGGGCTTGAAAAGGGTGGAGAAAGAAGCCTTATCAGGAAAGACCTGCTGTCGAGAGAGAAGGTAGAGCTTGGAAGTACAGTAAGGAACATTTTTACTCTCAGAAGGTCAGTAAGCAGGGAGATTGAAAGGAATCAAGTTATATTGCAGCAGAACCAGCAGCAGCATCCAACCCTCCCTGGTACGTATGAGGCTTCTCCTTCTCTTCCTGTAAACATAAGATATATCGGATACGTCATTTCCGATGATAAGATGGTTGCCCTAATTGTTCTTGAGGGAAATGCTCTTGCTGTGGAGAGAGGAGAAGTGATAAGCGAAGGGGTGAAAATTGGAAAGATTACACCTGAGGAGATAGAAATCGTCGGTTCGGATTCCCAGAAAAGAAGATATTATTTAGAAGGAGAGAAATAATGAGAAAAGTGGTACTTTTGATAATAATCGCTCTGACCTTTTGGGGCTGCGCGACATTAAGTCGAAGCTATAAGTTGGGCACTAAAGCAGCACTCGGCAAGAATTGGGATAAGGCCGTTAGACACTACGAAAGGGCGGTGCTCAAGAGTCCTAAGAATTCAGTCTATCGTCTTGCACTTTTCCGGGCTAAACTTGCTGCCAGCTCTAATCATCTGATTAAAGCTCGGGAGCTTGCCTTTCAGGGGAAAAAGAATGAAGCTCTCGTTGAGTATGAAAAAGCCCTGTCCTATGATCCTTTAAACAGAATTATAGTTGAAGAGGCGAAAAGCCTCATCGAGGAAGAAGTTAAAGAAGAGGAACCCAAGGAGATCAGGATAGAACCACCGGTTAAGCTCGGAGTCGATAAGGAAAAAATTCATTTGAAATTTGTCGATGCCAATCTCCGCTCAATCTTTCAAGCTTTGGGAAAGCAAGCTCGCGTGAATGTTCTTTTTGATGAACAATTCAGGGATATTACTTTTTCTATTGACCTTGTTGATATGATTTTTGAACAGGCTCTCAATTCGCTTTGTTTAACCTCCAAGAATTTTTACAGGATAATAGATGAAAGAACAATTATTATCGCTCCTGACATGCCCCAAAAAAGAATTCAGTATGAGCTTAATGCAATTAAAACTTTCTATCTCTCCAATATCAGTGCAGAAGAGATTCGCACCTCTCTTATTCAGATGCTCCGCACTCAATATAAAGCCCCGAATATCATTGTTGATAAAAATATAAACACTGTCACTGTAAGGGATACCCCTGCTGTTATAGAATTGGCGGAAAATATCATCAATGTTTGGGATAAACCAAAGGGAGAAATCATACTCGATTTAGAAATAATGGAAGTTTCCAGGATAAGATTGAAACAGCTGGGTATGGAGCTAGAGCAGAGTTTAATGCGCCTCAGGTATAGCGGGGGTGAAACAGATGAAGAACCGGGCTGGTTCAGCCTGAAAGGCATAGATTTTGCCAAATCTGAAAATTTTCAAGTCACTCTTCCCGGGGCTATTGTCCAGTTTTTGGAAGCAGATTCAGACACCAAGATAATCTCCCAGCCAAGACTTCGGGGCATTGATGGGGAAGAAATAACCTACCTTGTAGGAGATAAAATTCCTATTCCTCGAACCACATTTACTCCTATTGCAGCTGGAGGATACGCCCAACAGCCTCTGACAAGTTTTGAATACCAGGATGTTGGAATTGATGTCAAGATAACGCCCACGATTCATTTAGAGAAAGAAATAACTCTGGAACTAGAGATAAAAATAAAATCCCTCGGCGGAACCGGGTACGCCAATATCCCTATTATTGCCACCAGGGAAGTGAGGAATGTTATCAGGCTTAAAGATGGGGAGACAAACCTCCTGGCTGGATTGCTAAAGGATGAAGAGAGAAAAACCGTAACCGGCATAGCTGGGCTTAAGAACATCCCTATCCTGGGAAGTCTTTTTTCCAGCACTGACCGGACCATTCAACAGACAGATGTAATACTGACCATTACTCCCTACATTATCCGTACAGTTCCTCTCAGCGACGAAGATCTGAAACCTCTCTGGATTGACCTTGGCGGAATTTCTCCTGCAGTAAGTGAAAGAGCTGCCCCGCCTGGAGAGGCGCTTGCTGAGCGAAGAGCGAGGAGAACGGCTGAGGTAGAGGATATGGCGAGAAGAAGGGAACAGAACCAGGTTTTCCTGACACCGGCTAATTTTGAAGTTCCTCAGAATCGTGAATTTCGGGTTAGCGTTAACGCCAGAATTCAAGAGGATATTAGCACCATGTCCCTCAACATAAGCTTCGATCCAGGATCAGTGCAATTGAAGGAAATCGTTAGAAGGGAATTCCTTGACCGGCTCGGAAAAGATGTGCCTTTCTTGAAGAATATCGATAATTCCTCCGGAGCCTGCACCATCGGATTTTCAAGTACTGAAATTGGCAAAGGGATTAAAGGAACAGGAAGCATCGCCACTCTTGTCTTTCAAGCGGTAGGCAAGGGCGAGAGCACAGTCCAGGTCACCAGTGTCTCGGCGAATAAGCCTACGGGTCAGACCCTGATGTTTGAGACAGGTCAAAGCCGCGTTGTCGTCAGGTAGGAGCCCTCTGTTCTTCAGAAATGCTCTTAATTCCTTTCAAGAGATTTTTATAATAATCAATACCCAGGGAAGTTTCTCCATTGAACTGTACCTTTCCCTCATCTAGGACTATGACTTTATTGCACAGCCGGGCCACTGTATTCATATTATGACTGACTACCATAAGAGTTGAGCCTTTTTCTTTGAATTGTAGAATTTTTTCAAAACTTTTTTGCTGAAAAGGCTCATCGCCGACAGCGAAAACTTCATCTCTGAGGATAATATCTGGTTCCAGATTAGCTACGATCGAGAATGCCAATCTTATAAACATGCCCGAAGAATAATTTTTGAGCGGAATGTCAATGAATTTGTTTAGGCCTGAGAAATCTATGATTTTATTATAATTATTTCTTATTATTTCATTGGATAAGCCTAATAACGTCCCTGAGAGAAATATGTTTTCACTGCCAGTAAGTTTAGGGTTGAAGCCGGCGCCCAACTCGATCAGGAGGGCAGGTCGCTACTAGTCAGAATATGCGTATCTCATGACATGAACTGCTTAATATATCCTAGACACTCCATTAGCATAAATTGACTTAAATCCGGGATTTGGCTAAAATTTTAGCCACCGGCGGTGTAGCTCAGGTGGTTAGAGCATGCGGCTCATATCCGCAGTGTCGGGGGTTCGAGTCCCTCCACCGCCACTTTGCATTTCGTGGGAAAAGAAGACAGATAGCTTATTTCCAGGCGTGCATCCTGGCTTAGATCCTATTTCCAGGCAGATGTTAAGAGGGTGTTAATGAGTTGAGTCAGGTCTTCAAAAGAATTTGATGCTGAATTAAAATCATGAAACAGAGTCAAATGATTTTAAAGAGAATAAAAAAGACAATCCAGGAGTACAAGCTCTTCGAGAAAAAGGACAGGATTCTCGTTGCTTACTCAGGAGGAGTGGATTCCACAGGTTTGCTCAACCTTCTCCTTGAACTTCGAGAGAAATGGTCTTTTGAGCTATTCCTGGGTCACTTTAACCATATGCTTCGCCATAACGCAGATGAAGATGAACAATTTGTCAGACGTATGGCTAAGAAATACTCCCTTCCGCTTTTTGTTGGAAGCAAAGATGTTCGCTCCTATGCCCGGAAAAAGAAGCTTAACGTCGAGGAGGCTGGAAGAGAGCTCAGGTATGATTTCTTAAAAAAGACTGCTCTTAAGATCGGAGGAGCTAAAATTGCAACTGGTCATACCATGACCGATCAGGCAGAGACTTTTCTGATGCGGCTCATGAGGGGAAGCGGGCTTCGAGGGCTGGGCGGCATCTTTCCCCTGGTGGAAGGTAAGATTGTCAGGCCGCTTATTCAGATAGAGCGCCAGGATATCGAGGCCTATCTTAAAAAGAAAAAGATAGAATTCCGCATCGATGAGAGCAATCTTGACCGGCGATTTTTGCGAAACAGGATAAGGCTAGATCTTATTCCCTATATTAAACGGAATTTTGAGGCTGAAATCGTTTCCAGCCTGGGCAGGATAGCCTCCATCATTCGGGATGAAGACAGTCTTTTGGAAAAGATAGCTCAAGAAAAGACCAAAAAAGCCGTATCGAAGAAGAACAATCGGATCTCTCTTGAAGTAAAGCCTCTTTCCTCTCTTCCTCTGGCAATGGCGAGGCGGGTTGTCCGGGATTTTATCTCTGAGTTAAAGGGAAACCTGAGAGAAATTTCCTTTAAAGATGTCGAATCTGTTTTATGCCTGAGGGAGGGGAAAGAATTAACTTTAAGAAAAGACCATGTTTTGCGAAGAGAGAAGGATAAGATATTTTTAAAAAGCAAGGCTACTCCAAAGATAAGATATGAATACAGGTGGGAAGGGAAAAAAACCCTTGAAATAAAAGAACTCAAATTAAAGCTTGAGGGAAAAAAGATTAAAAGGCGTAAATCTCTCCATACTGATTTCGACGATCAAACCAGTGCTTTCCTTGATCTAGGGAAATTGAAATTTCCCCTTCTAATTCGAAACCGGCGTGAAGGAGACCGGTATCAGCCTTTAGGAGCACCCGGTCAAAAAAAGCTTAAGGAAATAATGAGAGCTAAAGGTCTTCCTTTATCTGAAAGAGAAAAAAGGCCGGTTTTTCTCTCTGAAGACAAAATCGTCTGGATTCTCGGATTTCCCGTCTCAGAAAAGTTTAAAGTCGAGGAGGGGACAAGCGACATTTTTACGATAAAAAAGCTGTAAAAAGCAATAAATTTCCTCCCAGTTGTTAAGAACCAAAGAATCCAGAGCTCGTGCCCGAGGCTTTTTTCTCTCTGGAAAAGCAAAAACGAAAGCCCGGGGCTCGTGCTTAACTCTATCCTCTTGCGATATGGAAATAGATCTTTTCGCAATCAACATTGAAAAAACATCCTCACTTATATTTCTCTTTCTTATTTGTTAACTTTATTAATTAAAAAAAATTGTTAGTCTCTTAAGGTGAGAAAGCTCGTATAACAAGGTTAAGGATGTTCAGATAAATATCACCCTAAATTTCATCTTGAAAGGGCATTGAGAATGCTGGACATTAAATGTATTAATATAGTTGCTATGTATAAAAGTGCTACGAGCACATTCTTTGTTTTGTTGAGTGGAGGCTTGGGTTCAGTTAGCCCTGGTTTTGCCGCTTGCTTGTTTTTACGAGATGATGGACATCTTGCAACTGTTTCAGAAAACGCATGTTATTAGAACAACAGGGACAGGACCAAGATTAATAAAGTTACGAAAAAGAAATACCTGGAGCGAGGAAGATAGCCTAGATACCAGGTGAAAGTTGTTATCGTGCCTGAAGCGCCTATTTTTTCCTAAGCAAGGAAGATAATGAACAATATATCAAGAATTTCTAAGCACAAACACGAAAAAGCAAATACCAGGGATAAATCTACATCTGCTCAAAAAGGCTTCACCTTGGTTGAGATTCTGGCAGTCGTAGCGATAATAGGCATCATGGCTTTAATATTCTATCCGAACATCCTGAACACTTTGGAGACAAGAAAGATTGAGGGTTCAGCAAGAGGAGTCCTGACAACTTTACAAAGGGCAAAATTTCAGGCTGTTAAAACAAAATTGAACCATAGGGTGAGGTTTGAGGCTGTGGGTGAAGGCTGGATTTATTCTATTGAAAGAGAAGATAATCCGACCCAGTGGAATATAATGCGTGGATTCATAAAAAAATCAATCCCACGTGAATTTCAAGTGAATGTCAATTTTCCGAATGAGACTGTCGAATTCTCACCATTGGGTCTTGTTGCAAACTACAGCTCCACACAAAACAGCATCACTTTCAAGAGTCTTAAATTAGCAATCTATGGCAAACCTGACCAGAGAGTTATTAAGGTGATAGCCGGGGGCTCAATTCAATACATAGTAGCTGAAGGTGAATAAAATGATTAATAAGAGAGAAATTTTTGATAAAAAATCACAGATTCCCAGTGAGGGATCGTTAGATAATAATTCCAGGGATGATGCTAAAAACAAGGGTTTTTCTATGATAGAAATTGTGGTGGGGATAGCCCTTGTGGGTGTTGCCTTATTAGGATTGGCCCAGCTTTTCTGCTTGAGCGTGATGAATAATGCTCGCTCAGACGCAATGACTAATGCAACTTTTTTAGCTCAGCAACAGATTGACTTTCTGAGGAACTTATCAGCCGATGAATTGCATAACTTATCCTTGAGTCCGATTGATGAACTAATGGATATCAATAGCGATGGAACGGTTGATTTCAGAAGAATAACTCAGATCGCAGCCTCAGGATTTTATTGGGACGTGAGAGTTCTGGTCTTCCCAGCAGTCCAGGCGCAAGCGGCGCTGGATAATCTTATCGCCAATCCATCCTATTATCAAGTCCGAGCTGACATAGGCACGGTTATAAGCAGGTGAGGGAATAGCTACGAATAAGCCTAAAAGAAAGGAAAAAATGAAAGCCAAAATATCAAATCGAAGGTTTTCATCTTTAAGCGTTTCTTCTAGACGCGGGTTCACTCTAGTAGAGGTTTTAGTCGGCAGTTTAATCATGCTGACTATTGTTGTCGCAACCTTGGCTCTCTACACGAAGAGCAACGCAGTATCAGTCGACCAGCAGGGATTTGCAGAGCTTCAGCACGATGTTCGGGCCGCTATGTATTTTATCTCCAGAGATATAAAATCCGCTGGAGCAGGCTTGCCTCAGCAACTTGCTGGCTATTTTGTTCAGGCAGAAAACAACGACAGTAAAGGCGGTCCGCTAACTTATCCTGATAGGTTAACAATCCTTGGAAACGCAGACCCTTTAAGGCTGTTCATTCAAAGCTTTGCTCCCGGTTCAAACATTATTACCGTTGAACCAAATCAGTTTGAGATTTATCCTTATAATACAAATGCCTATCCTGATGATCCTGTAGGTTTCATAAACAGATTAATCATTGTTCTTCCCAATCCCGAATTAAACAAGCGAAAAGGAGAAGTCGGTCGAATGACCGCCGTAGACTTTATAGCCAACACAATCACGTTTGAGCGGGTCGATCCGGCAAACGCAAAGCTGCCGAACGGATTGACCGTTGGAGGGGATCCAGCTGATTACATCGGAGGCACTGTTCATTTTATCGAGTTTAGAACGTACTGGCTTGATGTTGACGGCAACTATCCGGGTTGCATTACCGGAACAGACGGCTACTTAGGGGTCCCAGGAGTTTTGTATGTATCTCAATGGAATCCACTGGTTAATGGTTACGAGCATCTGGCCCTTGCCCAGAATATCGAAGATCTCCAGTTCCAATTCCATGGTGATATTAATGACGACCAACAGCTTGATGACAACAACAGCGACGGGACAGTCGATGTGAATGATTTCCAGAATTGGGTTGATCTTCCCTTTCCGGTAGAAGACGACGAAGAAGAAGTTGTAAGCAAAGAATTTACAAGTAAATCTTTGGTGGTAGCAGGAATTCGCTCTGTAAGAATATTAATTCTGGGCAAAACTGCTAATCCTTATGCTAGTTTTACAGGAGCTCCCCCAGATGAAGTGATAAAACTCTACGGGAAGCCCGCTATTGCTGATTCTCCTGAGCAAACTCAGCCGGATAAACACAGAAGATTTTTGCTTGAGTCAACGGCTCAAATCAGGAATATGTCCTTGGGCGTATATAACAGCGGCACGATGTAAAGAGGATAGAATGAAGGAAAAAAAGAGATCTCTGAAAATAAACCATAAATTGCCAGCTTCGAAACATGAGAAGGGAATGGCCTTAATTATTGTCGTCATTGTGCTGGCATTTCTGCAAGTCGTCGGGCTTGTGCTTCTTCAGGTGACAGGCACCGGTCCAAAGGTAGCCGGAAACATTCGGACTCAACAGCAGGCTTATAATGCTGCTGAAGCAGGGTTTGATGTGGCCTGGACAAATATCGAAGAATATTTTGGCATTGGCGAATGGGCTCATTTTGAAGGACATTATGTCGTTGAACCTATAGGGATTGATAATCCTCAAGCGGATAATTATTTTAGAAGATTAAGCGATATAGAACTTCTGAACCTGATTGATTCAGACTGGGATGGGACATCTAATCTGGTAAACGTTATTTTTTGTCGACAGCCCTATATTCAAACCGAGAGCGGCCTGGACAATCGTTACAGGTACACTGCGTTTTTGATTGACGATGAGGCCGCCGTGGGAATCCCTGATCCTACCGATGCTATTTTGGTCTGCATCGGAAGTGTTGAGATAGGGAATACTATTACGACAACAAGGTTAGAAATAGAATTGGTCCTTGAACGACCAGGAACATGATTTACATGATTAAACATAAATAAGCGGGGTGAAAAAATGAATAAAAGAAAGAAAACCATGCTGCTATTTTTGCCGCTAGTCATACTGATCTGCTTTTTCACTGTGAAGTTTTGGGCTCAGGAAGGCTGTGTAGAATATGTAGGAGGAATTTTTACCGAAAATTTCAACACAGAAGATTATAAAGACACGGACCACACTTCAGTCGCCTACTGGCCTCCTGGACCGATAACGCTGAACTGGTTGGGGGGCAACTTGGAGATTACAGCACCCACGGGGATGGGATCACAAATTTATGTCTGTGATGCCGGTGACTTTGATGGTGATGGTCTTCCTGATTTGATTGGTCTGGATATCACAGATATGGATCCAGATCCAGGTATCACAGATAGGCGTTATGTATTGATTCTTGTAAGAAATACATTTGAAGACCTTAATAATGATGGATTAGATGATGATGGCCTTATTTTTCAGACAGATGAGAGCGAAATCTATGAGACAGGCTTAGATGCGGGGCCAGCTTCTATAACCACCGCAGATTACAACAATGACGGATTAATTGATTTTTTCTTCTATAAGAATGATAGCGACGATGCAATTTACGATAAATTTGTGGCTGCCATGTATATCAATGTGGGAACAGCAACTGATCCAGATTTTTATCCCCATGGTTCTTCTCCAAACTTGGATTTTACAAGCAGATTCGAGACTGAAGGGATTTACTGTCGATGGTCTGCTGACCACCTTTGTTCTGTAGATATAGACAAAGATGGAGATGTAGATGTATTGGTTATCAGTCAGAATCAAATATTTCTCGTGAGGAATCCCGGAACAGGAAGTTTTGATATAGCTAATTTTGACATAGTTGAACTTAATTATGACCAACCACCAGGTTTTACGATAGACATGGGAGGCTCTACTATTGAGGCTGCTGATTGGGATAACGACGAAGATATAGATGTTATCGCCGGTACAGTGGAAGCTATTCCCTTTTTAGTTTTTTATGAGAATGATGGGACTGGATACTTCACTCGTCATGAACTTCTGATTCCCAATCCTGATTGTATAGGTGCAGTTGCGACCTGTGCTGGTGATTTTAATCAAGATGGATGGCTCGATCTAATGTGTTCCAATGATGTATGGAACGCAGGGAATGATGCCAGGATGTGGATGTATAGAAGTAAGGGACTTGCAGAAATCGAAGGTATTCCCGTTAACTTCCAATTTGAATGCTTAAATGATTGTCTGCCGATTACACCTCCAATTTATAGGGATGGTGATGGTGATGGTGTTGATGAAAAGTATCATGATGTGGATATGGGCATATCCGTGGATTTTGACATGGACGGAGATGTTGATTGGGTTTTTGCAGATGCCAACCATTCAGGAGATTATTATCTGGCTAGGAATGAATTAGCCAATGTTTATACCACCTACGGAGAGGCTTGGTCTACTGATATTTCAGGGGCATTGGATCCCGAGCTCTATGCCATAACCAAAGTGCAGATTACAAGACTCAGCCAGAAGATTCGAGGCACGTCCGCAGCCGGCCTTAAAGTGGAATACTATCTATCCAATAATAACGGAAAAGATTGGGAGTATTACACAACTTTTGAGGGAAGTGATATCCAAAATTACAATAATCTACCCATACACGCGTTTAAACACTTTGGTTCCCACCTCAGGTGGAAAGCCATCATGACCGCCCCCGAGGATCCGATGGAAGAATATTCGGGCGCATCATTCGATTCTCCCATAATTAGCCAGATTACATTCGCATATACTCTTGTCGACAAAAAAGAATACTCTCGAACCTCTGTTGTGGTAACCAATGTTGTGGATGAAAGCAATCAGAAGAAAAAATATCTCCTGGCCAGCACGTTTTTCTTTCCGACCTGGAACGGACATCTAAGAGCATATGATTTAACCGCAATGACTCCTGAGACCACAGCTTACTCTGTTCTCAGGACAGTGAGTCGTCAGGATTTAACCCAGCCTTCAGGAAGAGAGATTGTTCCTTCCGGCGTGGAGGTTGTCTGGGACGCGGGAGAGCTCTTGAATGCCCGCTCAGCTGCCACCAGAACAATATACACGGCCATTGCCGAGGGTTCTGTTCTAACAAGAATCGACTTCAATGTTTCCAATGTGGCTATCCTGGGGCCGATTCTACAGGATGTAAACAACGATAATGAAGGATTGATAAATTTTATAAGAGGAGAAGGGCGCGAGTGGAAACTAGGAGACAGCAACCATTCCAATCCCGTTGTTGTCGGTCCCCCAGATGAAGCCCCTGTTATTATGGGAGACGGATACGAGGAGTTTATGAACACCTGGGCAGACAGACGAAAGGTGGTTTATGTAGGATCGAATGACGGAATGATTCATTGTTTTGATGTTCTTACAGGAGAAGAGTTGTGGGGCTTTATCCCTTATAATCTTCTTCCCAAGATGAAGAACATATGGGCAGTCGCAGAGGTAACAGGAGAGAGGTACTTTGCCAGAGATATTTATGTCGACGGGAGCCCGATGGTTGCCGATGTTTACATAGATGTTAACGGAGATGCCAGCAAAGAATGGACAACGATTCTTATCTGTGGTCAGGGGGCTGGTAAAGGAAGCGGCATCGGAGGAGGAACAAATTATTACTTTGCCCTGGATATTACTGATCCTGATAGTCCTGAGCCGCTTTGGGAGTTCACTCATGACTTTTTGGGAGAAAGCTGGTCTGTGCCTGTAACGGGTAAAATCCGAAGCAACGGAGAGGACGCTTGGCTTGCCTTTATGGGATCTGGCTATGATAATAGCCCGAGCGAAGTTGTCGGCAATGTTTTTTATGCAGTAGACGCGGAGACAGGGGAATATTTCTGGGCGTTTTATGCACCGGAAGTGGACACTACAGCTGCTTTAGGCTGGAACATTCCTAACACCATTCCTGGATCTCCTACGATAATCGATATCGATCAAGATGGTTATGTAGATAGAGTCTATGTGGCAGATTTGGATGGAAGAATGTGGAAAGTAGATGTGAGTATAGAATATCAAGATCCCACTTCTTGGGCCGCGGTGACAATCTATAAAGACTCTAACAATTATCCGATTATAAGCAAACCAGCTGTCTGGGTTGATTATGTTTCAGGAGGACCCATCCCCCGTCTGTATTTTGGGACAGGGGGCGATGATAGAGCTCCGAGTGATGCAGTCTACTCTTTTATTGCACTTAAGGATTCTCCTATTCCTGAGGTAGAATGGTATCTCGGCAACAATGCCATACTAGCTCTGCCACCAGAAAAAGATATGGGCGATATCAGCATTGGAGAGAGGGTGTGGGCAGATCCTAAAGTTGCTGATTACGTTGTTTATTTTAGTACCCTAACAGGAAGTATTGATAGTGTTGATCCCTGCGAAAGCATAACCGGTGTGGGAAAGCTTTATGCAAGATATATCCAAGCTGAAGCTGGAACCACCCTTGGTGGAACGGCCTTTGAAACAGCCACCGGTCCTAAAGAGAGCCTGGACCTGGCCATAAAGACAAGAGCAGCGGTTACCATAGGTGAAAGAGAGAGAGCTTCGGGTGGTGCCCGGAAGAGAGAGGTTTATATTCAAGAGTATGATTCGACTATTCAGAAGCTGGAGCAGTTAGGCACTTCTATGCTCAAAGTAAAATCCTGGAGAGAAGTCTACAGGATCTTCAGATAAAAAAATAGGGACAGTCCCAAAAATGGGGATAGAGGGACAGTCCCTGAAAGGGGGGCTGTCCCAACAAAGGGGACTGTCCCCATTTTTTTTTAATTCCAATTTGGTTAGCCATTCCAAAGAAAGTGGTTAGTCCCTGTTTTGCATTATTGCCCAAATTTTAGTCATTATTTACCACAAAATCAGATCTCTATATTCCCTATTTTTTTATTATTATAAAAAATAGGGGCACAAAAAACGTAGTTTTTTTATCTTTCCCCTTCTTCTCCTTCATACGTTTCTCTTAAGAACCTCTTCACCCTGTCATTAAGTTGATTAGTCGTCGGAGGTATGGGGGGTGATATAAAGATCATCATAAAAATCGCCTCCGAAGATGATGAACTTTTAGCCTTCTTCTCCGACTAAAACAGTAGTTACAATAAAAGGGACGTTAGGAGGCTAAGGAGATGAAAGTTATAATAAAAATTGAAAGAGGACGAAAGGATGGTTCCCTCCTGATTATCGGACTGACCATCTTGGCATTCTTGCTTGTTTTTGCTGTTCCGCATCTATTCCAGCAATCTCCTGAGAACAAGGTCACTGATAAATCTGCCAATTACGCTGCTGCTCTATCTCTGGCTGAAGCTGGAGTAGAGAGAGTGATCTGGGAGCTGAATTATGGGGATATTTCAACCTGGAAAGGGGATAGCACATCGAGAACACTGACTATTTCTTCTTATCAAGCTCCTGCCAGCGAGGTGATCGGGGATATCAAGATAAGGATTGAAGATCTTGAGGGAGAGAATCCTCAAGTGAGGTCTACTGGTCGAGTAGCCTATACTAGCCCTCTCGCAGAAGGCAAGACTGCCAGAGTGTATTTGGAGAGAACCACCAGAGTGGGATTAGAAAAGAGTGGATATAACTGGGTATGCTCCTTTCCCCAAAAGCAAATTCCAACATCTCGTGTACATGGAAGCACTATCTAGTTGAAGGAGGAAAATAATATGCAGGAACCAGCAGAGAGAAAAGGCGCAGCCGTCAAAAGAAAAAAAAGAGAAGAGGGACTTACTTATATCGAGGTTTTGGTCACCATGGTGATCTTAGCCCTGGTTTTAATTGCTCTCCTTAGCTGTTTTCTCCATGGTTTTAACGTCCTTTCCAGAATGAAACAAATAGCCATTGCCACTCAAGCCATTCAAGAAGAATTAGAACTTATTCGGAACATGTCTTTTAATGATATTTTAACTCTTGACAGTTCTTTTACGAACGAAAGTCTCTCTCTCCTGGAAAACAGCACTGGAGCCGTAAATGTCGAAGATTCTTTAGGAGACGACATCAAAAAACTAACTGTGAGTGTTTTCTGGACTTACAGGGAAACGCAGATGCGTAAGGATGTGGTTACTTTTATAACCAGGAAGGGGATCAATAGAAAGTGATGATTTTAAAAAAATCCAGGAAATCCGAGCAGAGAAAATTCCAGCCAACGGGCATTACCCTTGTTGAGGTCTTGATAACAGTTTCCATTGTCTCTTTTATGATCCTGGCTATGCTTTCTCTCTATGTTGCCGGACAGAGATATTATATGAACGGAAGCGCAAGGTCTGATGTGCTTCGGGATAACAGGCATGTGCTCAATTATATCTCTCGAGATATAAAAGAGGCGATCCAAGTTGTGCCGAGCTGGGATGTCTATGCTACTTCCACAGAATGTATTATTCTTCAAGTTCCCTCGTTGGATTCTAATGGTATCATAATCGATATTAGTAGTCAGTTTGACTATATAGTCTATCGTCTCAATTCTGAATATCCTAACCGGTTAGAAAGAATTATTGATGCCAATGATGGGGTTAGCAGCAGGGCAGACAGTAGCAGAACCATAGCCACAAGAGTGAATTCTTTTCAGTTAAGCTCTGCAGGAGTCGAGCTTTCTGGTGTAGCTGATTTCAGTCAAGTTGCCTGCGTGGATATCACCTTGATAACGACTCAGAATCTGTTGGGTCGCACTTTCCAGGAGACTCTTAAGACTGGAGTAAAGCTGAGGAACAAATCTGATTAAGGGAGAATTGGTGAATTTATCATCATCTTTTCAGCAGAAGATGAGAGATAAATTATTAAAAAAAAGGTGAGCAAAATGGATGAGACAAAAAGCAACGATGTTCAAAGAAAAAGTGTTATAAGCAAGGGTTTTAAAAGCAGGCATGAGGAACAAGGCTTTGTCCTGATTGTTGGTATGGTAGTTATGGCAATCTTGCTTCTTCTTGCTGTTCCTTTTTTATACCAAGTCTCTTTTGAGAATAAGCTCACCAATAAGTCTTACAAATCTTCTGCAGCCATCTCTTTGGCTGAAGCTGGAGTTGATAGAGCTATCTGGGAGTTGAATTATGGAGACATCTCGAGCTGGACGGGTGATGATACCTTGCGTACTATGGACATTTCTTCTTTCCAGGCTTCTGGAGGGAGTGTGATAGGCGATGTGGGGATAAAGGTTGTGTATCCTACTGCAGATCATCCTATTGTGGAATCAAGGGGTACAGTTTTGTATGTTGGGGACAAAAAAGTGGTGAGGACAGTGAGATCAGAGTTGGGTGGATTTCCTCCTTTTAAGTTTGCAGCTTTTGGGGATGATGGAATAATGATCGACCGGCAAGTATATATCGATAGTTATGATTCAAGGAATGGAGACTATAGCAATCCCGGCAATTCGGGCTCGGACGGAGATATCGGAACTAACTCGGTCAGTTTTAGTGCTATTTATATGGACAATAGTTCTGATTTAGCCGGCGATGCAGTATCTGGTTATGAGAGCGACCCAGAATCGGTTATAATAACTGCTCCCGGCGCCCATATTGATGGTGAAAAGCGGGCATTGACCGTTCCGATAGAGTTCCCTCAGATTACTCCTCCTAGCGGACTTCTCTGGGTGGGTGATTATTCGATGAGCGGCACGGATTCGATTTTCTTGAGCGGCCAATATGGCTCTTTCACGATGGAAGCAAACTCCATAGTGACAATTGAAGATGATGTTATCCTCTACATAACAGGCGATTTCTACATGGACCAGAATTCAAGGCTTGATATCGCTGACGGCGCAAGCCTTCAGATTATCATGGGGAGTGGAACCTTTGAGATGGACCAGACGTCTAGTATGAACAATCTATCCCGAGATCCAACCAAGCTTGTGCTTTTTGGAACAGAAAGCTTTACAGGAGATATTTATATTGACCAAAATTCTGAGTTTTATGGGGCAATTTATGCGCCTAATGCTTTTGTGGAATTGGATCAGGCAGACGGTTTTTATGGCGCTATAATAGCTAACAATGTCCTTTTTGATCAAGACACGGTACTGCATTATGATAAGGCTTTAGAAGATCTTGAAATTCTTCCTTCGATGGGATCTTTGTACATAGTCAAATCCTGGCAAATAAAAGTTTCCGACTAGGGTTAGGAATAGATCGCAAACACGCAATCAGTTCATCAAATAGATTAGCCTCAAAAGGCGATGGAGATAGGAAAAAATAACCGTAAAAATCAGCTGCAATGGGTGATAAACTTTTTTTTACCAAACAATTAAAACAGTGCTGATTAATACAGAAAAGGAAACAAAGGATTGGGAAAGCAAAAGAGGTGATGAAAAAGGATTTAAAAAGGAAAGGTGAGGAACAAGGCTTTGTCCTGATTGTTGGTTTGGTAGTCATGTCATTCTTGCTTCTTCTGGCTATTCCTTTTTTATACCAACTCTCTTTTGAGAATAAGCTCACCACTAAATCTTACAAATCTTCCGCAGCCCTCTCTCTGGCTGAAGCTGGGGTTGAGAGAGCTATCTGGGAACTGAATTATGGAGATATCACGACCTGGGATGGAGATAGCTCCCTGAGGAATATGACCATTTCATCTTTTCAAACTCCAGATGGCAATGTGATCGGGGATATCGAAATTAGGGTTGAAGATCCTGATGGAGAGTATCCTGTTATATCGTCTTTAGGCAGAGTAGCCATGGTTGAGTCTCGAGTATTATCCAAGTGCGCCAGAATAGTCTTGGAAGAAGAGAAGTATAAACCCTGGATTAACGGAATTTTTGGCGATGAAGAATTGGACTTCGCTTCAAACGCATATGTAGATAGTTATGACTCCAGGGACGGGGCTTATGGCGGCTCGAACATGGGTTCTGAAGGACATGTGGGCACCAACGGCACTCATTATGGCTGTATTGATTTAGACTCAAACGCCAGAATCTACGGGAATGCTTTATCAGGGCCTGAGACCATTCCGGAGGATGTGATAATAACCCGGGGCAACGCTGAAATATTTGGAGAAATGGATTCTTTATCCGAGCCCAATGATATGCCTTCAGTTCCTCTTCCTGAAGACCTCCTTTATAGTGGTGACTATTCTCTTGGCGGTAACGACTCGGATACAATAGACGAAAGCGGCGTATATACCTCTTTCAGGCTAGATTCCAACTGTACGGTAACAATTGCGGCTGATGTATCCCTTTATGTGACAGGCGAATTCGCCATGCGCAGCAATTCGCAGCTTGAAATTGCCCCTGGAGTTAAGGTCACAATTTATCTTGGTGGAAGTTTTATCCAACACAGCAACACTCAAATCAATAATTTATCCGAAGACCCTACCAATCTCCTGATACTGGGCACAGATACTTTTAACGGAGAAATGGAGTGGAATTCCAATTCCCAATTTTGGGGTGCTGTTTACGTGCCCAAAGCCGACGTGCATTTCAACAGCAATGCCGATTTTTACGGTTCTATCTCGGCCAAATCTTTTGAGTGTGATTCCAACTCAAAAATTCATTACGACCTGGCTTTAGCTGCCCTAGCTCTTGACGGCGTTGATGACACTCCTTTTAAAATCAAATCCTGGCAAGAAGTAATCCCAGCCACATTTTAATAGAGAGACGCTTCTGCTTAATAGATTAATCCTTCTGCTGAAGACGAATATCTCTCCGGATAGCCTCCTGGTTTCAAGGGGTCAGATTCTTGAAAAGGCTCAAATAGGCACTTATTATTCTTTCTCCCCAGAGAAGTGCGGCAAATGCGGCCGGGGCAAGAAAGGTCCCAAACGGAAGGGAATACTGAAAGTCCTTCTTTCTGTAGAAAATAAAGAAGATTCCAACCAAGGCTCCGACAAAGGAAGCCAAGATCAGGGTGAAAAAAGCCTGCCGCCAGCCTAAATAAGCTCCGATTAAAAGCATCATGGTCACGTCTCCCAGCCCAAGCCCTTCCTTTTTGCGCAATAGATAATAAGCGACGTAGATGAAAAGTAAAAATCCAGCTCCAGCCACAGCCCCTATAAGGGCCTGCCTCAGGTTTAAATCTTCGCGGAAAAGCGAGTAGATGAGGGCCAGTAACAACCCGGAGAGAGTTATCTCGTCAGGAAGTATCTGGTGGTAAAAATCGATAAAGCCTAAAGCGATCAAGGCGCAAACAAATACACAGGAGGCAAAGAAAAAGAAGCTCAACGAGTGCTTGGAGTAGAGAAGAAGAAAACAGACAGCGGTCAATATCTCTACCAGAGGGTATCTTAGAGAAATTCTCCCTTTACAATGGCGACACTTCCCTCGAAGGAGCAAAAAAGAAAGAACAGGAATATTGTCATAGAATTTTATCTTCTCTTTACAGTGGGGGCAAGAGGATGAAGGTTTGAAAAGGCTCATTCTGAGGGGAAGGCGGTAGATCACCACGTTGAGGAAGCTTCCCCAAGCAAGGCCGAAGCAGGCTATAATGATTATCGTTTCCATGGGATTGTTGGGGGCTTCACTTCTCCAGTCCGGGAATCATAAATATATTCCTTTCCATCTAAATCCTTTGGCAGAGAATCAAGGAATCCGGCTCTAACAAGCTGGGATAGTTCCATTGGATTACGGCCGTATCTCTCTTTGAATTTCTCGATGGCTCCATTTATCTTCTCGATATCTATTGTAGCCTTGATATTATACAGGTGGTTTGAAGCAATTTTTTTTGTTCTTTCATCCTTTGCTGTCTCGTAGATTTCAAGCCAGGTCTGCAGGGCTCTTTTATAATCCATGGACTTGAAGATTGCGTCAGCGTAAAGCCGCTTCACAATGGGCGGAACTCCCTCAATATTCATCGCCTTTTTGTAGTACTCTTGAGCCAGCTTATGATCTTTCCTTATCATCTGGGCATAATGGCCTGCCATGTAGGGAAAAAGCCACTGCTCCGGATTTTTCTCCAGGCCTCTATCCAGGATTTTAAAAGCTAGATCCAAATCTCTAGCTTCATAAGCAGCGATCACAGCTCCGACATCGTATGGATCTAGGTAGCCGGGGTCTAGCTCGTTTATGATTGAAAAAATATGATCTAGATATTCATACATGTCGGGGATAGTGTAGTCGCTGTAGTACTGGATAGACCAGATGTAAATAAGGTCTGCCAGGAGAGAGGAATTGCCAAAAGTAGCATACTTGAGATATTGCCCTGAGGGAATGTAGATGATCGAAGAGCCAGGGATTTTTTTGCGGTAAATATTATCGGTTTTAACTTTTAGACTCATAAAGATGCCGCAGGATAAGATAAGGAGTGCGACAAGAAATATGGCGCTGAAATCTTTTTCTCTCTTAAATATTTTCACAGCTCTTAAATAAAATCTCTTTTTCTAAAGACAAGGACCGCTATTATCAGGACAAAAAGAGTGTAAAAAAAACCGTAAAGGATCGAATACAGAAATACTTCAGAAGGAATATCCAGGTGCTGCACGATTTCTGTTTTAAAATTGAAATTTTCAAGATCGGGGATAAAGTGGTAGAGGGCTTGAACTAGCGTTTTTCCCATTCCTGGTGGAATCTTTTTGATGAGAGTTTCTAGCCCCCAGGCGGTGTGGCCGATCACGTAAAAAGCGAGGGAAAAGATGGAGCTCAATATTGGCGTGGAGAAACAGGAGAAAAGAAGGGCGACAGAAGTTACGAGGCAGAGTTCGAAAAAGATGAAGAGGATGGCGACAAACATTTCCCATTCAATCGTGAAGGTGTGGAAAAAGACCCAAGCCAAGAAAATAAAGCTCATAAGAAGAAGCATGATGAAGAGGGTAAAGATCAGCCCAAAAAACTTTCCCAAGAGAAATTGATAACGGTGAATGGGCTTGGAGACGATGGTGTAAATTGTTTTCTTGTCTATTTCTTTGAAAACAAGCCCTGTTCCCATCAAAATCGCCATCAGAGCACCGAAGAGAGAGATCGAAGTGAGGCCGACATCCTTGATAATTTTAACCTTATCTCCCACAGTAAGGAGAGCCAGTAAACGGGAGAAAATAATGCAGACCGCTGCAAAAAAGAGGAGGAGATAGAGAATTCTATCTCTTATGGCTTCCTTGAATGTGTTGAAAGCAATCGCCTTTATTTTCATCTCTGCTTCACGATCTCCACAAAAAGATCTTCAAGGGTTTCAGTCCTGGGGATAAGAGAGTGAACTTTTCCGTTTTTGGACTGGACATGCTGGAGGACTTTCTCAACATTTTCTTCCTTGAAGACTTTAAGCAGTGTCCTGTCCCCATGCCCAGAAAAATATTCTCCCAGTCCTTCAAGCTCTTTTTCTTCTACGCCTGAGAGAATGACTTCTGTAAACAGGATTTTTTCTGATATCAGATCATGAAGAGCTCCTTGGTTGATAATCTTTCCGTTGACGATTATTGCTACCCGGTCGCATATCATTTCAATATCCTGAAGGATATGGGAGGAAAGGAAAACGGTTTTTCCTTCATCTTTGAGTCGGACAATGATGTCTCTCATCTCTTTTCTTCCCAGAGGATCAAGGCCTCCCAGAGGTTCATCCAAGAAGGCGAGAGAGGGGTCGTTGAGAAGAGCCTGAGCCATGCCTATTCTTTGCAGCATCCCTCGAGAAAACTTTCGAAGCTGAAGGTCTGCGGAATCCTCTAGATTAACAAGGCGAATCAGGTTTTTTATTTTTTCTTCTTTTTCCCCTTTTTTTAGCAAGAACAACTGGCTGTAGTAATCGAGAAACTCCGAGGCTGTCAGATGATCGTAAAAATAAGGATTTTCAGGGAGAAATCCAATTTTCTCTTTAGCCTTAGGGGAAAGGTGGGGATGAGAGAAAATTTCTATTTTTCCTTTCTCGGGAAAGATAAGACCGAGAATACACTTGATGGTCGTGGTTTTTCCTGCTCCATTCGGACCGAGATAGCCGAAGACCTCACCCTGTTCTACAGATAGAGATATGCCTCTAAGGATTTCCTTTTTTTTGAGAAGAAAGCCCAGCTTGAAGGATTTGTGAAGGTTCTCTATCTTGAGTACCGTGCCCATGAAGTTCTTCCCTATTATACGGAAATTGCCTTTTATTTCAAATTGTCTTCGAAGAGTTTGAAAATCCGCTTGTATTCATCTGCCCAGGAGGAGCTGTTATGAAAAGAGTGCCCTTCCACAGGATAAATAGCCACTTCCCAGCCTTCCTTCCTTAGTTCAATCAGACGTTGCACCAATCTGACTGTATCCTGAAAATGGACATTGGTGTCAACCATACCGTGGCAGATGAGGAGTGAACCTTTGAGTCCTTCTGCAAAATAGATGGGCGAGCTTTGTTTATAAGCTTTGGTGTCTTCATGGGGGAGATTGAGAATATCTACGGTGTAGCCTGGATGGTAGTGAGCCCAATCAGTGACAGGTCGTAAAGCAGCGCCTGCCTTGAACACATCAGGAGCTTTAAACATAGCCATTAGTGTCAGAAAGCCTCCATAACTCCCTCCATATACTCCAATTCTATTCGGGTTGACATTCAATTTTTTTACCAGAAATTGAGCAGCGTCGACGATATCATCAAGGTCTTTTCCTCCCATGTGACGGTAGATGGCTGTCCGACAATCTCGGCCGTAACCAGCGCTCCCCCTGTAATCAACATCCAAGACAAGATAGCCTTTGTCCATCAATAAATTATGAAACATGTATTCCCGGTAGTAGCTGCTCCAACCCCTATGGGCATTCTGCAAATATCCGGCGCCATGGATAAAGATGACAGCCGGACTTTGAGCATGCCAGTTTTTCGGTCTGTAGAGCCTGGCGTAGACATTGATTCCGTCGCGAGCTTTAAATGTTATGATTTCCGGTTCATGCCAATCGTAATAGCGAAACTTTTCTGTTGAGGATAGAGTCACCCGGGTTGCCTCAGCTCCTGGCCTGTTAGGCTGGAAATAGAGTTCCGGAGGATTGTTGCTAGAGGAATAAATAATGGCCAGAGAAGATTCATCTGGGGATAGAATGGCCTGGTTGCGACCTCTCAAAGAGGTGATTTTCGTCCTTTTGCCTCCTTCCGCTTTCATGGAGTACAAGTGGCGCTCCCCCGGGTGTTCTTCATTAGATAGCAAATACCATTTTTTACCATCCTTGGAGAGCTGGGCTCTGTAAACCTCAAATTTGCCCTTGGTAAGTTGTTTTTTCTGTTTCCCGTCAGGAGAAGCTCTATAAAGATGAGCATAGCCATCCTTCTCCGAGATATAAAAAATACGACGGCCATCCGGATACCAGGTGATGTTTGTCAACCCCAACGGGCCAACCCAGGCCTCATCATGGATATATTCGATGACGGATGTTTTTCCGCTGCTTATATCTAGGAGTAAAAGCCACTCGTCCTTCCTGTCATCAGAACTTGCGGTCAGGGCACATTTTTTCCCGTCTGGAGACCAGAATATAGTTGATGGAAGAATTTTTTTTCCTTCTTGATTGTAATCGACCCATTTAACTTCTCCATTGGAGGCATCCATGATTCCTGCTTTGTAATCTCTCGATGATTGGGCAGCTTTTGTGTGGGAATTTATTGTTTCGGTGAATCCTGTTCTGGTGACATAGTTGGGGACGATTGTCCGTTTAGCCGCAGATAGACTTTCAGAAATCATAAAAACAACGTATTTTTCATCGGGAGAAAGATCGAAATTATAAAGGTTCTGATCTTGGCCCAGCAAAAAAGGCTTTCTTTTTTTTATTCTGCCAGAAGAGGGAAGTGTCTCCCTCTGATCCGTTCTTTTTTGCCCTTTCTTGAATTCTTGAAAGAGTTCTTGCTGCTGTTCACGGTACCATTCTTCGACCTCATCTGGCTTTTTACCCAGAGGAGGAGTCTTTTTAGAGATAGAAGTCATCTGGCGAAGGCTGTTGTTTTCAAGAGAGAGGAGGAAGAGGTTATTTTGATAGGTAAAATAGATTTTTTTCTGGTCAAACGAGAAATTTGCGTTTGACTCCCGGTCGTCTGTGAACGTAAGCTGGGTGGTTTTTCCTGCCGCAATATCCAGAAGACTTATGTCCCCTTCCCGTACAATAAGAGCTCTTTTTTTCTTCCTGTCGAATTTTATCTCCACCCCGCGGAGTCCAGAACGAAAGTAGCGGGAGTAGGAAGAACGGCGAGAGGGAATGGGAGGAAGCTTAAGAAGGTCTTCGATAGTCGTCTTTTTTGGGGATAGATTCGACTTTGTAATCGAATAAAATTCAGACTTTTCCTCTCCAGGTTTTTGCCAGCGGAAATAAAGCTTTGCCCCCTCCACTGACCACATAACGTTTGAGGGCGCGGTGCCGACAAGCTCAGTACCCTTCATTATGGTGTCAATCGTCAGTTCGAACTTTGAAGCCTTTGTGCTTTCTCCCTGGGCATGAATAATCCCAAAAATAATGATCAGTACAAAGATAAGGGAAAGAAAATGCTTTTTTTTCATATGCCTCATTTAAACCTCCATTGGGGTCAGACTTGCAAAACTTGAGTTATTTATTTTTGCCTGTTTTTCCTGAGGGATCAGGCCTTTTAAGGTTGAGTTTTTTTCTGCTTTTTAATTAACGCCCTTAGTTTATATGATTTCATTTTATCCTACAAAAAACTCAAGTTTTGCAAGTCTGATCCCGCTAATCGGGAATGACATGCTTGAGAGTATCAGGGTTGATGGTGATGTAAAAGTCGTTTCCAAGATAAAGAAGAGGATGAATTTTTCCGGTATTGAGAATCCCTTCTGAGTTGAAGCTTTTCTCTTCTTCATGGATTGCTAAGACTTCACCTACGAAAAGATCGTGGTCTCCGTAAGCTCTGATATCTGCCACTTTACATTCGAAAGAGACATAAGCTTCATCGAAGACAGGGGTTTGGATAATTTTTGCGGGCGAAAGTTTAACCTTAAACTCTTTGATCTTGTCCATATCATGACCTGATTTTCTTCCCATCTGAGCAGAGAGTTTTACCCGTTCTGAGCTGATAAAGTTCACGGTGAATTCTCTTGCCTCATAGATAACTTGATGCGTAAGTCTCTTTTTGGCGACAAGAACACCGAAGAGCGGTGGATCAAAGGAAAGGGCGGTATGCCAGGCACAGGCCATGTAATTGATTTGATTTTCTGATTGAGCGCCCACAATGGCCACAGTATAAGGATAAAAATGCTGAAATTTTTCGATTTGAGTTGTTATTTTTTTCATAGCCACCTCCTAGGATGACACGCTTGATGTCCGCTTAAGTTTTGAGCTAAGCAGTAAACCTTTTACTTATTTGAAATCCTTTTTTCGGATTCTCCTGAAACTTTTATCTTTTTCGAATTATAATTATTTTTCAAACAAAAACAAAGTCAGGGGGTCAGACTTGCAAAACTTGAGTTATTTTAAATCTTTGTGATCCGACCTTTAAAACATGAGCTTTTCAATATAATAAAAAATCGGGCCTTCAAGATAAAGTGATAAACATAAATTTTAAAGGTCTGATCCCCTTGGTCTAGCACAAGAAAAGGCAAGAAATTCGAGTCTTGAAGGCATGGATCCGTTGGTCTACACACGTTAGAATTCTAATGCCATTTGTTTATAAAAAAGAAAGAAATTATTCAAGTTTTACAAGTTTGATCCCTTTCACGACATCAGTAGTCTTTCAATTTTGGCTCCAGGGATTCATCCACAGAGCGACTTTCTTTGATGTATTTGAGAAGGAGTTGAATGTTTTCTTCAGCCAAGACGATTCTCTCGCCGCTGTCACGCTGCCATTTGATAAGACGAATCGTTTGTCTCTCTATTTCAAGACAGGTTATCCCGTTCGTGTAGCCACAACAGCCGGCATTAAAATAACAAGGAATGGGCCACCCAGGATGTTTAGCAAAGGATTTAGGCATTATTCCCGATCTTTTCCTCAGTATTTTTTCTCTCTCTGCTTTTTTCCTATTTATTTCTTTCTCTAGTTTCTCCCGCCCTTCTGTGGGCGTTTCCTTTAAGAGTTTTTCCAAGTGGCGAATTTCTATTTGAAGGCGGTCAAAATGAGTCAAGGAAGCGAAAATTGCTCGATGAGTGTGACCGCAGACTAACATCACCTTATTTTTCTTGGCCCACTCATAGTATTGAAACTCCAAGTCGTCCCTGATCTCATAATTTTCTGCGGGGCCGTCAATTCCGATTTTAAAGATTTTTTGCATTGTTTTCCAAACAAATTGGACAGCCCAGCGGCTCACCCTCCAGGCTTTGTCCTCAAAAAATCTCCCCTGGTGACCATGGATCAGAAAAATATCTTCACCAAGACAGAGACCTTTTCTATGATCAACTTTATTCAGGATCTTTTCACCCAGAGCTTTTAAAAACCTTCTGAACCTCCACAGAGATACCTCTTTGTCATGATTTCCCCATATTCTTATCTTCTTTTGATTCGGGGAGACTAGAGCGATCTCGATTTCTTTCTCGATTATTTGTCTGTGTATCGCCAGAATCTGATCATAGCTGCACTCCCAGAGTTCTTCGTTATCTCCGAGAACGATAAGCTTGAATCCGTTTTCTTTGTAGAAAGAAAGAGCTGATTCATAAAGGAGAGCGTTTTTCTTGAAGTCATCCGCTGCACTTCCATCGCCTTTGTGATGGTCAGAAAAAAGGACCAGGCAGTCTTTCTCAAGATCAAAGTGGAAACGATTTTCTGGTTTCTTTGCCTCTTTATAAATCTTGCTGAACTTTTTAGCAGTTCTTCTAGTGAACATTTCAAGCCTTTTGCCAAAGAGCGATTGTAACACAGGGCTCAGACTTTGAAAACTTGAATTATTGAATTAAAAATTTGGGATCATGCTTGCAAAACTTGAGCTTTCTATTGTACCCTGTTTTCCCTGGTCGGTCAGGTCTTTAAGAGTTAAGTTTTTATCTGTTTCTTATTTGACGGCCTCAGTTTGTATGATTTTATTTTATCCCGCAAAAAACTCAAGTTTTGCAAGTCTGACCGCATTCACTGTATAATCTTTTTTGCTTTCTTCTTTTTTTAGAGATGGATCTTTAATATGCCACATCTGGAGAACAGAAATGACTGATTTTGGAGGGGCAGTAAAGCAAACCGAAGACTACGATATCGCTATTATCGGAATTCCCTTTGATGAGAAGTCCTGTTACTTAAGGGGAGCTTCCAAAGGACCTCAGGCCATCAGGGCCGCATCCACCGGGAGAGCCATCAATCCGTGGACTGAACTAGGTGCTAATTTAGATGAAGAGATAATTTTGACGGACCTGGGGGATATGGATGCTTCAGGAGATTTTTTCGATGCGTTCTCCCGAATAGAAGAAAACGTCCTTAAGATACTAGAAAAGAATGCAGTACCTGTTGTATTGGGCGGAGACCATTCTATCAGCTATCCTGTTGTGAGAGCCTTTGCCAGAAAGTTTGAGCCCTTGGATATCCTCCATTTCGATGCCCATCCGGATTTATACGAAGAGATGCGCGGAGACCGTTATTCCCATGCCTGCCCATTTGCCAGAATCATGGAAGAGGGCCTGGCTCAAAATCTTGTTCAGGTAGGGATAAGAGCTGCTACTGGTCAGCAGAGAACAAAAGCATCAGAACATGGAGTTAGGATGATTGAGATGAAAGATATTAAAGGCTCGCTTTCTTTGGAGTTTTCAAATCCCCTATATATATCTTTTGATATGGATGCCCTTGACCCTGCTTTTGCCCCCGGAGTCGCCCACCACGAGGCAGGGGGCCTTTCTACGCGTCAGGCCTTAGACATCCTTCATGCTTTAGATGCTCGAATTGTGGGATTGGATGTAGTAGAGGTTTATCCTGATCGAGATAAATCAGGAATCACAGCCGCAGCTGCAGTAAAAATCATTAAAGAAGTGGTGGGCGGGATAGCTATTTTAAACAGACCAAGGTCAGAGGAGGAATCATGAGACGTAAAATTATATTTTTTAGTGCCGTTGTATCTTTTATTATTATTACTCTCTCTTTCTTAAGAGCCCTGTCTACTCAAGCATCTTTTAGATTTGATGATTATTTTGTCGATAGAACCATGCGCCTGGATTATTTTCACATTGGTGATGCTAAAGAAGAATGGATCACAGTCGATCAGGTTTACGAGCAGGGTATCTGGGCAGGGAGCCAGCGCAACCTTATTGATAAATTCGATAATGGCCGCTACCACGCTAAAATTTACGATTCTTCATCAGGAAAGCTTATTTATTCCAAAGGATTTGATAGCTACTTCGGCGAGTACAAGACAACTAATCAGGCTCTAAAGGGTATAAAAAGAGCTTATCACGAGACAATTCTCATTCCTTATCCAAAGAAAAACATCAAGTTTACCCTGGAAGTGAGGGATCGAGAGAATAATCTTCACGTTCTTTTCAGCCAGGGGATCGATCCTTTTTCGGTAAGCATCATAAAAGAAAATTTGGACAAAAAAGTCAAAGTCTTTGAAATCCTGAAAAGTGGAAGTCCTCATGAGAAAGTAGATATAGCCTTCATCGCCGAAGGGTATACCTCTAAAGAAGAAGAAAAGGTTGAGGCAGATTTAAAGCGGTTTACCGAGATTTTTTTTAACCATGAACCTTACATAACTTACAAAGACAGTTTCAATATCTATGGCGTGTTTAAACCTTCAGAGGAAAGCGGTTGTGATGAACCTAGACCTGGAATCTTCAAAAATACTGCGCTCAATGCTACCTTTAACTCTCTGGGCTCAGAACGTTATCTACTGACAGAAGACAACAGATCCCTTCGCGATATAGCAGCCCATGTTCCCTACGACACCCTGTTTATCATGATCAATCATAAACGCTATGGAGGTGGAGGAATCTACAATCTGTACTGCACTTTTACGGTAGACAATCAGTGGTATGAGTATCTCTTCCTGCACGAGTTTGGCCATTCCTTTGCCGGTCTCGCGGACGAATATTACACATCGTCCGTAGCTTATAATGAATTTTATCCAAGAGGAGTGGAGCCCGTAGAGCCTAATATCACCGCTCTGCTTGATTCCGAGAACCTTAAATGGAAAGATTTGCTGACTCCTCATATTGAAATTCCAACCCCTTGGGAAAAGGAAGGTTTTGACAAGATGGATATGGCTTACCAGAAGATACGCCGTGAAATAAACGAAAAGATTGCGACGATGAAAAGAGAGAAGGCTCCCCAAGCTGAAGTAGAGAAGGTTGAACAAGAGTCTGAACGGCTTTCCAAAGAACATGCCCAAAAAGTGGATGACTATCTTTCAAAAAGCAGGTTTAAAGAAAAGGTTGGCGTTTTTGAGGGTGCAGGCTATTCAGCCAAAGGCCTCTATCGGCCTATGCTCGACTGCCTGATGTTCACCAAAGGAAAGAAGCCTTTTTGTAAGGTCTGTGAGCAAGCAGTTGTTCGGGTCATCAAATACTACAGCGAATAAACTTTGCTAAAGAAATTAAGGAAAAAATAATGAGAAGAGCAGAAATAATGAAAAAATATTTTAAATTTGGCTTGCTTGGTATAATCGTTTTCTCAACTGTTTCTTTAGCCAGCCTTAAGGGCGAGGAGTCCCTCTTTAAACGCGAGATGGTCAACTCCCCTTTGGTTCGGGAGGTGTTTTCTTTTATCGCGCAGAATCGAGAAAAGATCATCCAAGAATGGATTTATCTAACAGAAATTCCTGCGCCTTCCGGACATGAGGAGAAGAGAGCCGAGTACCTAAAAAAACAATTCGAAGCTTCTGGCCTGGATGAAGTATTTATCGATACTTCTGGCAATGTTATCGGCATCTGGAAAGGAACTGGTCGGGGAAAGAAGATCATCATTTCCGCCCACATGGACACTGTCTTCCAGGGAGTATGGGAGATCAAAGTCAAAAGAGAGGGAAATCTTCTTAAGGCTCCTGGCATAGGGGATGATACAGCCAATTTGGTAAACCTTCTCTGGTCAATACGGGCTTTAAAGCAGGCGGGGTTCAAGCCTAAGAATACCTATTATTTCATGGGAAGCGTAGGAGAGGAAGTCGGGTTTGTCGGAATGGAGGCTTTCCTGGATTCTACGAAAGAGAAGTTTGATTTAGTCATCGCCCTTGATGGGGACTTGGGAAAAGTTCATTATGGTGCTTTAGGATTTGGGGGAGGAAGGATTACTTTCCGCGGTCCTGGGGCCCATACAATGCAGAGTCGTGGTGTGCCCAATCCGAATTTGGCCGTAGCCAAGGCCATAGAGCGGATCTGTGAGATTGAGCTTCGCTCAAAGCCTCCGGAAAAATGGACTATTATTAATGTTGGCATGATTGGAGGAGGAAAAGTCAGGAATGCTGTTTCTCAGGAGTCTTATTTTACTGTAGACCTTCGTTCGGCCGACCAGGAAGAGCTTAAGAAAGCCCAACGTAAAATTAAAAAGATCTGCCAGGATGTTGCCGCTGATGTGGGAGTTGAGTTGAAAATGAACCTTAATGAACGTTCAAAAGCCTATCAAATTCCTGGAGCAGGGGATTCTTTTTTAGTGAGGACGGTTTTCGATATTCTTAAATTTCTCGAGGTTAAAGAAATAGAAGTGGATCCTCTGGGTTCCACAGAGGCCAACGCGGGCATAGAAAGAGGCATCCTCTCTGTGAATTTAGGGAGAACTTACGGCCGGTTTAAGCACACTCTTAGGGAGGAGGCTGAAATAGACGGCCTCTTTTTGGCGATGAAACAAATCTTGCTTTTGATATATTGCCTTAAATAGAAAAATTTCGTTTCGCAAGTCAGCCATACTATTTTTATAGAGAAGGAGTGCGGGCTGTTGTCAGCAAAAGGGGGGTTGATGATGGGAACCAAAAGGCGGGGGTTCTCTCCAGCCCGCAAAAAAGAACCACTATCATTATACAAGAAATAAAATAAATGTAAAGAAAAAATTGAAAATTTTAAATTTTTTTTCAAATTTTATCTTGACATTATAGCCTGTTTTTTATAAATACTTGGACAAGGCTGAGGACTTGGAGAAAGTTACTAATATTAAAGCACTCTTAGCAGGAGTTTTTAATACATCTTTTTGGAGGTTCTAATGAGAAAATACATCACTGCAATAGCAATATTTTCTTTAGTGTTTTTTGGTTTTAGTTCTTTATCTCATGGTGCAGGTTTTCTGATCTATGAGCACGGTGCTGCAGCGATGGCCATGGGTGGTGCATTTGTTGCTCTCGCCAACAACCCTTCAGCCGTTTTCCACAACCCCGCTGGCATAGCCTTTTTGGATGGAACCCAGATTTCTCTGGGGACAACCTTGATCACATCCAACACCTCTTTGGAGCTAACAAACCTAGCCACAACTGTAGAAACGGTAAGTCAATGGTTCTACCCTTCAAATTTTCACATTTCCCATAAGATAAATGATAGAATTGCGGCTGGCTTCGGCTTTTTTAGTCCTTACGGCCTGGGGACAAAATGGCCTGAAGAGTGGGCACTAAAGTATATTTCCACAGAAGCTGACATGAAGACGTTTTTCTTCAATCCTGTTGTTGCCGTCAAGCTCACCGATAATTTCTCTGTAGCAGTTGGTGTTACTTACATCTATTCGACTTTAACCTTTGAACGTGTTAATTTACTCGAACTTCCCCCACTTAGTGGTACTTTCTATGAAGCGCCTATTACTGTAGAAGGGAATGGCGATGCATTTGGCTTGAATGCGGGAGCTCTCTATAGGGGAGAGAATTTTTCCCTGGGATTCAACTGGCGCGGAGGATTCGATCTTGATCTTGAAGGAGACCTGATGCTCGATAATTCAGATATTCCCCTACCACTACAGCCATTTGTACCCACTGAAGCAGATGTTGCTACTACTTTCCATATACCGCATATACTCGGATTTGGAGCAGCTTTTAATTTGACCGAAAGCTTGATTGTTACTGCTGATTTTCATTATATCCTCTGGAGCAGCTTCAAAGAATTTGTTATCGAAGTTGATAATCCTGAACCTATTCCAGATGAAACTGAAACATTCGAGGAAAATTGGAAGGATTCTTATGTCATTCGGGGGGGCTTTCAATACATGGTTAATGAAAATTTTGCTTTGAGGGCCGGAGTTCTTTATGATAAAACGCCCCAGCCTGTTGAATATATGGATCCCATCCTTCCTGATGCAAATCGGTTGGCCTTTACAGGAGGATTTGGTTATAAAAGCGGTAACTTTGTCATCGATGTTGCCTATCAATATGAGCCTTTCAAGGATAGGGAAAGCGAAAATAGGGGTCTCGTGCTTCATCCCGTGACTAGAGATAATCTTGGGCTGGGCACATATTCAACAACTGCCCATCTTATCGGAGTAAGCATCGGCTTTATTTTTTAGTCAATAATATTAAAATTGGAGGTAAAGTAAATGGCATATGAATTCACCAACTCAAAAGGGGTAAAGTATTATCTCCATTTTAAGGATGTTAACCTAAAAGGGGGTCGTGTACAGAGAATCTACTTTTTTGCCCGTGATGTGAGGAGTGGATCATTAGATGCAGTTCCTGATGGATACAAAGTTATTGAAACTGAAAGAACGGGCATGCCCATCCTGAAAAAGAAATAATATTTTCTCCTGATTTGATTTAAGGCTCCTGAAAATCAAGTAGTAGAGCCTCACAAAAATGAGGGGAGGTCAAGAGCTGAGGAAGAAGTAGCTTTTTACAGCCTCCAGCTTAGAGGCTGGATTTTAAGATCTTTATTAACTCTTAATCTTATTAAATTTTCAATCTCTTGTGTCCCTACCTGTCTATCAAGTCAAAAGGGCGGGTTTGATAAATCAATCACTCCTTCTTATTGCTCGCAGGGGCTTGTTAAATCAATCCCACTTTCTTATTGTTCGTAGGGGCTTGATTTATCAAGCCCACCTTATATATACGATAAAGGGTTGATTCATCAGGCCTCTGCATTTGCATGATCAAAAGATGGGGTTCGATAAATCAAATCCATACAGATTAATTATACCTCCATGCTAGCCAAGGATTTAGTTTTCTTGTTGTCTAAAAAATCTGAGAAAACATTAAGGAGGTTTAAAATGAAAAGACATGTCCTGTTTATGACCTTGATTCTTTTTTTCTTAAGTTTTGCTATTTTCCCTCCAAGCGCCCATAGTCAAGAAGCGAAGAAACCCGAAAAGGAAGTATCCCGGGATTTTCCTTCTACCTGGGAGGAATTTCTCGATTTGACTCCTGATCAGAAATCGAAATTGGAGGAGTTCAGAAAGAAGCGGCAGGAGGAGAGAAAAGAGTCAATGAAGAACATGCGGGCAGTTCGGAAAGAGCTCAGAGAGTTGATGCGCGATCCAGAAGCCAACGAGAAAAAAATCCTGGAAATTTATGACAAGCAAGCGAAATTTCGATCGGATCGTTTTAAAAAGTCTATCCAGCACAGAAAAGAAATAAAAAAGATGCTGACTCCCGAACAGTGGGAAAAGCTGGAAAAGTATAAGAAGCGAATAGGTTGGAGGAGAGACAGATTCATGGGACGGAAAGGATTTTTCAGGCGTGGTTTTTTCCGGCAAAGATTTCACCGTTTTTGGAGAAGAGACTGGAATTTTTAAGAGCGATAGTTATTGAAGATGTGGCTCTCGTGGAGTAGCCTGTCCCCTTTTACATATTGAATTTTCTTCTTTACTTTTGTCTTTTTCAGTGGTATAAAATACGATAAATTAAATCCAGAGAAAGGATTTTTTTATTTAATAAAGAGGAGATTTTTCGCTCCCGATTAATTACCATTTTGGAGAATGATTAAAGATTTGGAGGTATGAGTTATGGCTATTAGGATATCGGTATCAACTGAAGGAAAAAGTAAGCAGGAGATGATCGTCCGGACTCTTAGTCTTAGCTTATTAGCGCTTTTATTGGTGATTGGAGGAAGTATTTCCTGCAAGAAAAAAGCAGGAGAAAAGATGGCTTTGGGGGAAGAGGGCTTGGTGGCTAAAGAAGGCATTATTGAGTTTGAAGGTGTTGTCAATGTCGGTGTTGGAAGGTATCTTTTTATTCCCGAAGCCAGTGGATTTGACATCATTGTTCAAGGACCCCTAGAGTCAGGTGATGCTAGTACACTTGTCGGCAAAGAGGTAAGAGGCAAAGGAGCGTTTTCCCCTGAAAGGCCGTCCATTTTAATAGCGAATGATATCGAAGTTAAAGAGTCAGGGAGAAATTGGATGAGCATTTTTATTAGAACAGAAGAATTCGTAATGGATGATTACTTGGACCTAGAAGCAAGAAATGAATTTCATGTCATAAAAACCCTTTCCTTCGATAAAAAAGAGGGATGGGAAGGAATAGAAAAAGCAAAGATATATGGAAAGCTGGAGACAGAAACAGTAACAGAAGGGGAGGAGGAGAAAGAAATCTTCAGGATTATTGTTCTTGACGAGAAAGACAATGAAGTCGGAAGTATCATTGTCGATAACTTCACAGATTTTTCTCAGTATTACATAAAAAAGTTAAGATTTTTTGATAAGCTCTGGTTTTATTTCACTGTAAAAGATACAGTAGAGTGGAGAGTCAGGCGAAGGACTCGAGAGCTCTTCCATGCCGATGTTCTTTTTAATGGCCTTTTCTGAATAATATTATTATACACTCGAATTAAAATCATTTAGAAATTCTTTTCGAGGTCAGGATGTTTGCGGTGAAAGCCCGTTACATCTTGGAAGGCTTTGGCTACCCTTAGAGTTTTGGCCTCTTCAAAGAGATTCCCGATAAAAGAAATAGAAGTCGGACTTCCCTTCTCACCAAATCCGTTGGGTACAACGACTGCAGGATGTCCGGTGAGATTTGTTAAAAGGAGGTTGTTCCCTCCGAAGGAGGGAGCGATATATACATCTATTCCTTTCATCTTCTCGGCCATCTCCTCCATGAGGAGAGTCCTGACGCGGTTAGCCTGGATATATTCCACTGCCGGAATGAGTCTTGCCTGCCGGAAGGTGTTGGGCCAGGCTTGCTTTATCTGTCTAACCATCAAATCATCCCTGTTACTTCTTGTGAGCTCATCGAAGGCTGCTGCGGCCTCTGCATTCAGGATAAAAGAAAGGGCGTTAACCGGAAGTTCAGGAAGATCAAAAGGTACAAGTTCCACTCCTAGAGAACGCACGGCTTCGAGCGAAGCTTCGTCGTTTTTCTGGTTTCTGTATTTTCTTTCAAAGACCTTTTTCAGGTAGCCTATACGGATATCCTTGAGATCAAGCGACGGATCCCAGTTAAAGGGGAGGTTGACCACGGTAAAGTCTTTTCCATCGGGGCCGTATATCGCATTGAAAACCAGAGAACAATCTTCAACAGAGCGACAGATGGGGCCGATCTTGTCCATGCTCCAGCTTAAAGCCATGGCCCCGTAGCGGCTCACGCGGCCGAAAGTCGGGCGCAGTCCGGTTACACCGCATCTTGTAGAAGGGGAGACAATCGAACCCCAGGTTTCCGTACCGATGGAGAATCCAACAAGGCCAGCAGCCGTTGCAGCGGCCGAACCAGCAGACGAGCCGCTCGAACCTTGTTCTGGATTCCAGGGATTTTTTGTTTTTCCGTCAAACCAGACATCTCCCCAAGCCAAGGCCCCCATCGTAAGTTTGGCCACAAGCACTGCTCCTGCTTCTTCAAGTCGCTTAACCACAGTGGCATCCACATCTATGATTTGGTCTTTGTAAGGCATGGCTCCCCAGGTTGTCTTTATTCCCTTTGTAGATAGTAGGTCTTTTGCTCCCCAGGGGATGCCGTGAAGAGGTCCTCTGTAGCGGCCTGAAGCTATCTCCTCGTCAGCCTGCTTTGCCTGAGCTAAAGCCAATTCTTCAGTCAAGGTGATAACACATTCCAAGCGGGGGCCAAATTTCTTAAGGCGTTCGAGATAAAGCTTTGTAAGCTCGGTGGAAGTTATCTTCCGCGATTTGATCAGCTGTGCTAGTTCTGTTACCGAATAAAAGGCTAAATCTTCAAAATTCGAAGGCACTTGAACGCCTGACGCCTCTGGTATTTTTGAAGGCTTCCGGTCTTTATCTAAATGCATCCCAGGTATGACAGGATTAAAGAGAAGGGCTGGAGGGACGCTGTTTTGGAGGGAAATCTTTCTCAGCTCCTCGTACGTCGAAAGATTTCTCCTTACGTCATCCAGCATCAATTTTCTTTCTTTGGAGGTGAATTCGAGCCCGATCACCTTTTCACTTGCAGCGATATCTTTCGTTGTTATTCTCTTTCCTTTGATATGGTACAGAACAAAGGCTCCAACTATAATCAGAAGAAAAACAGAAGCTATGGCGATAAAAACCAAGACCGCGGAGGACCCTTTCTTTTTTCTTAAAGTTTCCATGGATTTTTTCTCCTTCCTTCAATAAATTTTTTCATTAGAATAGATCTTTTGTAGAGAGGTCAAACCAGGTTCATTTTGAAACGATAGCCCAATTTAAAACGATAGTCCATTTCTTTCTTGCTGCTTGCTACTTATATCTGTCCCCAACTCATGTCTTTCCATTGTTCACATCTATCCATTTTATTGCCTCTATCCTTTGCTCAGCTATGTACTCTTCCTCTCCCTTTGCTTTTTGATTTTTGAAAGCAAAAGATATATGGCAATTCCCGCAAGGAGAGAAGAACCAATCCAAATGATTTTAACTTGGTTGCTTTCAAAATGGACCACAAGGTTAACGGCAAATCCAGCTGCGATTAAAAGGGCGGCTACTCCAATCGCGAGAAAAAGAGGCACGAGAAAAAGAGAAAGACAGCCCCGCCCTTCTTCGCTTTCTTGCGTTTCAACTGTCTTTTCTAATTTATCCTGTTCTGGTTCCCAGTAGGCTGCGCCACAGGAAGGGCATTTTTCTTCCTTTTCTGGAATTGAACTGTTGCAGTAAGGGCAAATCTTCATGGTCTGTCTAGATTCATATTCTGATAATTAAAGAAAAAAATCTTGACACCTTCTTTTTATTATCATATTTTTCTAAGGCATTCGAGGGAAAATTTATTGATTCACTTTTGACAAATCGAACGCCTTTGAAATTCATAAAAGCCCTTTGAGATTCATCTTGAGGATTCTCAAAGGGAAAAAAGGAGAGACGATGGCCGAGAAGACAAAAGAAACGGTCCTCAAACTAAGATGGCTCATCCTGGTGTTGATGGGTTTAGTGATTTTTGGCTCCTATTATGCCTATGATGCGGTAAGCCCTGTTGCAGATTTTATCATAAAAGGAATGGGAATAAGTAGTGCAGAGTTCGGGCTATTCTTCAGCGTATATTCACTTCCCAATATAATCATGGTCCTTCTGGGAGGCATTTTTCTGGACATAATCGGTATCAGAAAAGCAGGTACAATATTTGCGGCTCTTTGTGCTATCGGAGTAATTATAACAGCATCAGGCTCCACTTTCTTGATAATGCTTCTAGGAAGATTTATATATGGCCTGGGTTCAGAATCTCTCATCATAACCATGGATAAAATTCTCTCCAGATGGTTTAAAGGAAAAGAACTTGCTTTTGCTTTTGGGATGCTCATAACCATTGCCAGGCTTGGCACTATTGCTGCCTTTAATTCTGCAGCTAACATTCAAGAATGGAGCGGCTCCTGGCGAATGGCAATCTGGGTATCGGCAGTGATCATGTTTGTAAGCTTCACTCTCTTCTTGGTTTATTCAGGCATAGATAAGTCCAAAGAAAAGTATTTTAAGAAAGAGAAAAAAGAGAGTGAAGCAGAAAAATTCTCTTTTCAAGATATTTATAGATTTAGGACTTCTTACTGGTTTGTTTGCCTGCTTTGCATGACCTTTTACTCTGCAATTTTCCCTTTTACAGCTTTTTCAACCTTATTACTCCAGACGAAATTCGGGTTTAGTGCTGTTCTGGGGGGCCGTTACACGTCTATGATTTTTACAGCCTCCATGATTTTCACGCCTCTTTTGGGACTTCTCGTGGATAAAATCGGCAAAAGGGGAATCATGATGATTTTTGGCTCTCTATTGCTTGTCCCCGCTCATTCAATGCTGGGGCTTACCTATATTCATCCTGTTATTCCCATGATCATGATAGGGATATCCTTCTCTTTGGTCCCAGCGGCTCTCTGGCCTGTGATACCTATCATGGTAGAGGAGAGGCGACTGGGTACAGCTTTTGGCATGATGACCTGCATCCAGAATATCGGATTAACGATTTTCCCCTGGTTTGCGGGAAAAATAAGGGATCTTTCGGGAGGAGAATTCACGAATACGATGATCATGTTTGCTTGCTTGGGCTTTGTTGGGCTTGTCTTTTCTCTATTGCTGAAATTTGCTGATAAGAGAGAGAAAGCAGGAATTGAACTTCCCACAAAACTTGCCCAGGCCGGAGATTGAGGCAAGGCCTCTTCAAGGAATCCCACATATAAACTAGCCCAGACACAAAATATTGCTTCCCTTCCTTGTTTCTGTTATAAAATCTCTCTCCCATCTTTGAGGAAGATGTGATTCTATGATTCGGTGTGTGTTTTCTGATCTGGGCAAGGTGATTATTTTTTTCGACAATAATATTTTCTTCGAAAAGATTGCAAATTATTCTCCCTATTCAAAAGAAGAGATTCGAGAATTGGCCTCTGCTCATTTTGACCTTGTTGAGTTCTTCGATAAAGGAGAGATAACTCCCCAGGATTTTCATACACGAGTCATACAAGAACTAGAAGCCCGCATAGATTACGATACCTTCTTCTCTATCTATAACGATGTCTTTTCTCTTAATCCACCTGTGCTTCAAATCATGAAAAGGTTGAAGAGAAATTACAGGCTTGTCTTGCTTTCCAACACAGATATTATGCGCTATGGCTTCATTAAAAAGAAATTTCCTGAAATCTTGATTTTTGATGAATATGTCCTGTCCTTCGAGGTTGGATTTATGAAGCCCCATCCACAAATCTTCAGAAAAGCTTTGGAGAGGGCTGGGTTTCCGGCAAAGGAATGCGTCTTTATCGATGATAGAGAAGAGAATATCGAAGCAGCCGAAAAACTAGGAATAAACGCTATCCACATGGGGCCTCAAACCGACCTTGAAGCCATTCTCAGGGAAATAGGACTTTCTTTCTAAATTTTATTCAGGGGAACTAAGACAAAGAATTCTTTCTATTTTTTGTCTAATTATTAGGAGGTTGACATGGAAAAGGAAAAAATTTTGATTTCTTGGCTGGTAATGGTTTTCTTTTTGAATATAGGTCTTTTTGGGGGCCCTACGAAGTTTCCTGCAGAAAAGTTAGAAAAAGCTGAGCAGCTGCAAAGGGAAATTAGGTTGCTTAACCTGATCAACGGCTTAGATCTCACGCAGGAGCAGATGGAAATGATTCTAAGAAGTGCCGAAGAGAGCAAAAAATTGAGGGAAAGGTTTATAGCTACCCTCCTCTACCAGCAGGACAAGATGGAGGAGTCTCTCAAAGAGATTAAGAGTTACCTTGGCGAGAGAAAAGAGATTCCTCCTGATGTGGTCCAGAACTATCGCCGTCTTGATAAAGAGATAAAGAAAGCAAGATTAGAGATGCAGGAAAGTGTAAGGGATTTAGCCAGACAAATTGAAGAAGGACTTGAATCCCATCAAATTTTTCAGCTTCAAGAGTTTATCCCCTGCATCATTCCTCCTAAAGGAGAGGCGCGTATAGGCCAAGCCAGTAATTACAAAGGCCAGATAAGAAGCTTAGAAAGGATCAGGCGTATTCCTTCCCGTTTGTACCAAACAAGAAAAGAGGAAATTTTGAGTAGAACATTAGAAGCGATGAAAATTCATGTTCCCCTTTGGGTTGATATCGATGAAGAAGAGATGAAAAGTCATATTCAAGCCGTGTATGACGAGACAAGAAGACTAGATGATCCAGAGTTTGAGATTCAGAAGAAGAGATTGGCCGAGGATCTTATTTCCCCTTTTAAGCCTGACATTCCTGCGCACAATTTGGCCCGGAAGATCGAAGGCTTTCTCCTTTCGCCGGAGATTATCCCGATTTTGGAAGAGAGGATCAAGGTGGATGGATCTAATGCCAGGCAAGTTCCCTAACCTAAAGATAAGCCTTGCTGTTTGAAAAATAGATTTTGGCGATAATCCCTTCGTAGCAGGGTAATTAGTCAGAGAATATCCAATTCTGCAAGGGCATGATTCATTTTGTGCAAGGGCATGATTTATCTTATGTAGGATCTTTATTCGTTTTATGTAGGGGCTTGATTTATCTTGTGTAGGAGCATAATTCATTTTGTGTAGGGGCTTGATTTATCAAGCCCACCTTTTGTAATGTAGGAATTTGATTTATCAAACCTATCTATATTGAACCTAAGAAAGCATAACCTTAATCCATTTTCATCGTTCGTGAGTTATGTCCTTCTAACAAGCAATTTCCTAGATTCTTAAGAAGAAGTTTTTATAAAGACCCTGCGATTTCTTGGACCATCAAATTCGCAGAAGAAGATCCCCTGCCAAGTCCCGAGAGAAAGCTGTCTCTCTTCTACGATAACCTTGATCGAGGAGCCGATAAGAGAGGCTTTAACGTGGGCAGGGGAGTTTCCTTCAGAGTGTTTGTAGGGGAGGGAATCCGGGACGATTTTTCTCAGAGTCATGAGGATATCTTCTTTAACAGAGGGATCAGCACTCTCGTTGATGGTCACTGCGGCTGTTGTGTGGGGGACATAGACATAGCAGATTCCGTCTTTAATACCTGTAGAAACCAGCTCTTCTCTGACTTTTGCTGTTATATCCACCAATTCTTCTCTTGCCTGAGTCCTGACTTCAATTGATCTCATTTATCACCTCTTTATTAATACGATAAAAAGGTGGGCTTGATAAATCAAGCCCCTACAGATAAATCAAGCCCCTACATAAGATAAATCAAACATGTACACTGGATAAACCTAAACCCTTACATAAGATAAATCAAACGCCTACACAAGATAAATTATATTTTTATTGTAGGGGTTTGATCCATCAAACCCGCACTTATTGAAAAAAAATAAAAAAATTTAAAAAAACACTTGACAAAGAAGATAGTAGGGTATAAATTTTTTGTCGCAGATACAATATTTTGTATCTCTCATTCAAGGAATATACAACATATGGCATTTTTTTCATTCCCTATTTCTTTTTTTTAAGGGGTTAGAGAGCGTTAATTCTGGGGTTTTTCTGTTGGGGAATGAGAAAAAAAGAGCAATTAATTCTTTGTATATATAGAGGAGGCGGCATATGCCGAGGACAATTTCCAGAATCAAGAAAAGAGATGGCAATATTGCTGACTTTGTTCAGGATAAGATTACAAACGCAGTTTATAAGGCGATGGAATCTCACGGGCTTACAGATAATGGCGCAGCCAGAACAGTCTCTGATATTGTGACTTTCATGCTGGAAGAAAAATTCGGAGGCTATACCATTCCCTCTGTGGAACAGATCCAAGACATCGTAGAGATGGTGCTTATGAAGCGGGGATATCATGAGATTGCTAAGTCATACATACTTTATAGGGAAAGGCACAAAGAGATCAGGGAGGCAAGGGAGACTGGTATCAATCTAGAGAGACTAATCAAGGATTACATCAATGATGCTGATTGGAAGATAAAAGAGAACAGCAACGAAGGCGTGATGAGTTTTTCAGGGCTGAATGCCAGAGTGGCCGGCGAGGTTCTTTCGAATTTCGCCCTCAACCAGCTTTATTCAGACAAAATCAAGAAGGCTCATATGGAAGGAGATTTCCATGTCCATGACCTTTCCTACCCTATCGTGGGCTATTGTGCGGGCTGGTCACTGGAGAACCTTCTCAAAAAAGGATTCGGTCATGTGCCCAATCAAGTCCATTCTTTTCCTGCTAAACATATGGAAACGGCAACTCTGCATATGGTGAATTTTATCGGCACAATGCAGGGAGAATTTGCTGGGGCTCAAGCTTTTTCCAGTGTCGATACTCTTCTGGCCCCTTTTGTTAGAGCCGACAACCTTGACTTCGAAAGCGTCAAACAAGATATCCAGAAGCTTATCTTTGGGCTGAACGTTCCCTCTCGATGGGGATGGCAGACTCCTTTCTCCAACCTGACTTTTGATTGGACGGTTCCCGCAGACATGAAGGATAAGAATGTTATTATCGGAGGAGAAGAGCAGGATTCGACCTATGGAGATTACCAGAAAGAAATGGATATGATCAATAAGGCTTTTCTGGAGTTGATGTTCAAAGGAGACCAGAAGGGCCGTGTTTTTACTTTTCCGATACCTACTTACAATTTAACCAAAGATTTTGACTGGGATTCTCCGAACGCCAATCTTCTGTTTGAAGTCACGGCCAAGTATGGAATCCCTTATTTTCAAAATTATATCGGTACAAACCTGGATCCCGGTGACATAAGAGCCATGTGCTGTCGCTTAAACCTTGACCAGCGGGAACTCCAGAGAAGACCTGGCAGCATGTGGGGACCAGGAGATTCTACAGGTTCGGTAGGTGTGGTGACCATAAACCTCAACAGAATTGGTTATGAAGCAAGCTCGCGTGAGGAGTTCTTTGCCAGGTTAAAGAATATAATGATATTAGCCAAAGAATCGCTCGAGACGAAAAGAGAAGTCGTCAATAACATGATGGCCAAAGGAATGATGCCTTACACCATGGTCTACCTTGGTCATTTTGATAATCATTTTTCCACCATCGGTATTTGCGGCATGCATGAGGCCTGTCTGAATTTTCTGGGAAAAGGAATCGGCACTCCAGAAGGAAAGGAATTCACCTTGGAAGTGCTCGAATTCATGAGAGATACCATCAAAGAATTTCAGGAAGAGACAGGCAGTATTTATAATTTGGAGGCAACACCGGCGGAATCAACTTCTTACCGCCTGGCAAGGCTTGACAAACAGAAATACCACAGCATCATCACTGCAGGAACAGATAAGTATCCCTATCTCACTAATTCAACTCAGCTCAACGTGGACGCAACTCGAGATATCTTCGAAGCTGTGGAGCATCAAAAGGATATTCAGCCGCTTTATACAGGGGGGACTATATTTCATTCCTTTCTCCCCGAAGCAATTGACAAGGAAACATGCAAAAAATTAGTCAGGAAGATTGCTGAAACAAAACTCCCCTATTTCAGTATCACTCCCACTTTTAGCGTCTGTCCGAATCATGGATATGTTAAGGGAGAGTTCCCCAAATGTCCTGAATGCGACGAAGAGACAGAAGTTTACTCCAGGATAGTGGGTTACCTGAGGCCCGTTAGCACCTGGAACGACGGCAAGCAGCAGGAATTCCAAGAAAGAACTCCTTACTCAAAGATAGGTTAGACGATGGAATACTTCCTTTTTACCTATCCAAATTGTTCAAAATGCGACGAAATAAAGAAATATTTAGGAGGGGCTGATTTTAAGGTACGGGAATGTAACCTTGTTTTTAAAGAAAACAGGCTGAAAATAAGAGAGTTTCTAAACTTTCTCAAACGAGATGATGAAGGAGCAATCATCATCCCCACCTTAGTCCTTCAGGAGAATGGAGAAGTTGTTACCGTGTTAAATAACCGTACGGAGCTAGAGGATTGGTTGAGATCAAAGGCCTAGAAAAATTTGCCCCGAAAGATTTTCCAGGGCATATTTCCTCAACTGTGTTTTTGGGCGGATGTAACTTCAGATGTCCCTTTTGCCACAATGCGGATCTGGTGCTTCGGCCGGAGATTCTGCCCACGTTTCCCTTGGATTATTTCCTCAGCTTCCTTGATTTGAGAAAAGGCTGGCTTGAGGGCATCTGTATTTCCGGCGGAGAACCACTGCTTCATGATGATCTAGAAACCTTGCTTATTCTCATAAAAGATAGGAGCCTTTTAGTGAAGGTCGACATAAATGGCTCCTTTCCTTCAAGGCTTGAAGATCTCATTCAGAAGAGACTCATTGATCATATCGCCATGGATGTGAAGGCTCCGTTAACGCGATATCGAGAGGTAACCAGAGCCACGGTGAATCAAGAGGACATTGTCCGAAGCGTTGACATCATCAAAAATTCAGGCCTTGGGTATGTATTCCGGACCACTTTGGTACCTGGTCTTGTAGGACCGGAAGATATCAAAAAAATCTGTCAGATGCTCGATGGAGCAAATATTTTCCAGCTACAGCAATTCGTTCCCTTAAACACCATGGATAGTCATTATCTTCAAAAAAAGCCTTATCGTCGCGAAGAGGTTCAGGGATTAGCCAAGATTGCTGAGCCCTATTTTTCAGAAGTCAGAATCGAAGGCGTTTGAACCATGGAACTCAAAATTCAAAGAATTCATGAGGATGCTAAACTCCCCCTTTATCAGCATAAGGGGGATGCTGGATTGGATATTTTCTCTTCTGTAGATTGTGTTTTAGAAGCAGGAGATGTCAAGCCTGTTCCCACAGGGATTAGAGTGGCTGTTCCAGAAGGCTACGTAGGGTTGGTCTGGGATAAGAGTGGCATCTCCCTTAAAGGAGTCCATCGGTTAGCAGGAGTTATCGATTCAGGCTACAGGGGGGAGGTCCGGGTTGTTATGGTGAACCTCGGAAACGAGCCTTATCTTATCGAAAAAGGGATGAAGATTGCTCAGCTCTTAGTCCAGCCCGTTACTGAGGTGAAGGTTGTCGAAGCAGATGAACTGGAGAACACGTCGCGCGGAAAAGAAGGATTTGGAAGCACGGGGAAGTATTAGTTAGAATTATTAATCAATCTTGCTGGAATAGCGCTGATAGATAGTTTTTAGTTTGTCGGGGGCAGAAAAACCACACATTAATTACCATCGATCTCTTCGTTGCTTTTCAAGGAGGGACTAATGTAAAATGGTAGTACTCGCCTGGATAAATCTCTGATCAAGGATGTGATTGATGACTACAACCATAAAAGCAGAATACGAGATTGACCTCGCCTTACATAAAAAGGATTTCAAAGTAAATAAGATTCAAGATTTTTGTCCTTTATGCCACAGTAGTATAAAACCTGTCTACAGGTACGCATCGGTGGATAATAGAGGCCTACAAGCAGTATTTGAGTGCCCAAAAGAGAACTGTCAAAAGCTTTTCATTGCTTACTATCGCACTTCGACAGCAGATGAAAGAAGTCAGGTGGAGATTGAATACTATTACAGTAGCAGTGAGCCTATAAGAGTTAAAGAGAAGGTTTTTTCTGAAACGATAGCAAACATATCAGCTCAATTCTGTGAAGTTTATAATGAAGCCCGAATAGCAGAGCAAAGGAGACTAAAGAATATCTATGGCCCAGGCTTTAGGAGGGCTATTGAATTTTTAATAAAAGACTATTTAATCCATGAAAAAAAAGATGAAAAGGAAGAAATAGAAAATAAGAGCTTGCTTGATTGTGTTGAACAATATATTGATGATCCAAGGATAAAAGAATGTGCAAAAATGGCAGCATGGCTTAGTGACGGGGAAAGTCATTATTATAGAAAATGGGGGGATAAAGATCTAAATGACCTAAAGGTGATTATTGATTTAACGGTAAACTGGATAGAAAGCGAGAGTCTGGCAAAAAAATAACCGAAGAAATGCCAGAGCCAAAAAGGAGGAAAAAGAGAAAGAAGAAAAGCATGGAAAAAGAGAAAGAAAAGAAAGAAAGCGACCAAGATAATTAAAAAGATTCTTGTCAGCCAGACAAACAAAACTAATCAGAAGATGAAATTCACTGTTGTTCTTGTCCGTCCTAAAAATCCAGAAAATATCGGCCTTGTCGCTCGAAATATGAAAAATACAGGATTTGATAAATTAAGGCTTGTGGGCGTTAAGAACTTAGACAAGAAATCCTATGTGACTGCAGTTCATGCCCGAGATATACTGGAGAGAGCCAGATTTTATCCTGACGTGAACGAAGCGACGTCTGATCTGGATATAATTTTTGCTTCCACCTCGAAGATAAGGAAGAATTTTCCTTCTGTTTCACTAAAGGATGCCGTGGAAAAAATGTTTCAATTTCCCGCCTCTACAAAGATCGGGCTTCTGTTTGGAAGTGAAAGGACAGGCCTGACTTCAGAGGAGCTGCGCTCCTCAAATTTCAGGTTTGTGATTCCCCAAGCCACACGACAGCCTTCTTATAACCTTGCTTCTGCTGTGCTCCTGACCCTGTTTCATATATTCGCCTTTGGTTATTTTAAAGAAGTTGAGGCTACAAGAGAAAAGCCTCTTTCCCGAAAGGAACAGGAGGAATGCATACGCCTTATTCTTCTCAAATTGGAGGAGAGTAATTTTATTCACAGCACAAACAAACGCCATATGACAGAAATGATTTATGACCTTTTTGGAAGATTCGCTTTGACATCAAAAGATAGGAAATTGTTGCTCGCTATTTTTTCGAAAGCTGTTATCCGGCAAACTGTAAAATAATAAGCGGAGAGGAGGAAAGATATGGATCGAGAAATGAACGTTTCCTTCCCGGGTGGTGTGCGGGTGGAAGCCGAATACAAAGGATTTGTCATAAAAACCGATCAGCCAGCATACCAAGATGGTGAGGGCTCGGAACCTTCCCCATTTGATTTGTTTCTGGCCTCTATTGCTACCTGTGCTGGCTATTATGTTCTTGCTTTCTGCAACAAGCGAGGGATATCTGCTGAAAAAGCATCCCTAATAATGAGGACGAGCAGGAGCCCAGAGACAAAGATGATAGAGAAAATATCAATCGAGATTCAACTTCCTTCCGAGTTTCCTGAGAAGTATAAAAACGCTGTGATCAAAGCTGTGGATGGTTGTTCTGTTAAAATACATATTTTAAATCCGCCAGCTTTTGAAATTGAAGCCAAGATTAGCAAATAGATTAAATTGCAGGGATTTGATTTATCTTGAGGGGGCTTGATTTAATTTGTAGGGGCTTGATTCATCAAGCCCACCTTTTGATTATTCAAAGGGATCTGATTAATCAAAAACACATTTTTTATTATATGCAGGGACTTGATTTCTTTTGTAGTGATTTAATTTCTTTTGTAGGGGCTTGATTCATCAAGCCCACAATTTTAGAAATTCGAATTAGTTTGATTTTATAAAATACGACCAATCACCAGAGATTAAGTTGCCCCTTTCTTGTTAGAGCTTCTCCCGCGAGAGCTGTTATATTACCTAGAAACCTGCGGCAACCAGAGATAATAAAAGCCACTTTTTAGAGAGCGAAGCATATCTTCAAAGCTTTTCCCTTCAAACAGAGAAGACTTCTCTAGTTTTGTGGCGTAGATATTTGTTTTTCTCTTAGGATAATAGGTATAAGCGATAACTTTTGCATCTTTAATGTCAGCCAGAGAAAGAGCTTTCTTCAAAGCCGAATCAAAATAGCCAATTTCATCGATCAATCTTAGCTCGTGGGCTTGAGTGGCAGTGTAAATCCGGCCATCCGCTATTTTTTTTAGCTCCTCCAAGGAAAGCGAGTCTTTCCTTTTTTGGTAGACCACATCAAGAAACTTGTTGTGCAGTTCATCGATGACATCTTGAAAAATCTTTTTCTCTTCTTCGGTTAAATCTCTAAAGGCACTTCCTGAATCTTTCATCTCTCCTGATTTAATGACATTTACCTTTATTCCGATTTTCGTAAAGAGCTCCTGAAGGTTGGGAAAAATTGAAATAACACCGATGCTCCCGGTGATTGTTGAAGGATGGGCAATGATATGGTCACAGGCTGAAGCGACATAATACCCCCCGGATGCGGCCAGCCCCATCATTAAGCCCACGACAGGGATGCGGTTTTTCTCTTTGAATCTTATAATTTCGTTGTAAAGAATATCGCTTGCTGTGACTTCCCCGCCCGGAGTATCCAGGCGCAGGATTAACGCTTTAATCCTTTTATCTTCTGAGGCTTTCTCCAGCCTGTAATAAACTCTCGAGAGGATATCCCCTTCTCTTTCGAACAATCCAGGATTAAGGGTGGTGCTGATGAGACCCGCGACATCAAGGATGAGGATTTTTTCTTTAGCCGGACTCTTGATAAGGAGCACTTCGTGAATTTCCTCTTTTCCAAGAAAATCGAGGTGGATGTGGGGTGCACAACCGGATAACAACAAAGAAACGGTAATGATTAAGACAAGATTCTTTTTCATCTCTCCTCCTGGGCTCTGAAGTTCGTATCCTTAGTAATTATACCATATTACTAAGGCGATTATCTCGATAGTAATCATCTTTTTTCCCGTGATTGAAAAAAGGAGACAGGCTACTTTTTCTGGAAGGAAGAGGACTGTCTTTACTCATCGACATTTCATACAGAAAAAGCAGCACGTCCCCTTTTTTACGAAAAAAAGATTCTTCCATCTCGATGAGGCTTATTGACTTCAGGCAGCCCGGATGATATAGCAGGGAATAAAGTTAAAATGAAAAATTTTCTCGTCGCAGGCGTTGATTTAGCAGGCGTTGCTCACCGCCCGACTGGATTATGCATCCTGAAAGGATTAAGAGCAAGAACTTCACTCCTCTACTCTGATGAAGATATCTTGAGCTGCATCCAAGAAGAGAAGCCAGACCTTGTGGCCATCGATGCTCCTCTGACTCTTCCTCCCGGAAGAAGCTCTATTGACGAAACCACAGGATCTCATTTTCGTCCCTGCGATGAAGAGTTGAAACGCAGGAGAATCCCTTTTTTCCCGATCACGCTGGGGCCGATGAGAGACCTGACGAAGAGGGGAATTAGACTTCGGAGTCTTCTGGAAGCAGATGGATTTCAAGTTCTTGAGGTTTATCCGGGTGGTGCCCAAGATATCTGGGGAATTCCTCGAGCCAAACATAGTCTTTCAGGATTGAAGAAGGGACTTAGAAAGCTAGGGATATCAGGTCTGAAGATAGAATGCTCGGGCCACGAGCTGGATGCTGCCACAGGGGCACTGGTAGGCCTTCTTTTCTTGCAGGGAAAAGCTGAGGTCTACGGTGATTTTACTCATGGGGCAATCCTAATGCCTTTTTCTTCAAGGAGCCGCTGAGAGTTTATTTCACCTGCGCATTAAGTTTCTTTCAGTGAATGTCCCTCGAGGAATGAGAAGATCAAACTCGATACGTTTGATTATCATCTCAGTTTTGGAGTTTTTCCTTAATTTATCTTCCATCGTGACTTTTGTGGGGTAAAATCTGTTCTTGAAGGATTTAATGTCTTCCACAGTAAGGACCTTTAAGAGTTTTCCGCTTTTGGCGTAAAATTCCACTTTTAAGCCGATAAATCTTTCCTTGTCCACCCAGATTTTTATAAAAAAATAAGTTTTATTTTCAATTTTGGACTCAAGCTCCAATACATAACATTGAGCCCCACCAAAGACCTCTTCTCCCAGAAGCTTGACATCATATTCTTTCCTTAGCTCTTCGGCTGTTTCTGTCATGTCCTCGTAGGAGAAATCTGATCCCATCATGCTTTGCCTCAGCATGTGGCCTGAAAGGCGCATCACCCTCTCTGCAGAGGGAAAATATATTTTAAGAACTTTTCCGATTTTCAACATTTTTGTTCCCCGGTCTCTTGCAGGACTCAGGAATTCAACAAAAGATTTTTCTGTTCCTTCTGTGTAGCTCGTGAGTTTTTTTTCGATAATCCTCTTTTTTATGGTGATGATCATGTCGATTTCTGAATAAGCGGTTTTGAAAACCATGTTTTGATCTCTCATGGCAAGTATCTCTTCTGCCGTTAAATCCTCCCCGGCTCTCCCACAAGTCACCGCGATACAAATGATCAATAGAAATAAAAATACTTTATTCATAGCTAGTTACCTTTTATTTTATTATAGATTTTATCGCTTGAATCGTATATTTGGCATGTTATGCTCAATTCATATTCTTTAGGTGCTTGTTTTATCAAACACACATTTTTCTTCATTCAAATAATAAGGTGGGCTTGATAAATCAAGCCCCTACAAATTTCTTCATTCCATTCAAATAAGCAGGTGGGCTTGATAAATCAAGCCCCTACATTTTTATCGATTATTATTTCATGCTTGTTCGCAGAGCCTCCACTGGCTCCATTCGCGAGGCTTTCCGGGCCGGGTATATAGCTGCGAAGAGTGTGGTTGCCAGGCAGAAAACCGCCGCACCAGCGAGAATCCCGAGGCTGAACTTGGGATAGATGATGGGGGAAAAGAAGGCGATCTCGAATTCCATTTTTTCCATCATCCGTGTGAAATTCAGCCCGGTGTTCTGGGCCAGCAATGATAGACCGCTTCCGATCAAACCTCCTATGAACACGCCCAAAAGGCCTATGTACGTAGCCTCAACCAGGATCAAAGCCACAATCCCTCCATTCCTCATTCCCATGGATTTGATGATCCCGATCTCGTGGGTTCTTTCCACTACAGCCATGAGCATAGTATTCAGGATCACCAGGGCAGCGATAAGCATGATGATCAACAAGATGCTGCCCACGGCGACTGTTGCAAAAGGCAGATAGGTCAAAAAGAAGTTGTCTTGCCAGGGGACAGCGGTGAGGGTATCCTCCAATCCGCTCTCTTTGAGGAAGGTCAGGATTTCAGAAGAAATTTCCGTTGCTGTCTCTGCGTCCTCAAGGAGAAGCAGTATTTCGTGCGCGGCTCCATCGCAATCGAGCATTTCCTGGGCCTTTTCGATAGGAATGTAGATAAGATTTTTGTCCATGAAGGTAAACCCAGTCTTGAAGATTCCGGCCACGGTGAAGCTCAAAGCGTAAGTGGAGTAGTTGATATCCGTGGTCACAGCCAGGAGCTCGTCGCCGAGGCCTACCTCTAATTTTTTAGCTAGACCGTCACCGATGAGCATTTCTGCCGATGAATCTTGAAAGTAACTCCCCTGGATCAAATATTGTCTTAAATCAAAAAGGTTTTTCTCCTTCTCTGGGTTGATGCCTACGCCTAGAGCAGGCTCGTTTTCGTCTTCGGAGGAGAGGATGAGACGGAATTTGATCCTTTCCGTTATGTTGGATATTCCGGGAAGAGAAGAAATGCCGTTTTCAATGCTCTGGGCGTTATAAACGAGCTGCTCCCTGGGCATGACTCTTTCCAGCCTCAGGAACTCTCTGGAGACAATTTTTACATGCCCGAGTTCTGTTTCTATCAGGCTTCTATAGACGCTTTCGCTGACACCTTCAATATAGCTGTTGGTGAAGATGATGGAGACCATTCCAAAGGCCACAGCCAGGGAGGTCAGAATTGTCCGGCGCCAATTTCTCCAGATGTTCCGCCAGGCTAATTTAATGAACTTTTTCATCCCACGTGCCTCAATGCCTGAATCGGGTCGAGCTTGACAGCCTTATAGGCTGGGTAAAGGCTAGCCAGTATAGAGATAACGGTTCCTAAAATAAAAGTAAAAATCAGTGTTCCTGCTGTCAAATCCCCCTTGTACACTTCCATAGGGAGAAACGACACCATTTCGGCTATCTCCTCTCCCAAAAAGGCTAGACTAAATCCCTTGGCTTCCAGCCACCACCCCCCCAAACCCCCGATGACGCAGGCCGCAAAAGAGCCAAAAATACCGATGAGAGCGCCCTCGAAGATAAATACGAGCATGACTTCCATTTTCCGCATGCCCATCGCGGCCAGCATCCCGATTTCACGCGTCCGCTCCATGACTGCCATGAGCATGGTATTCACGATTCCCAGGGTGGCGATCAGGATCATCATCAGAGGGATAAGGGCCTGCATTCTGCTTCTCATCCTCATCAGCTCTTTGAAGTCAGATGCGTATTCTTCGAAGCTCACGACCTCATAGTCTTTGCTCAAGCTCGCCAGTCGACCCTCAATGGACTCCCTTACCTCAAGAAGTCGCCTCCTGTCTTCAATCCGAACCGCAAGCTCAGTCACGCTGTTTTCTAGGCTTAAGGCTTCCTGAGCGAGGGAGAGGGGAATGAATACGGTCCCTCGGTTGACCATCGGGTTTTCGGTTTTGGCAATCCCAGCAATTTCAAGGTCGAGCGCATTCCAGATAAAATCTTCTATGGAGAAAAAAATCCTGAGAGTGCAATCGTCTCCGACTTTCAGGCCTAGATCCCGGGCTAGCCCGCTGCCCAGGATGATCTTCGATTCCGACGGTTCCAGGAAGCGTCCGTCTATAATGGAGTCTTTTATTTTAAATACCAGCGGGTCGATTTCAGGCTCGATGGCCACACCCATACAGGGAAGCTCATCCATGCCGGAGATGATGCTTGCTTGGAAGAGGACGCGACTCTCGATACCTTGAATATCCCGGTTATTTTTCAGTAGGCTTTTTATTTCCTGAGGTTCGTCGATGGTGAATTCAAGAGGAACTTCATCTTTTTTTTCAAAGTATCCGGCGGCCAAGATCTTGAGATGAGCTGTCTGGCTGTTGATGATGTTATCCATGGCATGCGTGTCGACTCCGTTATAAAGGGAGATTCCTACGGCCATCAAGCCCAGACCATAAGATATAGCGGAGAAGGTGATGATCGTGCGTCTTCTGTACCGGAAGACATTCCGGAACGCGAGCTTAAACAGCATCTTCATTTCTTGTTAACCTTCTGGTCAGATTCGATTTTCCCGTCTCGGAGCCTGATAATCCTTCGGGCGAAATCCATGACCATCTTATCGTGTGTGGAGAAGACAAAAGTGGTTGATGTTTTCTGGTTTAGCTCGAGCATCAGTTGGAGTATCTCCTCGCCTGTCACAGAGTCCAGGTTGGCAGTAGGTTCATCTGCCAGAACTAGTTTTGGTTTTTTAACCAATGCCCTAGCGACAGCTACTCTTTGTTGCTGGCCGCCGCTCATCTCGTTGGGGCGACGGTGAAGAAAATCTTTCAACCCAACTTCAGTGAGAATATCCTCCGTTACCTGGCGTCGCTCTTTGGGATCGTGCTGACCTTCCAGGATCAACGGGAATTCCACGTTCTCCATGGCGGTCAGAACAGGAATAAGATTGAACGTCTGGAAGACGAAGCCGATATTTTTCCGCCGCACATCCGCCAATTTGGATGTCGGAAGAGCGGTGATGTCTTTTTCCTCCAAGAAGATTTTTCCCTGGCTGGGTTTATCCAGACAGCCGAGGAGATTGAGGATTGTGGTTTTTCCTGAGCCTGAAGGACCGGCGATCGATAGAAATTCTCCTTCCTCGATAGAGAAGGAGATTCCTCTCAGGGCTGGGAAGTCGATTTTTCCGATATGGTAAACTTTGTGAATGTTTTCCAGTTTAGCGATAGACATGTCTTGCTCCATTTATTAAAAATTCATTTTAAGCCAGATATAGAATACATCATTTGCCCCTTCCCTGTTGAATTCTCCTCCTTTTCTGCCCATCAAAAAGAATATGCCCAGATTCAAAGTTACATTTTGGGTAAGCTCGTACCGAAGGCCAGGGCTGAAGATATATGAGCCGTCTGTCCAGTTCCCGATATAAGTTGTGCTTAAAGAGAGAAGGCCGATAAAAGGAAACTGCAGAGCGGAAAAATAATATTCTCGAGCTAGAGTGAAGCTCTCTCCTGTAAAAAGCCTATCGAAGTCATACTGACCGCTGTCTTTTTCTCCACTCTCATCATAGAAGAATTCATTCAGCCAGTAGATTCCGCTTTTAAACGGAAAAGTATAATCGAACCCGACAACAAGCTTCATGTTTTTCTCTCCGGGAGATGAAAAATAGCCTCCCTCTACCCACCAGCCGATGAAGTTTTCACCGCGGAGGTCCAGGCCGTAAATGGTTTGATTTCGCGTTCCCCAACTGATAAACGTCAAAGCCGCATCCACACCGGCAATTTGGGTTTGTGCTCTGAGGCCCGATTTTGAAGAGTTGAAATTATCTTCAGGCGAAAAAACTCCAGTTAGACTCGATGTTTGCCCGATTGGAACGTAAACCTTGATGGCATTCACTCCAGGTTTTTCCTCAGCGGGTTCGAAGATATTTACTCTGTTGAACAGGTCCAGCGGTGCCCAGAGATGGGAGATGCCTATGGCGACTCGCTGTTTTCCGATAGTGATGTCGAATCCAGGAAAGTAAAGATCGATGTACGCCCTGTCTAACTGAGTATGAGTCGTGTCTGACCGATCGGAGTTCTCGTACACTCCCAAGGGGCTACTGATAATTCCATGGAAAGTGAAGAAATCCACTGCAAGATTCAATGATATGTTCTCTGATAACGAAGACCTGAATTGAAGGCGGAGACGGTTATAATCGCCCAAGGAAAAATTCTCACTGATATCTTGGAGGCTCAGCTTGCCGCTGCTGAGTATAAAAAACCGATTCTCATAATACCCGAACGTCTCGAGGTTAGAGGCAAAAATAAAAGAGTGTCCGGCCATAAAAAAGAGGAGAAGAGAAATTGGAATTTTTCTTTTGGTCATGACCAGTAAGACTATCATTTTTTTTGTATTTTTTATAGACCAACTTAGAGATTTTTAGTATTAATGGATAAAGAAAATCAATCCTGCACTCTTGATGATTGTGGAATTGAATCGTAGGCGTTTGATTTATCTTATGTAGGGGCTTGATTTATCAAGCCCACCTTCTATTGTAGGGGTTTGATTCATCAAATCCACCTTAAATTATAAGGATTTAACTCATCAAATCTTTGATGAATAATGACTACTTTTTATCGTCTTTTGCACCGATTATTTTCAGGGCTCGAGGAAGAACTCTAAATTCAAACTTATCCTTCATCCCCAGAAATTCGCCGTTGTACTGGACAGGAAGATTTTTACCCCGAACTATCATTTTTTTTGCTTTAAAATGTTTTTGTGTTTTTTGATAAAGGCCGAAATAGATGAGAGGAAAAAATAACAAGTATTTTAATCCACTTGTCTCATATAGAGTAATATCGAGAAATCCGTCATCGATCTTGGCTCTGGGAGAAACTTTCCAGTTATAGCCAAAATAGATTGTTTTCCCTACCACACACTCATAAAGGCTAAGGTTTAAAGTTTTTTTATCAAATTGCTCTCCGTTATCGCTAATACCATCGAAGAGCTCTATTTGCTGTTCTGTTTTGGGTAATGAGGGCATGATCCTTGAGGCTAAAATATGGCCTAAGAAGCCTTGAATATTATGTTGAAGTTTTTCCTGGGTGACTTTGGCCGTTGCTCCGATACTGGCAATTCCGGTCACTTTTCCTTCGATATCTATAAGATCGATTGTTTTTTCTTCTCCTTCTTTGAGGAGCCTTATGGCCTTTTTTACACTTTTAGGAATGCCCAGGGATTTTCGGAAAGCATTTCCGCTTCCAAAGGGTATGATTCCTAAGATGATATCCTTCTCTCTTCGTGCTTCGATGATGCCTTGGATGACATCGGCAACTGTCCCATCTCCGCCCACGGCCACTATGATCTTTTGGGTCAGACTTTGTTTCTTGGCCATTTCAATGGTTCCTTCTTTGCTTCCTTGAAAATCAATGATTCGACATGGCAGGTTTTTCTGGAGATAGCTTCTAAGCTTCTTTCTTCTCTTCCACTTTTTGTTTGCTGCCTGCGGGTTGACGATGCAGGAAATTTCTTGTGAGGAAAAAATGTTTTCGTTCATTCGTAGCCCAACTTTGAACTTATAGCATCTCGATATATTTAAGTCAAAAACTAATCGAGTTACTATTGCATTTTAGCTCATGTGCGATTCCTTTTACCTCATAAGGTGTGTTTGATAAATCAAACACCTACACAAGATAAATCAAGCCCCTACGGTATATGGATCAATGACTTACGCATAATCATAAGGTGGGCTTGATAAATCAAGCCCCTACAAATGAATCAAGCCCTTACAGAATACAAATCAATTATTTGTGTATAATTATAAGGTGGGCTTGATGAATCAAGCCCCTACAGAAGATAAAAAATGTGGGATTGATGAATCAGACCCCCACGATGTTATTATCAGGAGGGATCAGATCTTATGGATACGCGGAGTCACTTTCGATAGTAATTCACTGTTTCATTGATTCCATTTTCCAGGCTGTAACTGGTGCGGAAACCGAAATCTTTCTCTGCTTTGGATGAAGAAAAAAGCCAGGGAGTTTGTGTCATGGCCCGCCAGAGCTTTCGCCCGAAATAGGATTTTATAAGCCTTGTCTTCTTGAGCATATCAACGAGCCAAGCTGCAAAAGAAATTAATCCCTCAGGAAGAGGAAAAAAGAAAGACTCTCCTATAACAACTTTTTTTATAGTGAGAATAATTTTACGCCAGGAATAGCCTTTTCCGTCAGTTAAATAATAGACCTGGTTTTTAGTTTTTGGCGAAAGAGCTGCCTGGAGTATACCTTGTATGAGGTCTATGACATAAATGAGGCTGGTTGTTTCTTTTTTTTCTTTGAGAAGGGGCACAATCCTTTTACTGATAAGTTTTATCAGAAGTTCAGTTTCCTGCTGCCTTGGACCGTATACGTTGGGAGGGCGAATAATGGTGGCCGGGATGAGATCCCATACTTCACGGACGGCATCTTCTCCTTTGAGTTTGGTTCGGCCGTACTCTGAAACAGGAGAAGGAGCCTGGTTTTCATCAGAGTAAAAATTTGGAAGAGAGGGACCGGCTGCGGATATAGACGAGATGTAAACAAAACGTTTGAGGGATGGATTTTTCCTGAGGCATGCCTGGACTAAATTCCTGCTCAGTTGATGATTTGCTATATCATAGACTGCACGGCTTGCTGGGTGAATTCGCCCCGCCAGATGGAAGACATAATCCTGACCTTTGGCCGCCTTCCCCAAGCTATCTATGTCAGTCGCAGAGCCTTGGACAAAACGGACAGGGAATTTTTGGAGAAAATCGGTCCTACTTTTGGACCTTATAAGACAGGTCACATCCCAATTTTCTTCGACCAGGCTTTGAACCAGATGGCTCCCGATAAAACCAGTTGCTCCAGTAACCAAAGCTTTAAGAGGCATATGTTTTATTTCTTTGTCTTTTTTTAAAAAATTTCCTCAAAAGAGGAATATTGGCTGAGGCGATAAGAATTATAAAAATTGCGATTATCAAATAATCGGGAATTTTGATTGCGTAACCTATAAGGGCAAGGACATAAAAACGAGGAGTTCTCGAGAGAAAAACAGCCAGAAGGTATTTCCAGATAGGGTAATGCGCCATGACAACCAAGAAACGGAAAGGATAGAATGGTACGGGAGTGAATCCTGCCACAAAAAGAGCGATAAAAGGAGCTCTGTTGAATAGTTCAACTACTTTGGTAACAGTTTTTCTGTAACGCACTTTCTGGAAAAAGTTTGTATCAATTATATACTTAAATACTGAGTAGTTGAGGGCCTCGGTCAGCAATGTGCCAGCTATGTCTACCAAGGCAACCGTTAAAGGAGGATAGAATTTGCCAAAATAGAGTAGAACAGGTTCATGAGGGACAATAGGGATTAAAAATTGAGAAGGAAAACTATAGATGAAGAGAACCCACAAATTTTTGCTCTTCTGAATAGACTCAGAACTCAGCCAGACCACAAGGAGAGCAGCTACTACAATAATCTGAAGAGCAAATAATAATGTCTTGATTCTAAAACGTATTTCACGGGACTTTGCAGGAGAAAGGCCTGAAAGATTATTATTGCTTTTCATTCAATCGAGTAGAGGTAAAATATGCATCACCAGGCAGCCGAGGATTATCGTGTTATCCTTTCCTATTGATGATCTTTCCTAAGTTATTAACTTTTACTCCTCTCATTCATATCTGATTAATAGCGCTGTATTAATTTTTTTGGTTCTGGAATGTCAGAACGCAACTTGATTTTTCCAGGCAGAGGAGGGTCAAACTTCCCGTTTCCGTCCACATCAATAAACACCGGGTTTGTCAGAGCGTAAGGGAGGGCTGCATCCTTTAAGAGCCCCTTTTTGGAATATTGTTGTAAGACAGGGTAGAGAGACTTCTTGCCCAGGACTTCTACAGCTATGTAGGAGTCCTTCTTCAGTTTCAAACTGATTTGTTCTGTGAATTTTTGAATGTCCTCTCTTGCAGTCTTGATTGGAAAAATAATTTTCCTTTCTCCGTTCACGATTAATCTCACTTCATCCACTGCTACCCAGGGCGAGCTTTGAACTCTAATCCAAACCTCGGCTTTTCCGGCTGAGGACGTAAAGGAATCGCCTGAGCGGTATTTATCGTTGACTTTAAACTCCACTAGGGGACCGTTGCTGGCAAAAGAGCGCCCTTTCTTTATGGAAAGAGCAAGGGCGTCCCCTTTCAGGTTATCGCCCTCTTCTCCCTCATACATAATATATGTTCGAGAGTAACCTGGTTCTCCCCTGTCTATTGAATGGGAGTCAGAAGAGCCGATGAGAGGGAAGTAGTAACCTCTATTTAAAAGATGAAGCCAATCCTCAATCGCCCAAAAATTGGAGGAATAATAATAAGGTCCATTCATTATTTCCAGGACATCAAAGGACGTATCGAAATTCACTCGAGCAAAGGCTGCGGATTCAAGGTCAAGTAGATAGGTATTGAAATAACCTAAGGTCCCTGATCTTGGATGATTTACTTGAAGAATGGCTTTGAGATCTTTTTTCCGGCTTGCTTCAAAGAGGAGGGAGGCTTCGTCGACGCCAGGGTAGATTGCGCCGTTGTATTCTTCCTCTGGTCTGAATTTTAATGAGTAAGTGTTGTAATGGATTAAGCCTGAGACGGTCACTTCACTCCCATATATGACTGCTAAATATTTGTTCAGGCCAAGTCTCTTAAGCGTTGGAAAATAATCCGTGATGTTATTGTGGTCAGTCGCTACAGCCACGTCGATCCCCTCGGCTACAACGGATCTTATTCTTTCAGAAATTCGAACTCTTCCGTCTGATTGATCGGTGTGCATGTGAGGATCGACTGAGATGAGATTTGGAGTCTTTAATACCCTATCTATGCAAAAGATCAACTCTTGCTGCTCATTCTTCAATATTTCGACGACTTTTTTGTCTATAGAATATTCCGGCCCTCTTGAAGCAGTGACAAGATAGGTTCCTACAGGCAATTTCACTTCCTTCCCTTCTTCTTGAGGAAAACAGGAATTTTTGGAAGTTTCCCATTTTCTTCCGCTCTTTACAGGATTCTCGGGTTCAAAATAGGGAGTTTTAGTCGGCGAAAGGCCGATAAAAGTGACCTTCCCGGGCACAAATTCTCCTTTGCTGTTTACAATTTTTACTTTCACCTTCCCCTGCGGGAGGTTTTGAAGAACGCATGAACTTTCATCTTCTAATCCGACAACAAGGAGCTCTTCGCAGACGGCCGGGAAGAAATTTGCTCTCGCCTTATAGGCGCCCTTGGGAAGAGGAACTTTGAGGGAAAAAGGATTTTCCAGAAAGGAGCGGAAAAAGGTAGAAGAGGAATAAGCATCTTTGACAATGACCTCCATGGTACTGCCACTGAAATCCTTAAAATGAATGAACGCTTCTTCTGGCTCTACGTTAAAAATTTTATAGATCTTTTGTAGTAAGTTTTCATGTTGAATATCCACGAGCAGAATGTGGCGAATTTCAAATATTTCCTTAGGAGCTAGTGTTCCTGGTATAGGAGGAGATTCTTCGTCTTCTTTAACAGATTTTTCTTTCTCTTGAAGAGGATTCATATTGAGCCAGCCCAAATAATGTCCTTTTTTCTGGTAAACTCTGAACCTTAAGTCAGGATGTTTCTTTCTGTCAAAAGGGCTGAAATAGTACTGGTTAAATGCATAAAAATAGAGATCATAATCCAGATCTTCGAACGTTTTCTTTCCCGTATTAGTTATGGTTGAAGTGACGTCAATTCTTCCTTCAAGAGGGGAAAAATGATAGCGAGTCCTGATCCGGGCTTTTTCCCCTTTTTTCCCTTCGTAAAGAGCCGCGGCTTCAAAAGCAAGAGCCGCTTTTTGGGCAGTCTCTTTTAAAGGTTTAACTGAGGTGTAGGTTATATATTCTCTTTTTCTCTTTATCCTGATGTAAGGTGATCCGATATTCAGGTTGCTTACTATTTTTTTTCCTGCAGGGACGAAACTTATAATACTGCCCATGGCGTCGCCTGTCGGATAGTTAGTCAGGTTTTTTAAACGTCTCTTGGCTCCACCGATTAGGGCTAGGTTCTTTCCGTTAAAAATAAGAAAGTCTCCTTTTTCCCAGTGACTGCAAAATTTTTCAGGTAGGTCATCTTCGCTTTTTATGACTTTAACCTGAAATTCTGCTGCCTGGAGAAGAAAAGGAATAAGGAGTGAAAAAGCCACGATAATGATTTTTTTGAAGGCTTTCATCTTATTTCTCCTGTTAAGTCGAGTAGAGTCTTTTCAGATAGCTATCTTCCATTAAAGATGATTAACATATACTAAAAAAAAACGGAATTCAAATCCATAAATAATAAAGAAAAGGGGAGAGGTATACTAACTCATTAATCCTGTAACACTCTTATAATTTCATTGCGAGGAGCGAAGCGACGAAGCAATCTCATAAAAAGGAGTTATTTATTCCGGTGAGATTGCCACGCTCCCCTCGGTCGCTCGCAATGACACTTATATCTTCAATATCATTACAGAAGGTGTTACCTAATTAATGAGCATGAAGAACAGTCTGCTTTTTCTAGAAACCAGAAAGGAGTCATAAAAAGGGGACTAGAAAGGGGTGCAAAAAGCAAGACTTGACCCCAGAAGGAATTTGCAATGGAAAGAGCGTTTGGATAAAATCATTGTAATCTTAAACAAGATTTTCTGAAGCTGACTTTTTCAAAAATGAAAGAATTTGAAAAAATTCACAAGATCAAAGGAAAGAATTTTTTGTTTAAAGTGGAAAGCTCAGACCACCCAAGCGACTACCAGAAATACGAAGAGCTGAGGAATGAGATTTGGGGTGATCCAAAGGATAACCTACCTGGTGCGAGAAACATGATGTGCACAAATTTTCTGTATGATGGAAGCAGCTTATTTATAGCCGTTTATGTGGAAAGCAGGAGCGGAGAATTCAAGCAGGATAGAGAGCATCTTGTCGGCTTTTCTTATGGATTTGTCGGAATAAAGGACAAAAAAGTTGCCTTCAGAGAAGCTGATAATCTCCTATTTTATTCCCAGTATGTAGGGGTCAGGCAAGATTTTCAGCTTTATGGTCTTGGGATTCTAATAAAGGAGTTTCAGAGAGAAAAGTTGATGGAGAACTTCGGGATTTATACTGTTACCAATACTTTTGATCCTTTAACAGGAATCAATGCTTACCGGAATATCCATCACTTTGGAATGGATGTGGTCGAATACAGAGATGCTTTTTATAAAGATTTTATCGGATTGCTGAATAGAGTAGATATTCCCTGCGACAGGTTTACTGTCTCCTGGGATCTCAAGAAAGATATTCAAAGGCCTGAATACGATCTAGAGCGCTTGATTGACTCAGGCTGTATTGCTCTCGAGGCTGGCATCGAGGAAGTCAAAGGCAGGAGCGGAGCTCTTAAGATTGAAGTGGTTAAAGACTTAAACCTTGATTTAGACCATGAATTCCTTTTGGTTGAAATTCCTGTTGATTTTTATCGCATGCTCCAGGAGACAGATGTCGCTGAGAACAAAGTCAGGAGTATTCCCGTTGAATGGAGGATGAAGACAAGGCAGGTTTTCAAGGCTCTATTCGAGAGGGAGTATAAGATTATTGATTTCAGACTCGTAAAAAAAGACAAAAGCAAAAGGGACTTTTATATCCTGAAAAAATAAAAGAATAATCTTATAATTTGCACTTTTGGATAAGGTCTTCTATTTTTCTCTTTTCTTCATGAGAAATGATATCAGCTTTTAGTGCAAGGTATTTCTTGAAATATCTGAGGGCTTGAGCCTTATCCCCTTTTTCATAATAAGCCATTCCTAAGTTATAAACAGGAAAATCATAATTCGGGTTCAGTTCTAATGACTTTTCCCAACAAGATATGGCACCATCGATTTTTCCTATTATTTTATAGGCTCCACCTAATCCGTTATATCCTGAAGCTAAATCGGGATCGAGCTCGATAGCTTTCTTAAAATATTCAACTGATTGAGAATGAGCATCTACTTTTTTGTTGCGGATAAAAATCGAGAGGAAAAGCGTACCTAAGTTATTAAGAATTACAGCATCGTTATTATCAAGAGAAAGGGCTTTCCTGTAGTGTTCAAGAGCTTTTTCGTAATTCCCTTTTTTCCAATAAGCAACTCCTAAGTAATTCCATAGCTCAGGATCAAAGTCTAATAATGCGAGTCCTTGCTGGAGAGCCTCAATACCTTTATCCAATCTCCCTTCTTCAATCAAAAGAATGCCGTAGGTTGAGATGATTGTATAGTTGTTCGGATTATTATTATATCCTTCCTCCATGACTTGGATAGCTTTTTCTATCCGTCCTTGATTTTTATATATATGGGAAAGATGAGTATAAGCCGCAGCAAAGTCCTTTCTCTTCTGGATAATTTCATTCAATAATTTGATGCTTTGCTCCATTCTGCCCTCATCATAAAACATAATCGCTCTGTTCAATTTTTTCTGAAAAGGCAGAAGGGTTTTTAAATCATATTCTGGTCCGAAATTCTTTTTTAACTGAGGCACTGGAGAGGCAAGGTATCCCAAACTTCTCAGTTTCTCTTGAGCTTCTCTGTCAATTTTTTGAACGACTTGGCCTTTAAGAGGAAAAGAAAATTCTTCTTCCATTTTTTTTAGCTTTTTCTGATATTTCTCCAAATTAATCTTCTTGATAAGATTTATCTTTTCATCAAAGTCATTTTCAAGGCTGTAAAATTCGGGAATAGGGGAGTCTATAAATTTTTTCTCCTCTTCTATGAATCCTCGAAGAGATGCCCAGCCACTATTATAGTAGGCCTCTAATGATTCAAAATAGATGGCCCTTTTCTTTATTTTCTCTCCTCTTATTAAAGGCAGCAGGGAAACTCCTTGAAGGAAAGCTGGTTTTTCTATACCCAGAAAATCGCACACAGTAGGAAATATATCAATGTGGCTGGCATATTGATCTGTTTGACCAGAATTCACTCCTGGGCCCACAATGATTAAAGGAACCCAGAGAGTGCTGTTATAAGCAAAATAGCCATGGGTTAATTCACCGTGTTCACCCAGAGATTCTCCATGGTCTCCGGTTAATATGATCAACGTATTTTCCATAAGACTATTTTTTTCCAAGTAATCAAACAATTTTCCTAATGCGTAATCAACATAGGCGACTTCTCCTGAATAAGGTTCATCCTTGAATTTGCTTTTAAAAGGTTCAGGAGGAATGTAGGGCGCGTGAGGGTCCCAGAGATGAATCCAGCAAAACCATGGAGAATTTTGTTTCTTCATCCAGCCTAGAGCTTCATCGATAACTCTCTCAGCGATTCTTTCTGTAAAGGCAAAGGCAATCGAAGATTTGGAAGGATAAGAGTCATCATAAACGTCAAATCCCTGAGTTAAGCCAAAGCGAGAATCGAGAGGAAAAGCACCTACAAAAGCTCCCGTTGAATACGTTTTGCTTTCTAAGTGTTCGGCTAAAGTAAGAAAATCTTGAGCAACGATGAAATTTGAATTGTCATGAACTCCGTGATAGAGAGGAGTGGTTCCTAATAAGATATTGGCATGAGAAGGAAGAGTCGTTGGATTGTGCGCAAATGCTCTTTTAAAGAGTATGCCCTTCGAAGCTAACGTTTCTATATGAGGAGTCTGTAAATATTTCCTGCTGTAGCAACTTAGTCTGTCCGGTCTTATAGTATCAATAGTTATAAGGAGCACATTCAAGTTCGCTTGTTTTTCTTGTGAAACCAGGAATGAATAATCTGCAGAAACTATTCCGGTCAGTATTAAGAGTAAGAAAGGAATAGTTTTTTTCAGTCTTTTCTTCATTCAGCTTTGCTTTAAATACTCAAGTAATTGTCTGGCAATATTTACCTTTTCGTGTTCGGGTGTTAATTCAAGAAATTTTTCCTTACTCTTTAAAGAAGAGTCTTAATATTAAAGGAGAATGAATTTCAGCTTTTTGCTGACAGTTTTTTTAGTTATTTCATCTGTCACTTTCACAATCAGCTGATATTCACCTGATTCTGGAAGAGCAGAGAGTGGAATTTGGTGGCCTTCCAGTATGGCTCTTACTTCGCCCACTTTTCTTTGTATTTTTTGAGGATTCAGGTTGAATTTCTTTTCTCCCAATTGAAGCTCTAATTCAATCGTTAGGGAACAGTTTTGGTTTTCATCCACCGCGGGATTATAGATATAATAAAATATATTCAGAGATTCTTCTTTGGTGTACTCCTGGCCATAGAGCGGCAGAAGAGAATAGCGGCCTAGAGAGAAAACATCAAATTCTTCTTTCTTGGCCGCTGCTGTCACTTCCTGAACCTGGGAGGAAGCAAGCAAAGATGAGAAAGCAAGCTCTTGTGTCCAGAAATCGGGGACTTCAATGTTGTCTGCTTTTATTGAATATGTTTTCTTGTCGGGCGAGTAGAAACCGAGATACAGTTTGTATTCTCCTGGCCTGAGAGGAAGGCCGACCTGGGAGATAAAATAGTCTTTCTCTTTAATCGGAGCTTTTTCCTCGCTGAAATCGTAGAAATATGATTCTGATTCAACCCTGGCGAAAAAATTTAATTTTTTTTCGATTATTTCTTTCTTCTCTGCTGTATCAATTTTTAGAAGAATAGTTAAATAGCTGCTTTCATTTTCAGCCTTGGTGAATATTGTCTTTTTTTCAAAAGGAATCTGAACAATATCTTCTTGAGCGGATTTTAGCTTTTGAATGAGCTTTCCTTCAAATGACTCCGGGGAGAATGTTACGATTTTTCTCCGCTTAGGGATTTCTTTCAAATCTGGAAATAATAAGATTTTTTCTGGATAGGCATAAAAAGCTTGCATCGCTCTTGTTTCGGTCTTCTCGCGGTCCAGGACATACCCGAGTCCATCATGAGAGAAGATAAGGTTGAAACCTTCTTTTGGAATATTCATCCAGGGTAGAGTTGGATAAATCCACATTTGTGGGGGGAACTCTCTTTCAGTGTGCATGGAAGGTGAGTCAACTCGAGGAGGAGTCTGGTCAGCACCAGGAACAGGCGCTTTCGCGTGAAAGAGTTTAGGCTTCCCAAAATAAAGATACGCTTTCCCCATGTCCGTTGCAGCCCCCTTTTTGTATCCATAAATATAAGCTTTTTTTACATGACTCAGGCGTTTGTAATATTCTTCTTTAAGCTCGTTTTTTTCTGTTTGAGGGGTGGGATCTCTTTTTGCCCAGAAAAGCTTCGTAAAAAACTCCTTTTCCTTTTCTTTTTTTAATTCTTTAAATTCAGCTTTTTCAGCATCAGTTATGATAGGATTCACTTCATCCAGCCATTTCTCGTACTTGTCTTTCTTTTTAGCTGATAAATTTAGAAAGACTAAGAATACCAGGGCAAAAATGAATATAAAATTCTTCTTATACATCGTTTTTCCTTCCTATTTTTTTAAATAATCAAGCAATTGTTTGGCTATGTCTGCTTTTTCATGTTCTGGAGCCAATTCCAGGAATTTTTCTAAACTTATCACCGCCTCTTCAGTCTTGTTTTGACCGATATAAATTGTCCCTATCTGGTAATAGGCTTCAACATAATCTTCCTTAATCTCCACTGCTTTCAGAAAGGCGTTCAGAGCTTCAACGGAATGACCCAGGTTCATCAAACAGACTCCAAGATTGTAGAAAGCATCCGGCTCATCCGGGCCTAGCTCTGTTGCTTTCTTGTAATATACTCTTGCTTCTTCGTAATTTCCGCTCTTGCCTAAAACCTCTCCCAGCTCTTTATTGCTACTGAAGCTCTCTGGATTGAGTTCTACAGCTTTCCGAAAGGCCGCCATAGCATCTTCCTTCTTGTCCAGTTTTTCATAAGCCAAGCCCAGGTTAAAAAAATAACCCCACTGAGTTGAGCTGAGTTTTACTGCCTCCTCATAAGCTTGGACAGCCTCCTCATATTTGCTTTGTTCGTAGAGTTTATATCCTTTAAGAAATAATCTGTCCGCCTTGGAGAGGCTTCGCTCTATTGCCTCCTCAGCTTTCTCCATTTTGACTACAAGTTTTGTCGATTCTGCGATGCTGACCTTTACTTCCTGAGAAATGGGGAGATAGCCTGATTTTTTAAGGCTTACCTGATAACGACCAGGCCAGAGTCCGACTTGAACAAATTTGCCTTTTTTATCTGTTTTGAGGTTCATATGGCCAGTTGAGGCTTTTATCGAAGCAATTGAGACTGTTACTTTTTCCAGGGGATTACCCTGGCTATCAGTGACGATTCCTTCAATCTTGCCTTGAACTGAGGGCCAGAGATTCGGTAGAAGCAAACCAATTAAGCAGGATAAAATTATCGCTTTTTTTATCACAGTTTCCTCCCTAACTGTCTCATATTTATGTTTTTATTATTAGCTTTTTCATCAATTATTGATGTCTGAAAAATCTGGCTAATTTTCCAGGCGTTTTTTTGTTTTTGCTTCAAGCTCCTTGATTCTCGCCTGATTGGGATTTAGCTCTAGAGATTTTTGAAGAAGAGGCAGGGCTTTCTCAAGCTGGTTTAAGTTTAAATAGCATTCAGCAGCCAGGTTTAGGACGCTGATTTCTGCTGCCTGCTCCATAAGCTTTTCTAAATAGACAAGAGCTGTCGTCCAATCTTCGAGACCTGCATAGTTTACAGCAATGATTTTAGCTGCCTCTCTGTTCTGAGTGGCATGATAGACCGGGAAGACAATAGCAAGGGAATCTTTATACTGCTTGAGGGCATAAAGAGATTTTGCCGACAAAAGCCTTGTCTTAGGTTCGTCCCTCATTTTGAGAGCTTGCGCGAGTAAGCTATGGGCACGCTCGTACTTTCCGGTCATAAAGTACTGGGAAGCTAACGTATAAAGCTGTTCTGAGCTGGGAAAGGTGTGCATCTTAGAATAGATCCAGGGGATGACAGGATATGGCTGGGAAAGGACAACGAAGTTTTCTCTTTCCGTCAGAAACTTCTCCCCCGCTTCATCAAGGAGGGAGACCTGGAGACGGTAGTAGCCAGGCTTTAAGGAGGAAGAAGTAAAGGAGCGGACATCTATTCCGTTGCCATCAGGAGATAAAACTTCACTCAGAGATTTTTTATAGCTTTGGACAGGCGTCTCAACATTCATCGGAAGTATTTCGATTAAAAGCAACTTTTCATTTTTTTCCTCCAGGTTGTAAACCTGGCAGTAAAGGCCTATATCCTTTTGAGGAAGGAAATCGTTCTGGGCGTTAATAATATATTGTTTTCCGCCAAAGGCAAATGCTTTAAGTTTTCTTTTCTGTCCTTCTTTCAGCTCTTCTGAAGAATGATAAAGTATCAAGTTGCTGAGAAAAGGGCCACTCTCTTCTTGAGGAACGAAGACCTCAGTCTCGAATGAGGTGAAGTCTTTGGCTGTTTTACTTTTGAGTAAGAAAAAGAGCTTATAATTCCCTGAGATGACCGGCAGGATGTCTTGCAGAGCGAAAAGCTGGCGTTCATGCTGCTTGTATTGTTCGGGAGTGATCTGGAGAGGAATCTCTTCTTCTTTTTCCAGAACAAGGTTTCCCTGGGTATCTTCAATCCTTAGATTAAGCTGGAAAGTAGAATAATATTTTCCTTGGTAAGAAGCGAAATTGATCTTTTTCGGCTCCAGAGTCCAGTGGATATAAAATTGATCACCGTTCTTGAAGACTTTAACTTTAGAACTGCTCTGGATAAAATTATGGGTGTAGTCCACATCAATATGGTCTTTGTAGTATAAAAAGGAACGAGCATAGGCGTCAGAGAATTTCTTTTCGGCCAGAGAGTAGGCGTTGGAAATAATAATATTTGAGGAAAAGGAGCTTACTCCAAAAGTTGAATCTCCTGGAAGATAAGAGAGAGATGCACTGGCCAGTTCTCCTGAGATTTTTTTCATTGCTTGGTAGGCAATCGTTCGAGTCAACGCCTGGGCTCCTGAGGGTATGACCAGTTTTTCTGGCCCCTCAACGCCAGGATAATAAAGACGATACTCACCCAATCCATGAGGCTGATAGAAGATTAGATAAAAATAGGGTGGAAGGCCATATTGTTGCTCGCCTTTGTAATACCATAGTTCAAGAGGCCAAAGCTCAGAGCTAGTTGCATAAATGTGCCTTTCAAGAGGCGGACCAAGAAGAAGATAAAAATGGCCCCTTTCAGTCTGACTTCCCTTTTTTACACCTCCACGGCCAAAATTGAGATCAGCGAAACTAACTCGCTTCATGTATTCTTTGAAAAATTCATTTTCGCTCGTGTCAGGTAGAGGGTCGCGTCTTTTCCAAAAAAGCTGGATGAATTTGTTTCTTTCCTGGATTGTCTTCAGTTTTAAAAAAACTTCTTTTTCTGTTTTGGTGATAATGGGATCCACTAGCTCCAGCCAGTTTTTATGCTCTGGCAAGAGTTTTTCTTCAGGTGTAAGATGCGAAGCAATAACTAGAAGGACAAAAAAGAAAATAGAAATCTTCTTCATTCTTAAACTCTTTTCTACTACTAAAAATATCACAAGCATGAAAGAGTTTCAAATTTCTTACTATCGATTATCGCTGTGCCCTAGAAGCTGGAAACTCTTCGACGGCTGAAAAATAAAGAAAGGTCAGAAAGATTTTGAATTTTTTTATTTATTATAATACTACAAAATAATAAGCAAGAGGAGGGATTCAAATATTTGGAGAATCCAAATATTTGAACTATTTAGGCGCTTTTTCGTAAGAACAAAGAAATGTATCTTATTGATAAAAAAAGAATTATCAGTATATAAAAAATTGGCATGAAATTCGCTTATATGGTATTATTTTAGATTGTAGATAGTATTCTTTATTTTATATAAAAAATATAGTATATAAATTAATAAACAATTTTTTGTTACTGAATTCCAATTTAGAGGAGGTGATAATCGAGCAGAGAGATAGAAAAAAGGTAAAAAGAATAATGGGAGAATTAAGACAAGATAAAAAAGAAAAGGAGAAAAGAATGAAATTCAAACCTCTCGCATCTCTTTTAGCTCTACTCCTTGTAGCTGCACCCCTCGTTTTTTCTCAGTCCAAAGAAACAGGTGCTATTGTCGGGACAGCGCGGGATGAAGATAACGCTCTGCTTCCTGGTGTGACAATAACGCTGTCAAGCCCTCAATTAATGGGAATTCGAACAGCAGTCACTGGAGCAGATGGTTCGTATCGATTCCCTGCTCTCCCCCCCGGTGATTATGTAGTTACAGCCGAGCTTTCAGGATTCATCACGGTTCGCCAGGAGAATATCAGAGTCTCAACCACGATCAGATTAACCATTGACTTTGCCATGAAGCTAGCCACTATCGAGGAAGAAGTTACAGTCATCGCTGAATCGCCCACGGTTGATATAAAATCAAGCGAGACTGCTTC
>WVXO01000012.1:0-2346 GCA_011773465.1 Candidatus Aminicenantota bacterium | reverse complement strand
GGATGGTGTTGATGTATCTGACCCTGATGGAGGTACAGCCTGGGTTTTTATGGATCCCCATATTATCGAGGAAGCTAAAATTATGGGAATAGGAGCTGCTGCTGAATACGGAAATTTTACCGGCATTATTTTCAATCTGGTTACCAAATCTGGAGGAAATGAGTTTTCGGGACATTTCGAGGGCGATTTCCAGGGCAAATTGGAAGATAAGCCGAAAGGATTATGGGGGACAGAGAACAATCAGGCCTATATTGATGATTTTCCAGGCCTCTCATCGCCAGCGCGAGAACAATGGGAAATTGGTGGTCATCTGGGTGGTCCTATCCAGAAAGATAAGGTCTGGTTTTACCTTGGGGGACACTACTTTCGCCGCAAAAATTATGTTACAGGCTTTCCCGAACCAGTTGACTACAAGATGCCAAGGGCCTTCATTAAGATTAATGCCCAATTGACTCCTTCGACAAGTATAATGACCTTCTATGAGTTTGATGCTTATGACGGCATAAACAGAGGAGCGCGTGCCGATGTTTCGCCCGAAGCCGTGGTTAACCAGAAGTCACCCGATCATGTGGGAAACTTCAGCCTGACACAAATCATCACCCCCACGACATTTTTGGACTTGAAAGCAGCTTTCTTTATCGGGTATTACTACCTGGATCCTGAAGTTGGTCTAGATATAAGTGGTCATTACAATGCTACCCCTGGAGTAACTATCAGGAGAACTGAAAGTGCAGGCTGGTTCTATTATGCTGACAGATGGAGATACCAGGCTAACGTCAACATAACTCATTATGCCGAAGATTTCATCCATGGCAACCACGATTTTAAGTTCGGAATGGAAATCGAGTACGGAAAAGTAAGGAACAGATCCGGATATACGGGTCCCAATCACTGGTACTATGTAGATTTGTTCGGAGTTGGCTATTATGGTTACACTTATAATGGACCTTACCTTGCTTATCAATACGAAGGCTACGATACAAACACACGCTATACCCGAATCGAAGAGTTTGTTCAAGATTCATGGAAAGTATCAGACCGTTTGAATGTCAACATTGGACTTCGCCTCAGCCATTTGAGGGGAACCGTAAAAGATGTCAGTGGCGCAGTATACAGCAACTTCCGTCTTGCCCCTCGAATAGGTTTCACCTATGATATTCTAGGCGACAAAACCACAGTCCTTAAAGCACACTACGGGCAGTTCACAGAAGCCATGCTTGCCAGTTATCATGACCGTTTAAACCCAGATACTGCTTACTCTGATTATGTTGCCTACTACTTTTTGCCTCCTCCAGGTGATAATCAATGGCATGAATGGTATAGAGTTGAGCACGAGTCGCTTTATACTTTAGATCCTGATATCAAGCACCCCTACATGAATCAGTTTACAGCCAGTATTGAAAGAGAGCTTTTCAGAGATGCATCCGTATCAGTGACCTACATTTACCGTGATTGGAAGAACATTATCGGCCCGATTGACACTGCAGCGATATGGTCGCCTGTAGTTATAACTGATCCTGAGAATCCTGCCACGACTTATACAGTCTATGAGCAGACAAATGCTGGTACCAACGCTTACGTCATCAAAAATCTGGATAAAGATGATCCAGGGATAAATATAACGATAGGAGATACAAGGCCCTACCGCAGGTACTGGGGTTTTGAGTTCATGTTCAACAAACGTTTTTCCGACAAGTGGCAACTTCTGGCCTCTTATGTCTACGGCAAGGCATACGGAACCACGAACAACCGAAGCGTTGACGATATAGGCTGGGGTGGTGACACTGAAAGCCCTAATTTCTGGATAAACGCAGAAGGTAACTCTACCTACGACCCGACTCACATGCTCAAACTGCAGGGAACCTATGTTCTTCCTTTTGGAATTTACCTGACTGGCTATTTCCGGGCGATAACAGGTAGAGCCTGGACAAGACGAATACGAACCCGAAGACTTGCCCATGGAAGAGTGACTTTCTTCACAGAACCGCGTGGTTCCAACCATTATCCGATTTCGAAAATTCTTGATATAAGACTGGAAAAGACGTTTGTGCTTGCCGAGAAGTTCCGCTTGGGCTTGATGGTTGATGTCTTTAACGTATTCAACGACGACACCATCACTTCCTGGGGAACAAGGATAGATTACGATTGGCAGTTGCCTCCACCAGATACACCTTCTGACGAATACTACTCCTCTACAGATGGTCACGACCTCTACGGAATCGTCCGAGCCAGACAGGCTCGAGTTGGCATACGCTTGATGTTCTGATTCAAGTTCGAAGCGCATTTTAAGAGGGTGGCGAGTTTTTTCTCGCCACCCTTTTTTTATTAAATCCCAAAGCCGTTGTG
>WVXO01000039.1:10897-78747 GCA_011773465.1 Candidatus Aminicenantota bacterium | reverse complement strand
TTGCGAAGCAACGGAATCCTGGCTATTCTCTGTCACAAAGTTGATATGGGGAATATTTATTTTTGTTCGCGTATGGACATTAGCTGTTAAATAATGACACAAGTTGTTTGAAAAGAATCTGAATATACCCGAGGACAATTTTGGCATGTTTATTGCTATAAATACAACGTGAAGAATGAACATTTCAAATCCCTATCTGGATTTTTGAGGGATACCGTATATTGGAGAGGTGTCATGATAAAAAATTATTTTAAGATCGCAATGCGGATCATCAAAAGACAAAAATTGTACAGTTTCTTGAACATCGTGGGTTTGGCGGTGAGCCTGACCTGCAGCTTCCTGATTTTCCTTCATGTGAAGGATGAGCTCAGTTACGAGACCAACTTCCCTAAGGCAGACCGCCTGTACCGCATTCAAACCAATTCCAAGTACGGAACGACCTACCGAAACTGGGGAGCATCAGCGCCTGCTCTCGGCCCGATTTTGAAGGAGACATTCCCTGAAGTCGAGAACACGACGCGCATCCGCGGTCTCGGGAGAGAGATCCTCAGTTATCAGACGCCTCAAAGGACCATCAAACGGTTTGAAGAAAGAGGGGGTTTTATCGCCGATCCCTCGATTTTTGCCATGTTCGACATGGAATTCTTGAGCGGTGATCCTCGTAGCGCGCTGGAGGAGCCCTTTTCCGTTGTCCTGACTGAATCTCTTGCCAAAAAATATTTCTCCGATGAGAACCCGATCGGAAAAACCCTTTTGAACGAGAGCCGCAAGAAGCCCTATCAGGTGACAGGGATTATCCCTGATATGCCCAGGAATACCCATTTGAAGATCAACTACATGATTTCGATGTCCTCCTTTGTGACAATCATGGGATTTCCAGAAGCGCTCACCCACCGCACCTGGAAGGCCTTTTTCACCTATGTGCTGCTTCGGCCCGATCAAACGGCAGAAAATTTCCACGCCAAAGCACCCGCATTCATGAAATCCTACCATGCTGAATCTCCCGAAGGCCAGGAAGAAATTTTGCTCCAGCCTATCCGCAAGATCCATCTCCATTCCAAGCTCGAGGGAGAGATCGGGGCCAATTCGGATATCGCTTATGTTTATATTTTTTCAGGGACCGCCCTTTTGCTCCTGTTGATCGCGGCCGTCAATTTCGTCAATTTGTCCACGGCACAGTCCTTTAAAAGGATGAAAGAGATCGGCATCCGCAAGGTCGTTGGCGCTCGCCGCGGACAGGTCATCAAACAATATCTAGGGGAATCGTTATTGATCACCGCCTTATCGGCAGGGTTCACTTTGTTCTTGCTCGACCTTCTTTTGCCTTTTTACAACCAGATGGCGGGTAAAGACATCACCTTCAGGAATATCGCCCAAGCTCAAAACATCCTTTTTTTCCTTCTTTTGATGAGCATTCTCAGTCTTCTGGCAGGTGTTTATCCGGCTTTTTTTGCGTCCGGGTTCCAGCCCGCCAGCACGCTCAAGACGATCAGAGATCCCCGTTCCTCCACAACACGCCTCCGCAAAGGATTGGTTATTTTCCAGTTTGTCATTTCCATTTTTATGATTTTCGCCACGATTACCATTTACCGACAGCTGGTGTTTTTCCATAACAAGGACCTCGGATTCGATAAGGACAAGTTGGTTGCCCTACGTCTTTACGGAGAATTCAGGCAAGATGTTATCAGCAATACCGAGGCTCTCAAAACAGAAATCCTTCGTCACTTAGCCGTGAGTCATGTGGCCCTTTCCTCCAATCTCCTCGGCAGTTCGTTCAGCAATGAACATCTGACTCCTATCAGTGTAGCAGACAAAAGTTCTCTCCCGTTGCTCAGGTTCATGCGCGTAGACGAAGATTTTATCGAAGCAGCAGGACTGGAGATCCTCCAAGGCCGGAACTTTAGAAGAGCATCCGACCAGAAAGGAGCTTACATCATAGCCGAATCGGTCGCAGAGGTCCTTCACCTGGAGCAACCTCTCGGCTTGGATTGCCGGTCGGATATACACGACGGAACTTCTCCCATCGTAGGAGTGATCAAAGATTTTCATTTTGCCTCCCTCCATAACAAGATCGAACCTCTGGTCCTGGAATACCGCCCAATCTGGACAGGTTATTTGTTCGTCAGGGTCGAGAGCGGCCGTTTCGGAGAAGTCCTGGAATTTTTGCGCCAAAAATTCGATGCGGTCGCTCCCGATCATCTTTTCAGTTATGTATTTCAAGACGAGTATTTCAACCGGAATTACGATATCGAAAACCGCAGCTACAATCTGTTTCGGGTTTTTTCGATGATTGCCCTGCTCATCGCATGCTTGGGCTTGTTCGGACTTACGGTCTATGCCGCTGAAATCCGCGTGAAGGAGATCGGCATACGAAAGGTCCTGGGCGCATCGATCCCGAACATCACCATATTGATGTCCAGAGAATTCATCCTATGGGTTATTATCGCCAACGTCATTGCCTGGCCTGCCGCTTATTTGGCAATGACCAGATGGCTGGCTAATTTTGCTTACCGTGTTCATATCCAGTTGTGGACATTCGTGTTATCTGCCGCTTTAGTCATTCTTTTTGCGTTGGGAACGGTGAGCTATCAGGCCATCCGGGCTGCCTTCTCGAATCCCGTCGACAGCCTCCGCTACGAATAATTGGCATGGATTTTGCACTATAAATCGAGACTTCCAAATTTAAGCGAGCTTAAATATATTGATCATAATAATAGTAATGCGACGCAGATTTAACCCTGGGGATAGGGGAAGCAGGGAAGATTGATGTTCAAAGCATGTGCTTAGGTTTCGCTGGTCAAAGGAGCAAAATTCAAGAGCTGCCTTTATTATCCAGGGAAGCCAGCGCTTTAGGTGATTTAGCTTCCGATTACCTTTAAAATAACATCATTTATTCCTAATTATTTATTATTTCAATTCTATATCTAATTATCGTTGGCATATCTTTCTCATCCTCTTTTACTGCTATTATTCTTCCTTTTTTATCGGAAGATAGAAAATATATCTTTCCATCTATCTCAGTGGATGCTACGAATTCCCCTTCCTTTGTGTAGATATCTAAAACAGGAAATGCTCCTTTTTTTATGTATTTCTTTAGATATTTGATTATATCTGATCGACGTATCTTAATCCTTAGATCTCCTTCCCAATCCATTGCAAAAATAGAATTTACTAAATATTTATTATTTAAAAAAAATATCTTAAGCGAATGAGTATAAGGTCCAAAAAGAAGCCCAGAATCATCTTTGTGTCTAAGAATGAAAGGTGTCCAGTTGAGATTATTTTTTCTAGAAAATTGAAAAAGCTCATTTCCCTCTTTAGTTAGAATTTTCATTAAATAAGGCCATTCATAAGAAAAAAAGAGTCTTTCTTCTTCATCAAAACACATTGAGCCTCCGCTTAGATGATCCATAACCATTATCTTATCGAACTCATCGAATTTTATTCCCTTGTACTCTATTACGGGAAGAGGAGAATGCTTGATTAGCTCACCTGTTGATGAAAATTTACCAACAACTGCGTTTTGGATTCTATAATATCCAGAAATATAAAAGTTGCCATCTTTATCAACAATAATGTTTGATGCCGAACCGGCTGGAAAATCTAGAAATTTAATACTTTTAATATAATTAGCTTCTGAATCAAAAATCTCAACTCTTCTGTTTGATTCATCAAGGATGTAAATTATATCTTTTGAGTCTATGTAAATTGAGCAAGGTCTTTCAAACTCTCCAGGACCCTGGCCAGGGCGTCCTATTTTTCTTAGAAATCTCCCTTTTTCACTAAATAAATATATCATTTTCTCTTTGTCATCTAGGATATAAATATTATTTTTTGAATCAGTAGCGATATCTCTTATACGATGAAATATTACGTTTTCAGGCTCTTTTATCTCTAAATCCAATGAGAGTTTTATCTGTTCTGAGAAGACCTGTGAAGTCATAAATATACAAAGAGAAAATATCAAGGGTAAAATTATCTTCTTTCTCATTAGGAACTATTCTTTGCTGACTTTTAGTCTTCTCAATTTTATATGACACAAACTGAGGCGTCAAGGGCAGATATTAAAATACGCTAAATAATAAGATGATGATTTAGGCTGTCCTTTTTCAACCCAGGGAAGCGGGAATTCCAGGGGATTTGGCTTTCACTCGCCTCAATGTTTCTTCTTTAATCCAAATAAGAGATAAAGCGCCGTCCCTAAAAAAGCAAGACATATAATAAAAGAAATAATTGTGAGAGTGCCTTTTATCGCGAAATTAATCTAGATCAAGGACATCAATATCAAGGCAATAGCGATTATTATTCTTTGAGATTTTATCTTCTCTTCAAAATTCATTTTTACCCTTTAGTTAAAAATTCATTTTTTCCCTACCTCCTCTTTAGCTATCAGGTGCCAATCCGGTCAGCTTCTTTTTCAATCCAGGGAAGTCAGGGCTTTAGGGGATTTGGCATCTACACGCCTCAAATTTATCCTGAAGATTATATATTCCAATTAACTTTATATCTCTTTATAATCTGTAATCCGTCTTTATCTTCTTCTATTGTATAAAGCTTATTCCCGTTCCATACCTTAGGAGAAAATTTAAGAAAAATTTTAGCGATATATTTTCCTTCTGAATTGAAGACATCATAAAAATTTCCTTCCTCATTTTCAGTCCTCTCCCAAGTTTGTACAAAAATCCGACCTTCTTCATCGAGCGAGAAACTCTGATATGCTGAGTGGTTTTTAGGAAATGCAAACTTAAGCGACCGACTATATCTTTTGACTCCATTTTCTTCCTTTATTGTCCCCTTCCACTCCGCTTTTTGCTTTCCACAATAAGCAAGCATTATGAAAACTGAAAGAGCAATAACGATTGAAACAATGCTGGCTTTGCTTTTCATTTCTATCCCCTAGTTGTGATCCTTTGACTTATAGCACTGGAGAAGTGCTAAGTCAAATCACAAAGGCAAACACCTCTCCGTATTGTCACCAAATTTGACTAAGAACGACCAAAGGAAAATGAGGATTTATCAATGGTATATGTGGCGCGCCTGGAGAGACTCGAACTCCCGACCTTCTGATCCGTTAGTCAGATAGTCTCCAATATGCTTTGAATTTGTATTGCGTATGAATGAACTGATTATTCTACCCTCTATTCCCCTCACGTAATCCAGAATAACATCAGAAGAAGTGACAAGGCTTAGCTAAAAATGGTATAAATGCTTTTGCCATTTTCAGGGAGCATCTTCATGAATCGGACTCGAGCCTTTCACTCAATTTTGCTGTTGTTTGGGGCCTTCACCATAGCCTTTAACCTGGCGGTAGCCTTTCACGAACTGGGACATGCCACGGCTGTCCTTATTGACGGCGGACAGATTCAAGAGTTTGTCCTCAATCCCTTTTCCTGGAGTTGGAATCTGGGACGTGGTGTTCGGGATATTTTATTTACTGCCTGGGGTGGAGTGACTATTGGACTTGGTTACACCTTAATACCTCTATTTTTTATCAGTCTGGTGAAGAATAACGGAATTAAACTGGTGCTCAAACTTCTGGCTGGCCTTGGCTTTTTGATCAACGGGATTTATCTGATCTTTGGGGTGTTATATAACGTTGGGGACGGAGCTGAATTAACCAGTCTCGGAGTCAGTCCGATTCTGCTGTCAGCAATGGGGAGTGTCTACGTTCTTTTTGCCCTGATTATCTGGTCTGAGGCCCAGAGAAATCTGGGGATTGATCCCCAGCAGTCATTCTCCCGCCGCCTGTTGGTGATGATAGCGGGTGTAGCTCCCTATATGGCCATGATCGTTCTGTACAATTACCTGTATAATTCAGAACAACTCCTTTTGTGGGGTGGATTTGCCGCCACCGGGCTGGCTGTAACTGGTTTGTTTGCCCTGTGCGGTCATCTGTGGGCCAAGCGGGTCTACAGTGGCGCTCATCATGCTGAGGTCTCGGGACTGAATGGTTTCATTATGTTGTTAATGGGTAGCCTGGTAATCCTGGCGGAGTTCCTGATATTCGGAATCCCTAAGCACCCTTTTTAAACTTTAGTCAGAAGGAGTCCGTCGCTCTATCTCCAAATAGACCTATTCTCTCATTTCACTTAATAGATTTGCCACTTGTTTGCCATTCAGTGGCAAAAATAAACTAAAATTACACACTATGGCTAAAACTTTACTCTGAGGAAAGCTATTGAAAAATAAAGAGAAAAGGATGGCGCGCCTGGAGATACCCGAACTCCCGATCCGCTGCTAAGAAAGCAGCTGCTCTATCCTACTGATCTACAGTCGCATCCTTGATATCATTATATCTCAATCGGCTTTGATATCCGATTGTTGCTTTATCCGTCTTAATCATTGATTGGGGAGATCTGATTTGAACTGACGACCTCCTGCTTCCAAGGCAGGCGCGCTAACCAGGCTGCACTACTCCCCAAGACCTATTATTGAGACAAGAGATTACCGCCCGAGCAGGAGAAAGGGGACTGGCCCTATTCTTACCCAGAAGCTGCCTTTTTAATCCATGGGAGCCAAGGCTTTAGGGGATTTTGCTTTATAATATTTACTCCCACTTCATCTTATAAACGACCAATCCCTTATAGCCGTTTTCACCTTCTCTAAGACAGTAGAGGCTTTGGTTTTTTGCCACGACATTCAAGGGTAAGGGATTTATGATGGGGGAAGAAGCCAGAAATCCGTAATTTTCCAACTCTATTCTCCCGATTAATACGCCGTTAGGATTAAAAATGTCGTACATAAATCCATTTGGGCCCTTTCCTCTTTCATAAGTCATCACATAAAGTCTGCTTCTCTCATCCAGAAAGAAAAATTGAAACGAAGGATAGAATTCAGGAAAATAGAGCTTTGTTTTCACTTGCTCGAATTGAGTTAAGTTATTCTTTAACCAATTAAAAATTTTTTCTTTTATTTGGTCAGGAACTTTGACTTTTTGATATTCTTTCCTAATTTTTCGGAGTAAATTTCCCTCTTCATCATAAATCAAAAACTCGTATCCGCTGCCATAATTGCCCACATAGATTAGCCCTCTTGAGATTTTCCATACATTGTAATCAATATATAGCTGCAAGCCATTGACTTTATTTGCAAAAGTGAAATTAGGCATGTGTTTTCCTGGATGCAACATCTTCATTTCTTCCAAATCTTCATTACATAATATTATTGGAAATTCTAACCTTCCTTCTCCCTTATTAAAACTTTCCTTCATAGCAAGAATTTTCCCGCTCCTGAGAAGACCCGCCCTTCGGTAATTTGAAGCAAGAGATATTTCCTTGATGAGATCTCCGTTTCTTTCAAAAACATGCAGTTTTTTCCTGCCAAAATCTGTCACAACGATTTGATCAAGCTCATTGACTGCAAAATACCTGGATAGTCCCAGTTCGCCTGGACCTTGGCCTTTCCGTCCAAAGGAGAATAAAAAATTCCCATTGTCATCAAACTTAAAAATGAAATTCTTTGTACTTCTCGAAATCAGAAAATATATGTTACCATCAGAATCGACATCAAATCCTAAAACGTCAGTCATTCCTAATTCTGTGAATTCTTCCTTTTCAAAATCAATGATTAATTCTTCATCAAGATTCAAATGAGAAGGTTCTCCTTTAATTTTGTAAGGCTCAAGGTGATTCAGAACAACTTCCACACCATCTTCCATAATCTTCTCCACTTTTTCTTGTTTTTGTCCACAGGAAACGAACATCATGAAGGTAGAAAATAATAGAATGATTGAAACAATCTTGGTTTTGCTTTCCATTTTACCCACACTCATAAAAATTCTAACTCGCTCATTGTCCTTTTTCAATCCAGGGAAGCCGGGGTTCTAGGGGATTTGGCTTCCTTTTTAATCTATCAATATCCTTAAATCAGCTTGTAACTTTCTTAAAGTCTTTACTATTAAATAATTATCGAACTTGTTTTTTTGCTTTTGAAAGCAGATTTCTGAGTTGGTTATTTCCTATTTTTCAAAAATGGAGACCAAGAAGGACTAAAGTCAGCAGCAGGATTATTTGTTAAATTTGTTTATCCACTTCCATCTGCGTTCATAACATAGATTTCCCAATTCCCATCTCTATCTGAGAAAAAAGCTATTTTCTTTCCATCCGGAGACCAAGAGGGATACAAATCATTAGCTCGATTATTTGTTAATCTTTTCTGTTCACTTCCATCTGCATTCATAACATAGATTTCCCTATTCTCATCTCTGTCTGATTGAAAAGCTATTTTCTTTCCATCCGGAGACCACGAAGGAGATACACCACCAGTATGATTATTTGTTAACCTTTTTTGTTCACTTCCATCTGCATTCATAACATAGATTTCCCAAGACCCATCTCTGTTTGACTGAAAGGCTATCTTAGTTTGTTCAAGTGAGGGCTTTGCTACTTCTTCACTCTGCTTAAGCCAACAAAAAGTATTACAAAGCAAAAAAACAAAAGGAATGATTGTGATGGATTGAATGAGTGATTTTTTCATTTTTGCCTCCCTTGCTTATTCTACTGACAAACTCAGAGTGATTTTACTCTCAGGTGCCCGTGAAGTCAAGGAGGGGGGTATAGAGACTCCGGGACTCCTAATAGCTAGACCATAGAGATTACTTACGAGAAAAACAAGAAATTTATTTGACCAGAAGGGATTTGAGGAAGACGACAAAAGAGCTGGAGAAGTGTTTCTAGACTTTCTCTGCTGGTAGCCTAGATTGACACACCCCCACCTTCCGGAATACTATAAAACCAAAGCAAAAGAGGAGGTGTTTATGTACGAAAAAAAGATAAATTTAAAATTTGTTAAGGCCATTTTAGATGATTGTTTTGAACACTACAACGGCGAATATCTCCTCATCGTTAGGTATCCGATTGGTAAGCGTAGCAAGATGCGATTCAAGTCGTTCTGGAAAGGTGAACCAAAGGCACTTATAAAAGCATTTATGGATACTGAGAAATAATCGCTCTCTAGAGAGGTCATTTAGGAGGTTATGGCGAGCACAGAAATGCCAAGTCAGACAAGACTTATAACTGAATTTATAAAAGTCCGACTTGAGTCTCTTAAACACCGATACGATTACTTCAAAAATATGACAACGCTCAATATAGGTGCTTTTTCCTTGTGGTGGCTTTCATGGAACGTGCGTTTAAGAATCCAATTTGGAGAGAAGTTCTTCTGGTGTCTCTAGTTTATTTTTCAGTCTCGTTGTCTTTTTCAGAATCGAGAAGCCAAGGCTTTATGGGATTTGGCTTCTAACCACTTCTCTTTCACAGTCTACGACCCATTCGTTTGGCTAAGCGACCAATCCATTCAAAAATCGTTCCAGCAATGGTGCCGATTGCAAATATTAGTGCAAGAAGACCCCAGTCTCCGACAACGAGGGCGACTATAAACCCCACTATCACCCCCAAAGTAGCTCCACCCCAAACTGCGTTTGGTCCTTTCCAGTGCAAAGCCAAAAGGACTATTGCTAGTATTGTTATCGGTTTCATTCCCTTCCTTTTTTTATAGGCATGGGGATAGAAATCTGTTTTTCTTGTTTAAAGAGGAATTCTTCCCTCTTTGCTGGATTCATATTGTCCCTAAGCTGTGACTCTATGACTTATAGCACTGAAGAGATTTGATGTCAATTTATGCTTTACAAGATTTTATCTTTCTGATATAAAAAGTCATGGTTCTCTTGTGCGGGCTGGAGAGAACACCTTCATTTATACCCCATAATCAACCCCCCTTTTGCTGACAACAGCCCGCTTTCACTTATGCCCAAAATTTGTGCAATTCACCATAAGTATAATTAGTTCAACTTTTTAATAAAGAGATTTTCTAAATTTCAACAAAGATTTTCACATAATTGGTGGAAAAAGAAAGGGGGATATTCTCTAAATCTGCTTAGTGTATTTTTTCAATTCCAGGAGGCTAGGGCTTTAGGGGATTTGGCTTGCACTTGGCTCAATCTTTCTTCCATTTTCTATGTATATATTGATAACTTGCTTTAGGAGATAATGACTTCTCTGAATTTTGAGTCCGAATATAAAACACTTCGCCTTTCTGGTTTTCCTTAACCCAGACAGGCTCATCTCCGAAACTAACTTTTATTCTACATATATCCTTTCCCTCTTTATTATGAAATTCCACGTCTATTTTTGTTGAAAACTCTCGGCTTATATTATTTTCAATAATATTAGATAACGTCTGAAGAAAAACATCTCTTTCATCTCTTTCACCACGATTCTTAAATGAACTATAATCTTTCTCTAATCCAAATATAGTCTTATCATCACTCACACCGATTATTAGGTATCCGCCTTCTGTATTGTTAAAAGCTGCAATAGTTCTAATAACTTCTTTCCTTAACTCCTTGTTTTTACGCTTTTGTACAACATCCCATTGAAAGGTTGATTTAAATTCAAGCTGAATACTCTCATCCATTTCAACTAGAGTATCAATATCTCTTTCTGGCAATTCAGGAATTTTAACTTTTTCTTTCTTTAATCCCCCAACTTCTAAATCAATTAATATTTCCTTAGCCTTCTTATCTACCACACTATAAACTTCTGTAATATCGTGACCGAAAAGACTTTGTGCTTTGCAATCTTCATAAATCTCTATCAATCTTCTAGCTAAAAAGCTTTTTTCAAATTCTGCTAATTCTCCGATACGCTCAGATAAGTAATTAATATCTTCAGCTTTCGTAACAATCTGTAATCCCAGGATTTTTTTTCAATTTCTAGCTTTTTTTCTAACTTTTCAATCGTTCCTTGTAAGTATAAATCTCTAATTTTTCTCGATAAACTACTTGACCATCTCATGCCCTCAAGCCCTGCTTTCTCCTTCATCTCTGCTTCATTAGAATTAATCTTTTTCATAATCTTTTCACGTTCTATTTCATATTTCTCGCCAGCAAGTTCTAGCTTTCTGAGCCATTCAATTCTTTTCCAACCCTTTGGTCTTATCTGAAAAATTCCCTTAGCTTTATGTTCTATAAATCCAATGTATTTATCAGCTAAATCTTTTAGCAAATAAAGAAACTCATTGTTATCATTAGAGAACGTAATTGGATAATCCAAATTGGAATCATAATTTGGAGATAATCCCTTTTTTGGATATTTTTTGGAATAATATATTAATAATTTATCGACTTTCTCTTCGTCTGAATAATTTTTATTATTTTCTATAATATCTTTATAGTTTTCATTTAGTATTTCTGGTGTTGGTCTTCCTAATTCATTCTCCCACCGTGTAAACCCAGAAAGAATTGCTCTATCCTCATTTTCAGTAGGCTCACCCAAATCCACTAAGAAGCTATCAATATAATAATTTCCACATCGTCTACAAGAAAAACCGTAAATAAGAGGATTCTTATGACGGGGAGGATAACCTGCCTCAAGCCCACATAAATGACATGATTGTTCAATATTCATTACATAAACCTTTCACTAACTTTATTTCGACTTATATCACAAATGAAAACCTGATTCAAACAAGAAAAACACACCTCCCCCCACGCCACATCTACGTCACAGATTTGTTGAAAATTTGCCTAATTATGGATGCGTTTACCAAGGTGAGAGAGCGATTTGAACCCCCGACCTTTGGATTCGAAGTCCGTAGCTCTATTTAACAATCAGACTTCTCCCCATGTGCCAAACTTTGCTTAAAATAGCTGAAACTACGGGATTATAAGTTAAAAGACAAAACCTAGAAAAAGCCCATTTTCCCCTGTTTTCTCAGTTGAATTGTAAGGAGTGGAAGCAGTGACCACAGGAATGATACTCCATTTCCCTTTTTACTTTTGCGCGCTTATTCCGACCTTACTCAAACCAAATCTTTATTGTCTCATCGTCCTCAATAACTTCGATGAGGACCGCCGGACCCAGTTCTTTCAGTTCCGCGAACAGCTCTTTGAGATCAATATCGCACTCATCCTCGTCAATCTTCAGGTCCTCTAGATCGACGCACTTGAGAAGAGTTTCAATTACAGATATCGGCAGCGTGATCTTAACTTTGTCTTTCTTTGTTTTGTTATCCGTGACAAGCACCTTGAACCACTTCGCTTCCTGTCCGGCCTTATACTCTGGATTCTTCTTGACTGCTTTCTTGATCGTCTGGATATCATCCTTGCTATCTGCCATAAGAAGGTTTGGCAGAAAAACACCCAGCACAAAAACGACTAAAACTATACTCGCAACTTTCTTCATTTGATACCTCCTTTAATTATTCTATCCATATTTTGATGATAATTCCTTCTTCCTTATTTTCTATGTAAATGACTTCCCCGACCTCTACGAGAGTTTTCGCGATTGTATCCAGATCATAGCCTTCTTTTTTCAACTCGGCTTTTTCCTCTTCCTCAATAGAGTCCAGGGCAAGGTCAGCTAGAGCCCAGGGAATATTGACTTTAAGCGTCAGCTCACCGTCTTTCCAAACTCTTATTTTCAATAACTTTGCTTTTCCTACGGGTCTTTCCTCTTCCAAATCCTTCAAAACACCAGGATCAACCCGGAGAAGGGCAATTTTTGCCCTGTCTCTGAGCTCATCATCCTCTTCTTTCTGTATGATTTCCTTCAGAACAGGAACCGCTCTGGACGCAATCTTCTTTTCTTCAACTTGACTCAGCTTAACGGCGGCAAAGTACCTAACCACTTTGTTTGAACTGGAAAGCCTTTTTTCTATCTCGGCCAGGTAGGACTTTTTCCCATCCTCGTAAAGCCCGTAAGCTAAATCAATTATCGAAAGCTCCGAATCTTCGGTTAAGCTTTTGCTCCGGTCTTTTCGCTTGAGGTAGTCGCGATATGCCTTTAATGCTTCCAGCTCTTTTCCTTTCCGTTCCTCAAGGCATTTAGCTCTGTAGAAAACAGCCTGGGAATACCAGGGGCTGTCCGGATATTTCTCAAGGAGTTCCTCTAGTTTTTCTTGAGCCTCTTTCCACTCCTTGTCAAATATAAGGATTTTTGCCTCCTCGAAAAGTCTCTCATCGGGTTGTGCCTGAGCGTAAGCTTGAAGAAGCAAGGAGGCAAGGAGAAGAATGCCAATATTTATGGTTATTTTTCTCATCTTATACCTCACTTTGTTCCAATTCTTTCTTCAATAGTTTTATCTTTAGGAGAAGCTTTTTTTCTTCTATCACATTCTGGATTTTGCTGATCTCTTCTTCAGAGAGCTGGACGCTTATCTCTGTTAGTTCATAGAATAGATATTCAATCTGATCGCAGATCGCTTTCGCCTTGGCCATCTTAAATTTGTCCAATTGAGGACTGATGTATTTTTTCTTGGCGAGAAGACCTCTTGCCTTCTGGAAAGCAAATTCACTCTGCCAGAATTCAGCCGATTTCTCAGAAGGAGATTGGATAAAGTCCAAAAGCAGATATTGACTCTCTTCAAGATAGTCCAATGTCTCCCTCCTGGCCATTTCTAGCTCTACTCTTTCCAAGAAATCCTGAGATACGAAGAATTCTCCTGCTCCAGTCTCTCTTGGAAGAGGAGACCTGAGAACCATGAACGTGATAAAAGAACCCAGCAGAACACCTATGAGTAGAGCCGCATAAACAGGCCTCAACTTTGGTTGAAAGAAGAATCTTGAAATACCTGCCAACCTTCGTTCTCGAGGAAGAGAGGCTTCCTTGGCAAACACAGTTTCAGTAATCCTTGAAGGGAGCTCTTCCCAATCTACTGAAGCCATGGCTTTCTCTATATCTTCCTGGAGAGAGTCTGCTCCATCGATGACTTCTTTCATATGATGCAGTTCCTTCCTGCAATCGTTGCAGGCATCGAGATGAGCTTCCATAAGTTTTTTTTCATCTTCTCGAAGCTCTCCGTAGAGGAAAGCCACCAAATCTTTTTTAATTTTTTTACAATCCATCATAGCTGTCTCCCTAAATAGGGGGCCATCAACCCCTTTAAATTTTGAACGGCTTTAAAATGAAGAGACTTCGCTGTTCCCAGGGAAATATCTAATATCTGGGCTATTTCCCTGTATTTAAGCTGGTTATAGTGCCTCATCACGAATATCATCCTTTGTTTCTCTGCCAGCTTTGTAAGACAGGTGGAAATGATTTCTTTTAGATCTGACGAAACTAACGGATCATACGAATTCTGAATGGGCAAATTCATCTCGTCGATAGGTTTATTCCTAACCCATTCCTTATCTTTGCTGTAATTTTTTCTGTAATAATCTATACACAGGTTTTTGGCAATCTGTAAAAGCCAGTTTTGGAAATTTTTCCCTCTCCGGAACATTTTTACCTTCTCGTAAAACCTTAAAAAGGTTTCCTGAACTATATCCAGAGCATCTTCCTTGTTACGAAAGAAAGAGAAAGCCAGTAAGAAAACTTTCTTTTGGTAAAGACTGGTTAATGTCATGAAAGCCTCTCTGTCTCCTTCGTTGATTTTATCCACAAGAATGTAGACGTCTTCATGTTCTACCTCTCGCTTTTCTTCCATTTTATGTTTTTCTGAGGATTTTCCTTGGAAAAGAACTAGAACCGGTTCTTTCACTCCAGCCAAATCTATGCTCTAACTTCCCCATCATCCCTTTTTAGTTTTTGCATTCACTACCTCATGATTTAATCTTCAGAGTTTATTACGGAACAATTCTCGAAAAGGTTCACCTCAAAAAAATAAATTTATGATAATTCGCGTTTTTCCCCTTAATACGAGCCTAATAAAGAATAATAATTTCAGGTTTAGCTATATCTTATCCACCTGACGACTTCGGCAAATTTCGGCCGTTTGCCGTACATTAAAATCCCAACTCGATAAATCTTGGCCACAAGCCAAACCATTAAAACAATTGTCAGGGTAAGAATCACGACAGAGGCTCCAATCTGCCCAAACGGAGGGAGTAGAACAGTAATACGCAAAAACATCAAAATCGGGGTGAAAAAGGGTATCATGGATAAAAATACAGAGAGCGAGCTGTCAGGAGCCCTTATGATAAATATCATGAGCATGATCGGAACAATCAGAAACATAGTTACCGGCATAACCAACTGCTGGGCTTCTTTTTCTGAATTGACCATGGAACCTATGGCTGCATAAAGGGTTCCGAAAAGAAAATAGCCAAGGATGAAAAAAATCACAAAATAGATGAAGACATGGGCAGGAATGCTTGGCATTGCAAAATCTGCCCCAGAAGGAATAAACGATGCACTATACAGGGAAGCACCGATACCAAACAAAGTCCAGATAGAAAATTGAGTTAAACCCACAGCTCCGATTCCCAAAATCTTTCCCATCATGAGCTGAAACGGTTTTAAAGAAGAAAGCACAACTTCCACCACCCTTGAGCTTTTTTCCTCGATAACCCCCCTCATGATGACCTGGCCGTAAATCAAAATTGCCATATAGATGATGAGAGCCAAGAAATATGAAATCATAAAAGTCCCCGCCGTATCTTCTTCTTCTCCCTTTTTTGTTATCTTTATGGGTTGCAACTCCACACGCTTGATATACTGGGCGACTTTTTGAGGATCCAATCCTTCTCTCTTCAACCTCTTTTCGACGACAACATTATTCAGAGCCCTATTGAGAGCTCTCAACTCTTCAAAATCTGTGGTATGCTCGGAGACATATTCGACTTTTTCCTCCTCCTGTTCGGAATCTCTGGCTGCTGACTCGGCAGGTCCAATCTCTAAAACATCTTCAGGAATATAAATATAAGCTGAGATCTCCTTCTTTAACACTTTTTCTCTCAACGCGTTCCTTACCTCCTTAATACCTGGAGAGGGCTCGAATTTCTCAAGGAGATATCGGCGGAATCCATCCTTGAGCCTATAGTCTTTATGATCCAGTTTGTTATCCAGTTCCGTATAAATTTCATTGGTTAAATCTACCACTCCTATGGTTTCCTGCTTTTCCACGGAAGCCGAGGAAACAATAATCGGCACCACGATTAAACCGAGCATGAAGACCGGGCCTAAGACAGTGCCGATAATAAAGCCTTTGGTCCTTACAATTTGAATATATTCTCTTTTAATGACTGACAGTATCTTCCTCATCTTTGATTTCCTTTCCTCCCACTTTTTCGATAAATATTGCGTTCAAGGTTGGCTCTCTTACTTCATATTTGTTGATATTGATTTTCCCCACCAGCTTGGGGAGGAGGTCCTGTGGGGCAGACTTTTCTTTCAGTCTGATCTCCATGAATTTTCCATAGTCATCGATTTTCTCAATCTCGGGAAAATTCTTGATAAAATTTGCTTCGCCGTCGTAATCCAGTACCACAGTGTTTTTCCCGTATTCCTTCTTTATCTGGCTTAAATTTCCCTCCAAAACGCTCTCAGCTTTATTTATAAGACAGATGTTGTCACAGATCATTTCAACCTGTTCCATGCGGTGAGTGGAAAAGACTATGGTTCTACCTTTTTCCTTCATCTCCAGCATGATATCTTTTAAAAGTTTGGTGTTAACAGGGTCCAGACCGGAAAAGGGCTCATCGAGAATAATAAGCTCAGGCTGATGGATGACGGTTACAATAAACTGAAGTTTTTGCTGCATCCCCCTTGAAAGTTCTTCAACCTTTTTGCTTTTCCAATCTGAAAGATCGAACCTCTCGAGCCAGAAATCGATCTCCTTTCGAGCTTCGCTACCCTTGAGCCCCTTAATCTCAGCCAGAAATAAAAGAAGCTCTCCGACTTTCATCTTGGGATAAAGGCCTCTGTCTTCAGGAAGGTAGCCTACCCTTTCTTTCATCTCTTCATCCATCCTCCGGTCGAGGACTTTAATAGAGCCCTCATCGGGAATGATAATGTTCATCACCATGCGAATCGTGGTTGTTTTTCCGGCTCCGTTTGGCCCCAGAAGACCATAGATCGTTCCCGGGGGAATCTCAAAAGACAACTTCTTGACAGCATAGAAATCGCCAAACCTTTTGGATATACTTTCAATCTCCAGAGCATTCATGACACTATCCTTTTAAGATAACTATCTTACCAAGGTTACATGATATAACCAGATGAGCCTCAGTTAGAATTTTCAGACAATGACTTTCTTTAAGTTTTTTAATATACTCAATCTCTCCGAAAAATTCTATATTTAAATTATAACACAAGCATTTCCCCTTCCGTTATTAGAAGAGGCTTTGAAAATGGGGCCAGGCCCCATTTTCTGATAATCTGCCCACAAGTAGTAAAATGGGGGCTGGCTCGATTTCTCTTTTTCTAGAAATGCTTCCAATCATGACCCAATTTCTGATATATTCTATTTGCAAATGTTCAGTCACTTATTAAGGAGGAAAATATGAAAAGAGGAAAATATGTGCTGATCATAATTTTGATATTTGTCTTTTTGTTCCTGGCAGCTATTTTTTCTTTCATCTATTTAGAGTTTGGAAGACCTCCTGCCGTAAAGGCCCGTTCTTATCTGGAAATCAGACTATCAGGGGAGATTCAGGAGCAGGCGCCACGAGACTTTTGGGCAGGTATGTTTGGACAAGCCCCCCCTCTATCGCTGCACGATATCTGGATGAACATCAAAAAAGCAAAGGCAGACAACCGAATCAAGGCCATTGTTCTTCGCCTGGGCTACATCCAGTGCGACTGGGCAAAAACAAACGAAATCAGAGAATCTATCCTGGATTTTAGAAAATCTGGGAAAAAGGCTTTTGCCTACATAGATGAGTCCTTAGAATTCGACAAACAATATTACCTCGCCACAGCCTGCGATCGAATTGTCCTCCATCCTCTGGGTCTGTTTGTCATAAACGGAATCGGCGGCTATGTTCCCTTCTTCAAGAATTCCCTGGATAAACTGGGCATTGAAGCTGAAATTGAACATGTTGAGGAGTACAAGACAGCTTATAACATGTTTACAGAAGACAGATTCACACCAGCTCACAAAAGGATGATGAGATCCCTTTACGAAGATCTCTATTCTCACTACATAAAAGCGCTTGCTGAAGCCAGGGAAAAAAGCGAAGAGGAAATAAAAGCACTGATTGATCATGGTTTCTATCAGGGAGAGAGAGCGTTGGAAGCAGGATTGGTGGACGATCTTCTTTTTGAGGACGAATTCGAGGATCTTCTCAAAGAAAATGATAAAAAACTGAGCAAAATCACACATGGGCAGTACTTAAGAATCGATCCGTCATCTCTGGGCTTGAACAGAGGGAAAAAAATTGCCCTTATCTACGGAATGGGAACTATCCATACCGGAGAAGGCTTCTATCAATCAATGGGAAGCTCTACCACGGCCCGCTGGATTAGGAAGGCCCGGAAAGATAAGTCCATTGCAGCAGTTGTCTTTCGAGTGGACAGCCCAGGGGGCTCGCCTGTGGCTTCTGATGTTATCTGGAGAGAAGTAGCTTTAACCAAAAAGCAAAAGCCGTTTGTTGTATCCATGTCCGATGTAGCTGGTTCAGGAGGATACTGGGTTTCCATGGCCGCCCACAAAATTGTAGCCCAGCCCCAAACCCTCACCGGGTCTATAGGAGTCATCTCTGGAAAATTTAACCTTATAAAGCTTTATGAAAAATTGGGAATAACTTCAGAGAAACTCACCTTCGGGAAAAGGGCAGATTTATTTTCTACTTATAAAAAGCTTACCAGAGAAGAAAGAGACTTCCTTAAAAAAGAGATTCTGTGGGTTTATGATAAATTCCTAATAAAAGTCGCAGAAGGACGAACCTTATCAAAAGAAGAGGTCGACAAAATTGGGAAAGGCAGGGTCTGGACAGGAACTCAGGCAAAAGAACGTGGCCTGGTAGATGAGCTCGGAGGATTATCTCGCGCGCTTGAACTGGCAAAAGAACTCGCCGGCATTCCAATCGATGAAGAAGTTAGACTCGTAGTCAGGCCCAGAAAAATCTCATTCTTTGATGCCTTTTTCGGAAGAAGAGCGCTAGAGATAGAACTCGGTCTCAATCCTAGATTAGAAAAAATGTTTTCTGCATTTATGCTGCTGAATAAAGAAAAAACCTTAGCCATAATGCCCTTCTGGTTTGCCCCGGAATAAACATAACAGTAATATTTTTTTATTAATATTCTTTAGGTGTTTGAATTATCAAACGCACATTTTTAAAAATAAGCAGGAGTATGATTGTTTAAGACTATACAAGTCATTATAAGGTGGGTTTGATGAATCATACCCCTACAATAAATCAAGCCCCTACAGAATCAGTAGGCATATGATGAAGGGCAGATTGTCCTGAAATCACAAAAGTTGCAGTTATGCCAATCAGGCTTAGCTTCATAATTCTGGGCCCGAATGCCCACTTCTGCCTCTTTTATTTTCTCCGCAGCTTTCTCCATCTCTGTTTCTTTCTTCTGGGCGTGGCCAACAATATCCGATCCCAGAAAATGGAGCCTTATCGCGAGAAGCGGAATATCTTGTGTCTTGACAAAAGAAAGCGCGTACAAATTCATTTGAAGGCTATTTCTGGCTTTTTTATCAGCCTCTTTCTGGTCTTTGACTTCTGTTGCCTTAAAATCAACGATGACCGCTCCATAATCCGTATAATCAATCCTATCCCAGCGGCCGATGAATTTAACGTCGTTTAGCTGCCATTTGAAGTTTTTTTCGAGGAAGTGAGGAAGTTGCTTTGAGTCTTCTTCCCGGCGATAAAATAAACGAAGCGCCTTCGCGCCTGCTCGCTTCCTCGTTTCTTCATGTTCTCGACTGAGAAATCCTTCGTTTATCCAGCGTTTGTCGTATTCTCTTAGAAGCTCCTTTTGGTTTAATTTCGTTCCTTCTAACCTTTTTCTTAAATAAAAATGGATAGTGTTGTGGAGGACTCGGCCAAAAACCAAGTTGTGATGGGGGAGGACAGGAATTCGCATGATGTGCCTGTATCTGTACTTCAAGGGGCAGGTTACGTAATCATCCACCTGAAAATAACTTAGGGTTAGAACTCCTTTGACTTTGGCTTCCTGGATGAATTTAGGCTGGGGAGGTGACTTGGAATACCTTTTTATTTCTTCGATGGCTGAAGTCTGGAGGATATCATCAGGCATCCGGGGAAGATCAAAAGCTTCGAGGACAAACGGACTTACCTTTTTCAAGCGCTTCAAGCCGTAATCTCTAGCCCAGGTCAAATAGAGGAGGTCTTTGGCTCTTGTCATCCCCACATAAAACAGCCGCCTTTCCTCCTGAAGATAAATCTTTTCCTTCTGCTCTTGACCATAATCATCTCCTTTTGGAACTTTATCCTTAAGAACCTCATCGGGGACAGGGATTTTCTCTCTTCTCTCTCTGCCAGGAAACCGGTCGCCGATCAGACTGACCATAAAAACGACAGGGAATTCCAATCCTTTAGCTTTATGGACTGTGAGAACGCTCACAGCATCTTCCTCCAATTCCGCCTCTGCAGTGGCAGGGTTATCTCCTACTTGCTGAAGGATATCCAGATGCCGAGCAAAAGAATAGACAGAGTCATCTTCTGTTAACTCGGAGAAATTTTTTACCTTATCAAAGAAAATACGGATATTCTTTATTCTTAACTCTGCCTGTAGGCTCCTTTCCTCAACAAGAGATTTTAGATAACCCGTCTTTTCGAGAAAAGAATAGATAACCCTTCCCGCATTCTGAGCGCTTCCCAGTTGGACAAAATAGAGCAGATCCTCGAAAATTCTCTTGATCTTTGCCGCAGTTGAATCCGAAATCTCTACCGGACTCTTTCTTCCAGAAATCCTCTTGAAAACTTCATGCAGAGGAAAATTCTTTTTGTGAGCATAATTAGAAATTTTGGTCAAATCGTAAGGATCTGTCTTATATACATCGGAAAGGGCAAGATAAAAAAGGCTCTTGCTGTCTTCAAAATCAGTCAATGATCTTATGAATGAAATAAGGATTTTCACCTCGTCCTGAGAATACAATCCCCTGCTTCCAGAAAATCTAAAGGGAATCTCCTTCATGTTTAAGGCCCTAAGGAAAGGATCTGCATCTGCATTTCGTCTGACCAGAATAGCAATATCACCATACTTATACCCCTGTTTAGTCTTTTCCAAAATCATTTCTGCGACTTTATCTACCTCATGGGAAACTGTATCAAACTGAAGCATGCGGATACTCTTTCCTCTGCTTTTCCTTGAGGCCTCAAGGGCTTTATTAATTTTTTCTTTGAATTCTAACCGGTCCGGATTATTCTGCTTGATCAGTTGTTGGGCAGAATCAAGGATGGATTGGGTCGAGCGGTAATTCTTGTTTAAAATGACCTTCCTGTATCTAGGGTAAACTTTTCGAAAATTATAGATATTGCTTAAAGATGCACCTCTAAAGCGGAATATGCTTTGGTCATCGTCTCCGCATACAGTCAGGTTCTTGCTTTTTGCTGCCAGGAGCTTAAGCAGCACGAACTGGATGTAGTTTGTATCCTGGAATTCATCAACAAGAATGTACTTGTATTTATCCTGGAACTCTTCGAGTAAGGAAGGGCGCTTTCGAAAAAGCTCTACCACCAAAAGAACCTGGTCTTCAAAATCAATCTTTCCTTCCTCCTTTAGCAATTCCTGGTACTTATGATAAACTTTAGCTATTTCCAGATGTTTTAAGGCGATCTCTTTTTCCCCGTCATCCGAAGCTTCTGCGCTGAGCTTTTGAGAATATTCCAGATACTCCTCTGGTTTTATATCTTCCTGTTTTAATCTTTTAATTGTATTCAAGAGTTCTTGGATGTGCTTTGTAGGGAAACTCAGGGGACGATAGTAGTCTAAAGGAAACTCGAACAGGTGCTCTCTAAAAAAAATAGCCTGCTCGACATCATCGAGAAGCTTGAAATCCGGAGAATACCCCAGCTCCATCCCGTAGTTCCTCAGGACTCTTTCCCCGAAGGAATTAAAAGTACTAATTTCAACGAAAGAGTAGCTATAAGGAATCAAGAGATCAACTCTCTCTTCCATTTCGTTGGCTGCTTTTTCGGTAAAGGTTACAGCCAGGATTTCTTCAGGTTTGGCTAACTTGGAAGCGATGAGATAAGCGATGCGCTGGGTTATAACTTTTGTTTTTCCTGTTCCAGCCCCAGCAATAATAAGAAGAGGGCCCGAACCATAGGTCACTGCCTCCTTTTGGACAGGGTTCAGGTCTTCTAGTAAATGATGCAGACTTTCCTTCTGGGTTGATCGGGGCATGCTCTGAATGATACGAAAACTGATTTACTTTTCTTTTTTAATTATAATGACTTCATCCGGCTTTACCAGCCAGAGCTTTTCTCGAGCTTTCTTCTCCACTGCTTTTGGATTCTTCTTCAACTCCTCTATCTCCTTCACCAATCTTTCTTTTTCTATCTCAAGGCGCTCTATCTCTTGAAGCAGAGCTTTGTACTCTTTCTGAGCTCGATATATTTCAATCAATCCTTTCTTGCCAAAAAAAGAGGCAAGGAGCAACACCAAAAAGAAAAAGACCAATCCCGCGATTAACAGCCTTCTCCTAAAGGATATGCCACCTTTCTCTTTTTTCTTCATCAGGAAATCATCTCCAAACCAAATCCCATGAGCTTCTCCACTTCTTTCTTTGATCCAGACTCAGCATAGCATCTAATAAGAGGTTCTGTCCCGGAGTATCTGAGAAGAAACCAGTCATCATCGACTAAATCTAGCTTCAGCCCGTCTATGGTTTCGATGTTGAGAACCTTTCTGGTATCCAGGCGGGCTGGAGGATTCTTTATTAGCTTCTTCATCTTCTTCTCCTTTGTCGCATTTAAAGGAACATTCTTCTGCGTTCCTACTCTTTTCCCATATTTCCGGAACAAATCATTTATCTGCTCTGAGAGGGTTTTCCCCAACTCAGCTATCATTTCTGCAACCAGCAGTCCAGCGAAAATCCCATCTTTTTCTGGAAGATGATCCTTTATAGCTATACAAGCACTCTCTTCGCCCCCAAAAATAATTTTTTTCTGCAGAAAGAGCTCGGCCAGGAATTTGAATCCAACAGGAGTTTTATAAAGAGGAAGATCGTATTTTCTGGCGATACGGTCAATAAGATGAGTTGTAGCCACGGACCGAGCCACTCCTCCCCTCCATTTCTTATTTGAGACAAGGTAATCCAGCAATAAAGAGAGAATCAGGTTTTGAATGACAAAATTTCCTCTCTCATCAACGACTCCAAAACGATCACCATCTGCATCGGTAGCAATTCCAAAATTACATTTTTTAGCCTTGACAAGTTTCTTCAGTTCTCCAAGGTTTTCCTCTGAACATGAAGGCGTAATCCCTCCAAAATAGGGGTCGATATAGGCATGGATTTCCTCGACAGGAATTTCGTTCTCTTCCAGAATTTCATCTAGATACTCCCGGCTTGTCCCATAAAGCATATCAACTGCTATCTTGATCTTTGACTTCCGTATGAGATCGAAATCAATCTTCTTCTGGATGTAGCTCAGATAATCTGCCTGAAGGTCAATCTTTTCTATAAACTCAGTTTTAGGATAAAAGGGACAGAAAGAATATCCTTTCTGCAAAAGTCTTATTTCTTCTTCTATTTTATCTGTTTCTTCTGGAAGGGCAGGAGCACCGGTCTCTGTGTTGAATTTGAGGCCGTTGTATTCAGGAGGATTAAAGGAAGCTGTGAAATTGATGCCTCCTTGGGCTTTTCTATTTATGATCTGGTAAGCTTGGGCCTGTGAGGGTGCATCCCTATCTGTCAAAAAAACATGAATATTGTTGTGGGAGAGAACTTTTGCCGCTTCAAAGGCGAACCTCTCTGATAGAAATCGGGTATCATAATTAACAACAACTGCTATCCGTTTTCCAGGAAATTTCTTCTTGAGGTAATTTGCAACTGCTTGCACAACCAGTCTGACATTTTGAAAGGTGAACTCCTCTCCCATTATAGCTCGCCATCCTGAAGTCCCGAATTTGATCATGTCTGCTTTTTTCAAAATTAACACAAGAACCAACCAAATGCAATGGGGCAATAGCGTTACGGTGGGGTCAAATCTTGCTTTTTGCCTGTATCAAAAATTACGTGCAAGTTCAGTATGAATAAAAGCAGAAAGCAAGACCTGACCCCAAAATTGAGATTGACAGCCGCCAGAATCTTTTTTAACTTATTCAATGTGACAGAAATGAAAAGTCGCTCACTGGCGGCTATATTCCTGATATCCTCGGCAACACTATGTCTGGAGATATCTCTTACCCGATATTTTTCTGTCTCCCAGCATTACCATTTTGCCTTTTGGGTGGTCAGCATAGCTTTTATGGGATATGGAGCAAGCGGCTCTTTTTTAACCCTTTTCAAATCTTTCAGCTCTTTAGACCGGGACACTTTTCTATCCTACAGCTCTTTTATCTATTCTCTGACCATTCTTCTGAGCTTTCTGCTGTGCAACTCTGTTCCCTTTGACTTCATTAGAATTTCATGGGATAAAAACCAGATATTTTTTATCTTTCTTTATTACTTCCTTCTCTGTATTCCGTTTTTTTTCGCCGGCCTGACAGTATCTTTCGCCATCTCCAGAGTTCCAAAGCTTGTGAACAGGATTTATTTTTCAGACCTTTTCGGTGCAGGAGCGGGCACGCTGATAGCTCTCTTTGTCTTTCTCCCCAAGGGAGACAGAGGAGTTATCGTCTTATGTTCCTTTTTAGCTCTTTTTGCCTCATTCCTTTTTAGTTGGGGGCACCGATTTATTTTTAGGTTTCTCCTTCTCTGTTTTATGGCTGCAGAAATTGTTCTCTTCTTGAGTTCTCCTTCCTGGCTGAGCTTTAGAATCTCGCCTTACAAAGCTCTCCCCGTAGCCCTAAAATATCCCCAGGCAAAGCATCTCCTCACAAGATGGAATTCTATCTCTCGGGTTGATATTCTAGAGTCGCCCGCCATAAGATATGCGCCAGGGCTGAGCCTCTTATACGAGAAAGAGTTCCCGCCTCAGGTTGGACTTTCCACAGACGGAGAGGAGCTTTCCGCCATCACCCGCACAAGAGATTCTGAAGAACCACGGCTTGAATTCCTATCTTATCTTCCCTCATCCTTTGCCTACTCTCTAACCGAAAGTCAGCGCACCCTCATCATTGAACCAAAAGGAGGACTGGACGTTCTCTCTTCTGTATATTTCAATGCTTCTCAAACCAAAGTAATCGAGAGTAATCCTCTGATTGTGAAGCTTCTTCGCCAGGAACTTGCCCAATTTTCCTCAGGCCTCTACCATAAGAAAAACGTTCAAGTTGTTTCTGCCTATAGTCGAGCTGCTTTAAAACAGGAGAAAGGCACCTACGACTTAATCGTCTTTTCCTTAACCGATGTTTTTGGCGCTACGGGAACAGGCCTTTATGGATTTAGTGAAAACTACCTTTATACAACCGACTCCTTTGCCCATATTTTAAACCGATTGTCTCCAGATGGGCTTGTCAGTATTAGTCTCTATTTGCTTCCTCCTCCCAGGCAGGAGGGAAGAATATTGGCCACCTGGATTGATGCTCTGGAAAGGAGCGGAACGAATCCTGCTTCTCATATCATGGCCGTCAGAAGCTGGGGAACCATAAGCATTTTTATTAAAAAAACTCCCTTCTCCGGGCTGGACATCCAGAAGTTAAAAGATTTTGCGGATAAGCGTCTTTTTGACCTTGTCTATTATCCGGGAATACAAATTGACGAAGTCAATATCCATAACGAGCTCGAGAAGCCCCTTTACTATAATCTCTTCCTTAAGCTTCTTTCTCCTGAAGATAGAGCAAAGCTTTACAAAAATTACATCTTCCAGATAAAGCCCGTAACAGACAACCGCCCTTTTTTCTTTAACTTTTTCAAGTTAAACAAACTGAAGGCAACCTACAAAGCAATGGGAAAAAAATGGCTTCCTTTTCTCCAAGGAGAATTCTTAGTCCCCCTTCTCTTCGTACAGTCCATCATTATAGCTTTTTTCCTGATACTCTTGCCCATTTTTGCCTTCCGAAAAGCAAAAAACAAAATCAGAGGTTTTTCTTCGAGAATTTTCTGCTATTTTAGTCTGATCGGAATGGCGTTTATGTTTCTGGAAATAACATTTATACAAAAATTCATACTTTTCTTAGGGCACCCTCTTTATTCAGTATCTATCATAATTTTTTCTCTGCTCTTCTCATCCGGACTGGGTAGCTTCTTTTCTAAAAGGATCCTCGGCCAAAACTTAAAAAGGAATCTTAAGCGAAGCCTTCTTCTCTGCGCGAGCCTTATCGTTCTCTATCTTTTTCTTCTTCCCTTCCTTTATGAAAGCCTAATAGGCTTCAGCCTGGCAGCAAAAATAATCCTGACGTTTTTAGTAATCTTCCCCCTCGGTTTCTTAATGGGATTTCCTTTCCCTACAGGAATTCGGCTGCTGGATCAAGGCGAGAAAAGAATTATCCCCTGGGCCTGGGCGACCAATGCCTTCTCTTCTGTTATAAATTCGATTTTCGCCCTGATCGTTGCCTTCTGGGGAGGATATAATCTCGTCTTAATCCTGGCAGCCGGAGGCTATTTACTAGCCCTTTTTTTTCTGGATTTCTCCAGTCATCGGAACAAAAGTGACACCTAAAATTTGCTTCACTTTTGGCTTCCCCTTCTTTTTGGTAATAAGAGTGAGAGTCTGAAAATAGAGAGTGCTTCCCAGGGGGATGATAAGCCTCCCCCCTTCTTTTAGCTGCTTGAGAAGAGGGGGCGGGACATGATTGGCTGCGCAGGTAACGATAATTGCATCGAAAGGAGCATGCTCTTCCCATCCAAAATAACCATCACTCCATTTGACTTGCACCTGATTGTAATCAAGCGTGCGCAGCGTTTCAGCTGCTTTTTTCGCCAAGTTTTCTCTTATTTCGATCGAATATACTTTATCTGTCAGGTGGGCAAGCACAGCAGCCTGGTAGCCAGAGCCAGTGCCGATTTCCAAAACCTTCTCTCCCTCCTTCAATTTAAGGTGTTGGGTCATCAAAGCTACTATGTAAGGCTGGGAAATAGTCTGGCCCTCATCAATAGGCAAAGGGGAATCCCTGTAAGCCTGCTGGCGCAAGAGGGGGCTAACAAACAGATGACGGGGAACTTTCCCCATGACTTCCAAGACCTGTTTATCAGTTATATCTCGTGTCTTAAGCTGTGTTCGAACCATCTGTTCTCTCTTCCTGGCATATGACTCATCGTCTTCGCAGAAGGAGAAAAAAGCGGCAGAAAAAATTATTGTGATAGCAAATATCAATTTAAGAAAATTCCATTCTTTCATCTATTTCTCCTGGCAGGGGGATTTTAAGCCTAAAAGATAAAACCTTTGAGGCTTGATACCTCCTTCCTTTTGGATTATTTACTAGCTTTTCTAATATTTTAACCCTATTCTATTATCAAAGTAAAATGAGGATATTCCCTCCAGCGAAAATAAAGATGTTCCCTCAGATTACACGCTAAGACATATTATCCGGCATATAAGATTGCTCTGTATTCCAAAAGCGGGTTTGATGAATCAAGCCTCTACACAAGAAGCCTGCCTGCATAAAAAATGGGGCCAGGCCCCATTTTCCACATTTTCCATTCGAAAAATTGGCTCCTCTGGAGAGATGAGAGCCTTAACCCCTTAGGGTGATGGAATTACCCTAAAATTCACCCTTTGAAATCCTCCAATCTGGTGATTGACGCTATACTCCATCTCTGCAACGATATGTAAATGACAGGACTCGATTTTAGCTGCTATATTAAAGAGGCAGTAGACAGGTGAGAGTGAATCTTGAATATGAATTTTATCCTCGAATTAGATTGGCAAAAATTGTCAAATTATTCAGAGTTTATTGAGCTAAAATGAGATTAAATCAGGAGAAACTCTTAGATATATTTTTAAATTGACAAAGCAAAATTTTTTTGATAGTAGTAGCTTAATCAAGATGAGCGAAAGAATTCAAGCACTTGCAAAGAAAAGAGCTGTGTATCCAGGGTCATTTGACCCCATAACAAGCGGGCATGTTGACATTATTCAAAGGGGATTGAAGATTTTTGATAAAATAGTGGTTGCGGTCCTGGAGAATCCTAAAAAAAAACCCCTTTTCTCGACTAAAGAAAGAATGAATATGATCCAGGATTTTTTCGTCGATAACAGAGATATCGAGGTAAAAGCCTTCGATGGCCTGCTCGTTGAATTCGCAAAAAACAATAACGCAAATATTGTGATAAGGGGCTTGAGAGCTATCTCAGATTTTGAGTACGAATTCCAAATGGCTCTGATGAATCGTAAGCTTGATCCAGAAATCGAGACGCTTTTTATGATGCCCAATCTAAGTTATTCTTTCCTAAGTTCAAAATTAGTAAAGGAAATTTTCATGTTAGGAGGTTGTCTTAAAGATTTAGTCCCAGAGCAAGTAGAAAAAAAACTCAGGGAGAAATTCAAGAGAAGCGCTCACGTATAAAGCTACTACTAAAAAGGAGAGAAAAAATGTTTGGCCTTGGTAAATCGAAAGGATTGGTTGGATTGGACATCGGTTCCTACTCAATAAAAGCTATCGAATTAAAATCAAAAGCAAAAGAGGGAGAAGGCTCCTTTGAAGTCGAAAAGATAGCTCTTGAGTTTTTACCTCATGATGCCATAGTAGAAGGAACAATCATGGACTCTGATGCTGTAGTCGAAACTATAAAGATGATATTTGACGAAAACAAGATTTCGAACAAAAACGTCAATATCGCTGTCTCTGGAAGTTCAGTGATCATTAAAAAAATATCACTTCCCTCTATGGAAACAGAAGAGCTAGCAGAATCCATTATCTGGGAAGCAAGGCACAATATTCCCTATCCCTATGAAGAGACAAGTGTGGATTATGCTATCTTGAGGCCGTCTTCAGGTTCAGAAAAAAAAGCTTTAGATATTCTTCTTGTAGCGGCAAAAAAAGAAAAAATCACCAATTACAGTAATGTTGTTCAACAAGCTCGCAAAAACTTAGAAGCAATAGAAGTAGATGCTTTTGCCCTTCAAAATGCAATGGAGATAAATTATCCAGAGCTTTTCCGAGATAAGACAACTGCTTTGATTAATCTTGGAGCGCATACAACCAATATCATCATTACCGACAGGGAAACGCCTCAATTATTCCGAGATCTTTCCATAGGCGGCTACTTTTTCACAGAGAATATAAGAAAGGACCTGGGCATCAGCTCCGACGAGGCAGAAAAAGTGCTCAAGGGAATTCCTGTCAAAGATATGCCAGCTGAACAGACGCAGGCTGTTATTGACACGAACACTTCGAACCTGCTTGAGGAAGTTGAAAAAACATTCTCTTTCTATGAATCTGGCGAAGGCACTGAAAAGAAAATTGACAAGATTCTGTTGAGCGGCGGGTTATCCAAATTAAAAGACCTACCGAAATCCTTCGAACAGAAGTTTAATACAGATACAGAGCTCTTCAATCCTTTCAGAAATATCTATTATAACGAAAAGAAATTAGATTCTGTATATCTCCGGGATATGGCCTCGCTTTTTGGAGTGGCTACTGGACTCGCAACTAGGAGGTTGGAGGAATAAAATCATGATTAGGATAAATCTATTAAAGCCTGAAGCAAAAGAACTCCCGGTCGAAGAAGTCAGAAGGGAAATAAAGCCTCCGAAAATGAGCTTAATTTATCTTCTTGTTGTGTTTGCTGCTTCAGCTCTTTTCTTTTACCAAAGAAGTGCCTTCAATAAAGAGAAAATTCTCTTGGAAGCGGCGCAAATAGAAAAAAATAAGCTCAGTGATGTCCTGGGCAAGTTAGAAGAAGCACAAAAACTAAAAAGCCTCTTTGAGAGAAAAATAAGCCTCATCAACCAGTTAAAGCCTCACCAGCAAGTCGCAGTAAGGATAATGGATGAGCTAAGCAAGCACATTCCTTACTATGTATGGCTTTCAGAAGCTACTTATGATAAACAAAAGGTTCATATAAAAGGGAAAGCTCTTTCTAACAACTTAATCGCAGATTATATTTACAGTTTAGAAACGAGCCCCTATTTCTATAACGTCAATCTTCTCTCGTCCACTCAGAGGACGACAAGAGAAAATCAATACTTAGAATTTGCTATAAATGCTAATTATGTTCTCCAACCCGAGTCTGAATCGCCTACAGGAGAAGATGTAAGTGAGGTGTCAAAATGAAAGATTGGCCCTGGTATGGTCACTTCCTCCTGGCGGTGATTGTCTTTGCCCTTCTCTTCTTTGTCTATTTCAAACCACAAAACACTAAACTGACAGCTCTTAAACAAGAAAGGGAGAAAACTGAAGCAGAAGTAACGAACCTGAAACAAAAAAATCTGCAACTGAGTCGAATCGAGGAAGAATTAGTTGACTTGAGGAAAATTCTTAACGAGCTAGAGGCTATCATCCCAAAAAGGAAAGAAATCTGGGACATTCTAAAGAAAATGCAGCAGCTCGCGATTAATTCTCGTCTTAATATTGTAAAATTTCTTCCCAAAGGTGAAGTCGACATGGAATTTTACTATGAGTGGCCGATTTCGATAGAAATAACAGGAAACTATCACAATCTAGCGATGTTCTTCGACCGCTTGAGCAATTTTTCGCGCCTCTTTAATGTAGAGGATTTCTCGATTAAATCCCTTACAAAACAGACAGAGGCCTCCACCATATCTGCAGCCTATACAGCAAAAACATACATCTTTCGTGAGGAAACTCCTCCCGGAGAGAGGAGTAGATGAAAGAAAAAAAATGAGAAAAATATTACATCTCTTTATTTTATTCGGTCTTACTTGTCTGTTTATCCTACCCGTCTTATCTCAGGAAGAAAAAAAGGATTTAGCAAAAGAACTCAGCTCTGAGATGCCAAAAAGGACTTTCCCTGCCTACGAGCGTGCAGGGAGGAAAGATCCTTTCATGGATTTGCTTGCAGGCAGAGATACCAAGAGAAAAATTTCACCTACCGGAAAGCCTGAAATTTATATCGACGATATAACCCTTATAGGTATTGTTAAGGCCAGAGGAAAATTCACCGCTATAGTAACCGGTCCTCAGGAATTCCCGCTGTTCATCAAAGTTGGACAAAGATTCTCTGACGGCTTCGTTTTGTCAATTCAAGAGTCAAAAGTTACTTTCCGGAAAACAAAAGAAAGAGGCTTTCCTTTATTTGAGCCAAAAGATATTGTCAAAGAAATTCATCCAGAGGAGCGGTAAGATGAAATGGAAAAATTTATTCCAAATCCTTTCTGGATTTTGCCTTCTTGCCTTATTAAGCGGATATGTTCTTAGCAACGAAGCCTTGGTCACCATAAATGAAATTTCTGTCAAGCCTGAAAAGCTCAATACATTAATAATATTTAAAACGAGCGCGCCTCCAGCCATCTCTAAAACATACTATCTGGAGGATGCTCCTTCAACAATTGTGCTCGAGTTCGATAACGCTGAAACAGCAGAAGATCTTCAAATCAATCTGGGAGAATCTGCACTCGTTGAGGACATAAAGTTAGAAAGAATAGAGGATAACGATATCCATGTTCTAATCGAGATGAAGGAGCAAGTGCCGTACAGAATCTATGCTGATCAAGAACAAACAACTGTAGAGCTGAATAGAATCCAGAGAACTTTAAACGGATACATAATCGATTCGGCAACGGAAGAAGAACTCAAAAGATGGCCTAAAAAGCAATTACTCTTTAAAGAAGTTGGCATCTTTGAGCAAAAGGGCATTGTTAATGTCACGGCAAGACTGGACGAAAAAGCTATAACCCAGATATTTGCACTCGAAAATCCTCTGCGTTTGGTAATTGACTTCTTCCACACATTTTATCCTGATCCCACTTTCCGCTATCCATTAGGAAAGATGGATATCCAAAGAGTAAGAACGGGACAATTTGAAACGGCTCCCCCTTACACAATCGCTCGATTAGTCTTCGACCTGGATAAGCCCAAATTCTACGCTTTATACTCTGAGCAAGAGAATTTTATCTTCCAATTCTATGAAGACGAAGTAGCTCGAGTTGCTCCCGCCATGGTTCCTCCGATTCCAAGACCGGCACCTCCGGCTCCCTGGATCCCAGTTGAAGAGGTAGCGCCTCCTCCGGTGCCAATAGAGGTTCCCACAGTACCTGAACGAGTCCCAGAGGTTCCCGTAACTCCCATCAGGCCTAAAATCCTTGAAGCACCCGAAGTAAGATATACTGGAGAAATTATCAGCATGAAATTCAAGGATGCTGACCTGCGAGATGTTATTCTGTATCTGGGGCATTTTGCCGGCCTGAACGTCGTTTTCGATCCAGAGGTAAGAGGGACTGTCACCTGCGACTTGCAGGATGTTCCCTGGGATCAAGCTCTCGATATTATTCTCAGGTTAAACAAAATGGGAAAAACAATTGAGGGGAACGTTCTCCGAATTGCTCCTATCGCAGTTCTCACTCGAGAAGACGAAGAGCAGAGAAAGCTGGAAGAAAGCAAAGAATTAGCCGGTCCTATTCAAGTTAAAGTGTTTGACCTCTCCTACGCAAAAGCTGGAGATGTTGAAGGTCTTCTTAGGACCAAAATCTCCCAAAGAGGAGAAATCATTGTCGATGAGAGAACAAATACCTTGATCATTTCTGACGTCTTAGACAGAATCGATACGTTGGAAAAACTCATAGCTGTGTTTGATACGCCAACCCCACAAGTCTCTATCGAGGCTAGAATTGTGGAGGCCACTTCCACCTTTGTCCGCAACCTCGGTATCCAATGGGGATTTCGCGGTGTAATGGATCCTCTTCATGGCAACCAGACTTCTCTAAAATTCCCGAGCGACATAACAGTTGACGGGGCTCTGATCCCTCAAGGAATCACCACCAAAGGAATCGGAGGTCCTCTGGGCGGTTATGCTATTAACCTCCCTGCTCCTGCATTCAATACCGCACTCGGAATCACTTTTGGCAGCGTCTTGGATACCTTCAGGCTCGATATGGCTATATCTGCTCTTGAAATTTCGGGTCAAGGCCAAATCATCTCCAGTCCCACAGTAACCACTCAGAACAACCAGCAAGCAGAGATTATCCAGGGAAGGCAGATTCCTGTCCAGACTGTAGCTAACTTTACCACAACCACGAGATTCGTTAATGCAGCATTAGAGCTTAGAGCCACTCCTCAGATAACCGCTGAAGGAACAATTATTATGGATATTGAAATAATGAACAACGCTGCCGACTTTGCCAACCTGGTCAATGGTATTCCTCCGATAACTACTCAAAGAGCAACCACCACGGTCATGGTTATCGATGGGGGAACAACCGTTATTGGAGGAATTTACAGGACTGAAGATTCTTTTACTCGAGAAAAAGTTCCCCTGCTCCATAAGATTCCCATTCTGGGAGGCCTTTTCAAGAATTTCGCTCGCACAAGGCAAAACCGAGAGCTGATCATTTTTATCACTCCTCGAATAATAAAATAACAGGAAGTATAAAATGAAAAGAATAAAAAACTCCCTGAAAATTACAGCAATTCTTTGCGTTTTTTTCTTCCTCCTTTCTTGCGATAACACAGTGGGCGATAGCGAAAAGTCCGGAGTTGTTCTGACAGTCACGAGAATACTAGGGATGGATGCAGAAGGTAATGATGCAGATTATCTTATATCAGATGTCCAAACAGCAGGAGGCTATCTGACAAACCCGGTTGTGGCAACCCTAGAAGCGAAGCTTAAGAAACCAGCTCCCCTTTTGCCTGGAGAATCCTACAAAACCAGCGTAATGATTAACCGCTACACGGTCACTTACACTAGCCCAGAAGGAGATCCGGTCCCCCTTGGATTCGAAGGCAGTCTCTCAGCTGTTTGCGAAGTTGACGGTACTGTGGATCTCGATATTTTGGCAGTGAGAGCGGAAGCCAAGACTGTCCCTCCCTTGAGCAACCTAATCGGAACTTTTAACGTTATCTGGGCAGTTGCCGAGATCGTTTTTTTTGGTCATGACTTGGATGGCAACCCGATTCAAGCTACAGGCTATCTAACCATATACTTTGCCGACTGGGCTGACCCCTAAAAATATTCTTCCGCAAGAAAGGGGACAGGCTACTTTTTCTGAATAAAAAAAGTAGCCTGTCCCCTTTTTTTATCATTTCATTCGTAAACCCAAACTGACTTCCTCAATTTGATTGTCTTTAATGACTCTCTTAAAACCTTGTCCAATTCTTCCTTTCTGCGGGCCTTTAAGATGACCTGGACTCTGCTTATCCCTCTCACCTTTGAAACCGAAGCTAAAGCAGGACCCAAGATATCCACATCTCCTTCTAAGCTTTTTACCCTTGTCGAAAATTCCCTTGACTTCCTGGCCACGTTCCTCAAATTCTCGCCCTGGAATAAAATTTCAGCCATTCGGGAAAAAGGTGGATAATTCATAAGGCGGCGGAGTTTCAGCTCCTCTTTAAAAAACGAAAAATAATCTTCCAGGGCAACCTGGCGTATACTGAAATGATGAGGGAGAGCTGTCTGGATAATAACCTCCGCCTTATTACCGCTCTTAAGAAACCTCATCATCAGGCTTAATGTCTGAAAAGTTTTTTGACTGGCTCTGTAATCTGACAGGGTAAGAATAGTTTCTGGGAAGAGAATGGCTATCAAAGACGCCGGAGGTAATTCTACCTGATGAGCTAAGAGCTGCGTTCCAATCAGAATATCAATTTTCCCAGTCCAGAAGTTACGAAGGATTCTTTCCTGCTCTCTCTTGTCTAAATCTGTCGTAAAAAGCGCTATCCTGCCCTTAGGGAAAATTGTTTTCAATTCTTCTTCAACCGCCTCGATACCAGTGCCTCTTTCTCTGATCATCCTGCTTCCACAGTCAGGACAACGATTCATTATGACAACAGAATAATTGCAGTAGTGGCAAACCAATTTCCCTTCTTTCTTATGATAAGTCAAGGCAATATCGCAATGAATGCAACGGGAAATGTAATTGCATCTTGAACAGAAGAGATAAGAGGCATATCCTCGTCGGTTAAAGAAAACTAAAATTTGCTCTCCCTTCTTCATTCTTTCAGATATCTTTTCTTCAAGCTTAGAGGAAATCAATCCTCTTTCCAGCCTGTCATCAACAATTTCGACCTTCGCCTCTCTTGCCTCACTATCTAAACAATAAAGGTATTTTCCCTTTCTGGCCCTGTAAAATGCCTCAACAGAAGGAAGGGCTGAACCATAAACAAGCGCCGCTCCTTCGTGCTTTGCTCTCAACCAGGCGCCCTTCCGGGCATCATAGGAAGGGCTCTCCAGCTGATAGTATGAGTCATCCTCCTCTTCATCGACAATAATCAAGCCTAGATGATCAACAGGAGAAAGAAGAGCTGAACGGGGGCCAACAACCACATCCACCTCTCCCTCTTTTATTTTTCGCCACTCAAGCTCCCTCTTTCTATCTGATAATTGACTGTGAAGAAGAGCAACCTTTTCTCCCAGCTTTTTCTCAAACCTCTCTATTAGGGTTTGAGTCAGGGCGATTTCCGGAACCAAAAACAAAACTCTACATCCACTTGCCAGAATCTCTTTAATCAAACGAGAGTAAACAGCCTCTCTCTTCTCCGGGGGCCCGTAGAGGAAGAAAGGTGAAAAGACTTTTTTCTCCATTCTGCGAGTGATTTGATCTGCTACTTCCCGAGACTGCGCATCCAACGAAAAATCTATTTCAAGCTGAGTCTGGCTCATGGGAGCAGCTGAAAATATCTTTTTTCTCGCTTTCGCTATTTCCTTCTGGATAAGGATAAAACCTTTCTTTTCCAGTCGGGAAAGAAGATGGGAAAGATTTCTGACTCTAAATTTCCTTTTAAGGAAAAGAGCGCTGTAACTTCTTTTTTGGATAAACCTTAAGAGCTCCGTTTCTTCCCTAGAGAGATCCTCATCCCGGAGCGCAGCTCTTCCTCTTTCAGAGAGGGTGATCCTTTTTTTGCTTTTTAGTATAAATGATGGCGGGAGGGAAGCCTGAAGAAGCTCTCCCCAGGACGAGTAATAATATTCGCATAGCTTTCGGGTAAAAGAGAGGAAAGATATGGAAAAAATTGGCTCTTCATCCAATACTTCCGCAATTTCCTTGAGTTCAAATTCTGGAGAAACTCTTCTTTTCCTTAGCCTTACGATGAATCCTGTCAGCATCCTCTGACCGAGCGGCACAAGCACTCTTGAGCCGACCTTAGCCCTTTTCTCGCAGGATTCAGGAACGCTGTAGGAAAAAGACTGGTCTAAGGGAAGGGAAAGGATAACTTCTGCATACAAGGTCATTTCTTGCCCAGGAAGGCCATCACTTTCTGCATGTCTTCCCAGACCATTTTCTTGATTTCTTTATTGCCTTCGTTTCTTATAATATAAGAAGGATGAAAGGTCGGCATCACTTTTATATTATTAAACTCATAAAAATTTCCTCTTAAGGCTGTCATTCCCAGTTTGCTCTGGATAAAAAAGTCAGCGGCTACTTTCCCCAAGGTCACGATAACCTTGGGCTTTATCATTTCTAGCTGTTCCCTAAGATAATCCTGGCACACATCAATTTCCTGTTTGTGAGGAGTTCTGTTCTCAGGAGGTCTGCACTTGACAATATTCGTTATATAAACTTCTTCTCTTTTAAACTTCATGGCATGGATAATTCTGGTCAAAAGCTGCCCTGCCCTTCCCACAAAGGGACGCCCCTGAATGTCTTCATCGCGACCAGGCGCTTCGCCTACGAACATTAGCTCAGTTCCAAGGTTTCCCTCTCCAGGGACTGCATTCTTCCGCCCTTGAGAAAGCGGACATTTTTGACAGTTGAGGATCCTCTCTTTTAGGGAAAGATAAGGGGCGTCCTCGGAAGAAGATGACGATGAAACAAACTCAGCTCCAAGCTGGGAAAAATATTTTAATTTCTCTTCAAGGCGGTCGATGAGTTTTAGAGCTTTATCTTCCAAGGATATCCTCTACTTTATCCAAGATTAATTGGCTTATCTCAAGCTTACTCTTTTTTTCCGTATCAATCGTTTTGCCGTCAGGGAAAATGAGGGTTACTTGGTTAAAATCCGATTCAAAACCAATTCCTTCAGCTAAAACATTGTTGGCCACGATTAAATCAAGATTTTTCTTCTTCATTTTTTTGAGTGCGTTGTTGACAACATCCTCTGTCTCAGCAGCAAAGCCGACGATAATTTTTGTTCCTTTCTTCGAGCTTAATTTTTGCAAAACATCCTCTGTTAATACGATATCGATTTTCTTCTCTAATTTTTCTTTTTTTATTTTTTGAGAAGACGCCTCAGCAAACCTGAAATCTGAAACGGCCGCAGCCATGATGACGACATCAGCGTGACCGAAGTGAGCCACGACCTCCTTCTCCATTTCCTTAGCTGTCTGGACTTTTTTAAACTTTGCTTCTGGCGGGGGAAAAATATAAGTCGGCCCTGAAATAAGAATGACTTCCGCCCCGCGCCTGAGTGCTTCCTCAGCTAGCTCATAACCCATTTTTCCTGAAGAGCGGTTAGTAAGAAAGCGGACCGGGTCCAGGAATTCCCTTGTCGGTCCGGCTGTGACTAATACCGTTTTGCCCTTTAAGCTTTCGCTCTTCTTTATCAATCTCAGCCCTTCCTCAACAATCTTCTCAGGAGCTGCCAACCTTCCCCATCCTGTATCCTTACAAGCCAAATATCCTTTTTCTGGCTCAACAAACCTTACTCCGGTGGCTCTTAGTTTCTGGATATTCTCCTGGGTTTGCCGATGAAGAAACATGGCCTCATTCATCGAAGGAGCAATAAGAACGGGACACTGGGAAGCCGTATAGAAAGTCGATAAAAAATCATCAGCAACGCCGGAAGCGAATTTTCCGATCATGTTTGCTGTGGCCGGGGCAACAAGCAGGAGGGATGTCTCCTTCGCCAAATCCACATGTGGAATATCCTCCGAGTATTCTTCCTCAAAAGGGTCCACAATAGCCTTTTGTCCTGAGAGGGAACTAAAAAGAAGAGGAGAAATCAAACGGGAAGCATTTTTTGTCAGGATAACTTGAACCTGAAACTTCTCTTTTTGGAAGCTGCGGATTATTTCACAAGCTTTATACAGGCTAATAGAGGAACACACTCCCAATGTAATTTTAGCCATCTTAACCTCTTATTTGTCCTCAGAGAAACTCCGAAGAATGGGAACAATTTCTTTTTTCTTAATATCGAGGCGACATCTCGCGCTTAAAATAATAGCTTCCAGTTCCTTCGAAGCTTTTTTCATATCGTCATTAATAATGATATAATCAAAATGAGGATAGAACCTGATATCTTTTCTGGCAACCTCGAGCCTTTGCTTTATCGAATCTGGACTTTCCTGGCCTCTCTCTTCAAGCCTGGCTTTAAGCTCCTCAAATAAGGGAGGCAGGATAAAGATGAACACGCCTCTCTTTAACTTTTCCTTTATCTGCTCGGCACCTTGAACATCGATGTCCAGGAGAATATCTCCCTGGATTCCTTTTTTCTCTATCTCTCTCTTGGAGGTCCCATAATGATTTCCATGGATAACAGTCCACTCAGCAAATTTCTCCTCTTTAATCATCTGCTCAAACTCAGACTTTGAAACAAAATAATAATCCTTGCCTTCTTTCTCTGAATTTCTTTTCTTTCGGGTTGTATGAGAAACTGAAAACTGGACATCTTCCACATTTTCCATAACTTGCCTGACCAGAGTGGTCTTTCCGCATCCAGACGGGCCAGTAATAACAAAAAGCATAAAATCTCTCCTTTCCTATGCCTTTTTCTTTTCTATTCTATGTTCTGAACCTGCTGTCGTATACTTTCCACCTCTCCCTTTATAATCAAACTCCCTCTGACCAATTCGATATCGTGAGATTTAGAATTTATGGTGTTAGCCTCCCGGTAAATCTCTTGGGCGACAAAATCCAGCTTTTTACCCACGGGCTCCTCTCTCTCTGGAGAAAGAAGGCCAAGGGTATAGCCCAGATGAGATTTCAACCTTGCTATCTCTTCTGTCAAATCGTATCTCTGTGCAAAATAGGAAGCCTCCTCGGCAATTCTTTCATCTGAAAGAGGAGCTTCGTGCTTCAATTCTTTCAGTCGCTTCTTCAATCTTTCTCTTATGAAAATGGGCTGTCTTTTGGCTAGCTTTTCTATCCGGCTCACAGCCTGCTTTATATTCTGAAGGTGTTTTCGAATCTCTTTTCCTATTTCTCTTCCTTCTCTTCTCCTCATCCTTACGACTTCATCCAATGTTCTCTCAAAACTACTCTCCAGGAAGGCCACTTCTTCCCCGCTGAAATCCTTTCTCTTAAACTCTGCGACATTGGGCAGACTGAACATATTCTCCGCTGAAAAATTCACGCTTTTCCCCATCCGAGATGAAATCTTCTCCAGAGAAGAAAGAATTTTCTGGAGTAAGTCTTCATTGATTCGAAGTTCCCAGAACGAAGGGTCCAGGTAATTCAGCTCAAAGAAAACCTCAATCCGCCCTCTGTGTAGTTTCCTCTGAAAGACAGCTCTGAGCTTATTTTCTATCTCCCCAATTTGAGCCCCTCGATAATTCCAATCCAAGAAGCGATGGTTTAAGCTTCTTATGCTGATTTTTACCGAGAGAGTCTTTGAATCAAACTTCTTCTCTGCAAATCCCGTCATACTCTGGATCAAGGAACCACGTCCTCCTCTCCAATAAATTGCAAATCATGCAATTTCTTATAAATTCCGTCTTTCCTGCAGAGTTCCTCGTGTGTGCCAATTTCGGTAATCCTACCCTTGTCAAGCACAAAAATTTTGTCAACACTCCTTACAGTAGACAAACGGTGGGCTATAACAAGAGTTGTTCTGTTCTTCATAAGGTTGGCCATGGCAATCTGGATCAATCTCTCTGATTCAGAATCCAAGGCCGATGTGGCTTCATCAAGAATAAGAATAGGGGGATTCTTAAGCAACGCTCTTGCGATAGCCAACCTCTGTCTCTGCCCGCTGGAAAGCAAAGTTCCCTTTTCTCCTATGATAGTTTCGTACTCCTTGGGAAGCTTCATTATAAAATCGTGAGCTTTAGCGGCTTTAGCCGCTTCTATGATTCTATCCATAGAAATCTCTTCCAGGCCGTAGGCAATATTGCTTCTTACCATGTCGTTGAAGAGAATGAGCTCCTGGGTAACAAGACCGATTTGAGCGCGAAGAGAGGAAAGGCTTACTTCCTTGATATCAATACCATCTATTGTGATTTTTCCTGAAGTAGAATCATAAAAACGGGAAAGAAGATTGATGATGGTCGTCTTCCCCGCCCCGCTCAACCCAACAAGGGCCACGGTTTCAGTGGGCATGACTTCAAAACTGACGTCTTGAAGCACAGGCATCATCTCGTTGTAGCCAAAAGAAACCTTTTCGAACTTCACACTCCCTTTAACAGGAGGAAGAGGATAGGCCTTTGGATGCTCTACAATTTGAGGCTTGCTGCTTAGAATCTCCTGTATTCTTTCATGACAGGCTACTCCTTGCTGGATGGTGTTGTTGGCCCTGCTCAAGCGTTTTATGGGGGTGTAAGAATAAAAAATAGCAACGACAAAGGAAACAAAATCGCCAGGGCTTATGTGCCCTTGGACTATTCTCGTCGCGCCCAAGGCAAGAACGAAGGCACCCACGACACCGCCCAGAAACTCCATAAAGGGGGAGGACAAGCTTCCTGTCAACGCAAGTTTAAGGCTTGTTTTGAAATAGTTCATTGTCGCCTGAAAGAACTTCTTTATCTCAAACTTTTCCATGGTGAAAGCTTTGACGATCTTGTTACCGGTAATAGTCTCGTGGAGAAGATTGTAAATTTCAGCCATCTTTTCCTGACTTAGCAGGCCCTTTTTTTTGAGCTGCCGGCTGAAGAGTACCAGAGGGATAACGGCTACCGGAGCTATGACAAAAGACATCAGAGCCAAACGCCAATCAGTGATGAATATATAAACAAGAAGGGCAAGAAGAATAAAAATTTCCTGTATGAAATCTCCCATGCTTCCTGCAACCGCGACTTGGATTCTATCTACATCGTTTGTTAAACGGGACATCAAATCACCCGTGGATTTATAGTCAAAGAAATCCGAAGACTGGTAGATGATATTTCCAAAAAGGTCATCTCTCAATTTTTTGCCGACTTTATATCCGATAGACCTCATAAAAAAAGAGGATAGAAAAGTAAACAACCCTTTACCAAAGATAACAATCACCAGGAGCAAAGGAATAAGCCAGATGAACTGATTCTCGGCAGCCTGGAGCTTGCGGAAAACAAAATCTATGAGACCCGCTTTTCCTTCAGATGTTGGAGCAGTGCGCTGAAGGAACATTTTATCTATGATAGGCTGGACTAAATTGACAAACACGTACGTAAAAAAGGCAGCAAACGAGCTGAATATAAAGGCAAGAGCGAGCCTCTTTTTTTCTCCAAGGGTGAGTTTGAAAAGCTGGAATATTTCTTTCATTCTTTAAACCGGAGGCTCAGAGAAGATTTTCTCTGCAATCTCAAGCGCATTTAAAGCCGAACCTCGAGTTAAATTATCCACTACTGTCCAAATCCAAAAGCTGTTGGGAAACGACTCTTCTTTTTTTATCTGACCGATACAAATTTTCTCCTCCCCTGCCACCGAGATAGGGCTGGAAAGAGTTGGAGGGGAAAGCTTAAAAAAGGAATGTTTCCTAAAAAGACTTTTGATGCCCTGGATATCGGTTTTTCTCTTTAATTCTAAATAGCTCATAAGCGAATAGGTGTGGAACACAGGGGCTTGTATGATGGACAAAGAGAGGAGAAAACGACGGGGGTGAAGAACTCTTCTTATCTCTGATGTGATTTGCCTCTCAACAGAAGAAAAACCATTTTTATCAGCCTTCTCTGTATGGGAGAGAAAATTAAAGGCAATCTGCTCCTTGAACACTTTTTTTGAAAGAGAAGAGCTGCTCAGGAAAGCATAGCTCTGGTCAGCCAGTTCTTCGATGCCGGATTCCTCATAGGCTGAAACAGGCTGAAGGATGAAAGAAACGGCTTTTAAAAGACCATATTCCTTGAGGACAACATGAAAGAGATGAGAAAGGACAACAGTCACAGGATGAGGGTTGGCTATAAGACCGGGTCTTTTTTTCAAGGTAATCTCATCATTCACTCCGGCCACAATGACCGGGACTCTTTCTTCAGCGTTAAACGTTTCGCTCAAATCTATTGCCTGAAATTTTTGTTTATGAGCAAGAGCCCCAAATGCTTGATTCACTTTTTTGTCTGCCGCCAGAAAAACCAGATCACTGCTAGAGAGAGACTCTTTGTCGAGATGACGGACTACTTTGGGTTCTCCCCGAAACTGAGTCAGCTTACTGTATTCTTCTTCCACATCCGGGTCGAAGAAATCTATATCCTTAAGAGGAAACTTTTTCTGGCTCAAGACATTTTTTATCTCTTTCCCGCGCAGGGAATCAGATCCAATCAAGGCTACCCGAGGCTTTTTTGTCTCTCTCATTTTTTCAGCAACTGAATTATTTATGGGCTTTTCTGTATTCAGTCATCAGGTAGTACATCTTATCCTTAAGAAAAAGCTTCTTTTTCTTAAATTCTTTCTCTTGCATCTTTTCCGCTTCAGTCAGAAAATTCTTCTGCTTTAACTTTTCGAGTTTCTTTTCAAGCTGTTTGTGCTGTGTGTAGGCTTTCCTGAATGCTTCGTCTCTTTTTAAAAGAAGCTCTTTCAGCTCTTTCTCTTTCATTCAGTTTCCTCCGTTTAAAAGAATATCACAACGAATTTCCTAATTCAATTTCACAAGTTCCTTAAAAATTTTCTCCAATCGGTCGGCCAGAAAAGACCAGGTAAACGTCAGTATTCTTTCGTATCCGGCGCGGGCGATTCGAAGACGAAGCTCATCATCTTTAATGAGTTTTTTGATTTGACGCCTTAACAATAGAGGATGAGGGAAGGGAACGACTAATGCTGTTTGGTTGTGAAAGGCAAAATCTCGAGTTCCACTCCGCGTGCAGACAACCGGAATCTGACAAGCCATGGCTTCAGCTGTTGTATTCGACCATCCCGCCCTTCTCTCAGCACTCACAAAAATGTCTGCCTGTGAATAGAGCCAGGCCATTTTGCTTTGAGGTAGATTCAGGTGAAATTCATGATGGACACGGGATTTAATCATCGGGCGCGGGTCTCTTCTATCCTCGCCCACCAAACTGTCAAAAAGAACAAGTTTAAGGCGGGGAAATTCTTTGTTTAGCCCTTCGACAGCACGGATGACATGCTGAATACCCTTTCTTTTTCTGTAAATGCGTCCATAGCAGAGTACTCTGATCTCATTTCTTTCTATTTCCCCTTTTTTTGCTGGGTAAAAGAATTCGGGATTCACTCCGCCAGGGGCCCTGGAGCAGGAAATTTTGTACTTTTTCTCAAGATGACGGCATAGTCCTTCAGAATTTCCAAGAAAAAAATAATTCTTCTTTACTGTCTTTCTTTCCTCCTTATGTCCTTTAAGCAAAAAATAAAAGAATTTTGCTCTTGCATTTAATCTTTCAAAATAAGGTAAAACTGAATATTCACTGCAGAGCCCGATGTCGAAAGCTTCTTCGTCCAGAGATAAGAAAGATTTTGTTACGCCTTTAAACTCAAACCATTCGGGATTACTCCCATCAGGATGGAAAAGGACAAAATAATGTCCCCTGCTCGAGAGTTCGTTTCCGATTTCGAGATATCGCCTGACCCCTCCAAAAATATCCACATGGGGGAGCACCGCTGCAATTTTCATTTAAGTTTCTATGCTTCGCTCTTTATTTTAAAGATTTTTTTCATCTAATCCCCTCACTGCTCGAAATTTGGAAAGTATTCTAACAAAATATGGAGCCGAAAGAAAGCAAAATCCTTCATGACCAATCTTATGTGGGGATTTGATTTTTCTTGTGTAGGGGCTTGATTTATGTTGTGTAGGGGTTTGATTTATCAAACCCACCTTTTTATAGTGTAAATAATTATTTGTACGGATTTGATTTTTCTTGTGTAGGGGCTTGATTTATCAAGCCCACCTTTTTATATTTAGTAACTCGATGTATCAGATACCTGAAACAGGACAAAAGAAAAAAACTTAATAATTGACTTTACATTAGAGCAAAATTATACTTAAGAGCGATTAAAAAGATTGTCCGCTAATTAATGGCGAGGTAGCTCAGTCGGTAGAGCGAGAGACTGAAAATCTCTGCGTCGGCGGTTCGATTCCGTCCCTCGCCATACCTTTCTTTTTAGCTACAAGAAACTAGCTAAGGCTTAACAAATTACACATATAGGAAATTATATATATTCCAAAAGGTGTGCTTGATAAATCAAGCCCCTACATTAAAAAATCATATCCTTTTGTAGAAAAAAGGTGGGTTTGATAAATCAAACTTCTACAAGAAACTAAACCACAAAAAGGGGGGATGCAACAAGAGGCTACGAATGCGATTTAAGATATTTCCGCAGCTTCTGGCCAAACTCAGGCCTCTTCAAGGCAAGATCGATGCTGGCTTCCAAAAAGCCCAGTTTATCCCCGGCATCATAGCGCTTTCCCTCAAATAGATACCCGTAGACAGGCTTTGTCTTAAGAAGGATCTTTATGGCATCTGTTATCTGGATTTCGCCTCCTTTATCAGGATCGGTCTTTTTGATTGCCTCAAAGATTTCAGGGTGAAAAATATACCTTCCAAGAATACCAAGATCAGAAAAGGCTCTCTCCGGACCAGGTTTTTCAATCATGTCCTCAACCTGATACACCCTATCTGAAATCTTTTTAGGCTTGACGATACCATATTTTTTAGTCCCTTCCTCATCCACACGCCCGAGGACAATAATCGAAGATTTAAGTTCAGAGTAAGCATCCATCAGCTGCTTTGTGCAGGGCGTAGGGCAATCGAATATATCATCAGGGAGGAGGACCGCAAAAGGTTCCTGGCCGATATAGCTTTCCCCCATTAGAATGGCATGCCCCAAACCAAGGGCTTTTTTCTGGCGGATATAGAAGAATTCTGCAAGACTCGCAATTTCCCTGACCTGTTCCAGAAAATCGACCTTCCCTTTCTCTTCCAGAAACTGCTCTAACTCCGGGCTTCTGTCAAAATAATCTTCGATGGACGACTTTCCCCGGCTAATTACGATACCAATGCTTTCGATTCCTGACTGAACAGCTTCCTCGACGCCGTACTGGATAAGGGGTTTATCCACAACCGACAGCATCTCCTTTGGTTGAGATTTGGTGGCTGGTAGAAAACGAGTGCCAAAGCCTGCCGCTGGAATGAGAGCCTTCTTTATCTTCATTGCTTTTTTCAGAATTTATGCTTAAAGGAGAAGAATACATCAGTTGAAATCGGCATTCTTCCCCTTTTCATATTCTTCTCTTCCTTATATCTCCTCTGTTTACTAGTTTTAAAATTCTTTGTCAAACGGAATATTCATTGATTCCGTTGTGGCCGGATCAGGCAATGTTTCCTGTTTTTGACCTACAGCCTAAACAGCCTGTACCTCTTTTATCTGGGGAACCTTCTTTTTTATGAAGCGTGTAATGCCCTGGGTTAAAGTCATCTGCCTCATCGGGCAGCCCTCGCAGGCTCCTAAGAGCTTGACCTTGACTACACCTTCCTCTGTAACATCCACAAACTCCACATCGCCTCCGTCTGCCTTAAGATGGGGCCTGATTTCTTCTATCGCTTTCTTGACTTCTTCTTTCATGGATTTATCTCCTTATTTTTTTCGATCTTTATGAGAGACTAATATATTAGAAATTGGATTTTATCTCAAATCCATTTGCATTATTGTTTCCCAGACACATGAATTATTTCCGCAGGCGCGGCATGATTCGTCTTGCCTGATCCTTCTGTTTCTCCTTCGGCGCGACAGGCTAAGATTTTTTTTCGAATATAAGTTCCTTTTTTTCATTCACATCGATTTTGACTACATCTCTCTCTTTATATTCCCTCTCTAATATTTTCTGCGCCAGGGAGTTCTGGACGTCTCGCTGCATAGTCCTTTTAAGGGGACGTGCTCCGTAAACCGGATCATAACCTCTCTCGGCCAGGAATTTCCTAGCTTCTTCACTCACTTCAATCTCAATTTTTTTCTCCTGCAGCCTTTTTCTCAATTCATCAATCTGTAAATCGACAATCTTAAGGATGACTCCAGGGGAGAGAGCTTTAAATATGATAACCTCGTCCACCCGATTAAGAAACTCGGGTCTGAAATGACTCTCCAGAATCGCCTTCACTTCTTTTTCCATTTTATCAAAATCCTGGCTGAGTTCTTTGATCACGTGACTTCCCAGATTGGAGGTCATGATGATAATCGTGTTCTTAAAATCAATAGTTCTTCCCTTTCCGTCTGTTAGCCGGCCGTCATCCAAAATCTGAAGGAGAATATTAAAAACATCAGTATGAGCTTTTTCTATCTCGTCCAAGAGGATAATAGAGTATGGCCTCCGTTTTATGGCCTCTGTAAGCTGTCCCCCTTCCTCATAACCCACATAACCAGGAGGAGCTCCGATCAATCGAGAGACTGTGTGTTTCTCCATGTACTCTGACATGTCGAGCCTGACCATCGCCTTCTCATCGTCAAAGAGAAACTCTGCCAAGACTCGAGCCAGCTCGGTCTTACCGACTCCTGTCGGGCCCATAAAGATGAAAGAGCCCAAAGGACGAGTAGCATCCTGGATTCCGGCCCTTGCCCGCCTTATCGTATCCGAGACTGCACGGATCGCATGATCCTGGCCGATTACTCTTTTAGACAAATTAGACTCCATCTTTACCAGCTTCTCCACTTCTCCTTCCAGCATCTTCGTGACAGGGATTCCTGTCCATTTGGAGACAACCTGAGCCACGTCTTCCTCATCAACTTCTTCTTTGAGCATCTGTCCTTCCTTCTGAATCTCTGACAATTTTTTGGCTGTCTTTTTTATCTCGTTTTCTGTCTCAATTAGCTTCCCGTACCTTATTTCAGCCACCTTCTCCAAATCGCCTGCTCTTTCCGCATTCTGCTCCTCGATCTTGAGGGAATCCACCCGCTCTTTTAACCTGTTCAGAGCATCGATCAATTCCTTTTCTCTCTGCCAGCGAGCTTTGAGAGCGCTGCTCTGTTCTTTCAAATTGGCCAGATTTTCGGCCAGCTTGTCTAATTTCTCTTTAGCGCTCTTGTCTTTCTCTTTTTTCAAGGCCTGCTTTTCAATCTCAAGCTGGATAATCCTTCTTTCGAGCTCGTCTATCTCTTCAGGCATGCTGTCTATTTCAATCCTAATGCGAGAAGCGGCTTCATCGATCAGATCTATAGCTTTATCAGGAAGATAACGGTCAGCAATATACCGGTCAGAAAGAGTGGAAGCCGCGATAATAGCAGAATCTTTGATAGCTACTCCGTGGTGAACCTCGTACTTTTCCTTTAATCCCCTTAAAATGGATATCGTTTCCTCTATGGATGGCTCCCCCACATAAACCTGCTGAAATCTCCTCTCCAGAGCTGCATCTCGCTCTATGTGTTTTTTATACTCGCCAAGAGTCGTCGCTCCCACACAGTGAAGGTCTCCTCTCGCCAGGGGAGGTTTAAGCATGTTCGAGGCGTCTACAGCCCCTTCCGCAGCCCCTGCGCCGATGATTGTATGAAGCTCATCGATAAAAAGCACGATTTCTCCTTCTGCTTCTTTTATTTCCTTCAGGACAGCTTTCAATCTGTCCTCGAATTCCCCCCTGTATTTCGTTCCAGCAATCAATGACCCGATGTCCAGAGCTATAAGCCGTTTGTTCTTAAGCGACTGAGGCACGTCCCCGTTGGCAATCCGCTGGGCCAATCCCTCAACAATGGCAGTTTTTCCGACTCCAGCTTCACCGATCAACACAGGATTGTTCTTTGTTCTTCGAGAGAGAACCTGGATAACTCTCCTAATCTCATCCTCTCTGCCTATAACTGGATCTAGTTTTCCTTCTCTTGCCAGAGCAGTAATATCACGAGCATAGCGCTCGAGAACCTGATATTTTCCTTCGGGCTCGGGATCTGTTATTCTCTGAGTTCCTCTGAGGGACATAAGAGCTTTGAGAAGCACATCCTCACTCACTCCGTTTTCTCTCAATATTCGGCTTGACTCGCAGGAGCCTTCTTTCAGGATAGCGATGAGCAGGTGTTCGGTCGAAATATACTCATCTTTTAATTTATCCGCTTCTTTCTGGGCACTACTCATTACCTTCCTCAAGGAAGAGGAAAGGTATATTTCTCCTTCACTTTTAACTTTAGGAATTTTATCCAGAGCCGATTCAAGGCCTTCGAGAACTTTTGAGATATTTACCCCGATCTTGGCCAATATTGAAGTAACAATGTTCTCTTCCTGATTCAAAAAAGCCCAAAGGAGATGTTCGGGCTTAAGCTCCTGATGGCCCAATTCTTCAGCTCTTGACTGGGCAAGCTGGAAAGCTTCTTGAGACATCACCGTGAATTTATCCCGCATCATTTTTCTCTCCCCCTCTATTTAAATATTCAAATCTCTATATGTCAATGACCAATGAAGTTACCCTCTGAAAGCATTACACCAAAATTTTTTTTAATTTTTTCTATTTTTCCTCTTGACAATTTATTAAAAGTTGATATTTTTTCTTATAAGTACCGATGGAAGAAATTGAACTTTTAAGCTGGCTGACTCTAGATGCCATAAAAAAAGCAGCAACGATTACGGAAACAGTAGGCAACCTCCAAACAGGGCCCTGTAAATCTATCTTTTGCAGGATTGAAGATGATTATCTAGAGCTATACTACAGCGATACAGGCGCTAATTTTTTAAGACGATACGAAAACAAAGACGAATATGATAATGCTCTAGAGAAACGAAAAGCAGAAGAAGGAGAAACCCCCTTTGAAGAAGACGAAGGATACGAAGATGCTTTCGAAGATGAAGTGAAAGAAGAAATCAGCGAACTTGAGGACGATTCAGAAATCTATTAAGCCCTCCCTTTAATTCCATACGATTCAATCTGATAAAATCAATTTTTTCACAGCCTCACTGCCAGTTATAGAGTTATGATTTTTTTCATTGTTTTATTACGGAGAGTAAGTTTTTTCCGTTAGGCGATTTCTGAAGGTATCAGATTTTTCTGTAGAGGCCTAATTTATCCGTAGAGGATTGATTTATCCTATGTAGGTGTTTGATTTATCAAACACACATTTTAATCCTACATATAAATAGGTGGGTTTGATGAATCAAACACCTACATCTTATTTTTCATGCTTTTAATCTTTTCCTTTAGCTGGCTGAGAAAATTCAGGGCATCTAGAGGCTTAAGATCAGAAATATCGCACTTCTCTATTTCATCTTCAATATCCTTTAGCAGTTCCTGTTTTCTATCTTCTTTGAATAAAAGAAGCTGGGCCTTATCCCGTTTCTTCGAAGACCGGTAGGCGAGCCTCGGGAGTCCTAAATCATCGAGCTCCTGCTTCTCCAGATTAAACAGGATTTCCTTGGCTCTATCCACAACAGACCGGGGAATTCCGGCAAGCTTGGCCACGTGAATGCCATAACTCTGGTCTGAAGGACCGGAGACTATCTTCCTCAAGAAAATAATATCATCTTTCCACTCTTTTACAGAAACATGGTAATTTTTGATCCTGTTTAAAGTCAGGGCAAGCTCAGTCAATTCATGATAGTGGGTGGCAAACAAGGTTTTGGCCCGAATTTCTTCCTTTTCATGGAGGTATTCAGCCACCGCCCAGGCAATGCTCAGACCATCAAAAGTGCTCGTCCCCCTCCCAATCTCATCAAGCAGGATCAAGCTTTTCTCTGTAGCATTGTTTAAAATCCTCGCTGTCTCGAGCATCTCCACCATGAAAGTAGACTGACCGACGCTTAAGAAATCCATAGCTCCTATACGGGTAAAAATGCGGTCTACCGTACCTATCTCAGCTTCTTTGGCAGGCACAAACGAGCCCATCTGCGCCAAGATACAGATCAGGGCGACCTGTCTCAGGTAGGTGGATTTCCCTCCCATGTTTGGACCGGTGACGATCAGAATTTGATTCTCTGCTCTATCCAGATATGTATCATTAGGTATAAAGGGATCTTCTTGAGTGACTTCGATAACAGGATGCCGCCCTTCCACAATGGTTATCTTCTCTCCTTTGGTCACCTTGGGACGACGATAGTTACGTATGGAAGCTAACTCGGCCAGTGAAGAAAGGACATCAAGTCGAGACACATCAGAGGCAATCTTCTGGAGGCGCGTGGTTTCTTTGGAAATCTTTTCCCTAATCTTGAGGAAAAGGTTGTACTCTAAATCCGCTATCCGCTCCTCAGCTGTTAAGACTTTCTCTTCGTATTCTTTAAGTTCAGGGGTGCTAAACCTTTCAGAATTAACAAGAGTCTGTTTTCGAATATAATCAGCGGGAACCAGGGACAAGTTGGGCTTGGTGACTTCAATATAGTAGCCAAAGACCTTGTTAAAACGGATCTTAAGAGAGGAGATTCCTGTTTTTTCTCTTTCTTTCTTTTCAAGGGAAGTGATAAAGCTTTTTCCGGAACGGCTCAATTTTCTAAGCTCATCAAGTTCTGAATTGAAGCCATCTTTGATTATCCTTCCTTCAGTAAGCAAGAAAGCAGGCTCTTCCAGGATGGCCCTTTCAATCAAGTCCACAAGATCCTGAGCATCATCCCAAAACTTATGGATCTTCTTTATCGCCTTTGAGGAAAAAGGCTTAATAATCTTTTGAATTTGAGGAAGAGGCAAAAGTGATTTTTTCAATGAAACCAAATCTCTAGCATGAGCAACCGCCAAGGAAATTTTTCCTTTGAGGCGCTCTAAATCGAATATCCCTTTCAAGCTCTCCCTTAATTCTTTGCGCTCTATAGTGCGGCTGAGAAACTCCGAGACAGCTTCCAGCCTTTTTTCTATATCCGCACAGCTCAGGAGGGGCTGAAGGAGCCAGTTGCGGATAAGTCTGGAGCCCATAGAAGTCACCGTGAAGTCGATAATATCAAGCAGGGAATCCTTCCTTCCTCCGTCCCTCAAGTTCCTCACGAGTTCCAAGTTTTTTATGGCCGTAGCATCAAGGATCATCTGTGTGCCTGATTGTACGTAAGAGATTTTATAGACAAGGGAGAGGGAATCCCTTCTTACTTTCTTAAGATAATACAGAAGAGCACCGGCCGCTGAGACTGCCATGTCCTTGTCGGCAAGGTCAAAACCCGCCAAAGATTTGACCCTGAAATGATCCTCCAAAAAATTTTTAGCCTGAGAATAATCAAAAGTCCAATCTTCCAGAGGGCTTTTCAGGATAGAAATCATGTTGTTCCTGGAGAGAATCTCGATAACATGCTTTTCCTCTCCCTCTGGGAAAACAATTTCAGTTGGCGAAACCTTGAAGAGCTCATCAGGCAGCACCCTCTTGTCCTCAGAATCGCTTTGAGCGGCTCTCATCTGGCCAGAAGCCAAATCAATAAGAGCCAATCCCCAACCCTTATCTTTTAGAAACAAACTGGCAATATAATTGCTTTCTTTAGCGCCCTCAGGCTCCAATTCAACAGCAGTTCCCGGAGTTAAAACTTTAATCACATCTCTCTTCACCACTCCCCTTGCCAGCTTTGCATCCTCTACTTGTTCGCAGATTGCTACTTTAAAGCCTTGCCTGAGAAGCTTGCCTAAATATGAATCAGCCGCATGATAAGGGACTCCACACATCGGGACTTTCTGGCGTGAAGTTAAGGCAATTTCCAGTACCGGAGATGCAATCTTTGCGTCCTCATAAAACATCTCGTAGAAATCACCCAAACGAAAAAATAAAAGAGCATCCTGATAATCCTTTTTGATCCGCAAATACTGTTCCATCATCGGTGTGGAGGAATTCTTCTTGGCCATATCCCTTAGACACAAATATACTCAGACATATCCGATTTTTCAAGAAAAAAGGGGACAGGGTAAGCATCTCCATTTCCGTTATTAGAAAATGTTTTGGGAAATCGATATCATTCTAAAAATCAAAATGCGGGTTATATGAAATCCTGACATTGACTATAAATCATTGCACATATTTTAAAAGGTGGGCTTGATGAATCAAGCCCCTACAATCCTATCTGCAAATCACTAAGTGTGGATCTTATGAATCAAGCCCCTACATTAACTGCAAATCATCGATTATATTTTTAAAGGCGGGTTTGATAAATCATAACCCAAGATAAGAATCAATCGTGGGCTTGATGAATCAAATCCCTACAATTTGACAATGCGGACAGGCTATAGTATATCTGCTTGAAAATGAATGTACCCAATCTCCTCACCATGCTGAGAATACTCGCCATCCCGCTTTTAGTAGTCGTGCTCCTGACTCAATTTGAGGGGAAAGAACTGGTGGCTGTGATAATTTTCCTTTTGGCCGCGCTAACTGACACTCTTGACGGGCTCTTGGCAAGAAAGAGAAAACAGGTAACGATCTTGGGACAGATTTTAGATCCAATAGCAGATAAGCTGCTGATCGCCTCAGCCTTCATCTGCCTTGTAGAATTGGGCGCTGTCTCAGCCTGGATGGTTGTCATAATCTTAGGAAGGGAAATAGCTGTCACAGGATTTAGGGCAATTGCCTCCTCCAAAGGAATCCACATCGCTTCTTCGAGGCTTGGCAAATTCAAAATGATTTCAGAAGCAGTTACAATATGCTTATTGATACTAGGAGAGGAATACCTGGGGCGCTTCAACTTTATTTCTCAAATCGGCCTCTGGGTGGTTATAGCCATTGCCACTATTTCTGCCGCAGAATACTATATAAGATTTGGTCCCCGTGTAATGTCAAAGCACTCTTGAAATAGCCTCCATTACTTTTTCCAGGGTTACTGGATCTTCTACGTTAAAAATTGTAGGAGGAGATGCTCTTTTTCTGCTTATTCTCTTGGCCAGCCCTGATAAGACTTTTCCTGAACCCAATTCCACAAACGGATCAGCCTTTTCCTCAAGCAACATTTCCATTGATTTATACCAGAGCACAGGCCGCGTAACCTGCCTTTTCAAGGCGTCTCTTGCTTGGTCTCCCTTATGAATCACTTCCGCATCCACGTTTGTAATTATCGGAAACTTCAGATCCTTAAACTCCGCATGATCCAAATCGTAAGAGAGCTTCTCTTCAGCGCTCTTCATAAGCTTGCAATGAAAAGGAGCACTCACCGGTAACATGACTGAGCCGGGAGGATTAATTACAGCTAAAGCCTTATGAACAGCTTTTTTATGTCCGGATATTACAATCTGTTCCTGGCTGTTCCAGTTCGCAATCTCCACGACTCCCTTTTTTATCTTTGCCAAAGCCTTTTCAACATCTTCAAAACCACAGCCAAGTACGGCGGCCATGGCTCCCTCTCCTTCAGGCACAGCCTCCTGCATATAAATTCCTCTTTTATGAACGAGGAGAAGTGCATCCTCAAATTTCAAAGAACCAGCTGCCACAAGGGCCGAATATTCCCCCAGACTATGCCCGGCTGCTATCCAAGCTTCCTTTCCCAAAAGGACATAAGCAACGAAGCTTACGATGAGAAGAGCAGGCTGTGTGTTCTGGGTCAGTTTCAGCTCTTCCTCCGGCCCCTCAAAACAAAGCTTCGATATTTTGAAGCCGAGAGTTTCATCTGCCCTCAAAAAAATCTCCTGAGCCTGGGATGAAAAATCGTAAAAATCCTTTCCCATGCCTACTCCTTGAGAACCCTGCCCAGGAAACAAAAAGGCCACACGATTCATCATAACTCCTTACTAATCGATGATTTATTTTGCGATATTATATAACATCATTATATATATTTTAAAAGGTGGGTTTGATGAATCAAATCCCTGCATTAACTATAAATCATTGATTATATTTTTAAGGTGGGCTTGATGAATCAAGCCCCTACAATCCTATCTGCAAATCGCTAAGTGCGGATCTTATGAATCAAGCCCCTACATCAGAATCAATCGTGGGTTTGATGAATCAAACCCCTACATAAATTGCAAATCATTATATATACATATATATATCTTTAAGGTGGTTTTGATGAATCAAGCCCCTACAATAATTTCTGTATATCCGCCTTTTTCCGTAGGTTTTTTATCCAATCTTTAATTTGAGTTTTAATTTCTTCCTGGATGATACGGGATTCAATCTCGTCGAGAACCTCCACCATCGGTTGAGCCTCCAATCCCTTCTCTCTTTGAGAAGGGACATAGTTCTGTTGGTAATAGTCCTCGATTTCCTTTAAACTTACGATATTTCGCTGGCCAAATTTTCGAGAGATGATTTTTTGATAGACTATTTTCTCGAGGATATAACCTCTTAAATCCTGCCAATCCAGGCCAAACTCTTCAAGCCTTATGCGGGCCTGATCATTACCCAATTTCTCAATTATTCTTGCCTGGAAAGAGTCCAACTCCTCGTTTTCTGCAAAGATTTCTTTGCCTGCCAAAGCAATAACCAGTTTTTGATCAATCAGCCATTCCAGTATCAATGGACGAAGATCTCCAGACTTTTCTTTGAAATCTTCCTCGTAGAGGCCAAATGCCTCCACAATCCTTAAATCAGTTAATGTTATGACCTGCTCGTTGACCACGCCCACTATGCGGTCTATCGTTTCTGAAAAACAGTAAACTGCAAAAAGTAAAAAAATAAACTTAATCAATTGAAAGAAAAAAGTCCGGAGGAAAATAATCAACCTTCTCCTTCTAAGCATATTTTTAGAAGACATTTCCGATCGTTATAAAAACTAAGGGCTTTGTTTCTCCGTTCTTTGCATCCAAATTCCAGCCTACTTCCAACCGTACGGGACCCAAAGGAGTACGATACCGAATTCCGACCCCCACAGCATCCTCAAGAGCAGCAACGCTGAAATGCTTCGTATCCTCGAAAACATTTCCCTTATCGTAAAAAATAGCTCCTGATAGATCTTTAATCGCGGAAATCAGTGGAAATGTCAGTTCAAAGTTTAACAAAAAAAGAGCTTCTCCTCCGACAGGCTTTAGCGAAACAGGGTCTTTTGGACCCAGCTCGTCGAACCTCGCTCCACGGAAAGAGTTGCTGCCTCCTCCAAAAAACCTCTCGTGAATAGGAATGGGCTTTCTGCCTCCTCCCAGGCCAAGCCGGGTTGTGGTGCTGAAAGTAACACCGGAAAAAACAGGGATAAACTGCTTATACTTGATGAAGCTTTTCAAATAATTTGAATCAGACTTGAGAAAAGGAAAAGCCCTTTCCACGACAAAACTTAAAAAAGACCCTCTCTCTGTATTAAAAGGTTCATCCCTTCTATCCCAGATGAAGCTACCGGAGACAGAAGTTGCAGAAAAAGGACGATGCTGGCGGTCAACTTCTGATTCTTCGATCTGCAGAGTAACAAAATTTGTCCTGGCCCACCTCATAGTCATCAGGAACAAGAGATTCTTTGAAATGGACTTGATGGCCGTCAGACTCACGCCTTGGCGGTCGAAGGTAAAGCTCTCCCGCTCTTCTCTCTCCAGCCAAGCGTTCATATATGTCTGAATCGGGAGTCCAAAAAAGTAAGGCTGATCCCAGGAAAAAACCCCTCTTCTTTCTTTTAAACTGAATTGCCCAACGAGGCTGAGCTGAGCTGCTGAACCTAAAACATTACTCTTGATAAACTCAACTGTTCCTCTAAGCCTGACCGGATTATTCCAGAGAGCAAAAGTCTGGCGCTCGCTCCTGGTCTCCAATCCTACACCGAGCCCGGCATAATTTCTCTTGCCTTCCCTGACTCTGACGATCAAGTTTTCCTTCTCCGTAGAGATAGGAATTTCATCCATTTTCACTTCTGTGAAAATACCCAGCTTTTCAAGCCTTCTTTTCGACTCTCGTATTCTTTCGTAGAGAGCATATTCTCCCTCTTTTACTCTAAGCTCTCTGATAATAGTGCGCCTTTTCGTAACAACATTTCCCGTAGTCAAAATTCTCTCAATCTTGACTTTTTTCCCTTCTTTAAGACTGAAAAAAACAGAGAAAAGATTCTCTCTGATTTGTTCAACCCTGGCCCGAATTTCAGTTCCTCTAACGCCCTGGTTCAGGTAAAAGTTAACAAGTCTCTCCATGTCTTTCTGGAGTTTGGGCTGGTAGAAAAAACCCCCTTCAAAACTGCCTATTTGCTTAAGAAGGATCTCCTTGTTAAACAGGTTTGTTCCTTCAAAAGATATCTTTTCAATTTTCTCCTGGCTCCCCTCCTCAATAAAAAAATAGGCTCTCACCTCTTTTCCCTGCGGAAAAAAATTCAAACTTACTCTTGCATCAGGAAATCCTCTGGTCTTATACAGAAATTCTATCTCTGCGGGCAATTCAAACAGTTTTTCCCCATCTATCCAGCTCGAAAAAGGAGCATTTGCATTTGAGGCAAGCTCTCTTTTTAGCTGTTCAGGAGTAAAATATTCCTGACCTTCAAATGAAATATCCTTAATCTTGAATTTCTCGCCCGGGCTGACTTTATAAATAACGCGCATCTCATTATCCACTTTTTCAATGGACGATTTGACAGAACAAAAAAGGTAACCTTTTTTCCTCAGGTAACCTATAATTTTTGCCTCTCCTTCGGCCAGCCCCCACTCTTCAAATATTCTTGGCTCCCAGATTGGTTCCAGAAGTCTCAAAGGAACTTGAGCTCCTTCTACAACAATCTCTATTTTCTCATGTGGGATAATTCTTAAAGTAAGGTAAGCACCCTGCTTCCCTTCATCAAATCTTGCTTCTTCGATATCAATCTCTGTCCTCTGATAGCCCTTCGAGCTATAAAATTCTTTAAGCCTCGTAAGATCCTCATCGATAACTGAGGGGACGTAAACATCTCCTTCCTTAATTTTCATCTGTTTCTTCAATTCAGCTTCAGGGATAATCTTTTCTCCTGAAAAAGCGATTTTCTTGATAATGTAGGTTTTGGCAGAGTTAATCTCAAAAATCACATTAAGCGTGGGACTTTTGAAATCTCTCTCTGCAACCGCCTCAATCTCAGGTTGAAAATAGCCTTTCTTGGTCAGAGCTTCCTTTAATTCTCCAACAGCCTTGCTCACCTTCTCATCGGAGAAAAAACTTCCCTCGGATAAAGAGAGCAAGCTTTCCTTTAGGTCCTTACGAGAGACCTTTTGTCTTCCCCTAAAAATAATCTTTCTAATAAAATACCGCCTGGTCAGAAGAAAAGTAAGCTGGATTTCCTGCTCTCCCTCCTTCAAAACCTGAACATCAGAGAAAAGCCCGGTCCTGTAAATCTGTTTAATGCTGCTGCTGATCTTTTTTAAAGAGAACTCCTCGCCTTCTTTAACAGGAATCAATTCTGCTATATCTTCACCGTCAGGCTGGCCGTCAATCCAGATAGATACTTTGGCTATGAGAGGAGAGGGCTTTTGAGACAGGGAAAAAGATTCCTTGGGTACGAAAAGAATAAAGAAAAACAGGAGAAAAAATGGCGCTAGTTTTCTTTCTCCTAAGCTAGAATCTCTTATGAATTTTAACATCAATACTAATCCGACCTTCTTCATTACGGATTCCGACAATAGAGAGATCATCCGTCAGTTCCCATTCCAACCGCGCAATTTCCTCCCTTTGGGTTCTAAGATTGGCAGAATAAAGAATAAAAAAGTTTCTCGATATTTTTTTCCCTACAGTCAAGCGAGCTGCCATCTCAGGCGAGGAACCCATGATAAAAGGATCGATCCTGAAGCGGTCAATGACGAAAAGGCCTTCAGCGCGCCTCTTTGCTTCTTCTGAAAGCTGAAAAGACACAAGAGAGTAAGTGGTTAGCAGTGTGCTCGTATCATAAGAATAGGTGCGCTTGAAAGACTCTCCTAAGGCAAGAAGAGCCAGGACATCTTCTGGCGGTAGTGGGGGCGAAGAGCTCAATTCTGGAGTGAGACGGTCTACAGGGCCATCAAGAGAAAAAGTCACTCTATAGTCTTTAACGTACGTTTCTCCCTTAAAGCTTAAATAAGGCTCAATGGCCGCAGGGTTGATAAAACTCAAGCGTCCACTTAGTATTCTAAATTTTCTATCCTGAAAATAGACATTCCCATCCAAGGCTTCGATATCGCCAAGTACGACTGGTGTTATCACGCTACCTGTTAAAGTCAAATCAAACCTGCCTCTAGCTGTGCCCAAAGAGTTCTCCATCCACGCATTATCTTCTGCTCTCAGTCTGATGTTCAGAGTAAGGTTATCAAAAAAGCCTGGCTCTTCTCGAGGCTCATAATAAGGGCTTGAATAAAAAGCAAATTCCTCATCAATTTCACGCCTCCAGAACAGCTTGCGGGCTAACAAATCTCCTTCCAAAACAAAGCGATTAGAATCCTTTATGAGATTCAAAGAGCCATCTGTTAGGGCTCTGGTCCTCTCCAACGGAGAAAGAAGCAAATTTTTTCCCTCTATTTTGAGGTCGATATTCTCAATCTTCCCGTTTCCAAATTCCAACTCACCATATCCCTGAACATCACCTCCGCCTAATTTGGCCTGGAGGGAACGAAAAGAAACCCTGTTGTTTTCAACAAACATGAGCCCAGAATAATCTCTCAAAGCATGAGCAAACCGCACCAGCGGAAAAATCGATCCTTGAAAATCAATAGCTCCTTTAATCTGAGGAAACCCTTTTCCGCCTCTGACTTCGCCCAGATAATTAACGCGCCCTTTGGCCCCTTTCCATGGAAGGAGGAGATCGAGATTGGTGAAGCTTCCTCTTATATCTACAGAAAACATTTCAACATCAACAGGGATGGGGAGAGCGAGTGAAATACTAAACTCGTTTTCACCGGGAAAAAAATTTCCGTTTAACTCCAAACCAAGCCTTCCTTCCGAGTAGCCAAGCTTCGCCTGCCCTCTTGCTTCTGTTTTCTGAAGATGGATATGGTGCAAATCTTTTATTTCAAAATTGCCCACGGCCAAGTCCTGACCGAGCGCTCCTTTTCCCTTGAGGCTAAATCCCAAGTTCCCCTTGACGTCAGCATAAAGGGAAGAAAGGTCAATTTCCTCTCCACTGATATCGACATCAAAATCTTCGGCTCTAAGGTCTACCCAGGCGTTTCCTTTTACAACGCCCCCGTGTAAATGAAACTGAATTTCGGAGAAAGAAAGAGCATCGCCCTGCCATTTGAGTTTGCCGCTAATATCTTTCAGGTTCTTGTCGTTGAAGTTCAGCGATGAACTGGAAAAGGTACCTTTAAGCTGAATATCCTCATTTTTCATTTTGACTTCAAAATTTCCTGAAGCTTCTCCCTGGAGAGGAAAATCAAAGTCAAAACCCGGGAAAATTCTTTCAACGAGACCCCGGTCAAGTCGTATGTCGACTTTCACCCCCTCTGGGTTTGAGAAGAGGCTAATCCTCCCTTTCATTAAAGGATCATCTATCCTGAACCTTCCAAGAAACTCATCCCTTATTAGCTCAACTTCTCCTTCGACCGAATCTACATCGAATCTATCATAGCCTCCGGGAGTAAAGGCGAAATCTGCTTTTATCTGAGGGAGATCATAATCGCCAAAGATATGAATACTGCTCCTGCCTTTCCCTCTTATCTCGGGAAAGTCGAAATTTCGTGAAAGTATCACAGAAGTAAACTGGCGAGCCTGCTTTACATCCTTGATCTCGCCTTGAATGGTTATGTCCAGCTCCTTCCCAACTTCTGCTTTTCCTTCAACGTCAACCTGGCCAAAACTAGAGGAAAGATCTTGAGAAGAGAAGGTAAACTCATCCCTCCCGTCCCAGTTGAATATGACCCGGCCGTCAAAAGGAAACCGATCTAAATCGGCTTCGAAATCTTGTTCCCTGAATTCTGCCTCCGCTTGAACTTTCCCGTCTTCAATCGAGAAACTTCCCCATGCAGGAGACTTCACAGGCCAGGGCAGGGAAAAATAATTCATTATAGGATCCAGATAAACTCCTTGAGCTTCTCCCGCAATTCTATCTTCTGCCAGATAAATTCTTATATATTCAGGCGGCATCGATTTCTTCTGGATACTAAACTCTACAGTTTTAGCGGCCTTTTCGCTGAAATCGATTTTTCCGCTAACCTTTCCAAGGAAGACTTTGTTCAAGACAAGGTTCTCGCTCGAAAAATTCCCTTTAAAAGCAATCCCTTCGCTGCTTCTGGTAAGAATTCCTCCCCCTTCAGCCTCTCCTTCCCAATCAAAAGGAAGGTGAAGAAAATCGACAACGAATGAAGCTTTTGATTTCAAAGAAGTTTCCAGACGCAAATCAGGATTTAAGGGATTGAGCAAGCTCCCTTCGGCTTTGAAGATAAAATCAGAACCATCGATTTCAATTCTTTTTATGATGATTTCTCTTTCGTGGCTTTTGACAGAAAGACTCACTTTCCCTTCTACCATAGGCCGGGTGGGACCCAGTGATAAGATATTCTTCTCTGCTTCTGCCTGAACAGAAAACTCTTCTTTTTTCTGGGAAAAACGGGCATTTATATTCTTAGACTGAAAACTCACTTTTTTTCCCTGAAAATAGAACTCCCCTTCCTTTATTGATCCTGCTTCTACCGAAAATGGAAGAGAAAAGCTGAATTCCCTCTTTTCCTTCTCTGTTTTGGGAGAGGTGCCACTTAGTCTTAAGATCGGGCGTTCGATAGAAACATTAAAGGGTCTTTCCCTTGTTAACAACGATCTGTAAGAGATTCTCACTGCAATTTTTTTTGCAGAAAAAACGGGCGAGGGAGTGCGTGCTCTCACATCCTCTAATATGAGAACGGGAGGGAAAACAGACACGTGAAGGTGAGAGTATTCAAAGCTTGATTGTACTTTTTTCGTTATCCGGTTAAGAAGAATATTTTTTATAACCACCCCTGATCCTGCCAAAAAGAGGACTATAACGAAGAGAATGATGAGCAATCTAAGCTTTTTATATGCCTTCATGATTATTTTCTAATTTCTCAGCTAAAATGAGACCTGATGGTATTTATTTGCCAAAAATATAAATTTAGGGGCAGTTTTATATTATAACACGGTTAGGCCTTGGATATATAGCTCGTTGCACGCGTTGACTTTAACTTTTTGCTTTGTTATAGAGGAGAATAAATGAAGCAAGACACACAAGATGAAAGGCCTGAGATAGCCAGCTTAAAGATCGAGCTGAGATATAAAAATATTTACCTCCTCCTTTTATTCCTGTTATCCACAGTTTGTCTATTCGCAAACCTGTGGATTGGTGATCTGGGTTTAGATTCTGCTGTTTATGCCACGGTCTCCAGAGCAATCTTAAGAAGCAATGATTGGGTTGTTCTCCATTATGAACATTGTAAAGAATATGTTGATTTCTGGCAGCACCCTCCCCTTTTTTTCTGGATGACAGCCCTAAGTTTTAAGCTATTCGGCATAAGCGAATTTACAGCAAGGTTCGTCTCCGCCTCTCTCGGAGTTCTTACTATTCTACTTGTCTATTTAATCGGCTACAGGGCAAGCAATTCTTATAAAATAGGTTTTCTATCCGGTCTTGTACTTTTAACAACGCAGCCGTTTCTTGATATAAGCAGGAAATGCCAGCTGGATGTTCCCTTCGCTTTTTTTATAACACTGTCAATATTATTCTTTATTCTGGCCATCCAGAAAAGTGAAAAATATTACATTCTGTTAGGCATATCCGCAGGTCTGGCGATCTTAACCAAGGGCCTTCCAGCAGTATCAATCATAGGCATAGTTTTCTTGTTCTTTATCTTAAAAAAAGATTTCAAGTTTTTTATGAGCGCTAAGCCCTTCATTTTCCTGTTTTTTATAGCTTTAACCCTTTGTATCTGGTTAATACCCTTAATCTCTGCAGGTGAGGTTAAGAATTTCCTGAATACTTATTTTATTGGCCAGATCTGGGGTAAATTTGTTGGAGCTGGTAGTGCCAATGGCATTAATCTTTTAGGGAAAATCTACGGTTTCTTTTGGTATATATTTACTTTGGCAAAATTATACTGGCCCTGGCTTCCTTTCTTGATTCTCTCTTTTTATTTCGGGTTTAAAAAGCTAAAAAACAGAAAGATATTGTGGATTTTTATTCTATGGATTCTTATCATGCTTTTTGGTTTTAGTCTGGCTGAAACCAAATACTACAGATATCTGGTTCCCCTCTATCCTGCATTCGCCGTTTTCATCGGGGTCGTGCTCGGAGAGATGGTTTCTGAAAAATTATTCAGACGCATCGTTTATTTTTCGTTAATTCTTTTATTAATTCTGCTTTTTGCGACATCTATTTTTCCCTTATATTTTGGGAAAATAAACGCGCCTGATAAAACAGAATTGAAGAAAATCACTCCTTATATAAAATCGCTTACAGAAAACAAAGAGCATATTTCCGTTTACAGGATGAGTTATTGGGGAACAGTAGCCGATTTCGCCTTTTATGTCGACAGACCTATAAATAAATACGATAACGAAGCCTCATTTACATTATCCTTGGTCGAAGGCAGCCGTTATGGCTATATAAGAAAGGAAGAATACAACAATTTATCAGAAGAGTTTAAGAAGAACTACTTGCCTGTCGTAGAAACAGAGAACTTCTTTTTAATTACAAATATTCAAAATTACGAAACTCTAATAAAAAAGATAATTCCAATTTTCATTTATTAGAAGCATCTATAATTTTGTGGGGGCCTAAAAATCTTACTCTTTCATAAAAATGATTATCCAGAAGATTGACATTAGAATTCTGATGTTATAGCCCAGCAAAAAGCGATTCTCGTTGAAGAGGAGTAAAATGATTATTAAAAGAAAAAAGCAAATTATTTCGGCTTTAATAGTCACAAGTGTTTTTCTCTTTCAAAGTTGTCTAACAATTTCTTCTGGCTTTCGAACTTCTCAAAAAATACCTGTCACAAGCAATCCTTCAGGCGCAAGGATTATAGTTGATGGAAAAGAGGTGGGCAATGCGCCATTGGAATTAAAGTTAGAAAAGAGAAAGAACCATACTATTCGGATAGAAAAACAAGGATATAATCCTCTTGAAATTAAGATAACTCGAAAAATCCAGGGATTACTCCCATCTATCTTCATAAATTTCCTGACCGGAGGGGGATTTATACCCATTATTCCTGCATTTTTTTAACAGCAGAGATATTTCCGAATATAAGTTTTGGAGCTGCAGTATCGAGGGCATGGATTGTATCCGGTGCTCTGGGCGTATTAGCGGACGCGTCATCAGGTGCAATTTATTCTTTATCCCGTTATCATCTTATTGTGACACTGAAAAAAATAGAAAGAATACATCAACCCAATTTTATCCTATTAGATGGGGAGCAATTTCAGAATATTAAATGGATTAGGATTAAATGTGCTGATTCTAATGCAGAAGATGAAATTGTTAACTTAGATTAGAGCATCATGCTATTCGATAGAAAAGAGGAGGGAGCCGGCTTCCACGGAATCACCGGCCGCGGGATTTATTTTTGTTATTATCCCTGGTTGAGGAGACTTGATCTCATTCTGCATCTTCATGGCCTCCAGAACTAATACAGCCTGGCCTTCTTTTACCTGTTCCCCTTCTTCGACAAAAACCTTCACAATTCGCCCAGGCATGGACGTCTTGATATCTCTCTTCTTGGGTTTTATTCCTTTCCTTCCTAAAATCTGCGAAACAGACTTCTTCTCTATCTTAAAAAATCGCCCGTTCACATAAACAGAATGAGATAAAGAATTTGAATTGACTATTACGTTGTGAATCTTACCATCTATATTCAGAAGAATCTCATCAGAGCTTAAGAACTCGACTGAGACATGATATTTTTTCTCTCCGAGAGAGACCAGAACATCATTCTTTGCTTTTTCTTCTAAGTTTAGCTTGAATTCTTTATCATCAAGCCAAAGTGAAAAATTCATTTTAAAGCCTGTCGGAAAAGTTTTGCAATCTCCCCTGGAATTTCCATTTACTCTCTTTTCTTTTTGGTACAGGGGCAGGGCCTGATTTTCTCTCCGCAAAAGTTTTTATCCCTGCTGCTATCAAAGCCACTACCTCCTCTTCTGGCTCTCCTCCGTCTTTTTCCTTCTCAAGATTGGCGATGAAATGGGTATTGTAATCGCCCGCAAAGAATTTCGGGTGAAGAAGAATCCGCCTGAAAAAAGGAATCGTCGTTTTTATACCATAAACCTGGTATTCGGATAAAGCTCTGAGCATCCGATGAATGGCTTCAGCCCTTGTGCTTCCCCAGGTAACCAGCTTGGAAAGCAGGGGATCGTACTCAAGAGGCACCTCGTATCCTTCGTAGACTCCGTTATCATCCCGAACGCCCAAACCTCCCGCAGGGGTACGGAGATGAATTATTTTCCCAGGAGAAGGCATAAAATCATTATCCGGGTCCTCGGCATATATTCTGCATTCCAGAGAGAATCCTTTGGGTTTTATATCCTCCTGACTGATGCTTAACGGAAAACCGGCTGCTATTTCAATCTGGCTCTTGGCAAGATCAATTCCCGTTACCATTTCTGTGATCGGATGTTCTACTTGAAGCCTGGTATTCATTTCTAAAAAATAAAACTTTTTCTTTTTATCCACCACAAATTCCACAGTTCCCGCATTCCTGTAATTTACCGCAGCCGCAGCCTTCACCGCAATCCTTCCCATTTCTTCCCTTATTTCCTGGTCAATGAAAGGAGATGGTGTCTCCTCCAAGACCTTTTGGTATCGTCTTTGAATAGAACACTCCCTTTCTCCCAGATAAACAAAATTTCCAAAATTGTCAGCCAGGATTTGAATCTCGATATGATGAGGCTCGTCGAGATATTTCTCGATGTAGATGGAAGGGTCAGCAAAACTTTCTTGCGCTTCAGACTGGGCTAATCTGAAACATGAGAGCAGGTCGTTCCTTTTCCTCACCAACCTCAATCCTTTGCCTCCGCCGCCGGCTGTTGCTTTGAGAAGGATAGGGAAACCTACTTTTTCAGCTTTTTCCTTTAAATCCTTCTCATCTTTTAAGGGCTCAAGAGTGCCCGGGATAACTGGCACCCCGGCTTTGGTCATCCTCGTCCGGGAAGTTGTTTTATTCCCCATGATCTCCATGGGCTCAGAGGGAGGTCCGATAAAAACAATCCCTTCTTCCTCGCATCTTGCCACTAAGCCGGGATTTTCAGCCAGGAATCCATAGCCGGGATGGAGAGCTTCAACTTTGCCCTTTTTTGCGACTTCAATTATTTTTTCGATATTGAGATAACTCTGGGAAGGTACTGATTCACCAATAAAGTAGGCTTCCTCAGCCAGCCTTACATGAAGCGCCTTCCGGTCCGCCTCTGAATATACAGTCACAGGAACAATGCCCAACTCCCGACAAGCGCGGATTATCCTGACAGCAATCTCGCCTCTATTAGCAATTAGTACTTTCTTGAACATTTTAGCCATTTTTTTATTCTCTCGGTTCTCGCCTTTATGCTTTCTATATTAAAGGGTGGGCTTGATAAATCAAGCCCCTACAAACCTCGATCAAACCGCTACCAATTTAAATCAAATACGTACAGCAATTTTTCTCTTTTTTCAATCTTCGGTTTATTTCAATTTATCAAAGGTGGGTTTGATGAATCAAACCCCTACATTTTTATATGGGCTTGATAAATCAAGCCCCTACAAACCTCTGTTCAAGCCCCTACAAACCTCTATCAAGCCCCTATGCCTATTATAATGGAATATTTCCGTGCTTTTTAGGAGGATTTGTATCCCTCTTGTTTTCTAAAAGCTCCAGGGCAGCGATGAGCTTTGACCTCGTTAGTTTCGGCTCGATAATTTCATCAAGATAGCCCTTCTCACAGGCAATGTAAGGATTAGCAAACTTCTGCCTGAACTCTTCCACTTTTAACTCTCTCTGCTTAGCCGAGTCTTTGATTTTATCCAGCTCGTGCTTGTAAACGATATTGACAGCCCCTTCGGGACCCATGACAGCTATCTCGGCGGTAGGATAAGCATAATTTATATCTGCTCTAATATGCTTGGAAGCCATAACGCAATAGGCTCCGCCGTAAGCCTTGCGGGTTATGACCGTTATCTTTGGCACTGTCGCTTCGGCAAAAGCATAGAGAAGCTTTGCTCCATGACGGATTATCCCCCCGTGCTCCTGGGCAACACCGGGCAAGAATCCAGGTACATCCTCAAAGGTAATGAGGGGAATGTTGAAGGCGTCACAAAAGCGAACAAATCGAGCTCCCTTATCTGAGGCATTTATATCCAGAGCGCCAGCCAGATGATCTGGCTGATTAGCGACGATTGCTACCGACTTTCCTCCAAGGCGGCCGTAGCCAATCACTATGTTTTTGGCATAATGGGCTTGGACCTCGAAGAAATACTTGTCATCCAGAACCTCGCTTATGATCTTCCTGATATCATAGGGCTGATTGGGATCATCAGGAACCAAAAAATTAAGCTCCTCGGTTGTCCTGTCTGAAGGATCAGATGTTTCCTTCAAGGGAGGGTCTTCCATGTTGTTATCCGGAATAAAAGATATAATCTCTCGAATCAAGGCCAGGGTATGATTCTCGTCATCAGCCGCAAAATGAGCAACACCGCTTATTGCGTTATGGGCGTCTGCCCCTCCTAATTCTTCCATGGTAACATCTTCTTGGGTGACTGCCTTAATCACATCCGGCCCTGTAATAAACATATTGCTGATATCTCTTGTCATGATGATAAAATCGGTCATGGCTGGTGAATAGACTGCGCCTCCCGCACAGGGTCCCACGATAGCCGAGATCTGGGGAATAACTCCGGAGGCGAGAACATTCCTCAAAAAGATATCAGCATATCCTGCTAAGCTTGCCACGCCTTCCTGAATGCGAGCGCCACCAGAATCATTGAGGCCGATGATAGGAACGCCTCCTTTGAGAGCCAGGTCCATAATTTTCACGATTTTTGCTGCATTTGCTCCACTCAAAGAGCCTCCGAACACGGTGAAATCCTGAGCAAAAATAAACACCCTGCGCCCATCAATCGTGCCATAACCTGTTACAACACCATCACCGTAAATTCTCTTTTTTTCCATCCCGAAATCACGACTTTGATGCACCACAAGCTTGTCCATTTCCTGGAAGGACCCTTCATCCAGGAGGAGATTCACTCTCTCCAAAGCAGTAAGCTTTCCAGCCTTGTGCTGTTTTTCTATTCTCTGCTTCCCTCCTCCCAATTCAGCTGATTTTGTTTTTTCTCTCAGCTCTTCTAATTTTTTTTCTATAGTCATTTTATTCTCTCTCGATTGGTTATTTATTTTTTTAACGTTTGACTTTACCCCAATCTTTTAAGAATTTTTCCATCCCTATATCGGTCAAGGGATGCTTCACCATTTTTTCCAAGACAGCGAAGGGAACGGTGGCAATGTCTGCTCCCATTAAGGCAGCCTCCACAACGTGAAGGGGATGCCTGATGCTGGCCACGATCACTTCTGTCTCAAATCCATAATTATTAAATATGGTCACTATTTCATCCACTAAGTCCATCCCCTGGTGAGAAATATCATCAAGGCGGCCAACAAAAGGGCTTACGTATCTTGCTCCTGCCTTGGCTGCCAGAAGAGCCTGGTTTGGAGAAAATATTAAGGTTGTATTGACCTTGATCCCTTCCCTGGATAACACCTTAATCGCCTTAAGGCCCTCGACACAGATCGGTATCTTAACGACCGCATTTTCGGCTAGTTTGGCCAGGCTTCTTGCTTCCTTGATGATGTCTTCATGTTTTGTCGAAACACTTTCAACGCTAACAGGGCCCGGCACAATTTTGCAAATTTTCTTGATTAAGTCTTCAAACTTTAGATTCTCTTTGGAAACCAGAGTAGGGTTGGTCGTGGCACCGTCTAATATCCCCCAACTCGCTGCTTCCTTAATCTGGTCCAAATTAGCCGTATCCAAAAAAATTTTCATTTAGACCTCCCGCTAATCAAATTGAGATGAGCATAAGAGAAAGAAAGTGGTTTATTCTGAGTAGTCTGTTTATCTCTTCTTTTACATCTCATTTGCCTACTATTATATAACTAGTGAGAAAAGTTTAACTAGAAAAAAGCGAAAAAGCAACTTGCCTATCATGCACTTTCTATAATTGTGGGTTTGATAAATCAAACCCCTACATTAACCATTGAATATGTTTTATAAGGTGGGTTTGATAAATCAAACCCCTACAAAAAAGGTGGGCTTGATGAATCAAGCCCCTACAATTAAAAAGTTCCTAAATAAATAAAGCCGCTACAATAAAAAAAGT
>WVXO01000039.1:447-10870 GCA_011773465.1 Candidatus Aminicenantota bacterium | reverse complement strand
AAAGTTCCTACAATAAATAAGGCGCCTACAATTTTATTTTCATGACAGTGTTGGATAGGGTTCCTATCCCTTCTATCTGGACGTCAACCCTATCACCTGGAGACATAGGGCCTATTCCAGCCGGAGTTCCGGTAGTGATGATGTCTCCAGGATTAAGAGTCATAATCCTTGATATGAATCTAACCAGAAAAGGAATAGGGAAAATCAAATTATTTAGACTGGATGACTGCCTCAGCTTTCCGTTCAAGAAAGTCTTGAGTCTCATCCGGGAAGGATCGACATCAGTAGCAATGCAGGGCCCGACAGCGGCAAATGTATCGAAAGACTTGGCCCTTGTGAATTGACCGTCCTTTTGCTGAAGATCTCTAGCTGTGACATCATTAAAGCAGGTGTAACCCAGGATATATTCCTCTACCTTGTCATTATCGCTGAGGAGCTTGGCTTCTTTCTTAATTACCAAAGCCAGCTCTCCCTCATAATCGACTCTCTTGGCCATCTTCGGATAAATGATTATATCATTAGGGCCCACAACAGCTGAGGGAGGTTTAAGGAAAATAAGAGGCTCTTCTGGGATAGGCCTCCCCATTTCCCTGTTATGATTTTTGTAATTAGCTCCGACTGCAACAATCTTGGTAGGTTTAGCAGGAGGAAGCAGGTTCACTTCACTGATTGGAATTCCTTCTTCCTTCGTTTCAAACTTTCTGAATACCGAGCCTTTTAGCTCAAAAAGAATATCTTCTCTTATTGCGCCCCAGTGGGCTTTATTTCCGTGCGTGTATCGATAAATTTTCATAAGAATCCATCCTTCATTGTCTGAGATACTCTCTCAGATTTTGGGCTTTCATTCCCGGATTTATCCAGGGCGGAAACAGCATAATAATATCTCTTATTCCTTTCAACATTCGTATCGTTAAAGGCATTTTCTTGAATTGGCAGTGGAGTTAATGGGATATATTCCTTCTCTCCCTCCATCTTCCGCCACACTCTATATCCGGCCAAATCTTTTTCAAGATTGGCATCCCAACTAACAGATATGAAATCCTCTGTGGCAATAGATACCAGGCCAGAAGGAACGGCAGGAGCAAAGGTGTCCTTGGCCAAGACTTCTAAAACCTCAGAATCATCACTTTCTGATAAAGTCGGAGAATCTGAAACAACAGCTCTCAGAAAATAGCGGTAAACTTCTCCAAGGAGAAAATCCTTATCGCTGTATTTTCTCTCTTTTACGAGTTGAGAATTAAGCCGATGGGCCGGGCCCGCTTCGCCCAGCCTGTAAACGTTATAGCCTTTGAAATGAGCCGGTGAAGACTGGTCTATGTTCTTTTCTGGCGGATTCCATGTAATCTCGATTCGATCCTTAAAAACGGTCGCCTTGATCCCTGCAGGAGGGAGCGAAATAATTTCCGGCACTATTAAAAGCAGATCAGAAAACGCTGATTTCCTTTTTTTCCTATCCTTTACTCTGATTCCAAAAATAAAGTTTTTCCGAGTAAAGTCTTTTCCTTTCAATTCATAAAAATAGCGGAATTTGCCTGGGGTATCACCTCTTGTTGTTTGATATGCAGAAAACCTTTCCTTTTTTATCGAAACTACGAGCCTTGCTATTCTTTCAAATTCTGCCAAAGTAACCTTATTATCCCCTCCAGATCCTTTTTCAGCATTCTTTCTCTCTTGCTCGATAAGCCAGATTTCTATTTCAGCGATGTTAGACAGAGAACTTCCATCTGTATAAGCTTCTGGGTTCTCCCACTCAAGGATGAGCTTTTTTCCCCTCTGGGCTATCTCAAAAACTTCAACTTTTTGGGGAATTTTTTTGACGGGGGGAAGAATGGGTCCCTTTTTTCCGCAAAAAACAAATGTGAACAAAAGAAACAAAGGAATAAGAAAAAGAGAAAATCTCTTCATTAAAGAATGAAGCGGCTCAAATCCTGATCTTCTAAAATATCTTTGAGCTGGCTTTGAACGTATTTCCTGTCGATAGGAATTTTTTTCTTTTTTACATTTGGGGCCCTAAAAGATATCTCTTCCATAACTTTCTCCATGACTGTATGAAGCCTGCGCGCTCCGATATTCTCTGCATCTTCGTTGACTTTCTCTGCAATTTCAGCAATTTCATCAATGGCGTCCTCAGTAAAATCCACATTAATCCCTTCAGTTGCCAAAAGAGCTTTATACTGCTTGATAAGAGCATTTTCTGGCTCGGTCAATATCTTGACGAAATCTTTTTTATCCAAGGGAGTGAGTTCTACTCTAATCGGAAACCTCCCCTGCATTTCTGGTATAAGATCAGCGGGCTTAGCTACATGGAAAGCTCCTGCACCGATAAAAAGAATATGATCTGTTCGCACCAAACCGAAACGCGTATTAACAGTAGTGCCTTCGATTATAGGAAGCAGATCCCTCTGAACTCCTTCGCGGCTGACCTCAGGGCCGCGGCCCGATTCCCGGCCGGAAATTTTGTCTACCTCATCAAGAAAGACTATTCCGGAGTGTTCAACCCTCTCCACAGCCAACCGGGCTACCTGGTCCATATCGATCAATCTTTTCTGTTCGTCTTCCAATAAGTATTCCAGGGCTTCCTTTATTTTTATCCTTCGTCTTTTACCCTTTCCCCCCAAAAACCCGGGAATGATTTCCTGAATCTGGATTCCTATCTCCTCAACTCCGGAGCTTGAGAAAATCTCCATAGGAGAGGACATCTTTTCCTTAACGTCAATTTCCACCATTCTCTCATCCAACAGCCCGTCCCTGAGCTGTCTTCTAAATTTTTCCCTTGTCTCCTGAAATCTGAGATGGCTTTGATCATCGAAATCGTCAGTCTTTCTTTTTAATGGAGGAAGGAGTATGTCCAGTATCTTTTCTTCGACATTTTTATGAGCTTTCTCTTTGACTTCCTCAACCTTTTCCGACTTCACCATATCCACAGAAATCCGTACCAAATCCCTTATCATGGACTCCACGTCCCTGCCAACATAGCCGACTTCAGTAAACTTGCTGGCTTCTATCTTGAGGAAAGGAGAGTAAGTCAGCTTGGCCAGCCTGCGGGATATCTCAGTCTTCCCGATACCGGTAGGGCCGATCATTAAAATATTTTTAGGTGCAATTTCATCGGCAAGGTCAGGAGGAAGTTTGCGCCTCCGGTACCTGTTTCGAAGGGCAATAGCCACTGCCTTTTTGGCAGCTTCCTGGCCGATGATGTACTTATCTAGCTCGGCCACAATCTCTCTAGGAGTAAGTTCTGTCTCCTGCGATTTTACAGTCGGCTTCCTTAAATCCTGGGGAAGAGCTATGGCCATTTATAGTTCCTCGACTTTAATCTGTTTATTAGTATAGACATCGATATCAGAGCTTATCTTCATGGCTTCCAAAGCAATCTCTTTAGCGGACATGTGGGTGTATTTAATCAGAGCTCGAGCTGCAGCCAGGGCGAAGGAGCCTCCAGATCCAATAGCGATGATTCCGTCGTCAGGCTCAACGACATCCCCCGTTCCTGAAATCAAAAAAGAATTGTCTTTATCAGCTACGATTAGGAGCGCTTCCAACCTTCGAAGTGCCTTGTCCATACGCCAGTCCTTGGCCAGTTCAATTGCCGCCCGGGAGAGGTTTCCTCGAAATTCTTCAAGCTTCGCCTCAAACCTGGAAAACAGGGCAAAAGCGTCAGAAGTGGCTCCTGCAAATCCGGCTATAACTTTGCCTTTGAAAAGAGTCCTTATTTTATTAGCTTTCTTCTTTAAAATAGTCTGACCCATAGAAACCTGGCCGTCTCCGGCCATGGCGATCTTTCCTTTATGGCGAATGCAAATTATGGTTGTTGAGAGTGTCATCGAGACTCCAATCTGATCCTAAATATGAAAAAGAAGGAGCTTGATTTATCAAGCCCACCCTTTTAATCCTGCAGATAAGCATGTGGGGACTTGATTTATCAAGCCCGCCCTTCTGAGTATATAATATAAGTTATCAAAAGGAATATGTAAAGAGCAATCTGCAGGGATTGGATTCATCAAACCCGCACTTTTTTCACAAAAATAAAAATTTTAATTTTATCCGTCTAGCCAGAAAAGTTCGAACGGAAAATATTAAGACTTCACAAATTATTGGAGCATATTATAAAATTACGGGTAAATATTAATGACCGTAAAAATAAGCGTGTTTTGAGGGCTTGATCATGCCTTACGAACACCTCCTTAACATAATAGTCCTCATAATCTTTATAGTCGCTTTCGTAACCGCTGATACCAGGGGCAAAATAATCTTATCGTTAATTATAGTCTCGTTGTTCATTTTACCTTTTATATTTCCTTTTCGTGCTGTTGGATGGGCATGCTATATAGGAAAGGCAATCTTTGGTGTCGGATGCTATTTCTATATTTAATAAATTGAATTAACTTATTATGCCTTAAAAGCACAAAAGGAAAAATTTAGGGCTTCATAAATTATAAAAGCACGATACAATATTACAGTTATCATTATAACCGCCAGAATAAGAGTATTTTGAGGGAATAGTGATGCCATATCTGCTGATCATCAATATAATAACCCTCATAGTCTTTATAGTTGCTTTTATAACTGCTGAAGCCAAGGGCAAGATAATCCTAGCAACAATTATGGCTTTGCTGTTTATTTTACCTTATATTTTCCCAATTCGTGAGGTTGAATGGACAAGCTATGCAGGTAAGGTAATCTTTAGTATCGGGTGCTATCTCTATATTAAAATGCACGGTTTTCTTAAACGTTAAACGGCAAGAATAAAGAGGACATTCCTCTTTTCACTCCCAACGTAGGGACTTACTCCTCAATCTCCTTCATATAAGTTTCTGAGCTCAATCTATCCCTAAGTAAATTTATGTGCAGGTTAAAGAATGATTGTGTTTTACCTGTCGACCTATGATGACTTTTCGACGTAATAAATATATGATGAACCTAGAACTGGCAATGAATAAGGACGACGAGCTGGTCATATTACTGGCAAAAGAGGGAAAAGAAAGTGCCTTCCGGGAATTGTATGAAAATAACTACGAAAAGGTCTATCGAATCGCCTTCCGCTATACAAAATCCAAGCAGGATGCAGAAGACATCATGCAGGAAACATTCATCAAAGCCTTTAGAGGAATCAAGAGTTTTAATTTTAACATAAGCTCCGATTTTACAGCCTGGATTTGCCAGATAGGAGTTCACTGCTCTCTTGACTATCTAAGAAAATGCAAAAGAAGAAAAACAGATAAGACCGAGTATATTTCTACTCTTTCAGATGAACTAGAAGCTAAGGATTCGTCGCCTGAAAAATCCGCCATAATGGCCCAGGCCATTGCTCATGTGAAAAATGCTCTTCATTTACTGTCACCAAAACAGCGCCTTATTTTTGACTTAAGGCATCTTCAGCATATGGACATAAAAGATATCGCCGAAAACCTGCAGTGCAGTCAAAGCACCATCAAAAAACAACTTCAAAGAGCGGTTTCAAGATTAAGAAAACGACTGGAGCCGCTGTGGGGGGAACAATGAATTGCGAAGAAAGTAAAAATTTTATGACCGTGAGTGTCTTCGGAAAATTGACTCTCTCCGAAAAGGCTGAGCTGGAAGAACATCTCCGCGAATGCCAGAAATGCGCTAGAATATATGAAAGAACAGCTCATCTCAGGCCGCAGTTCGACAAGCAAGAAGATATTCCCCTTCCTGATAAGGAGAAATCATGGCAAATCATATCAGCAAAGGCCTTCCCAAGGAAGAGAGGCTGGAAGGTATTTTTCCCTTATAAAAAATTGGCCCTGGCTGCTTCTGCTCTTGTTGTCGTCTTTATCCTGGGATTTATCGCTGGCAAGCAGCTGTTTTTTAAGGGCCCGGGTGATGCCCAGCCAGAATCAACGGCTTTAAAAGGCTATGACTCACCCATTCAACGCTATGCTGAGAACCTCGAGCTCATCCTGGTTTCTTTCATGAACCGCGCAGATGCTCAAAGACAGGATGAAATCTCGGAAGTGGAGAAAAAGGTTATAAAAGATATACTTGTGCAAACCCGGCTCTTGAAATATCTGGTTTCACAAAGGGACGATCCGCATCTTCAACAACTTATAGAAGATGTTGAATTTATCATGACAGGAATATCCAATCTCAGTCCTCAGGATCAGGACTCTGCTGACCTACTGGCGCGACTGATTAGAGAGAATAAGATTAAATTTAAACTAAAAACTCTTATAACATCAAAAACAACCATTTGAAACGGAGGATATAAAATGAAAATTTTAAAACAATTCTTATTTATTGGATGGACATTATTCTCGTTGGTCTTAATAGGGGAAACGGCGATCTTATCTAGTACGCACGAATCCCGAGCAGAATTGACAGATAAAGAATTCAGCTATCAAGATGACAAGTTCAAGGAACAAGAGCTCTATATATTCCTGAAAGGGAAGGAATATGTATTCAAAAGACAGTGGGAAAAGGCAAGACAAATGCTATACGTTTACATCAAGCGCTATCGCTTTGGCCGACTGAGAGATGAGGCTCTTTACTGGCTGGCTCAATGCCTGAATAAGTTATCAAAAGACCAGGTAGATAAGGACAAGGTGATTGAGCTTAAGGAGCAGGCAGTCAGAGAATTGGATCTTCTTATCCAACAATTCCCCAAAAGCGTCTGGCTTGACGATGCCCAGCAATTGAGAATAGAAATTTCGGGAGAACTGGCTTTGATAGGTAAAACTGAATACAAAAAAATAATTAAACACGCCTACGAAACTCAGGAAAAGAACGAGACTGACCTAAAATTGATTGCTTTGAATTCGCTGATAGAATTGGAACCAGAAACAGCCATACCCTTCCTCAAAAAAATCATTGAAACAGATAAAGACCCACGGGTCAGGAAAAAAGTTGTACTCCTTCTGGGAAAAAAATACACACACGGAGTCATTACAATCCTTGAGGATGTATCAAAAAAAGACCCGGATAGAGAAGTTAGGGAAGAAGCCAGCTACTGGCTCGAGCAAATCATAATCCGGTCGATTCCTGTTAGCCTGAACTATTACGTCTTCTCCGCTCAGCTCACAGATGCCTCTGAATTCAAACGGATTCCAGAAAAAAAGATGAACATCTTCACTCTCCCACGCGGCAAACCTGAAGATGAAGAAAGAGTAAAAAAAGAAATCAACACACTATTCAACAACAAGCTTTTAGATTTAGCCCGGCAATCGAGCGGAAGAGCTGACGTTCTTATGACAGTATTTGATTTTTCCGTATCCCATAAGATATCTGGTTTTAGGCTTCAGTTTGTTAAAGAGGGATTCGAGAAAGATTTTGACCATATTTCTGGAAAAGTTCTTTTTCAAGATTTGGACGATAACAAAAACTATTACGCTTCTTACTCTGTAGACAGCGAAAATGAAAAGCTGTTAGCGATGCGAAATCGAGATCAAGTCGCTCTCATGTTTTTACAGTTTGAATCAGAGCTGGAACCAGGCTACGCAGAGGAAGAACCCGAAGAAGAACCGATGTACAGCAGCGAATTTTCAAATGTGCTGGGATGCAGAGTGCTTTCAGCAAGGCAAAGCTGGGGCGGGGGAGAATATGGAGCCGATCCCCTCGACTTCGGGAAGGCCAAAGCTGAAATTCCCGGTAAGAAAGGAAAATGGGTACTGAAAGGTTATCTAATGCTGGTCAAAAAAGAACGTCGCTTCATCGCCCGCAGGGCTGTACTGTTTAATCCAGAAGGAAAGACCGTTGCCAGCGCGGATCAGATAATCGTTCCCGTGGATAATCCTTCACAATATAAGGCGACTGGAAAAAAGACTTATTAAAAAAGAATCCCGGCTTAATTCTTACTTGAGGCCTCTTTTTTTAAGCAAATGCTCAACCTTGGGTTCTGCTCCTCTGAATCGCTTATAGAGTACCATCGGGTCTTCCGTGCCACCTCTCTCGAGGATGTTTTCCCTAAACAACTGAGCTGTCTTTTGGTCAAAAAGGTTTGTCTCTTTAAATGCTTGAAAAGCATCAGCATCAAGAACCTCGGCCCATATATAGCTGTAGTATCCTGAAGAATACCCGCCGCTGAAAATGTGTCTGAAATAGGGACTTTTATACCTGACAACAATTTCGGGAATCAGGCCTATCTTGTTCAGCGATTCTGTCTCAAACTTATCCACGTTCAACTCTTTGGCCTCCGTCAGCGTATGCCAGTCCATATCAAGGAAGGATGCTGCCAGGTATTCAACGATAGCAAACCCCTGGTTAAAGTGGCTGGCTTTTTTCAGTTTATCAATCAGCTCCTGAGGAATCACTTCGCCTGTCTCATAGTGTTTCGCGTACATCTTAAGGACTTCGGGCTCAAATACCCAGTTTTCCATAATCTGTGACGGCAATTCTACAAAATCTCTAGAGACGGAAGTTCCTGAGAGCCTGTTATACGTACAATCGGAGAGCAGCCCATGAAGGGCATGTCCGAATTCGTGGAATAAAGTCGATACCTCCTCTGAACTGATCAAGGCCGGCTTGTCGCCAGTGGGTTTTGAAAAGTTGCCATTATTCGTGATGACTGGATAAACTTCCCTGCCATGCAACCTTGATTGTTTTCTGAAACTGTTCATCCAGGCACCGCCGCGTTTACTTGCTCTCGGGAAATAATCTGTATAAAAGATTCCGATATGCGATCCATCAGCGTCTTTGACTTCAAAAACCTTCGCATCTTCGTGGTAGTTTGGAATGTCTGTTCGTTCGACAAACTGTATTCCATAAAGTTTACCGGCCACTGAGAAGGCGCCCTCCCTGACATTCTCCAGCTTAAAGTACGGCCTCAACATCTCCTCGTCAAGCGCGTACTTGGCTTTTTTCAGTTTTTCGGCATAATACCACCAGTCCCAGGGCTGGAGTTTAAAGTCATGGCCTTCTTTGCGAATCATCTCTTGAAGCTCTTTGGCTTCCTTTTTGGCCATCTTCAAAGCCGGCTTCCAAAGCTGGTCAAGAAATTTGTACACATTCTCGGGTTTCTTCGCCATATTATTCTCGAGCACATAGTCAGCGTGTGTCTTGTAGCCCAATAGGTTCGCCCGTTCCACACGAAGCGCAGCTATTTTGGCTAAAATAGCTTTGTTGTCCAGCTCATCGTTATTGTTACCTTTGTTTATGTAAGCCTTAAAGATTTTTTCCCTAAGGTCGCGTTTTTCGGAATACTGGAGGAAAGGGATCATACTTGGCTTATGGATAGTAAACACCCATTTGCCCTCATGCCCCCGTTCTTTTGCTGCTTCTTCGGCTCCGGTTATTGCAGCTTGCGGCAGCCCGGCCAAGTCTTCTTCCTTATCAATGACCATTTTAAAGCGATTGTTTTCTTTCAAGACATTCTCACCAAACTTCACTGTAAGAACGGATAACTCTTGATTAATTTCTTTCAGCTTGGCCTTCTTTTCTTCGTCCAGGTTTGCCCCACTCCTCACAAAGTCTTTGTAATACTTCTCGAGGAGCATATTTTGTTCTAACGTTAGATCCAGCTTATCTTTCTGTTCATAAACCGCCTCGATTCTTTGAAATAATTTTTCATTTAACCGAATATCATCCCGGTGCTTTGATCTTAGAGGTGCAACTTCTTTGGCGATTTTCTGCATATCCTCATTTGTCATCGACTCGTCCAAAACGCCAAAAACATTGCTGACTCTCCTTAACAAAGACCCACTGCTTTCTAAGACTTCAATAGTGTTTTCAAAAGTGGGAGTCTCGGGATTATTTAGAATCGCTTCAATTTCCTTTATCTCCTGCTTCATTCCTTCTTTAAAAGCCGGCAAATAGTGTTCTTCCTTTATCTTATCGAACGGGGGAACTTGAAAAGGCGTATCAAACTCGCTGAAAAGAGGATTCTCTTCTTGTTTTAGGCAGGAGCATAATAATCCTGCGATAAAAAGGAATAAAAAAACCTTCTTCATTTTTCTTCCTCCTTTAGTTGTTTAGACTTCTAAATAGTTATAGATTCCTTGATAGTTATGCATCTCTGATTCAAGACTAAAATAGGAAAGCTAATAATATTAAAAAATATCAGAAAAATACAAGTGATATTTTGTATCGTTGGTAACAGATTTGCTTTTCTTACCGGGCGAGGCACTCAGCATATTGGGAGTAAACCAAGTTCACCGATGAAAACCAATGGAAGATGAAGATAGATGCCAGTCATAAAAAAGCAATAAAAAGGTGACATAAAAAAAGGGGACAGGCTACATTTTTTTTTGTAAAAGTACCCTGCCCCCATTCTATGCACATTTTACTGCTTAAAAGGTTGAGGTTGCCACGCTTCGCTGGCAATTACTTTTTATAAAAAAAATCCCGGCAACGTCCTACTCTCCCACTCTGCCCCCAGAGCAGTACCATCGGCACCAAAGAGCTTAACTTCCGTGTTCGGAATGGGAACGGGTGTTTCCTCTTTGTTATGGTTGCCGGGAAATTATTTCCA
>WVXO01000039.1:0-365 GCA_011773465.1 Candidatus Aminicenantota bacterium | reverse complement strand
TTTTTTGTCTTAATAAACTTTATGGTCAAGCCTCACGGTCTATTAGTACTGGTTAGCTAAATCCGTTACCGGACTTACACGCCCAGCCTATCAACCTTGTAGTCTACAAGGGACCTTTAGCCCCGAAGGGTGGGAAATCTAATCTTAGGGCGAGCTTCCCGCTTATATGCCTTCAGCGGTTATCTCTTCCGAACGTAGCTACCCAGCGCTGCCCCTGGCGGGACAACTGGTACACCATATGTTCGTCCGTTCCGGTCCTTTCGTACTAGGAACAGCTCCCTTCAGATTTCCTACGCCTACCGTGGATAGGGACCGAACTGTCTCGCGACGTTCTAAACCCAGCTCACGTACCGCTTTAATGGGCG
>WVXO01000004.1 GCA_011773465.1 Candidatus Aminicenantota bacterium | reverse complement strand
ATCAAGCCCACCTTTATTGAATCTAAAGATGGAAATCATAAATATATTTTCATTATTTAAGCGTTATGTAGCTATCATGGGCAATTAGTCAATATATATTAAAATGAATGATATCTTCTAATTTTCTCTTGGGGACATGAAGACATTCCTGCTTATCTTTCCAGTATTTTAAGGAGCCCTTCATATCCTCTGCTACAGGTTTCTCATCAGGGTATCCTAAAGCCAACACAGAGTCAATTTTATAGTTCATCGGAATTCTTAGCATTTCCTGAACTTCATTTCTTTCCACAGACAGGAGCCAACAGCTCCCGATTCCTTCCTCCCAAGCAGCAAGGATCATGTTTTCAACAGCTGCTCCCACGTCCCATTCATACCCTTTATCTCTCACCTGTAAATTTACAAGGACGACAATGTAAGCGACGGGTTCATGCCCCTGTTTGGGATCACCTTCTGGAGCAATATAACCTGCCCATTTTAAACAGGGAAAGAGCTGCTTCCTTAGCTCGGCTTCAGCAACTATTATAAACTCAAGAGGTTGAAGATTGGCTGCTGATGGAGCTAACCTTGCAGCGTTGACAAGTCTCTCTAGGATTTCTCTTGAAATAGGTTCAGGCTTGAACTGACGTATCGACCTTCTTGAAAGAATCAACTCGTATAAGCTCATTTTTCCTTCTTTTATCTCAAAGGATTTTTAATATCTTGCTTATTTTTATACGGATATTAATAAAATACATTCAAAATGTAAAGGAAAATAAAGCTGAAATCTCCTCCAACATAAGAAATATCAAGGTCATACTTTATCAAGAGATGATGTCTATATGACAACTTGCGGCCAAATCCTCAAAATGATGATGAAGTCTGATCCTACTTATTTAGTCGTAGTTATCCCTCAGATTTTGAGCTTTCCCAAAGGAAAATTAGCCCTGGGTGAGAATTGATTCTAATTTTTGGGCATACTCGCGGCTTGCTTTATCAGGAGTGATGAACTCAATCTGATCGGGCTTGCTTATCCCTAAACCTAACTCGACTCCTCTTTTAATTTGGTCCTGTTCAAAGATTTTTCGCTCCATTATGGCCTCGTTCGAGCCAAGCTCTTTTAAAATAGCCACTCCTGCTGCGTCCATGGCAATACGGTCCTTTCCTGCAAGGAAAACGTTAGCTTCTTTTCTGGTTCCTCTTGAAGGACCCCCATCAACAAAAGCCTCTATTCCGTCAAGAACAATAAATTGGGGCTTATAGCTAAGGTTTATCTCGGCAATCATTTTCCTCATGCCGTTACGACTTTCACTATGAAGCTCTCTCATCAACTTCTTGGGTGTTAATCCTACCGCTAACTTTATTGACATAGTGAAGACACCTCCGTATTGATGTGTCTTGAGACAGCAGGTAGAAACAACATACTCGGATTCAACAACTGGACGAGCTACATAAAATCCCTCTTTCCAATGATTTCCAGGCGGATTAAAGTGGACCCAATCCTTTTCTTCCAGTTCTTCGAAATTAATAATTTTGAAGTTTAATTCTTGGGCTAGTTCGAAAATTCCTTTATCTTTTAAGACACTCTTGGTCGCGGGCGGGCCGCTTCTTTCTCCGATTGTAATCTCCGAAGCTCCCCTCTCTTGGAGCTCTTTAATCAGCTGGCTCAAAGTATCATTATGAGTTGAACCAGGTGCCGGATCAGCCGTATTGAAATTAGGTTTCAGCATAACTTTTTTACCCTGAACAGAGGCGAAATCTAAGAGTTCAATAACTTTCTTAACTCCCTCTTTCCTATCCTGAGTTTTAAAAAGTACGACCTTAGCCCTTTTTGCTGTTTCTTTTGCCTTCATAGGTTTAAAACTTAAGGCAGGCAAACTTGCTAAACCTACAACAGATCCTTTGATAAATTCGCGGCGATTTAAAGTTAACATTTTGCTTTTTCTCATACTCACCCTCCTAAATCTTGTTAATAATTTTCTCTTTCATAATATTTATTATATTTGGAAATTTTCTCTTTTTAAACTTTTTTCATTTTTCTCCAGATTCTATTCATACTTTGCTCGCTACCCAAAGAGCAAAATCTGCTTCAGAAAGAGCGCCGCTTGTCCTGCTCCTCTCGTAACCTTTATGAAAAATAACGAACGTAGGAACAGCTTGCACTCTGAATTCAGCCGCCACTTGAGGCTGCTGATCCACATTAATCCTAACCACCATGATTTCTCCCGCCCTTCTCTTGGCAAAGCTCTCCACCACAGGATGCATCATGTGGCAGGGCGCACATGTCGGCGAGAAAAAATCTACAAGGATAGGGAGTTTAGAATTCTGGAGAAAGCTGGAAGCCGGGCCTGCAGAAAACTCTAGGACACTCCCTGGCTCAGGAAGAGGATATTTACAGCGGCCACAGACGACCTTTTTCCCGCTAAGACCTAGAGGGTAGTTGTTCGTGCTTCCACAGTTAGGACAGCTCACCTTCACCTTTTCCGCCAAAGCCTCATCCTCTGGGGTCAGACTTGCAAAACTTGAATTTTTTTATTTTTGAGGATTTTTCTGAAGAATTGACATCTTATCTTAATGTTGTAAAAATTCAAGTTTTGCAAGTCTGACCCCAGAGGATGAGGCTTTGGCGGAAAAGGTGAAGGT
>WVXO01000066.1 GCA_011773465.1 Candidatus Aminicenantota bacterium | reverse complement strand
ATGGAGAAATTCGAATTTGTGCTTGAGTAGCGTCGTAAACAATAACATTTCGCTCTCCAATGACTTCAAAGACTTCATCAGGTGCATAAATAATAGCAGTCGATTCATCAATCCCAACACCCAGAAGCTTCGGGTTTTCAGCCACAAGGCTTATGAGGCGGTTATGCCGTTTTCTCCTGATAAAATGCTGGTCAATGATCGCTGTTTTTATAAACCCAAAACCTCGTACGGTAACAATATTGTTGGCCTGGATAGTCTCGAATTCATGACCTTCCTTAACTTCTCTTTTTTCATCGCCGGTAATCATGATCTCGCTCATCACTGCTGCTCCAGCACTTGTTCCCCCGATCGCAGCTCCCCTCTCATAGATTTCCAGAAGCTTTCTGTGAATTGGGGTATCGATAAGGATATCCATAAGGCGGGATTGCACCCCACCCGAAAAGAAAACACCGCCAACATCATCCAGAATTCCAGTATTTTCCTCCTTCAGCGCTTGCTCTCTGGTCAGTATATGATACTCAACCTCTCGTGCTCCAAACCTTTTGAGCTGCTCTGCCTGTTCAGGCCCAACTTCATCTGGTACGCTACTCGCCATGGGGAAGATAATGATTTTTCCGCTGTTAAATTTATCGGCAAGCTTTACAAATTTTTTCATCATGGCTTCGGATCGAGTGCCACCTCCAATGATGAAAAGATAGCCTTTCGCCTCCGAAAAGGCTGGAAGAGATATGAATATATGCAAGCTCAAGAACAGAATCAGCATTTTTTTCATCTTTTACCTCCTCTTTTATCCTGTGAAATAAATTGTAGAGGCTTGATTTATTGTAGGGACTTGATTTATCAAGCCCACCTTCTTGATAATCTGTAAGGATTTAGTTTATTTGTAGGGGCTTGATTTATCAAGCGCGCACCTTTCGCTCCTGCAAATAAATAACAAGTGTTTGATAAATCAAACACCTACACAACATGTGGAAATTGAAAATATCCGCTTGCTACTTTCCCTAATATGGCTTTTATTTAAAGAATCTTCCTCTAAATTTCAAGGCTACATTTACAAGACATATGAGCACTGGAACTTCTATAAGAGGGCCAATTACAGTTGCAAAGGCGTGATTGGAACTAATGCCAAAAATAGCTATCGCTACAGCTATGGCCAACTCAAAATCATTGCTCGCTGCAGTAAAAGACACTGCTGTAGTTTGCGGATAGTTCCCCCCAATTTTCCTCACTATAAAAAAAGTTATGAACCACATAAAGAGAAAGTAAAAGATAAGGGGTATTGCTATCCTCACCACATCTAAAGGTAATTCTATAATGTATTCCCCTTTTAACGAGAACATAACGATGATGGTAAATAATAATGCAATGAGTGTAATAGGACTAATTCGTGGCTCAAATATCCCTTCATACCATTCTTTACCTTTCAGCTTTATCAACGTGAATCGTGTTGTTATTCCGGCAATGAATGGTATACCCAAATAAATGAAAACGGTTTTGCCTGCTTCCAGGATTGAAACACTCACATTCAATCCCTTCACCAGCCCAAACACATTAAGGAATATGGTTATGAAAATGTAGATATAAACAGCGTAGAATAAAACCTGGAAGACGGCGTTAAAAGCTACCAATCCTACGGCAAGTTCTCTATCGCCCTCGGCAAGTTCATTCCAAACAATTACCATTGCAATGCAGCGAGCAAGGCCTACTAAAATAACACCTATCATATACTCAGGATAATTGCGGAGAAATAATATCGCTAATAAAAACATCACCACAGGGCCGACTATCCAGTTCTGAATTAACGAGAAGGCAAGAAGCCTTTTGTTATGAAAGACCTTTCCTATCTCTTCATATTTAACCTTGGCCAAGGGGGGATACATCATCAATATTAAACCAATCGCAATAGGAACCGAGGTTGTACCTATTTGCAGATTTGCAATAAATTCAGTTATCGACGGGGTGAAATATCCGATCAATATTCCTATACCAATTGCTATAAAAATCCATAGAGTTAAAAACCTATCCAATACTGAGAGTTTTTTCTCTTTTTTCTTTTTCCCTTTCATTCCTCCTCCCTATTTGTTATTCCCCTATATCTTCATGAAAACTACCGCACTCCTCTTTCAAATGAATAACAATATCTCTCATCTCACTTAACTCTATCTTCATGCGGCTCCAAATAATCTTTCAAATAAACTCGTTAAGTTATCTGCGTTGTTCTTTGCTTCATTTTCTTGGGATATCTTATAATTCCTCCTTGATCCAACCTTTGATCTCGTTCATCGAAGGGATTCGCCCGAAACATTTCACTTTTCCATTAATAACCAGTCCCGGGGTCCCCATTATTTTATACTCTGCAATTTTTTTGATATCTGTAATTTTTTGGACATCGGCTGATACATTTAACTCTGCTAAGCAATTAATGGTTCTCATTTCGACTTCACCGCAGCGGGGACAACCCGGTCCCAATATTCTTATTTCCATCTGATTCCTCCTTGTATTATCCAAAAACACTCCCGTACACAAAGCCTGTCACTGTGGCCATCACTACGACAAGCCCGATGTAAACAAGCGTTTTCTTTGTACCAATAATGCTTCGGATGACAAGCATGTTGGGCAAAGAAAGAGCAGGACCTGCAAGAAGAAGCGCCAGGGCCGGGCCTTGGTCCATCCCAGAGCCGAGCAGACCCTGTAAAATGGGAACTTCGGTGAGGGTGGCAAAATACATTAGAGCTCCAGAAATTGATGCAAAAAGATTGGCCAGGATTGAGTTCTCGCCAACAAAGCTTACAACCCATCGGCTCGGAATCACACCCTCATGACCGGGCCTTCCGAGCAGGAAACCTGAAATAAGAACTCCTGCAAAGAGTAAAGGTAATATTTGCTTCGAAAAAAACCAGGTTGAATACAACCACTCTTTGAGCTCCTCCCTTTTGAACCAGTTCCAGACCATCCAGGCCAAAACCAAAAGCAACCCCCCTCCGATAAACCACTTGGCCTTGTATATGACGAGCCAGAGTTTAAAAGATGCCTCGTCAGATCTCCCCCAATTGATGAAGACAAGGAATCCAATCATAGAGGCAAAATAGAGAGCGTTTTTCCATAATGGCCTGGCTGTTTTTATCTCTTCCAGGGCTACAAATTCCTTATCTTTGCGATCTTTCTCTTCTTCCTTACGAAAAATAAAATGCATCAGCAAACCAATGACTACAGCAAAAACCACAGCTCCAACGGCTCTTGCCAGGCCAAGCTTATAGCCCAGAACTTTTGCGGTCAGGATAATGGCCAGAACATTGATAGCTGGTCCAGAATAGAGAAAAGCTGTCGCAGGTCCTATACCGGCACCTCGAGTATAGATTCCAGCAAAAAGAGGAAGCACCGTGCAGGAACAGACAGCCAATATTGTTCCTGAAACCGAGGCAACGCTGTAAGACAGGATTTTTTTGGCCTGAGCCCCAAAATATTTTATGACCGAAGACTTGCTAATAAACACAGCTAGGGCTCCTGCGATAAAAAACGCGGGCACAAGACAGAGCAGAACATGGTCGCGAGCATATTCTTTAAGCAAGGCAAAGCCTTCTATCAGGCCATTCTGGAAACGGATGTTTCCCACAGGAAGCCAGAACACAGCTAAAAAAATCCCTAAGAAGAACAAGAATATTTTCCAATCTTTCATGTCTTAAATATCTTTTCTTTTAGTCTTGTAAATGAAACGATTCATCTGCATAATTCGACTCTATCGACTTTCTTTGCTTTTTCCATATCGGCCAGAACCTCAGGGTCGTCATTAAGGGAACGTCGAAGAAGTTTCAACATCTCTGAAACAAAAGGGATGAGACTCTTACCGGGCAAAGAATAATTGACCCATCTAGCCTCTTTTCTATCCTCGATGAGTTCTGCTTCATGAAGAAGACTAAGATGCTTGGAAACTGTGGAAGGGGCAAGGTTCAGGACATCTGTTATTTCACAGACACACATAGGCTCGACTTCTAGCATTTTCATAATTCGCAGTCTACTCTTATCACTCAAGGCCTTAAATACTCTTAAATAGTTTTTCATAACATTTTCCTTATTATTATATTTCGCCAATTAACGAACTATTATAAAGGAAAATTACCTTTTTTTCAATAATAATTGGAATTATCTGAACTAAAAACAAATTATGTTATTCGAGGGGATTATTTTGGATTGAAGTTCATGAACAGGCTAAATAACAGGCTATATAAAACGTTCCTTGAGCACGCCTTTAAATGTCGTCTCTTTGCCTTTCTAGTCCATATTGAAAAGATAGGCTTTATCGAACTGAGCGCAGAGGAGTTTTTTTCCTATTTTTTGCAAAACTCCAAGAGAATCCTTGTACATATAAATTTTTATCGGAAAAGCCTGTTCAGCGCCAGGCCGCAAATCCAATCCCCAGGACTGACACTCCAGTTCTCCAAAAGCAAGGGGACCTTTCTCCAGGTGGCTGTAAAGCTGGATGGCATCTCCATTCGTCTCTTGCTCTCGCCTTGGCCTGTCCACATAGTGGCCTTCAGGCTTAACAGGAAACATCATGAAAACCATAAAGAAATCGCCGCTCTTTGCTTTGGATAGATAACAAATAATACCTTGGGAAGATTCTGGGCTAATGCCTACCTTATAACGCCGGCTCCCATGGATATAGAACGAAAAAGAATCCGCATTGGCCTTAGCATACTCTGAAGGAATAGGCTCAAAATAGGTGTCCCTCCAGGCCTCTTTTTTGACTTCTTGGACAGGGACAATCATCGTCCCCTCAGGAGGCACTTGAATCAAACACCAGAGTCCTAAAATACGGTCATGAATAGCTTCGCCGTTATTCTTGAGCTTATGGACAAAATCAATCCCGAGATAGTTATATTTTAAACCTTTAAATTCAGGATCATCTTTAAGGGGATCCTCTTCGTGTCTTAGTTCCCTGGTCAATGTCAAATCATAGGTCTCTTGGCCGTCGTTGGAGGCTGTCTTGAATGTATTTTGCAGAACAAGGTGTTCATTCTCTTTAAAAAAAGAAACTTTGAAATTTCCAGGATCCATCATCGAAAAATCTCTGTTTCTTTTCCAGTCGGGTCTGAATATAAAACCTTTGGCTCCACCTTCCGGAGAAATCCAGGAACGCTGTCCTCCTTGCCCTTGAAGGATTTCAGGATGTGTCCAGAACAAATTTTCTCCGCCCACAGAGACAGCAAGAATCCTCGCTCCAAACTCGGGAACAACGAGGAATTGATTGTCCTGGTTGTTGGAAAAGACATAATGCTCGATTTTGTGGCTTTCAAGGACAGAGATTATTGAATTCATGTCTGTTTTCTCCTGTGGAGTGTTTTCTGCCTTTAAAAACTGGAGTGCTCCAATAATAACCATAAACATAAGCAAAAAAGAAATTGCCCCTTTCATCTTTTTCCCCTTTTCTGGTTAAGGATTAAAAAGCTGCACGGTCTCTTCTTTCAGTAAAATGATAAAGGAATAAACTCCTAACGCCGTCCCTAAAGGAAAATTAATTAGGTTAAAAAAGGAAACAACCAAAACCAAGATCCGGCCCCACTCTTTCCTTCTAAGCAAGCCTATGCCCCCGATTATTTCAGGAAGTGAGAAGACAGCAAGAAATATGAATCCCCATATAGATATCAACCTCAAGACATAAGTGGCTTCGTACCCCACATCAGGAATAAAAGTAATTGCCCAAAAGAACCAGAAAATAAAGATGGCTATAAGAATTCCTAAAGATCCCGAAACAACCCACAAGATAGAAATAATATCAACATGCTTATCCATTTTTCTTACTCTTCTTCATAAACGATCGCTGTCCCGCTGGCGCTTACCATGAGCATTCTTCCCGCTTGACCGATGCTTATGGTTTCATAATCCAGATCAACCCCAACAACAGCATTGCAGCCTAAAGCTCTTGCCTCTTCTTTCATCTCATCGAGAGCTATTTCTTTCGCTCTACGAAGCTCTTTTTCATAGGCTGCTGACCTTCCTCCGACAATGTCCCTGATGCCCGCAAAAATATCCTTGAAGATGTTGGCACCCAGGATAGCCTCTCCTGAGACTAATCCCATGTACTTCACAATCTTCTTGCCTTCGATAGTGGGTGTTGTGAGTACTAACATAGCTCCTCCTTTCAACTTATTCATACGAAACAACTAACTTTTCGTTCCCTTGATTCCGGTCTAGAGTATACGCTTTTTTCATCGTATGAATCAAATATTTACTATGGGGTCAGGCCTTATCGTGGTGATGCCTAGATAATCAAGGGCAGAAAAATTTCTCTTCTCATTGACAAGGCCTGACCCCATAACGATCAACATTTTAAGGAAATTTCATAAATAAAAAAATTCGAAAATTTCTCTACTATTGGTTCTCAAACAAATAAAATGGAAAGAATAAAATAAATTGCAGCAGTGAAGAGGCCTGCAGCAGGAAGTGAAATAATCCAGGCTGAGAAGATTTTTTTTATCACATCCAGGTTAATGGCTGAAATTCCTCGAGCAAGACCGACTCCGATGATATTGCCCACGGCAACGTGGGTGGTTGATACAGGCATACCGAGCCGAGAACAAAGAAGAACTGTAGTGGCTGTTCCAAATTCAGCAGAAAAGCCCCGCGTCGGGGTTATGGATGTGATTTTTTTCCCCACTGTTTCCATAACACGGTGACCCCATGTATAAACGCCGAAAGCCAAGCCTACGCCTCCAAGAAGTAGCAGCCAAAGCGGAATGGGAACCTGCATATCAACTTTCTGCGTATGTACAACTGCCACGATGGCTGCAACCGGACCGATGGCATTGGCCACATCATTCGCTCCATGAGAAAAAGCCTGAAAACAAGCAGAGAGGACCTGTAAAGGATTTGCCATCTTTTCCACTTGATAGTAAGGATCTGTATCTTTTTCCTTGTATCTCCGAAGAAGAAAAAAGCCAAGGAGAAAGCCTCCAGCACCTACACATAATGAAATAAGAAGAGCCTCTCTTATAGGAAGGTCGAGATAGAGGTGTTTCAATCCTTTATAGATAACAGCCAGAGAAAGTATAAAGGCGACGATTCCTGTCAAAAAAGGACCTATCCTTCTGGTCTGCGCTATGGGTTCTGGGGAGCTAAGTATAAATTTCTTTATGATAGAAAAAATTGTAAAAGCAATAATACCGCCAAAAACTGGAGAGATAATCCAGCTCAAAACCACAAAAAGGACCACTTTCCACTTTATGCCTGCAATTCCCACGCTCACCAGGCCAAAACCAACCACTCCCCCTATAATGGAATGTGTGGTTGATACCGGGAGCTTAAAATAAGTGGCTAGATTAACCCAGAGTGCTGATCCCAAAACGGCAGCCAACATCCCAAAGAGGAAAAGAGTCTGTCTGCCGCTAAACTGCATAGGATCAATGAGCCCTTTTCTGATTGTATTGGCTACATGGCTTCCAACCAGAACAGCCCCGAGAACATCGCAAACACCTGCCACAACAACGGCCCTTTTTATAGTCAAGGCCCCTGAAGCAACAGAAGTAGCCATAGCATTAGCCACATCATTGGCTCCGATGTTGATTGCGCTATAAAGGCCTATCAAAACTGCAGCAATAAGAATAATAATGAGAAGGTTAGCATCCATAAAAATTCACCATTCTTTCCTCAAAATCCACAATCTTCACCAATCCTCACTTAACAGGAAAATACAAAAAAAGAAATTCTAAGCCGTTGCGCTTCAGGTATTGTGGAGCATCAGCCGCATCTGATCTCCGGCATTCTCGGCGTGATTTGCTAAAGTTCCAAGCTCACCAAAAATATGCATCCACATCATCACAGAAACAGGATCTAACTTCTTCTCGATGGAAAACATTTTTTTGGCTGCTATCATTTGGGCTTTGTCTGCCTCCCACTCCTTTAATTTAAGCTGCTCGATCAGATCCATGACTTTATGAGCCTCCTCACCTCCGAAAGAAGTCTCGGCAAGCAGCTTAATTTCACTCGAAACAGTCATTGCCGCCTCATATGTCTCAAGAACTTTGTCGACAAAATCTTTTAATTCCTCTTTTAGCTCATCTGGCACCATGGTTTTCCTGAGTATGAGTAAGGCTGCCAAATCTTCTGCAGAATCAGCGATGTTGTCCTGCTCTTTTAGAAATCTCAAGATGTCTCCTCTTGCGACAGGCAAAAATATGCTCTTTGGCAGAGTACTCCTAATATCTTTTTTCACTATATCGGCATCATGCTCTGCCTTGAAGATTTTCTTGGCAACATCTTTAATTTTCTCCTCTTCTCCTTTAAGGAAAGCATCCATAAGAGGCCTGACTAAATCAACGCACGCTTTAACTTTCAGCATATGCTGGTAGAGAGGTTCAAACGGGGATTTTCCGAATAATTTGCTTATGATGCTCATCTTAACACCTCTTTTTATGGAAGGAATATCAAGTTAGGTTCCATTTTAATTATCCCCATAAAAGAAATCAATGAATTCTTGAAAATCTTTGAATAAATCTTGGGATGGTATAATGGAGCAGATTACTATTTCTTTGCTTCGCCGTCTTTCTGAGGTTTTTTAGCTTGTTTCTTTTTTCGTTTCTCTCTCTTTTTTAGTATTTCTTCGATCTTGAATTCCATATCTTGGTGATGAGTCCCTTTCCAGAAAACGCGCCCGCATCGAGGGCAAATAGCAAAGGAAGTAGCCCGTTCATAAACAAAAGGAGCCACTAAATTCTTGGCTCGCTTCTTGAGCAAATCCTTGAGCTCAATGTTGCATTCAATGCAGCGAGAATAGGGTCTGATATCTGGCCAGAGGTCAAACTCATCCAAAACCTGCTCTAACTGAGGGTTCCAATCTTCGCTTTCTATGAAAAGGGTATTAATATCTCGCGATTTTTCAATCAATCCGTTATCTCTGCTGAGAAGCACTCTTCCTTCTTGTTGAGCCAGGTCCAGGAGAGCAGAATCTTCTATTTTACTAAAGTAGAGGGTATCAAATCCGAGAATTTTAAGCCACTTGGCTAACTTCCCCAGCATGCAGTCAACGATAAATTTCATGATAGAAGGTCTATTCAGGATAATAGAGAATAAAAGGAAACATTTCAACTGAGATTTTTTGTAAGGGCCTGATTTATTTGTAGGGGCTGGATTTGTCTGTAGGGGCTTGATTTATCAAGCCCACTGCCTTATTTTGTAGGAGCTTAATTTATCAAGCCCAACGCCTTATTTTGTAGGAGCCCGGATTATTTGTAGGGGCTTGATTTATCAAGCCCACCTTTTTATTTCGTAGAAAAATCTTTTAAATAAAGGAATTTGAAAAGGAACTGATTTTTATAGGCCGAGAAATTGGACGCTCAGCCCTGAGATAAGAATCATAGCCCCAGCTAAGGCATGAGCATATCTCTCTAAGCGACCCAATCGAAGAAATTTTATTCCCCAGGAAGAGACTGCGATAATAACAAGCATTGTTAGAATTGTCGTTAAACCGAAGGCAGTTGTGACCAAAATGAGCCCAGAGATATTTTGCTTCATCGCAGGATACATGACTAGAGGGATTAATGGCTCGCAAGGTCCAAACACAAATATAATAAAAAGTATCCAGGGAGTCAGGCTGGCACCCTTCTTCTCCTCATGCACGTGGGAATGCTCTACCTCGTGCGTATGAATATGTTCATGCTCCTCTCCGTCAGCATGGACATGAATATGCTTATGGGGCCTGTTTTTTATCGCTCTGTGCATTCCCCAAATAAAATAGGCAAATCCAAAGCCGATGAGAAGCCAAGCTGCTGCTCCGCCTCGAAAAGATTCAACTGACGTCAAACGAGAAACAGCTAGCCCCAGAGCAATCCCGACAAAGCCCAGCACTACAGAGCTCAGCAAATGCCCCAGCCCGCAGAAAAAAGAAATAAGGAGAGTTTTGTGCAGAGACCATTTTCTGGCTCGGCTTATTACGATAAAGGGAAGGTAATGGTCAGGCCCAAGTACAGTATGGACGAGACCAAGAGTTGCTGCCGTCCCTATTAATACTAGTATCTCGCCGCTTATCATTTCTTACAGTCCATAATAGTGGACGGTAGGGGATTTGAACCCCCGACCTCAGCGTTGCGAACGCTGCGCTCTCCCAACTGAGCTAACCGCCCACACAAAAAGCTGTCAGATCAACCTAAAGAATTTATCATTTTTTGCATATTTTTTCTACTTTTTGGAAGGGGGGGTAGGCTAGAGGGGCAAAAATTGGAAGATGAGCAGAGAAAACAAAACCGTCCCCGATTTTGAATAAATAATTAGCTCCCTTTACTAAATTGCGTAATGGCTTGAAGGAAGAGATAATAACATACACTTGAAATAATTAATTTAGGGATGCAATACAGTAAGAAAGTTCTAAGTTAGTGTATTTTGGCTGGGGATATTAACAAAGCCCCAAAACACGATTACACTCAAATCCCAACATGGGAATCAGCTTAAAAGGAGGTATCAATGGAGTGGAAAGACCTGCTAATTGAAGGTTATGGTGAAGCGTTTAACGCTGTTGAGAGAGCACTTGACGGGTTCACTCAGAAAGATTTGAATTGGCAACCACGTCCCGATAGCAATAGTATTGGCTGGACAACCTGGCATCTAACACGAGAACTGGATGGCCTCATCAGTTCTATCACGGAGGAGGAACAGCTTTGGACTAAGGACAGATGGCATGATAAGTTCAACCGCTCACCCGATCCAAGCGACAGTGGAACAGGCCGTAGTCCCGAGCAAGTGGCAGAGTTCAAATCCCCGGATGTTAAGACTCTGCTGAATTACCTTCAGGCCGTGCTTGAAAGGTCAAAGCAGAGCATAGACGACCTTTCAAGCTCTGACCTTAGTAGGGAGATTGACGATCCTTGGACACAATATTTTCCTACCGTTGGGTCACGTTTGTTAGTTGCGTTGGCTGAAGTGCATCAACATGCTGGCCAGGTGTGCTACATTCGTGGTCTGCTCCAAGGCAAAGGTTGGCAAGAATTCTAGGTTGAACTAGGTAAAGCGCTCCATAGAGTTAGGGCCGTCGATATTTTTTATGTGCGATTCTCATTTTAAGAAAATCTATTTAGGGAAGTTTAGCCGCCGCGACAGGGCCTGGAAACGCGGGTCATAACGCAAGGTACCCTCTGGCCACACGTTTAAAGTGACCAAGGAGGGCTCACGCTCCTTGTAGGCTTTCTCCAGCCACTCAAGAGCTCGGTCTTTCTCTCCTGCGTGATCGTACAGTCGCGCAATTTGCGTGGGCTGAACATAGGCCTGCTTTGAACGCTCCGCCAGTTTCTCCGCTACGAGGCTCATCGCTCCTGGGTAGCCAGCCTCCGCGTAGCCGCGCTGAAGGGAATCCGCAACTTCAGGATCGCCCTGCACCTCAAAATATTTCTTCGCTTCTGCCAGAGCCTCCTCATACATTCGCTTTTGGTAGAGGGAAACCCAGAGGCCTTCATGCGCCAGCGGGAAGTTAGGTTCAGTTCTCAGGGTTTTGCGGAACTGCGCGATGGCGTCATCATACCGACGCGAGTTAAACAAATGTAGACCAAAAACTCCGTGAGCGAAGAAATTGAGCGGGTCCAATTCCAGGGCTCGCTCAATCTCCGCTCTTGCTTCCTCTGGACGTCCCATCATGTCTAAGAAAGAAGAGTAAATTAAGTAAATATTCGCATAGTTAGGGTTGAGCTCGATCGCCCGTTGGAACTCTTTCTCAGCACCAGTCCAATCCCATTCGAAGTAAAATCTGATATTAGCCAATTGGTAATGAGCTTCTGCGAGCGTGTCATCCAGCTCAAGGGCTTTAAGCGCGGCCTCTTTCACTTTGGGAAACGCCTCACGGGATGGTTCGATTCCAAAGATCCCGCGGGTGCCCCAAACGCCGGCGATACCTGTATAGGCTAGCGCGTAATTCGGATCTTTCTCCAGGGCAAGCTGGTAATAGTCCAGAGCAAGCGCGACGTGCTCAGGAGAAAGCTTCCAATAGTGAAAGAGGCCCTTGAGATAAGCCTCGTAAGCCTCGGGGTTTTCGGTGTGGGCTTTAACGAGAGGTGCTTCCTTCTCACCCAAAACCTCTATTTTTAGGGTGTTGACAATGCTCTGTGCTATGTCATCCTGGATGGCAAACACATCCTCGAGCTCTCGGTCATAACGATCAGACCAGATAGGAAAGTCTTCTTCCACATTCACCAGCTGCGCTGTGATGCGTAGCCTGTCTCCGGCTTTGCGCACACTGCCCTCAAGAATTGTCTTAACATTCAGTCTCTTTCCAATTTCGCGAATGTCCACATCTTTTCCCTTGAAGGAAAAGGCGGAAGTCCGGGCCACAACACGTAGATCCTTGATCCTGGATAGCGAATTGATGAGCTCTTCAACCATCCCATCACAAAAATACTCCTGGTCTCTTTGAGCGCTTAAGTCTACAAAGGGAAGTACAGCAATAGAATTCCGCCATTTCATCTCGCCTATCATTTCACGTTCAGACTCTTTTGCAGGAATCGCTCTCACTGCGGTAGGAATACCTTTCTCTATCTTGATCAAATCAGAAAGGAGCTCCTCTGCTGATTGATACCTCCTCTCTCTCTTCTTCTCCATGCAAATCAGTATCAATCGGCTCAAATCTTCTGAAACCTTAGGATTGAGCTTCCTTGGATCCGAAGGTATTTGGGTTTTGTGTTTAATAGCCACACTGAGTGCAGTATCTCCTTTAAAAGGAACTCTCCCTGTCACCATCTCATAAAGTAAAACTCCTAATGAATAGATGTCTGATCTTTTGTCTGCTTCCTCCCCCTCTGCCTGCTCAGGGGAGATGTAATCCGGTGTTCCAATCATCATCCCTGTGGTAGTGACTCCAGGGGCTTCTTTCGAGCGCGCTATCCCAAAATCCATGATCTTTGCACGGCCTTTCTTGTCTATCATGATGTTCTGGGGCTTTAAATCCCGGTGCACGACTCCTAACTCATGCGCCTCTGATAGTCCTTCACACACTTGCTTGGCTAAAGAGATGGCGTCCTTTTCCAATATTTTTCCCTTTTTTCGGATGTAGCTCTTTAGATCCTCACCTTTAACATACTCCATCGTAATAAAATGTGTCCCCTCCTCCTCATTGAGGTCATACATCTTGCAAACGTTCCTATGAGCGATCTTACGGGCTAACTTCAGTTCATTCTTGAAACGTTCTATCATACCTTTATCAGCAGCTATTTCGGGTCTTAATACCTTTAAGGCTATTTCTTCATCTAACTTCTCATCCTTTACCCTGTAGACCTTTCCCATACCCCCTGTTCCAAGTGCTTCGATGATTTCATATCTCTCTGCAAATGTAGTTCCCCTTTTTAGCCCTTCGACAGGTGTTTCAAGGGTTTTAGTGACAGAAACTTCCCCAGAAAGAGGAAGTGGAGTAGCACACTCTTTGCAGTACTTTGAATCGGAAGGATTATCAGTATGGCATTTAGGACACTTCGTTCCCATTTTTCCCAATTATGTGGCAAAAGAATATCAATTTATGAAAGAAGTGTCAATTTTTATGGAAAGAAGACTTCAGCCCATGTGCCACGTACGTGACAAGAATGACTAAAATCCGCTAAAAATATGATACTGGGACTAAAAGAAGGATCAAAGGTAAGTCGCTGATAATATTGGTATTTCTCTTAAAATCAAGGCATTAGGCATCCGGCAGGTCATCTTTTTGCGAACGCTGCGCTCTCCCAACTGAGTGTTTCGTTTCAGCTAAATTTGGTCAACTTGTGATGTTTCCTAAGCTATGGTTTACGTATAATAAAGCCAAGCAAGGAGAGAGTCATGAGTTCCAAAAAGCGCATAAAATGGAATTTCAACTATAAATGCCCAGTCCATTTATTCCTCCATTTTGCTGAATATACTTAATCAATATTACAGAAGTATTGCTCTTGTCTACGTAATCCCCTCGCTATTGCTGTACATACAGCAATAATTTTAATAATTATCCCTTTAAAGCAGAGCAAGGTTGTGGGCGCCACCTTTCTCGCGAGGAAAAGGAGGAAAGAGGGGATGATGTTAAATCGCCACTCTTACTGACGCCCACTATTTTTAAAAAGGAGAATAGAAATGCATGGGGCGAAGACGAAATTAATCTTTTACTACAGCCGACTATCATTATATTACCTTGTCTTAAAGGGACAATTGCCATTAATTTTGCTTCTTTTTTAGTTTATTCTTAGTTAAAACACAATCAAATATATAATAATGTCGCTTTTTGTCGCCTTATGTCGCTTTTTGTCGCCTTATGTCGCTTTTTGTCGTGACCTGGGTAGGAGATTTATAAATTGGAATATATTATAATAACTGTAACCTTGTTTAGCTGGCTGGGCAAGATCCCATCATTGGGCACTTTACCCAATTCCCTTTTGCTTATTTCCCCAAACAGCCAGCGTCTTCTTAGCAAGAAAATCCTTTGTGGTAAACGCACAGCGTCATTTCTAATGAGTCGTTTGGTGGCGTGGCGCTAGATAAAGTGCTTTAAGCTATTTCTGTGCGGTTACCAAATCGTCCACTCATCCAGCGGGCGGGTGACCTTTCAGATAAATCAAAACTCTCCAAGTCCCTGAAGATGCCGAAATTCCCACAGCGTCAACTGCACCTAGTGGAGGCGAAGGGGAATTCCATTTAACGCGGAATTGAATCGAATCTCCACAGCTAAGTTGAATTGGCAACTGTAGAACATCAAGAATCTCGAATTGATTGTTGTCTGGGGCATCGACCGCATCAGCGAAACCAATATAATCAATCGAAACAATGATATTTCTGAGGTTCTGCACGACAACTGTCTTTTCTAAAGATATATCAGGTGAAAAATTTAATATCCCTCCCCCAGCAGCAAAGAAAGAACAGCCTGTAGTTAGCCTTGATAAGAAGCTAAAAAGAGTCAAAAGGACACTCAAACAGCAAAAACAAACACAGTAATCAAGCGGCTAAAGGAGCGGAAGAGGCGTTGGAGATTCTTTGCTACATCTAAAGGAAGAAAAGTTTCTCACGTTGGGATCTGTATAGGTAAGAATAAGTTTATTCATGCGCGGGGAGACAAAAGCCCGTACGTACAGAATCTCTCTTTAACAGGTATTTTATAAAACACTACATTGGGGCGAGAACCTATCTATAAAAATGGGGACTGTCCCCTTTCTTTCGCCTTTTTCCCTCCTTTTTTTATTTTTCTCGTTTTTTCTCTCATTTTTCTTTTATTTTTTCTTCCTGATCTCCTTGCTTAACTTATTGAAATATTAGAATATTTCTTCTAAGATAAGGCCAATGTTAAAAATTTTTTACTATCAATTCCACATCATAAGGAGGATGAAAATGAAGAAAAAGCACATTTTACTTTTAACACTCGCCGTTGTCTGTCTGAGCTTACTATGGCCCACTGCGTTAGCTGACCAGAAAAGTTATCCCATGGTTTTAAGGGGCGGCGGGAATATGATCGCTAATTATGCGCGCGGCAGCGGAGGAACTGTTTTAAATATCACTTTCGAAAGGTCGCCTTATGCCGCTAACCAACGACAGCCAGGGCCTGGTCAATGTGCATGGCTCGACCGCCCGCTCAGTACCGATGAACAGCTTCTTTTACAGTATAAGAGCAAGAATAATAAAATAACTGCCTTGAAAATTAAAAGAGGAAATATTCAAGTAGAAAAGTATGAGGGTAATGCTGGCGGTCGCGACCTCAAATATCTTATCGATGCCATCCACAACGGACAAATCTTCTATGTCCATGCTACCAAAGCAAAAACTCCATGGGGCAGTTTTTATCTTAAAATCACAAGGGTTGGTCCTTAAATTTTTAAAAGGGGACAACCCCCTTTTTTCTTTTTAGCGCAATAGTTGAAGCTGGACAAGTTCCGATCATTGGGCATTTAACCCACCTCCCTTTTCACTTATTCACCTAAACAGCCAGCATTTTATCTTAGCTCGCTCAGCTGTCTTTTTCAATATCGAGAAGTCAGAAGCTTTAGGGGATTCGGGTTACAATCTTAAATCCTGATTGGAGTTTCAAGTTTCAGCTATAAATACTTATTCATACCGCAGGGAATCCACCGGATTGCTGAAGGCAGCTTTAAGGGAATAGCCGCAGGACGTGAGGAGGGCGATAAGGGCAGTGATTATCCCGGGTATCAGCAAGGGCCATACTCCGAAATCAACTCTGAAGGCAAAATTTTGAAGCCATTTATTCATCACAGCCCAAGCCAGCGGCCAGACAATAATATTGGCTATCAAGACCAATATAACGAACTCACTTGTCACGAGTTTCAAAATGCTCAATATGGAAGCGCCAAGTATTTTCCTATGCCGATCTCTTTCACCCTGTTATTGACGGTTATCAGAGTTAGACCGAAAACGCCCATGCAGGCGATGAGAATGGTGAAGAAAGAGGAATTACCCACGATAGCATTCCACCTGTTTTCATCGGCATAAAATAATTGAATATCATCATCCAGGAATGAATATTCGAACGGTCTAACGGGTTGAATTTCTTCCCATCTCTCCCTGAGATATGTGATCGTCTCCCCAATATTCGCGGCCGATATCCTGACCACGGCATAGAATAATCCAGATGTCGGGTCCATGTTCAAAGCCGCAGGCTGGACTTCTTGTCTTAGCGATTCATAATGGAAATCCTTGACTACGCCGATAATTGTCAGCGGAGGCCTCGGTCCTATATTTATTTTTATTGTTTTTCCTATCGGCTGTTCCAGTCCCAGTTCATCCACGAGTTTTTGATTGACGATAACCGAGTATCTGTCACTTGAAAATGCGCTCGAGAAATCCCTCCCCTCGATCAAATTTATCTTCATCGTTTTCAAATAATCATCGTGAACTCTATTGTAATACACGTAGATTCTCTTCCCTTGGTTGTCAATCATCCCGTATACATCGGTTCTGTTGGGAGAACTCATACAGCCCGATATGCTTTTGACAGCTGTGTGAGATTGTATGCTTTTTTTGAATAATTTAAATAATTCCTGGCTTTCTGTATTATGCGTTTCCTGGAGGTCAACGATCAATATTCCGTCTTTGTCAAAACCTAGGTCGTAATTCTTTAAAAATCGTATTTGCCTCGACATGATTATCGAAGCGACCAATAATAATATCGAAATTGAAAATTGCAGGATTATAAGTATTTTTGTGAAAAGGTTTTTTCTTCTCAATTTGAATTTTCCCCTCAGAACATCCGTGAGATTAAAACTGGCCATGACCAGAGCGGGGAAGCTCCCGGCTAAAATGCCCACCGATACTATTAACAGCAGGAAGACAACAATGCTGTTCAAATGAAAGAGCGAGTTAACGGTTAGATTCTTGATGGAAAGAGTATTAAAAACGGGCAGCATGAGTACTGCGATAAATAAACCGAGGACAATCGAAATCAAAGCTGTACAGACAGATTCAATCCAGAATTGGTGGATAAGCTGTTTCCTCCCGGCCCCAAGCATCTTCCTGACACTGATTTCACGAGCTCTTAAGGAGGTCCTTCCTATCGACATGTTGATGAAGTTGATCACAGCGATTAAAAGTATCAATAATGCTATTCCGCCGAGGATATAGGATTTTCTGATATCACTTCTGGGCAAATGAACGATATTCGATGAATTCAGATGAATATCCTTAAGATTTTGCAGAGAATAAGTTATTGTTTCTCCGTTTTTCACTAACGACCCATACCTCTGCCTTGTTTCATAAAAAACAGACATGTATGGTTTCACTATGCCAAGTATCCTATTTTTAATATGTGCGGGGTCTGCTTGTTTTTTCAACAACAAATAGGATTGAGCTGAACGGCGCGTCCGGTCATCAAGAGAATTTGATGAATAAATAAAATTCAAATTATCAATATTTATTAAAATGGAGAAATGTATCGAGGAGTTTGAAGGTACATTTTCCATTATTCCATCGACCACGAAGGACTTTTGCTTTTCTCCGAATGTAAATAAGAGAACCTTTCCTATCGGGTCCTCATTTCCAAAATATTTATTCGCCGTGTTTTGAGTTAAAACAACGGAGTTATCGGAATATAATGCCGAACCGGGATTGCCTTTTTTAGGCCGGAAAGAAAATATTTCTAAAAATTCCGGGTCTGCCATGCATATTCTTTCGTTAAAAATGTTGTCATTGTACTTAACCGGTACATTTATTTCCCGGGCAAGCCGAGCAAAACTTTCGATTTCAGGGAAATGATCCTTCAAAACCGGCGCTATGGGAACCGGCCCACGCCGGCGAGAATACTCGTAAAAATGGTCATTGATCACGATCGAATATATCGAATCGGCCTTTTCATGAAACCTGTCGAAGGACAATTCATCGCTGATGAAGAGATAGATCAAAATACAAAATGCCAGCCCCAATGAAAGACCTGCAACGTTTATAAATGATCCGGTTTTATATTTTCTCATGTTTCTCAAAGCAATCTTCAGATAATTTCTAATCATGGTTAAATTCCAGCCTAGAGTACGCAAGATTGAATAGGGGATTGACCTTACGGTCGTTATCCAATACCAAGCCTGTGCGGCAAAATTGCCTTTTTCCTTAGCAATGGTGTTGAAAGCCTCATCAATATCTCCCAATTGAGTGTAGAGACCGGTTTCATCAGGGAAAAACCGCTTTAAAAGCCAGACCGCAAATCCTGGCGGTTGAGGAGTTTTTTTGTCCATGGATCACTCCTTGTCTAATATATAAACAGGAAGGTCTTTCCACATAGCTTGATCGATCTTCCGTATTTCAGCAAGGTTTTTTAAGCCATAGGATGTAACTTTATAAAACCGTTTTCTTCTGCCGCCTCGCTCAGGAGTTTCATTGCCCAAAAAAGACTCAACGTATCCTTTTTTTTCAAGACGATCAAGGGATATGAAAATAGCACCGAACGCCCAGGTTTTATCGGTGATTTCCTTTAATTTTTCCCTGATCATGAAGGCATAGGCATTTTCCTGTAATCTCAAGATGCAGTTGAGCAGTAGTTCTTCTGTCCGTGATAATAATTTCATGATGCGCTCATTTTAATTCGTTTCCTACATTGTAGGAAATGGAAGAAAAAAAGTCAAGAGGATAAATAATTTATTTTTGCAGCCTGTACCAGAATTTTGAGAAAATGGTGAATCAGAAGGGAACCTGCCCAGCGGCTGGCTGTCAATTTTTGGGTTGGACAAGCTGTTTTTTGATCGGGACGCAGTAGGCATTTTCTTTTAGCCTCCAGACGACAAGCAGGGCCAATTCTTCAGGTCTGGAGAGGAATTTCAATTTTGTTTTAGCTATTATCTCTGGATAATAGAGAAAATAAATCTATTTGTTAAGATATATTTTCTCAGGATAGCAAGAAAAATAAAATTTATTGTATTAGGATTGAAAACTCAAAACGAGGTTAGCTGCTAAAAACAAGGAAATAAGCTGGCGTCCAAGGCAGGACTCGAATCTACAACTTGCAGATTTCTATACAACAAGTTATAAACCTTTTCTACTTGTCTTTTTCTTTAATCAAAAAAATGGGAAAAAAAATGAGGTTGGGCAGCGAGAGATCACTTACTGATTCGGTTGCGCCCTTTCTTCTTAGCACGGTAAAGGGCTTTATCCGCTGCCTTGACGACCTGTTGGGGAGTAGAGTTTCGCTCGTCCCGCTCTGCCACTCCAATGCTAATGGTGACAGTGGTTTTACTCCGAGACCTCTTGGTCGTTTTCGGCTTTTTGAGGCGACGTTCTTCCTCACGTACGATGAAATCCGAGCTTTTGATAGCCTTCCTCAATCCTTCTAGATGGGGAATGACCTCATCCATAGATTTACCAGGAAAAATTACTATGAATTCTTCGCCGCCGTACCGGTAGGCCTTACCTCCGTTAGTTGCATTCTCAAGTTTTGAGGCGATCATGCGCAGCACTTGGTCTCCCACATGGTGACCGTATTGGTCGTTTAACTTCTTAAAAAAGTCGATGTCGACCATCGCCACCGTATAGCGGCGTCCAAGTTTAGAGAGGATTTCGTTCAACGCTCGCCGCGCTGGCAGCCCGGTCAGTTCATCACGAAATGCCCTGCCATAGGAAGTTTCAATCACTGAAATGATGAGCACAAGCCCTGCTGTTGAGAAATAAATTGTCGATATAGGTCCGATCCTATCTGTAACCAAGGCGAAAAAGCTAGAAACCAGAGCCCAGAAAAAGCCACAATCGATCACCCCACGATGCTGAAAGTAGCGAATCAGAAGGAGAAGAAACGCTATCCCGAAGGCAAAAAGGGCTGGCTGGGCCATGGGGAATTTGCTGAGCAAAGGCCAGTCAAGAAATGAGTGCTCTAGGTAAACGGCAAAGCCCAACTTCGGGTAACTGCAAATAATGGCAGCTCCGAATACCTGCGCCGCAGTTAGGCTCAAACGCCTTAAACCATCCCTGGTCACTATTCCCCGTTCCTTCATCATGGAGAAATAAACAAGATTCAAAGGGAGCAAAAAGGAAATAGCGTTGTATAAGGTACGACCTACACTCACTGAGACTGCTTTCTCTGCAGCAAAATGCAGCAATGACCAATCAACGAGGGCCAAGACAAGAATGACAAACACTAGTTGGCTTCGGTTAAAGCGCCATCCGAAGAATAACCCCGCAAACAATACAATTAAAGGGTAGATACGAGATAATCCGGGCAATGCTTCAACAATCGGCTCTCGAGTCAAAAGAAACGCTATAAAAAGAATAAGTCCGCTAGGTATTAAAAATGAAAAAAGCGCTCTCCCAGCGGCAGTACTTATCTTGATTAATAGGAATTTACATCTATTAATTTGCAATTTTTCCGGCTCTCCCTCTTATTGATGGATAGACACTATACAAAAGTAAATATCTCTTCTCAACAGCAAAAAATTATTGCACAGGAAAAATTTTAAGTCAAAATGTGGTATAATAATTATAGTTCTCTCTGAGTGGTTGGCGAGAGTCCCTACCATTATGATTGCCTGCTATTTCCGGTTTTGCCGCTAGCAGCCAGCAACTTAATTGTGCAAACTTGCTCAATAATATCCATATTGAAGCAAACTTGTCTCCTTTATATTTCCAGTCAGTAATTCGGTCAGTAAAATGTCACTAAAATGATAAAAATGATATAATCTAACTTAATTAACTATAACAAAAAGGCTTAAAGGTTGCTGATGGAGATACAAAAGCCCTAAGTAAGGCAGTACGCCCAGAGGGATTTGAAATCCCGACCTCCTTATTCGTAGTCAGACGCTCTATCAAGCAACTATATTTATCCCTGTGTTCGAATATCCTATGTCTATAATTAATTCACTGATAGATTTCTCTGATAAGGTGTTTTGTTCTTCAGCACGTAGCAAATGATCTTTATAAGCTGTCGGGACAAAGCATTCATGGCCTGCCAATGGTGTTTTCCCCCGCTTTATTTTGCGCTCATAATAAGCCCTAGAAGGTTCTTGGGCCATAAACCAGTGGTAGTCGAACAATAGTAATTGGCAATCGTGTCTTTATAGAGCTGAGGAATTGCTCGGCTAGTAATTTACTCCTGCCATAATCACTTATAGGCTTACGTAGTACGCCTTCGTCAAATATCTCTTTTTTTCGAGCAGGACCCATAGCTGCCACACTGGAAACAAATAAAAATCTTTTGAGTTTTATCCCTAGCTCCAGGCAGACATTAACCAAGTTTTTTGTTCCTTCAAAATTGGTTTGGTAAATCTTTTCGCAATGAGATCCTCCCAACAATGCTGCCAGGTGATATATATATGTGATACCTTCTACCGTTTTGTTGAGCGAGTCTTTATCCGTAATGTCACCATAAATAAAGGTTGCATCAAGATTCCTAATCCAAGGACTATCTTCTTCTGGAGCTAATAAACCTACGATTTCATATCCTCTCTTTATTAAGGATTCGGCCAGATGGCTGCCTATAAAACCACCAACGCCTGTGACCAGTACTTTTGTCTTATTTTTTTGGGCCCCATTCATCTCAAGCTTTCCTTGCTGGTATATCTTTTTGGTAATAATCTAAGATTTACCAGAAGGAAAGTTGTCAGAGAGTTGTTAAAAGTTTGTTAAAAGTCTGTTAATATTTACGTACTTATACGGCTAAGGATTTAATCTAAGTATTAAATTTCAACCCTAGCCTTTCAGATATACTAGTTTGCGTAATACACAAAGACCAAATGGATCCTGATAAAGAAAAGGCGCTTCTAACCTGCCGATGAATTGTGCGAGTCAGTGGTGCTTGAACTTTTCTATTTGTTCAGTCTGGCTTTGCCAGTTCCGGTCTTGATGTAGATCTTGGGAACATCTTTCCCTTTGGTGAAGGATTTCCGGAAGTATGTCTGGCCATTCCCTTCAAATTCTTCTTCTTTATCAAACTTGACCGGACAGACGATACGCCCTCTACGTGCATGACAGGTAAATTCAAAATAGCCTTTAAACTGTTTACCGTTCATGTTGAGGATTGCATCGTTGGTTCCTGAGCTCACCGTGAGTTCAAAATCCGTTCCGTCCGGAAAAGATACCTCCGCATCACCCGTGCCCGAGCTGAAATCTCCATCAACATCGATTGTGAGTCCTTCTGCCTTCACCGATCCGGTGCCGCTGCTGGCATCGAAATTGCCTTTGCTATTCTTAATCTTTACTCTTCCGGTGCCAGAGCTGACATCAAACTCGCCTTGGGATTCATAAACTTCAATATTTCCAGTTCCAGTGCTGACGTCGTATTCCCCTTTAACCTTGTTGAACTGGATATCACCGGTACCGGTATTTCCGTCGACTTCGATCTTCACACCTTCGACAGCCAAGTTGCCTGTGGCGGACTTAAAATCTATTTCGATGTCGTCGGGGACTTCAACCGTCCATGTAGAGTAACCTTTGGGATTATTCCCCCGCATCTTTTCTTCCAGATAGAGCGTGTCGCCTCTCTCTTTGATCCTGGGCTCATACGACATATCGGGCTCGTATGAATAGACAAGATGAACATGAATGCGGCTGTCAGCGCTCTTTTTCAGCTGGCAATCACCCAGGACGAGCTTGAAGCGGATTTCATCTTTCTTGCTGAACGTCTTTTCGACTTTTTCCTCCGGCGCAGCCAGGAGAGCGGCTGAAACCATAAAACTCATAAAAATAAACAGCAAAATTATGATTTTGGTCCTTTTCATTTTTCTTTCTTCCTCCTTTAGTGATTATTAAGGTTTATTTTGAACATCTAGGTCCTAATCTACTCTATTCAACCGAAGCTGTCGTCCGAAATTGAGATTCCGTACGCTCAATCCGAAAAAGGGATGAAGGCTGCTGAGACCATGGGTCTCCGAAAAAAGGAAACGGTATGTAATGTTTAAAAGGAACTTTGCCCCTTATAGATTTTTCTTGTCTAGAGGTGTTTCTTGCGGTATTCCGTCGGAGTCATGCCCAGGAATTTTTTAAAGGCCGCATTGAACACGGATTTGGAGTAGAATCCTGTGCTGTACGCAATATCCAGCATCGTGCTTTCTTTCTCCTCGGAAGATGTCAGTTTCTTCCTGGCCTCTTCGATCCGGTATTTATTGACGAAATCACTGTAGCTCAGTCCGAAACGCTCGTTGATGATACGGGACAGGTGGTTGTAATGGACCCTCAACTTGAGAGAGAGTTTGTTGAGTGTCAGGTCAGGATCGAGAAAAAGCTTTTCTTCATCCATAAGATGAAGAAGCTTTGTAATGACATCCTCTATTCTTTTCGGATCAATCGGGATTGTTTTGTATTTGTCGCGGCGCCTCCTTTGCCTCCTCTGATGACTGACGAGGAGCACGCTTCCAGCAACGGAAAGGAGAGCCAGGACAACAAGGACATAAAACACTGGCTTCTGAAAAAAAGAGGGAAGAATCTCGAACACAAAAAAAGCGCCGTTTTCATCCCAGATTCCGTCGTTGCTTGCGGCTTTTACCGTAAAGCGGTATTCTCCCGGAGCCAGGTTCACATACCTGGCGACACGTTCTGCGGTGAGGGGAAGATACACGAATTCTTCGTCATGGCCTTCCAATCTGTACTTGAAGCGAATTTTTTCAGGAGCTCGAAAGTCGAGAGCTGTAAAATGAAATTCTAAAGATCCGGACCTGTAGGGAAAACAAGGGGCGCCGTAGGTCTCAGCCGGGTTCCCGTCGCACAGCACGGCTTCGATTAGCGTCAGGGGAGGGACCGTCTTGACTCCAATTTTTGCCGTATCGAATACAACTATTCCTTTCGCGGTCGGATAATAAAGCCTGCCATCACCATTCTTCCAGACTAAAGGTTGGCCTTCTCCACTGCACTGAGAACCGGCAATGCCCCCGGCTTCATCAAAAAGAGCTGGTGCCAGATAACGAATTTTTCCCTGGATATAATCATTCATTACCTTCAGGCTTATTCGCATGACTCCCCTGTTGGTGCTCATCCACAGGTTTCCGTGCCCATCTTCTGTTAAAGAATAGATATAATTGTCCGTTAATCCCTCGCCTGTAGTAAAGGCCATCGTTTCTGCTTCATCCCGGCGCAACAGGCCCTCCCCTTTGGTCCCTATCCAGAGTATTCCCTCAGCATCCTCATACAGGGAGACAATCTCCGGCTCGGAATCAGCCCGGGTGAATTCTATTTTTTCAACCTCCATTTCGGATATTTTAAACAGCCCTTGATTCGTCCCGACCAAAAGCAAACCATAACAAGTCTCCAGCAAAACTCGCACATGGTATCCTGCCAGGCCTGCAAGGCCTCCGGCAGGCTCAATCTTTCCGTCACGGAATCTGTCCAATCCTTTATCCGTCCCGATCCAGATGATGCCCTTTCTGTCCTGAAGAAAACACGTCACATTATTCGAACTCAATCCTCTGTCTGAGTTTAGCTTATTCCACCGTCCGTTTTGCAGGATTGTGAGCCCGCCGTCCTCTGTTCCGACCCAGATATTTCCGCTACTGTCCTCTAAGAGAGCCCTGACTCTTTTGGAGGAAAGCCCTGTTTTGGCATCGAAGGTTTCGACGACTCTGCCATTTTTCATCTTGCAGAGACCGCTGTTTCTTGTCCCGACCCAGAGAAATCCCTGGCGGTCTTCCATCACTGCTGAAACAGCTCTCTCGGGAATTCCGTTTTCTCTAGTGATATTCGTCACTGCAGGATCTCTGAGCTGGACGAGGCCTCCAATATCCGTCCCAATCCAAATGTTTTCATCCCGATCGACCAAAAGGCAACGGATGAAGTCGTCGGGCAGACCTTCATCTGTTGACAATCCTGTCAGTATACCTCCGATCATTCGCTTCAGGCCATCAGCCATGGTCGCCATCCAAAGGTTTCCCTGGTTATCCTCAAGCAGAGATGTAAGGGGCGTATAGCGCGTGCCAAATACGGAACGGATGATCCCATCTCCGCTTCTTAAAAGATACAGGCCTTCCAGAGTACCTATCCATATGTTGCCCGCACGATCAGCAGTCAGTGATTGGACCGATGAGTTCAAGAGTCCTTCCTCGTAACCATAAACGGCAATTATTCCTTCATTGAACCTGGCCAGGCCTCCTCGCATCGTGCCTATCCATAGCGTTCCCCAACTGTCAATGCAGAGGTCAGTAATGATGCTGTCATACAGCCCGTCTTCTTCGGTATAGACATGAAAGCTATTTTGACTGATAAGATTCAGTCCGTAGTCAGTTCCAACCCAAAGATCGCCCTTCCAATCACCGATTATCGTCCGCACGTGCGCATTGGATAATCCATCTTTCATGGTAAAATTTTTCCATAGCCCTTTCTCGTAGGAATAAAGACCGCCACCGTCTGTACCTATCCAAAGCACGTCGTTGGCATCCTCGTACAGGGTAGTGATACTATCATTCGACAGAGGTGAATTTTGTTTTGTAAAAGATTTAAATCGGACACCATCAAACCTGGACAGTCCAGCGCCAGTGCCAACCCAGATATAGCCGTCCTGTGTTTGGACGAGCGCGGTTACGGTATTAAGTGTCAATCCCGATTGAACCGTCCAATTCCTGAGGAAGTATTCCTTAAGCTCTTTTTTGGGGTCCAAAGAGAAAAGGGAGTTTGACACCAGAATGAAGGAAAAAAAGAAGAGTGGAAAAAATAGGCAGGCCCGGCGCGATTTATTTTTTTTCAAAGGCATGAATTGCTCAATCGAGGAATCATTTCTTTTTAGAATAAGGCTTTTCTTTATACTTCTTGGCGTCGTCGTAGTATATTGAATACTGAAGATCACGCCCCATGGCGATAACCTCTTTATAGCAGGCAATAGCATCCTGACGTTGGCCCAATAAATCATATGACAAACCCTGCAAAAAGTATATCACCTGCTTCATGAGTGGTTCAGACCAGGGAATCATATGGAAATCCATATCTCCATCTAACGCACGAATAAGACATTGGACAGCGAATTCATACTGCTCAAGATCAAAAGCCATATCAGCACGCACAAAGGCTGCCCAAGAACATCTAGGATTAATGGCAAGTGCTCTTTCCAATAATTGTCTTGCCTCATTATATTTTTTTTCCCGCTTTAGTTTTCTCGCCTGCGAGGTGTATATCCAGACTCTTATGCCTCTATTCCAACGAAGGATTTTAAATTCAGGGTCCAACGCAACCATATCAGGTTTAAAAGAAACATCAAACTGAAAGAGATTCTCTTTATGTCCCACCAGGACTTTGAATGAATCCTTATTATCACCACTTATAGCCATGATTTCTACAGGCATCCTAAAATTTGCAAATCGCTGTCTGATGATTCCAGAAATTCTATATTTTCCGTTCTCCTCCAAATCGGTCTGATACGAAAAATCATATTCCGGAATTCCGGTGGAAGACACCCACTGATCAAAGAACCAATCAAGTGATTGACCGTAAATATATTCAGCCAAATTCTGCAGATCTCGGATTCCTGCAGGCTTCATGTAAAATTTCTCAACAAGATTTTTCATCATACTAAAGAACTTCTCCTCTCCCATGATGTTTCGAAGCATGTGTAACACATAAAATCCTTTAGCATAAAGAAAATCACCGCCTTTTTTCAGAGTATAGTATTTTGTTAAAGGGACAACCTCACGGCCTCTGAGGGCAATCATTCTTTGCACCTCAAGATCCGTTCTAAACTGCTCTTCTCCTTTGATGGACTGGATATAGAGTCTGGACAAATATTCAGCTGGAGCTTCTGCTAAAAAACAATAATCTTCAGGGGTTTTCGGGCTGACAACACCTCCAAACCAGTGATGAGCCAACTCATGGCTCCACGTCCATTCAAAGTATCTGTATCGACGCGAGAATTGTCCAAAGTCAATATAAGTCAGACCATTAAGGCCAACAGGGTTGATTTTGGAGTCAGCGGTCACTAGATAAAGCACAGGGTATGGATAAGGGCAGAGAAGATTTTCATAATACATCAGGATTTTTATGGCTTTGTCCCTTGCAGCTTGAGCAACCTTATAGTCTTCTCCGTCCATGTATATGATTATCTTGGGCGATTGCTTCTCAAAAGCGTACCGAATAAACGGCCCTGCAAACAAAAAGTAGAAGTTTGATGAATCAAAACTTCTCCATCGGGATATCTTTCGATTGCCTTTAATTTCAGACGATACCTCATGGCCACTGGTCACAATTTCATAATCATCGGGCAGGATGAAGGTGAAATCTGCGGGAGCCTGATCACAGAAATAATCGTTTACCGGATACCACTTGCGCAAAAAGAAATAGATTTTTTGGCCGGTATCAGAAACAGATTTTGTATCAGAACTTACCTCTTTAAGCGGAGGAAAATGACAATCATAATCCAGCTCAATCTTGCCTCGTTGTTTTTTATGGAGAGAATTGGCAAGATGAATAACAACGTAGTCAGAATCTTTTGGCTGTTTAAACTTGAGCGGATTTCTATTCCCGTCGAATACTTCCAAAATTTTGAGCCTCCGGTCCATTTCGAAAATCACAAGATCAGTCTTCGCCTCTTTTATTTCAAACTCTACAACAGCCTTTGCTTTAACCGTGATTGAATTTGACCAAAATTCTGCCCGAAGGTCGTAGTTTGTGATGTCAATATCTGGAAACTTCTCCATGCCTGGTACGTAATCATAGTCACTTTGAGAAAATGCTCTTAATGACCAACCCCCAAGAAATAAGAGCGCAAGGAACAGCACCCTTAGTCCCTTCGCATAGCTCATCGCACGTTTCTTAAAGCTTAACTTTCTTCTTTAAGCCTTTTTCATTTATATAGATATTGCTAATTGCCGTAAGGAAAAAACCATCGCATGCCTTATGGGGAAAATGATGAACGATAAAGAAAGGAATCATTATTGCGATAGTTCATTCAGATTAGAAGGAATTCTCCAAGAAAACCATAATCAATTTTATTTCTTTTTTAACTTCTTTAATAATTCTTTAACTTCTTGCTCTTTATCTTTCCCAAAATAAATGTATTTCTCGTAATAATAAATCGCTTTCTCGATATATTTTTTATCATGCTCTGATTTAGCTTGATAAATCTTTCCTAATTCATAATATAGTTCTGGATCACTAGGCTCCAACTCGATTGCTCTTTGAAAATCATCCAGGGCCTTATCAGGACGATTTCTCTCAAGATACAACCTCCCTAAGGACTTATGCGCTCGAAAAGAAACAGGCTTTTTAAGAACAACCAAAGACACAGAAAGTTCATCTTCTGAGATTTTATCTCTATCTTTGATTTTTTTTATTCCTTTTTCATATTTGATCGCGTTCCTCCAGCAATTCTCAGCCTCATCAAAATTTTCTGCAGCATGATAAACGCATCCCAAATTATAGTATCCCATGGCATCTTTGGGGCGAATCATGATAACCTCTTTATATGCTACAACGGATCTTTCGTAATCTCTCATCTTAAAATAGATATTGCCGATTAAGTCATAAGCATCCTTAAAATTTAGGTCAAGTTCAACTGCTCTCAAGGCGTACTTTAGAGCTTTATCTAATTTATTAAAGATATTATAGAGCTGTCCAAGGTTATAATTTAGCTTCGCAGATCTGTCATCAATCTTAAGATAATCCCAAAGGAGTTGTACGGCTTCCTTTAATCGTCCACTCCTAACCAGAGATAAAGCTCTATAATTGATTATCTTAGAGCTATCCTCACCACCGTTCTTTAACGGAAATATATATTCTACGTCCATCTGATCTATTAAATCTTTACTCAATTCTAAGTCCGATAATGAGTATTTAAGATCATACTTTTCATAAAGTTCATAACTTTTGATCCTGAGATATTTTTCAAATAAAAGGGATGCCTTCTCAAGTTCTTGATGATCGTAGTAAAGGATGGATAAATTTCTCATCGTCTCAATCAAATAAGGTTTCATCTCAAGGGCTTGTTCATAACACGAAATGGCATTTTCAGTTTCTTCGAGTTGGCAATAGATATACCCCATGATGAAATAAAACTCAGGTTCAGGACCTTTCATTCTCAATGCTTCTTGTGTCTTATTTAATGCGTCTTTCCATTTTTTTTGAATTAATTCAATATTTATCAATTGAAGATAGCACTCGATGGGATTGTGACCCCATTTATGGGCCAGTTTGAAATGGTTTTCTGCTTTTGAAAAACTCAATTTGTTTTTATGATAAAGACCTAGAACGAAATTGGGCAATCCAATATTGGGATTTTCTTTTTTTATTTCTGCCAAAATGTGGGGGAGCCTTATATCTATTACCTGCAATGGAACTGTGAATCCCATCCTATAAGCTTTCTCCCGAAGATATGTCTTAAACTCCTTGTCATAAGCCTCACAGACTTCTTTTGCCTCCTCGAATTTATCTTGCTTAAAGTAAATATATCCCAAAAGTATGTAAGCCTCATGGTTATCCGGAAAAAGTGCTAGTTCTTCTTTTAATATTCTTATTGCTTCATCTTGCTTCTTTAGCCGCAAATATGCGTATCCCAGGTTTACCCTTGCTCCCCTTATATTGAGATTATTTTCAAGCGCCTGATTATAATAACGAACAGCGTCCGTATAATTCAGTAAATACATTAAACGGTCTGCAGTTTTAATTGCATCTTCAGCTGATTGAGAATATAAGATATAACTCCCATAGAAAAAAATTACTAAAAGAACCAGCAAAATCTTTTTAGCCATTTTAAGCGTTTTTATTTCCCACTAACCAAGAATTTTTATGATGATTCTATCATCTTTATTAGTTATCGTTCTTCTCTCCCTTTTCTATCTTCCCTTAGAGATTCATATCTTTAATTTATCAATGATCCCTTATCAGTTAATTATTTTTGATTTCCTTTAGTTGCTGATTTACGGAATTGCAAAAAGTGTGCCAATTATCATCAGGTTATTTTATTAATTTTTGTAAACTTTTCTCTGTTTAAACGAATTATAAACGTAAAATTTGTTTACAGCCTATAGCGGGACACTAAATCTCATTCATTACAGATTCTATCTTCTTCACGGCTGTTTTTAAATTTTCCAGTGAATTAGAATAAGAGATCCGGATATAGCCTGCACCGTTTTTTCCAAAACACTCCCCGGCAACAGTGGCCACGCCGGCTTTCTCGAGTAGCATTTCTGCCATTCTGAAGCCGTCCATTCCAGTCTCTTTGATGGAAGGAAATAGGTAAAATGCACCGTCTGGCTTTGGACACCGAAATCCTGGAATCTGATTAATTGCTTCATACATATAATCTCTACGCTTCTGAAACTCTCTGACCATCGCCCGTGAAGGTTCTTGACTGCCTTTCAGAGCGGTCACAGCTCCCCACTGGGCAAATGTATTGGTAGAAGTTATCATGTACTGATGATACCGAAGTATAGGGCTGACAAGTTTACTCGGCCCTAAAACATAGCCCAGCCTCCATCCTGTCATTGAATAAAACTTGGAGAATCCGTTAAGTAAAATGGTCCTCTCCCTCATATCTTGAAAAGTGGCCATGCTGGCGTGTTCGGCAGGAGGATAAATGATCTTTTCATAAATCTCATCGCTCAATACCAGCAAATCGTGTTTAATGGCCAACTCAGCAATTCTCTCTAAGACGTCTTTTCTAGCGACACCTCCCGTGGGATTGGATGGGCTGGCAACAAGAATCATTTTCGTTCTTCCTGTGATCTTTTCCTCTATTTCTTCAGGATCTGGTTGAAAGCCGCTGTCCTCAAGGAGAGTGTAGTCAACAGGACTGACAAAATTCGTGATAGCATCAATATCATAATTCACCCACCGAGGATCAGGGATCAAGATCTCGTCACCGGGATTGAGCAGGGCATGAATCGCCACATAGACTCCTTCGGCAACTCCATTGCTCACTACGACCTCGGTCTGAGGGTCATATTCCAGGTTGTATTCGGATGAGAATTTATCTGAAATTGCCTGGCGCAGCTCGGGTATGCCAGCATTGGGAGAATAATGATGTTTACCTGCTTGCAAAGCTTCTATGGCAGCCTCAACAATGTGTTCAGGGGTGTTAAAATCCGGCCTGCCGATTTCCAGATGGATGATCTTTCTCCCCTGTTTTTCCAGTTTTTGTGCCCTATCAAACATCACACGTATCTGTGAATAGGGAATGCGCTGGGCAACAATGGATTCCATGATATCCTCCTTTTTTTAACTATAGCAAAACTTTCTATATTCATGTAACCTTTTTATGAAAATCAGGTCTTATATATTGAAGAGGTTAAAACAAGGAAGAGCACCTGTGAATAAAGCCACAGATAATAATCTGATGCAGCAAGTCAAAGATGGAAATGTTGAGAAAATGGCCATCCTTTTTGAAAGGTATCATGTGATGCTCTATAACTTTTTCCTACGCCTGACCAGCAACAGAAGTATCAGCGAAGACCTGGTCCAGGATGTATTCATTCGTATACTGAAATATCGCTCTTCCTACAAGGGCCAGAATAAATTCATAATCTGGCTCTATAGAATCGCCAGGAATACCCATATTGATTACCTGAGAAAAAGAAAGGACGAAGTCTCGTTCGGTGAGCAATGGGATGAAGTTCCCAGTCAGGAGCCAACACCTCCAGAAAAGGTGGAGCAAGCACAGGAAATCGTGCGGCTAAGCCAGGCGCTGGCCAAATTGCCTTTGAAAAAGCGTGAGGTTTTAATCCTCAGCCGCTTCCAGAATCTAAAGTATAAAGAAATTGCAGAGCTCCTTGACTGCCAGATAGGAACAGTCAAAGCCAACATTCACCGGGCAACTAAAGAATTAGGGAAAGCCTATTTTGAGCTTTCAGGAGGTATAGCATCATGAAATGTAGTCAAATAAAAAAAAGATTTTCCGATTTTTTAACCGGAGAAATAGACAAAGCGATGCGGAAAGAAATCGAAGAGCATGTAACAGCTTGTGGTTCGTGCAGGGATGAATTGGAAAGCCTGAGTGAAATCTGGACAAAGCTGGGAGTACTCCCGGAAGAACAGCCCAGCGACAACGTCCGCACGCGCTTTTATGCCGCGCTCGAGAAATACAAGCAAAATCTAGAAAAGGAAAAGATGCGGCCTAACCTAGGGAAACTGCTGGATGGTTGGCTCGAGCGCTGGGCTCCGAGAAGACCTGCGTTTCAATTCTCGTTGGCTGTCATGCTTCTGGCTGTGGGTTTAGCAGCTGGGTATTTTCTCCATGCAAGCTTACAGAGGAGCGGGGAGATTGCCCAGCTTCGCCGAGAGGTGCACCAAGCTCGCCAGATTGCAGAAGTCTCTCTGCTTCGGCAGGAGTCTCTAAGCGAACGGCTGAGGGGAATAGACATGACCTCACGAGTGGAAAAGTCTGACGAAGGGACCCTTGAAGCTCTCCTCCGTTTCGTAAGCAGCGATGCTGATATAAATTCGCGTCTGGCTGCCATAGATGCTCTTCATCTCTTACCCGATTATCCTCTGATCAGACAAGAGTTTGTCCATTCCCTTTCAGAACAGACTTCCCCTCTGGTGGAAATTGCCTTAACCCTTACTCACCATATAAAAAACTTATAGAATTTTAAAAACTGCGATGAAAAATGAAAAGAGATAAAGCATATCTAAGCCATTTAAACGCATACATAAAATAAAAAGAAAAATATGGTAAGGAGAAAATAATGAAAAAATTAATTTTGATAGTGATTTTTGTTTTAGTTCTGATCTTGTTTTTCTCTCTATTTTTGAGCGCTGATGTTTATGTTAAGGTTGTGGAACGAACCGAAGCGTTTGAAATGCCGGGAAAAAGAATCCCTGAAAAAGTAGAAATAAAAGAGCAGTGGCTAGCAAAAGACAAGTTTGCCTATTTTAGCAAAGACCTAAGTATTATTGTCGATTATAAAAAAGAAAAGCTATATTTCATCATTAACAAACACAAGAAGTATTACGAGTTTCCGATTAACATTGATATGGCAAAGCTTCAAGAGCTGCTTCCTCCCAAGGTTGCTGAAATTATATCATCGATAAAAATTACAGATGTTAAAGTCAACCTCGGCGGCCAAAAGAAAAAGGTAGCAAACTGGGATTGTCGCGAAACTGAATTTGAGATGGTTATCATGGTCCAAGCATTAAATATAATGCCGAAGTATAAGACTAAATTTTGGACAACTAAAGATATTCCTTTTGATCATAAAGATTATTCAAGAGGAATAAGCGAATTTTATGAGAGATTTGTTTTTAGAGTATTAAACGTAGACGAAAACTCAAAAAAAGAGATCAAAAAAATGGACAAAATTGAAGGATTTCATGTAGCCAGTGAAGTTATTGTTAATATGTTCGGTACTGAAATAAAGGTTGAATCACAAGCCCTGGAAGTCACAGAGAAACCGGCACCTGCTGGTATTTATTCTGTTCCCAAGGATTATACGAAAGGCAATCTTAATGTGGATTTAGGACTCCAGAAAAAATCCCCTGAGAAAAAATCTCCAGCTCTGAAAGAAAATCCTGATAAAAACACGATTGGGTTCCTTAAAAATTAGTCTTTGAAAAAGTATTATCCAAGGAAGGAATGGAGAGCACCATTCTGAAGTGTTTCACGCTACTAAACATTCCTAGGCCTCTCAAACATTTAAAAAACTGACAGAAGCGAAAACATCCCCGAAATCATTTTCCTATGGTATCCAGCCATAGTGCCATCATCTAATTTATGGAACTTTAAAATATATTTTACTTGTTGACTGGGCACAATAGTTGCTAATAAATTAAAAAACAGGGGAAAAATGAGGACATAGATGATGATAAGAAGAAAGGGATTAATTATTTATGTTTTTTCTTTAGCAACGGCTTTGGGAATAATCATTGGTTTGGCTGGTACACAAGAAGAAGATAGAAATAAAAAAATAGGACATTGCTTCGATGTTGCCTATGATCCAATTCAAAACCGATTATTTACTGTGGCAGGTTATCAAGGGATGCACGTTTTTAATGTCTCAGATGTAAACTTGAGTTTTGTAACCACAGTTTATGATGAAGGCTACTACAGAAATCTCAAAATCTCTGGTAATAGAGCTTTTATTGCAGATACAAGTCAAGGATTGATCATCTACGATATATCCAAAGAGATCCCTGTTGTGAGCTGGAAATGGAAGGAGGCGGAAACAAAAACTCGAGGCTTTGGAATTCACATCGAAGGCAATCTCGCTTATCTTGCCCAAGGTATGGTTGATAAAAATGATATCAAATTAGGTAGGGCAGGCCTTTATATTTTTGATATCTCCCTACCTAACTCCCCGAAGCTGATTGGTCGGTGTAAAACAGAAAATGCTTGGGATGTTTGGGGATGCGGAAAATTAGCCTACGTCGCTGCAGGAACACGTGGGCTTATAGCTATAGACATATCAGACCCGTTACAGCCCAAGGTCGTAGGCAAATATAAATCCGGCCGAAATGGATTTGCAGAAGGGCTCTGTGTGAAAGATAGCTTTGTATATCTGGCAAACGGGAATAAAAAAATCAGAAGAAAACGGGCTGTTTATTATTGACGCAAATCAGCCTGACTCTCTTTTAGTAAAGGGTAAATGTGCTTTCCCAGGTTGGGTGGAAGGCGTTTGTTTAGGAGGAAATCACATCTTCATAGCAAACTGGAATTCAGGAGTTAGGTCAATAGATGTTAGCAATCCTGAAAATCCACGTTTAACGGATCACCTTGGTCCTGTTATAAAATAGCCTTATCATTAATCCGCTGAGGACTTTCAACTTTTCCGTTTAAGTAGCATGCTCTTGGCTTGATATGCTCACGATCTATTTTCAGACCATCAATGCAACCGGAAGAATGTTGAAATGTGGTTCTAATTTTTTGCATAAATTATTTAAAAGAGTGGCTTCTTAGAAAGAAATAAGCAAGTAAGGTACACTCCGCGAGTCACCATGCTTTCTTTTCTTATAATGACTTCCGCTGCATGAACTTTAGAAAAGATGGGACTTTGAGGAACGTCCCCTTAATTGCTTTAAGATTTTCATTATGATATAAGCTCTTATTCTGCAGCACGGTGAAGAGAGATGAATGGCAAGTATAAAAAACTAAAAATCAGCAAAAAGGTAAAATTGCTCACATCAATATTTGCAATTTTTTTTATAGGATTATCTGCATCCGCTGAGGAGAAGCTTCAGCCGCTCATACCGCATAAGACAGATACTCCTCCAGTGATTGATGGAATATTGGATGATCCTGTCTGGCAAAAAGCTCCCAGCGAGACAGGCTTTAAGACGTATCATCCGGATTATGGCCTGGATATGGTCGAAAATTCCGTAGTTTATTATGCTTATGACCAGGAGAATCTCTATTTCGCCTACAGGTGTTTTGATAGCCAGCCAGACAAAATCAAAGCCTCGGTGACCAGCCGAGATAACATACATACCGATGACTGGATATGTATCAACCTCGATTCCTTTAATGACCACCAGTCTCTCTATGCTCTTTACTGCAATCCCTTGGGTGTCCAGGGAGACTCAAGGTTTGAAGGCGGGCAAGAGGATTTCAGCGTCGATATAGTCTGGTACAGCGAGGGAAAAATAGATGAAGAAGGATACACAGTTGAACTGAAAATCCCGTTTAAAAGCATCCGTTTTTCACATAAAGAACCAGTGGAGATGGGTGTGATTTTCGAACGAATGATAAGCCGCCGGTCAGAAGCAGGAACCTATCCGCCATTGGATCCTGCACAGGGACCGAATTTTTTAACACAAACGAGGACTCTTATTTTTCAGGATATAAAGCACTATACTCTTTTCGAGATATTACCCGCAGTAACCTACAGCCATAGAAGTTCAATAGACGAAGGAAAACTAGCGCCGGCTGGAGATGTGGGTGATCTTAGTTTGACAGCCAAGTACGGCCTGACATCGCATCTTATCCTCGATGGAACCTACAATCCTGATTTTAGCCAGGTCGAAGCAGATGCTGGGCAGGTTGATTTCAACCTGCGGTATGCTCTCTTTTTTCCGGAGAAAAGGCCCTTCTTTCTCGAAGGTTTAGAAAAGCTTAATTTTGGGGGGTATTATTCCGGGGATCCTCTAAGGGAGGTTGTGCATACTAGAACGATTATCGATCCTTTAGTAGGGATAAAACTAAACGGTAGAATCGGAGATAAGAATACTGTTGCCTTAATCTATGCCCTGGATGAACTGCTTGATACTGATGTGGAAGATTATGCCCATTTCGGAATCTTTCGCTACAAACGGTCATTAGCCAAGGATAGCTTTATCGGCGGATTTTATACAGCGAGGGAACGTAAGAGTGGTTTTAACAGAGTTTTTGGATTGGATGGCCAGCTAAGGATAAACCAATCCAGCATCTTCGGATACAACGCTTTCAAGTCTCAAGGTAGGCTGGACGAAGAATCTCCGAGAGACGATGGGCATGCCGTAAAGCTTCATTATTTCTATAACACAAGAAACATAATTCTCATGCTTGGACTCCTGGACATTGCCAAAGAGTTTCAGACAGAAACAGGATATATCACCCGAACTGGAATTACCATGTTTAGATCAGGAATACTTCGCATGTTTTATCCAAAATCAAAGATTATCCAGAGAATTGATCCGATGATCCACAGCACTCAGACCAGAGACAAATTCAGCGGTCTTTATGAAACCTTTAATTCTATTGACCTAAGGCTTCTTTTCCTGAGAAATTCAACTTTCCTTGCGGGTTATCGCTATGCTACCGAGGTTTTCTCAGATGAAAAATTCAATACTAGCGTTGCCAGGATAATAGCTAGCAGCCAATTAACCAAACAATTTTATTTCAACGTGTCTTATTATTACGGAAAAAAGATTCGTTATGTGGATAATCCATACCAGGGAAGCGGAAGCGATGCCTCAGCAACTGTGAGGTACCTGCCATCGGAAAAGTTTCATCTTGACCTGAGCTTAATCTATTCCGATTTTTACCGCGACTCTGATTCTGCCAAAGAGTTCGATTACACGATTATCAGGAGCAGGAATACTTACCAGATGAACAAATACCTCTTTTTCAGGGGCATTGTTGAGTATAATTCATTTCACAAACAATTGATGACCGATTTTCTGGCTTCCTTTACTTATATTCCGGGCACCGTTATCCATGTCGGCTACGGATCTCTTTATGAGAGAATCAAATGGGAAGGCGGCGAGTACGTAAGTGCTGATAGGTTTCTGGAAACTAAAAGGGGATTTTTCTTCAAGGCATCTTTCTTGTGGAGGCTGTAAGCTTCAAAGACGTATCTCTATCGAAAAATCCTGAACGAGCGGAAGTTACTTTTATCCTGAGAGCATGATTAAACAAACAAGAATTTGATTTTTTAAAAAGTGGGCTTGATGAATCAAGCCCCTACAGATAAATAAAGTCTTTACAGATGAATCAAGCCCCTACATTAACACATTTACAATCAAGCCAAGCAAATTTTTTGTTATGGTCAAAATGCGGGTTTGATGAATCAAATCCCAGCAATCAAGACCCTCCCCTGCCGCTTTTAATCAGAAATCTTTTAGGATTCAGGTCCAAATCTATGAAATTGTCGGCATGCTCAATCAGTTTCTGAGAGCTCGATTTGCCGAAAGCCATAACCTCCATATAACAGCCCATGGCACGCTTAAGATGCTGGACTAAGGGCACAAAATCTCCATCTCCACTGATAAGTACAACTGCATCAAGCTTTGGTGCAAGCTCAATCGTGTCCATAGCAATTCCGATGTCCCAGTCTCCCTTTTTGGCCCCTCCATAAAATACTTGCAGGTCTTTTGCTTTGACCTCATAACCCAAGCTCTTAAGCGCCTCAAAAAAATTGCTCTCATCCTTTACATCTGCCTTTATGACATAGGCAATTGCCCGGATAAGCTGTCTGCCTCTAACAGCTTCTTTGAGGATCGTTTTAAAATTGACTTTGGCCTTGTATATATTCCTCGCAGAATAATACATATTCTGAACATCCACAAAGACTCCGACTCGCTGTTCTCTGTAAATATTTTCACTCGCTCTTTCACTCATTTTTCGATCTTCTTTCCTCTCTGGCATGATCCGTCCCTCTCCTGTTTAGAGCTTATAGCAAACGAAAACCGGATGTCAAAATATTTCTCAGCATAGTAAGCAACTCCATTTCCGTTATTAGAAAGGGTTAGATCTAAGAAACAATTTTTAGCTCTATCTCTTTCTTTATATTTTCTGCAGAAGGTTTTATCTCTAACTTGTAATCTCCTGGAATAATATCTTGAAAATCTAAGAGATAAACTTCGTTCAGAATCTTTGATTTGCCATCAAAGAAAGACTCAATCTTCACTGCTGGCAGATTTAAGGATGCCTCTTCATCTTTCAACAGAGCAAACTCAGGAGAAAAATCATGAGCTTGCTTTAAAAGTTCTTCTCTTTGATCTTTTAAAACCTCCTTTTCAAAGTCCTTCCACATATCAACCTTGAACTTTGAAAATACATCAGAAAGTAGGTTCTGATCCGATGTGAAGGGTTGGATCATTCTTGCTCCGGATCTTCTGTTGAGTTCCATAATCATCGTCTCTTCCACATTTCCTGAAAGAGTCTGGAACATCTCTTGAATTTGAGGCCATTGGCTGTAGAGATACCATCTATGTGTATTTATATTATCAAAGAGAATGACCAGTTTCATTTCTTCTGGGCGTCGAGGTTCTTCTCTTTCTTCGATTACTTCCATGGCTTCTTCTTTCTCAATCTTTTTCTCAGGTTTGACAACTGCAAAATACTGGATTTCAACCTTCTTTCCATCTTCATAAATTTCAAAATCCTCCCTGGTGAGATTATGGACAAAATTCCTCTTTTTATCTGTTACAAAAACCTCGACTATAACCAACTCGACTGTAACTTCATGTTCTAGTGGTTCCTGCAGCTCCTGCTGCTTCTGAAAGGCATAAAGAAAGCAAAAAGAGATAGATAAAATAAAGAAGACTAAAACTATATTTCTTTTCATTTCCCCCTCCTGCTTGTTTCTCAAATTTATCTCCCAAGAGAGATCAATTTAATAGAAGGCTTAAGCCTTCGCTTTTAAATATTTCTCTTCTTTTTCAATATTATATCAATCTTTCAATATTATATCAGTCATAGCTAAGGAATAAAATTATCGGTTCGTGAAAATTTATTTCAGAACAGCTAAACTTGCAGGCCAGTCTGCCAAAACTACTGCCTCTCCATACTACTTGTCTTCCAGGCAACAAATCTTCCAGACTAAAACCTGTAGTTAATACCCAAATCTATTCCCCATATATAATTATATCCCTCTACGACTGGGCCAGATCCCCCACCTTCCCAAATATACTGCGAATAGTAACCGCCACCAATACTTCCTAAGATTAGAATAAAGGCTCTCAACTCAAAACAAAGGGGAAGAATCTTGGGCAAATAATAACTCAATCCTGCTCCTCCTTTTAAGCCAATATCAAGGGTGCTACGAGATTCTATCATAAAATATCTTCCATGATCTTCTTTTTTTCGAACAGAAAAAAAACCCACGCCAATAAAGCCGAACGGTGTTATCTTCTTTTGAGACTTTCGTGCTCTATAAATTGCGTTGAAGAATAAACTTGTAAAACTCCAAGATAAATCAAGCGGTTCATTAACGTCGGGGAAATTTATATCTCGTGACCTTATCCTCATGATAACTACGGAACTCGCCCTGTAATGGCCAATCTCTGCTTGAACTGAAAAGCGGGAACTGAAATTTCGCTGAAAATTTAGATTAAAGTGATCTTTCAATTCCGTTTTTCTGTCTAAAACAAATACATCCGCCATATAAGGGATAGGATTAAAGCTATCAACTCTAATGTATCTGTTTATTCCAGAAGTGCTTCCTGCTAATCCAGCACCGAGTCCAATACTGAATTTTTTCTCTTCGGCTCTGAGTAGTGTGTTAGCAGAAAGAAATAAGACTAAGCTGCTGATAACAGCAACAATTTTTTTTTTATCCATTTCAGGTAAATTCCTTATCCATTAAAAAACCCTGGGGTAATAAATATTTAACGCAAAACCCATTTTACTTATCGTTTTACACTAAAGCAATCTACGTGCCAACAAAGATAAGAGGAGTATTAAAGTTTTTGCCCCTCACTCTGTCCTCAATTGATGACAGATGTTAGATTTAACGACACAAAGCCATTCCAATCAGGCACATGAAAAGCGATTGACAAAGTTTGACTCAAAAACTTCTCAATGCTATATTCCAAAATCTGGAATTAAGCCTTTAGAATTTTGAAAACAGGAAAAAAGAATGAAAAATAGAATAAAATCCGTTCTCTTTTTACTGTTGTTTATGTTACTCTGCGCCCAAATTTTTTATTCCTTCCCTGTAAAAATACAATTGTCTAGACAAGAGGAAAAGCTCGATAAATTCTTTCTCAAAAATGAGGTCATTATTGCCATCACAGATTCTGGACTGGGCGGTCTTTCTATCATGGCTGATGTTGTGGAGAGAATGAGAGAATCTAAAATTTTCCAGAAAGTGAATTTTATATTTTTTAATGCCCTCTTTTCAAAAGAGGGTGGCTTTAACAGTCTAAAAACCCGCAAGGAAAAAATCCAAATCTTCGATAGCGCTCTCAAAAGCCTGGAGCAAAATTACAATCCAGACTTGATACTGATTGGCTGCAACACTCTGTCAGTAATCTACGATGATACCTCCTTTTCTGAAGAAACAAGCATTCCAGTAGTCGGAATCGTAGAGGCGGGAGTGGATCTTATCGCCCAAAAGCTCGAAACATCCCCTGAGTCTAAAGTCATTATTTTCGCGACTCACACAACAATAAGCGAAGAGACTCATAAAAAGAAACTGGAAGAGAAAGGGATTCTTCCTCAACGAATAATCCTTCAGGCCTGCCCTGAATTAGTCAATTATATCGAAGAAGGCTATGCCAGCGATGAGACAGAAATGCTGATTTCTGCCTATGTGGCTGAAGCCCTCCATAAAATGAAAGATACGCAATCTCCCCTATACGTGAGTCTAAACTGCACTCATTACGGCTATTCTCTTGATCTCTGGGAAGAGGCCTTCCGGAGCTCCAAGGTAAGGCCCCTTGCTTTTCTCAACCCTAATTCTAAGATGCTAGATTTTCTGTTCGAGCCGCAAGAGCGGAATCGTTTTGATGGAACAGAAATCTCAATCCGTGTTGTTTCCATGATCGAAATCGGGAGAGAAAAAATAGAGTCAATAGGAAAAAAACTCAGTGAAACTTCCCCTCAGACGAGCGAAGCTCTTTTCAATTATGAATTGAGGCCAAATCTTTTTAAATGGAAAAAATACGTGATATCCAAAAGACAGTTCCTGGATAAAGACCTTATCTGATAGAGGACTTCCCCTAAGCCTAAAAAACATTATTAGAAAGCTATACGCTTTATCTAATCAACACCTGCTCTTTTACTCTTTTATAGGTTATGGGAGGCATCCTATTCTTCCTTTATCCTGAAACACCTGTTTTATATAACCGCTCCACCAAGCAAGTCAATCGAGGTCAGAGAGTAAAAACTTCATGTTTTAATGTGGCCTTCTTGATCCTTTGTTCTTGGGGAGAAACACCGATTCCGGGAAGCTCTGGAACTTTTATTGTCCCCTTGCTGGAGACTTCCACTGGCGGCTCGATCAAATCTTGCGCGTAGTATCTTTTGCTTGCAGAAATATCATTGGGGAACTTAAAGTTGGGGAGAGTTGCCAGATGAATATTGTGTGCTCTCCCTATCCCTGACTCTAGCATCCCCCCACACCACACAGGAAGCTGCTTTTCCTGGCAGTAATCATGAATCTTTCTGGCCTCTATAATTCCTCCTACTCGTCCGACTTTGATGTTAACGATCCGACAGCTGCCCATTTCATATGCTTTTCGGGCAGTCTCAACCGAAAGCATGCTCTCGTCTAGACAGAGTGGAGTCCGCATCTCTTTTTGCAGCCGACTGTGGTCCCACAAATCGAAGGGCGGGAAAGGCTGCTCAACCATGAGGAGGTTGAACTCATCAAGTCTTTTCAAGATTTCTTTATCATCGATGCTATAAGCACCGTTAGCATCTACTTGGAGAGTAACATCAGGAAACCTTTTCCGTGTTTCCTCGCAGGCACGTATATCCCAATCTGGCTTTATCTTAAGCTTTATTCTCTGGTATCCTTCATCGAGAAAAGATTGAATCCTTTCCTGAAGTTCAGAAAAGGAATCCTGGATTCCGACGCTTACTCCTGCAGGAATTTCTGTCTTTTCCCCTCCATAAAGTTTGGAGAGTGGCTTTCCTTCCTTTTTTCCTTGAAGATCCCAGAGGGCAAGTTCGCATCCCGCCTTTGCCATCGGATGCCCTCGGTATTTTTTCGTCTCTCTATAAAAATCGTCGGGATCTGAGATGGATTTATCCAAAACAAGTGGAATCAAAAAATCCTTTAATATGTGCCAGGCCGTAAAAGTTGTCTCATAGCTGTAGAAAGGACTCTTATCAGATACAACCTCACCGTACCCGCAAATCCCCTCGCCATAAACTTTTACAAGAATGAATTCTCGCTCTTCTTCTCGGCCAAAACTCGTCTCAAAAAAATGGACATAAGGAAGCTTTAAGAGCGAAAGCTCCACTCTCTCAACTTTAAGCCTTCTCATAGATCTTAATCCACTTTCTTAAACCTACTCTTTCATACAAACGCACAACTTTGTCTGCCATCGCCTCTGCTGAAAATTTTCGATGGACAAGCTCATATCCTTTCTGTCCTAAACGAGAAGCCAAAGTTTTATTGTTGTACAGTTTAAGAATGGCCCGGGCCAATGCCGAAGGATTGCGGGGAGGCACCAAAAGGCCTGTTTCTCCGTGAATCACTACCTCAGGGATACCTCCTACTTTAGTGGCAACAACAGGAAGCCGGCAAGCCATGGCATCTAAAATGCTGCTTCCCATGCCCTCAAGATAAGAGGAAAGGACGAATAAATCCAGTGAAGAAAGAATCTTAGGTATATCCTTCCTGAAGCCTAAAAAAAAGACAATATCTTCTACGTCTAGCTCTCTTGCCTGCCTATTCAGCTCCATGCTTAAAGGGCCTTCACCGACAATAATCGTCTTTATCTTAGGTGATTGCTGCTTGAGTATCTTTGTTGCCTGGATCAAATACTGGTGGCCTTTATGGTCGGCAAGATGGGCCACTATCCCTACCAGGTAATCATCAACCGCAAAAGAGAATTCGCGACGAAAGTAGTCTTTAGATGTTGATGCTAAGGAATCCCCTTCGAAAGGAGAGAAATCTATTCCTGAAGGGATGACTTCAATGCTCTCAGCACCGACGCCGCCTTCTACCAGGACATTTTTAACACCTTCAGTAATGGCTATGATCGCATCTACATTCTTCATGTATTTGCGCCGGGAAAAAGGATTTTTTTTGAGAGGGAAATCAACGCGTCTGGTGATTATCCGGAAGGGAACTTTGGCCAGAGAAGCGGCCACTGAACCAACCGCTACCGAATGGGCGTCGTGGAAATGAGCAAGAAGACATTTCTTGCGTTTCATTGCCCAAGCCAATCGAAGCATCGCCAGAAGATCAAATTCATTCCTCATCCTTAAGGGAAGGACAGGAATTTCTGCCTCACAAGCTTTTTGATGGAGCGGGCTTTCAGGTTGAACGATAAAAAAGAAAGGAAATCCTCTGCGTTTCAGCTCTTTAGCAAGGAAAAGAGATTGTCTCTGACCACCTCTCCATTCTTTTCCTGCATCAATCTGGAAAAGGCTCAATTCTCTCTCCTTTTTTCCAGATCTCTCTCAACTTGGCGTATCTAACAAAAATAGCATAGCCGTGGAGCACAGAGATGATGAATCCCGCATAGCCATCCAAGAAACCGCCTTTCAAAAAGAATGATTTCGCAAACCTGAAAATAGGCAGAAAGACCAGGTGATACAACCGGCACTTTTTCTTCTGGGTATAGAGTTTTTGGGCGCCGAGATCGGAAAACTTGTCAACCCGAGTCAGATGATCTGAAATATTTCGATAGGTGAAGTGGTGAATCACGCCCCTAAGCTTCTGTATCTTCCCTTCGACGATTAATTTCTCATGGATGTACTCTCCCTCCCATCGGGCTTTGTCCTTACGGAAGAGCCGGATTTTTCGGTCTGGGTACCAGCCTGAATGCCGAATCCATTTTCCTAGATAAAAGACCTTCCTGGGCATGGAAAAGGCAGAACAATCTGGCTCTCCGTTTTTGATCTGGAGGATCTCTTCACGAAGCTCGGGAGAAAGTCGTTCGTCAGCATCCAAGGATAATATCCATGGGAAAGACGCCTTATTATTGGCAAAATTTTTCTGGTCCGCAAAATTTATCCATTGTCGCTGGAAAACTTCTTTTGTGTATTTTCTTGCAAGCTTGACAGTTCCATCGCTGCTGAAACTGTCAACAACTATGATTTCTGAAGCAACACCAGCCAGACTTTGCAAGGCGGGCTCAAGCCTCTTTTCTTCATTAAAGGTAATGATTACAGCGGAAATTTCCATTGCCCCAATATTAACATAGTTCGCTAAAAAAGCGCAAAAAAGGGGACATGCTCCTTTTTTCATGTAGGGGAGTGATTCACCAAATCCCTGCCTCAATCGGCAATTAGCATAGAAAAAGCAGCCTGTCCCCTTTTTTACGACAGCATATCTACTATAGGTTTGATCAAACAAATCCCTACAAAAAAATGTCTTTTATTATGTAGGGGCTTGATTCATCAAGCCCACATTTTTATTCAAATAAACGCTGGATTTAATGCTTCGTACAACTACAAAAAAAATCTTTTTCTATTTTTGCCAAAGGTTGAAGCCTAAAGGGTAGCTTTAGGAGGAGGCAAATCTTTCATAACCTTGAGACCTGCCGGAGCATCAATTGCCCTGGGTATGGTATTAATAGTCACAGCAACGGTACCGATATCCCCGTGAACTCCACCTATAATCTTTTGGTGAATGTTTGGTTCCCCTTGGATAATTATCTCATCGTACTCCTCATCCACAGCAGCGTTGGCGCAAAACTCAAGGGTGATGATTTCTTTGCCCTCCCTCTTGCCATAAGCAATACTTGTTAATCCAATCACATCCCCGGGTTTTACTGTCCCCATCGCAGTCTGTATTTCTTTCTCATCTATCACTGGCTGGGGAGGAAGTTCTACAGCTTCATCCAATTCCCATCCAAGTCCATCAGCAATCATATTAATGGATTCCAGAAGCCCCACGTGTCCAGTTATGACCTTATCTTCAATTTTTTGCTTAAATTCTTGTTGAGTCAATCCAGTACCGACTTTCATCTGGAAAGGAACTCGTCTTTTCGCTGAATTCATCATGCGCTTTACTTTGATTGAATTTACTTTTAGGCACGGACCTGTAAGAACAAGAGGAAGGGAATCCATCAAATAGCCTGGGTTGATGCCTGTTCCTACAACAGTAACTCCCTTTTCTTTTGCCAGACTATCAAGTTCTCGGGCAAGTTCTGGATTACGCTTCCAGGGATAGGATAGTTCTTCGCAGGTAGATATGACATTCAAGCCTGCCTTCAGGCACCGGGCTACCTGGGAAAAAACACTCTTTAAATGAGAAGTTGTAGTATGCACGACAGCGCGGGCATTGACTCTGGAAAAGAGCGTTTCGGCATCCTTTTCGATCACAACGCCCAACTTTTCTGGCTTGTCAAGAATTTCCCCTAAATCCTTTCCCACAAGCTCAGGATCTATATCTACTGCTCCAACTACCTTGAAGCTTTTTTTATCAAGAAGAGCTTGGGCTGCCTTGCGGCCCATAACACCGCATCCATAAATTATGATATTAATCTTATCCATCAGTTCCTCCTTCCTGTGCGACTTTTGCTATCTATACTTTTTCCATTTCTTGGCGATTCTTTCCACAGCATCCAAAGAGGCTTGGATTTCACTTTCTGTATGAGCAGCAGAAACCGCTCCAAACCCGTGGAAAATATTGAATCCTTCATCGAGCATGGATAATTTGAAAATTTTCTCTCTTAACTCTAAATCACTAACTTCCGGATTCCATACCTGCTCTGGAGAAGTAATCCGATCAATTTTCTCTTGAAGAAATTGCACTCCAACACAGGAGCTGTTATCAGGCACCAGCTCGCCATAACCAGTGCATTTAACGTTGAATCCATGAGCAGTGAAAATCTTCTCAATTCCGTTTCTAACCTTCGCCCCTAATTGTCCTATTCTGGGGTAAATATCCGACTCGTTCTCCATCAGATACTTGACATAAGTTAAACCAGCAAGCATAGATGCGGGATGGGCAGAAAATGTCCCTCCTTCAAACTTCACTTTCTGATCAGCTATCGCTTCTGGACTGCAGAGAGATAGCACATCATCTCTTCCTGCCACTGCACTGACTGGCATTCCCCCACCTATTACCTTACCCAGGACTGTTAAATCAGGTTTGATAGCGTAGAAGCTTTGAAGTCCTCCGGCATGAAAGCGAAATCCAGAAACCACCTCATCAAATATAAGCAGGGAATTATATTGCTGGGTCAATTCTCTTGCTCTCTGGAGGTAATCTTTACGGGAAAAAATAAATCCCCCTGCCCCGATAAAAGGCTCCAGGATGAAACAGGCAATTCTTTCTCCATATTCTCTGAATCTTTCCTCAAGATCTTCCGTATCATTAAATCTGGTTATGACTATCATTGAATCAGCGCCGGAGGGAAGACCGGCAGATTCTAATTGATGCAAACCCTGGTCATAGACTGTGATTCCCTTTAGAGCGAAAGGATGAGCCCCATGCCAGCCTCCTCCCACTTTCATCACCAAATCTCTTTTTGTAAAGGCCTTGGCCAGCATTATGGCATACATCGTGGCTAGAGTGCCGCTCGTGGTGAAGCGTATCTTATCTGCCTCTATTCGGCTGAGTATGAGCTCCGCCAATTCCCTCTGGTAATCCCCGGGAAATCCTGTTGTAAGCCCTTGATTTTTTTGGAAGTAATCAAGGAGGGCAGCGATAACTATTTTTGGATTGTGTCCTAAAACATTGGCAAAATGTCCCTGCCAAAAATCTACATAAGTATTTCCATCTACATCCATGACCTTAGAACCGCTGCATTGAACATCATAGAAAGGAAAAGGATCGAAAAGCCTAAGATTATGGCTACCACCCCTAATCTGATACTGGGAAGTTTTGGCAAAGAGTGCTTCTGATTTTTTGTGTTTCAATCTATAATTTTTAATTAATTCATCGAGCAAACTTTTTTTATCCATGATGAGTTCCCCAATTATTGAAAAGTGCTAAGTAGAATAAAAACATTTGAAATTTTCTAAAAAATATGTACTACAAATCATAATATTTAGTCAAAATTATTTAGAAAAATGAGGAGCCAGCTAGGATTTGATTAATCAAATCCATACAAATGATTATAAGTGCGGGTTTGATGAATCAAACCCCTACATAAATCGAGCACCTAAAAAAAGTGGCCTACCCCCTTTATTCTACAAAAAAGTAACCTGCCTTTTATTTGTCCCCTTTATTGAGCTTACCGTTAATTGATCATTATTGATAGAATTGGGATATTTTTATGTTTCTCTTCTCCAGGCTTGTCCCGACGGCTTTCTCCAGCCTCGCCCAAGCAAGATTGTAATCAATCATAGACTTAAGCTCCAGGGACCTCTCCCTTGCCAATCCCTCCTGATATTGGAGAACAAAGTAGTTTGTCGTGAGTCCTACATTCAGTTTTTTCACTTCGGCGTCCAACCTCTGCTCGGCCAATTCCCGGGCAAGCCGGTAAGCCTGGACTCGCTTGGCATTTGTTTCAATATCCCTCACTGTATTCTTAACTTCTAAAAAGACCTGCTTTTCGATGTTTTCCAGTTCAAGCTGGCTCTTCTCCATTTCCATCTTGGCCCTCACGTAATCAGCTCTCGTCGTAAAGCTGCTCAGAGGGATAGAAAGAGTCAAAGCTACGGTCCAGTTATCATAACGCAGCTTCAAAGCATCACGAAGAGAATCAGCAGCGCTTCCTTCTTCTTTTCCTATGACTCCTAAGAAAGGATTATCGTCTTGATAGAGAATCCTATCTCCTGAAAGTCCAGGACTCCAGTAAGACAATTGTAAATCCAGACCGGGCAGCATCTGATTCTTGGCCACACCCATATTCAGCTTATTTGTCTCAATGTTTATTTTTTTCATCCTTAGCTCAGGTCGCTTCTCTAAAGCTTCTTTCAACGCAACGTCTAATGATATATCTCTTTTAATGAACGTAGGTTTATCCGAAGGAACAATCCTTTTCATGCTCATCTCCCCTTCTTCAGTAATGTAGAGTAAGTCTTTGAGCACATCTTCATTGCTTTTGATAAGAGCTTCTGCTTGAAGGATGTCAGCTTCTCTTGAAGCCACGACTGTCTCAGCATTCAATATCTCTATAGGCGCTAATTTTCCCACTTCAACTTCCTTTTTGTTCTTGGCCAGAAGATCTCGAGCAAGCTGTAAAGATTGCTGTTTGACTTTATAATCTTCAATAGAATAGACAAGGTTCCAGTACGCTTCCTGAACCCTGTAGATTGTATCCATCAGAACAGATTGGAATTGATTTACAGAAATATCCAGGTTGTTTCGAGCAACAATGATCTCTCTTCTGCTGACATTAAATCCAAATCCTTTCAGAAGAGGCTGGGTGAAATTGAAATGCAAAGTGTTTCCGTAGGTTGGATTCATGATCTGAAAACCAGCTGTGGTATCAGATGTATACCCCGTTAAGCCCAGGGAGAAGTTTCCTCCAGTGGGTATTTGCTGAACCAAAGAAACGGAGTAATCCATGTACTTTCTCACAACAATATCAGCTTGTTCAAGCCACCAATAAGAGGGATTTTCAGTCCGTTCATTTCCAAAATCAACATCCAAGCGCGGCAAAAAGAATTCTTTGGCTTTAGCCAGGGAAGCATCAGCTAGGTCAGGATTATAAACCTCTACAGCTACGGTGAGATTGTCTTTCAAGGCCTTGACAATGCAGTCTTCCAAGGAAAAAGAAAGCACCTTTTCTTCCTGGGAGAAAGAGGGCTTGAAAAATAAGGTTAAAATTAGGACCAGAATAAGACTCGATTTCATCCTCACGTTACTCCTCCTTGAAAAAAATTATGTGAACAATAATCATAAATTTTGTTGTTCATTCAATCCAGCTTCTTAATCTTGTTTCAATCAAATAATACGTATATTTTACCTGATTGGTTCAAAAAAATGGCAACAAATTGCAAATTGGGGTCAGACTTGCGAAACTTGCATTTTTGATTACTTCTGCTCTAAATAATTCAATCCTTACATACTTATCCTGTAAAAATTCAAGTCTTCAAAGTCTGACCCCCTTATGTGACCTATTTATACAAGTTTTGCAAGTCTGACCCCTTAATACGGGGATAGGCATTCAGGTCCAAAGAAAAAGAGAACTTTTTTCCGCTCTTGAGCTTCACTAAGCCCAGGGATGCTACCATGGCTGCGTTGTCAGTGCAGAACTCAGGTGAAGGAATAAACGATGGTAAGCTTTGCTTTCCGCCAAACTCGGTAAAGTGGCGCCTTAGTTTCTTATTCCTGGCAACTCCCCCGCAGAGAACAAGCGATTCTGGCTTGAAGAGCTTTATGGCCTGAACCAGGTTTGAAAGCAATGCCCGAATAACAGCCATCTCAAAACTGGCTAAAAAATCGAACAAAAGAGGATGGCCCTTTGAGAGCTTATTTTCTTTAATCAGCCTCAAAGCAGCTGTCTTAAGCCCGCTAAAACTGAAATCAAGACTTCCATCCGTCATATGGGGTAGACCAAACGTGAATTTTTGCGGATTTCCTTTCTCTGCCAGCCCATCGATAATCGGCCCCCCAGGGTAGCCCAAATCAAGAAATTTGGCTATCTTATCCAGAGCTTCTCCTGCAGCATCATCTCTTGTCCTTCCGACGAGCTCGTAATCAAGCTTCTTCTTCACAAAAAATGTGGAGGTGTGGCCTCCTGAGACGACAAGAGCCAGCGCAGGGAACGGAATTTCCCTGGTCTCAAGGAAAGCAGCCTCAATATGAGCCTCAAGATGGTCTATTCCTATTAAAGGTTTTTTAAAATAGAAGGCCAGCCCTTTGGCAAAAGAAAGCCCGACAAGTAGAGAACCGATCAGGCCAGGTCCCTGGGTTACAGCATAAGCATTGATCATTTCAAGCTTAAGCTGGGCACGCTCCAGGCATTCTTGGACAACATACCCTATGGAAGTAAGGTGCTGGCGTGAAGCTAATTCAGGGACAACGCCACCATAAGGAGCATGTATCTCGTCCTGAGAGAGGACTACACTGCTCAGGATTTTAAACTCGCTGTTTAGGACAGACGCAGAGGTCTCATCACACGATGTCTCAATCCCTAAAACGTTCATCATCTTAAATTCTTTTATCTTCCTAATCCTGTTATTAATTTGTCATTGCCAGGAGCGCAGAAGACTCCTTCGCTTGTCATTGTGAGCCCTCCAGGGGCGAAGCAATCTCATAGAAGAAAATGAGATTGCCGCGTCGCTTCGCTCGCCACTGCAGATTGCTTCCTTCCCTTCGGTCGCTCGCAATGACCTCTCATGACCTAACTCTGGAACGATGCCTGTCTTTTCTGGATCCAAGCCTGTCTTTTTTGGATCCTAGCCTATCTTCTTTGGACCGAAACCTATCTTTTTATCCTTTTAGGTTTTTTTCATAAGGAGGACGTACAATCCCTTTTTCGGTGATTATGGCAGAGATGTACTTGGCAGGGGTGATGTCAAAGGCTGGGTTTTTGACTCTCACACGGGGAAGAGTCAGGCATCGCCCTCTGATCTCTCTGACTTCCTGAGGATCTCTTTCCTCTATAGGAATGTCCTTTCCTTCAGCCACGTTAAAATCTATGGTGTTTGAAGGAGCAGCGACATAGAACGGAAGGTTATTTTCTTTTGCTAGAACAGCTATCGTGTATGTGCCTATTTTGTTGGCTATATCGCCGTTTTTGGCTATCCTGTCAGCTCCTGTCATCACCACAGAAATCATTCCTTTTTGCATCAGGAACCCTGCCGTGTTATCTGTTATTAAAGTGACCGGGATATTTTCTCTATCTAGTTCCCAGCATGTCAATCTTGCACCCTGAAGGAAAGGTCTTGTCTCATCAGCATAAACTTGAATCTTCTTTCCCTCTTGGAAGGCAGCCCGAACGACTCCCAAGGCTGTTCCGTAGCCAGCTGTGCCTAGCGACCCAGCATTGCAGTGAGTCAGGACAGACTGGCCATCTTTGACCAGATCCTTTCCCCAAAAGCCAATTTTTTTGTTTGTCTCTATATCTTCTCTCTCGATGTCCATCGCTTCCTGGATCATTCTCTGCTTAAGCTGGGCTAATGACAGCCGCTTATTCTCTTCTAAGGTTTTTTTCATCCTTTCCAGGGACCAAAATAAATTGCGAGCAGTGGGCCTTGTCCTCTCAAGGCGGCGATAAATGCGGTCAAATTCTTCATCCAGATTTTCTTCTTTCTCAATCCTCAACAGACCAAGAGCCACACCATACCCGGCAGCTACCCCGATGGCCGGAGCTCCGCGGATTATCATCTTTTCCACTGCCTCAGCCACCTGATTGTAATCCGTGAATTCCACATAAACTTCCTCCTCGGGTAACTTTCTCTGGTCAATCATGACAACTCTATCTTTTTTCCACTCAATTGTCGGCAGCATTCCTAACCTCGCTTTTCCAAGCAGGAGTTTCAGGGCCTCTCCAGTTCCATCTTTTCACCCAGGCCATGTACCTGGACCGAAACTCTTCCCATTCTTGCTCTGGGAGCTTTTCCTTCAGACTCTGATAGCAAAATACAATTTGAAGGTCATTATCCCGAAGAATTTCTTGTTTAGGAAGCCCTAGTTCTCTGGCCATCACAGCCTCTTCAAAGCTCTTATTGTAGTCCTCAAAGTGGCTCGAAATCTGAGATAGGAGATAATGGTAAAAGCCACAGCTTAAATCCTTATTAGTCATCTTTTCTGCTGTCTTAAGAGCTGCAGTCAATAATTTCTGCTTCTCTTTTCCTTCTTTTTGGAGGGCTCTTTTGAGCATCGCATCTGTATATTTTTGAGCGGCAAAAACAGATACCTGTTTTAGCTTTGATTTATCAAGAACACTGGCGTAGATCTTTAGAGCAGAATCTTCAAGTTTAAGTTCATCCAACGAAGAGGCTAATCCTAAAAGGGAAATCTCACGAGCCCATTCCTCTCCCTTCTCAAATCCGTAAGAAAAAGCATTGAGAAAGCTTTCCTTTGCCTCTTCCCACAATTCCAAGTTCAATTCAGCCATCCCTTTCAACATGAAAGCCTGAGCTGAAGGGCGCTTCTCAGCCTCCAGCTCAGCCTCGATCAAGGCTCTTTTGAAAGAAGCAATTGCCTTCTCAGTCTGGTAAAGGCGGCTGAACTTCTGTCCTTGGGAATAATAAAACTTAGCATCCTTAAGATGGGAAACACAGGCAGGGAGTGAAAAAAGACAAAAAAGAAGAAAAAGGCTGATGAAGGATATTTTGGGGATAATCCGAAAACTGGTAATTTTTTCTCTCAATATAAGACTTTTATGCATTTCCTCTTCACTTCCTCATTCGCTGGCTTCTTCATTTCTTTAATAATAAAAACGCAATTATTCCCGAGTCACCGCAAGGAGCGAAGAAGATTCCTTCGCTTCGCTCGGAACGGGCTAGGAAATCCTCTCTCGCGAGCGAAACGTGGCGATCTCAACCCTTTCTTAAGAAATTACTTCATTTCACTCGCAAGGGCTGATTGCCACACCCTTTCAGGGCTCGCAATGACATTGTAAAAATATATATTGCGTTTATATTAGTTTCCTTGATTCTTCCACTTTTTAATCGTATTTGCTACAACATCCTGGACTTCGTCATTCGACATAAGTTCAAGGCTGAGAGAAGCCGCCTCTTCGGCAACGGTCTCTAAGACTTCAAGAAGTCTTGATTTACCCTCGAAAGCTTCGATATCTTTCTTGGCAAGACTGACCTTTCTTTTGAACTCTTCAGCAATTTTCCTATAATCACTTGATTTGAGATCTTCATAAAAAAGGGCGGAGAGAAAGGGATCTTCAAGGCCGAGGATGGGGTAGAGACTGTTAAAAGCCTCTCTTAAGGCTTTCTCGTCCTTACTCATTATTTCAGTCTGATAAATTTGGTTCAACGAGGAGTGGTTCTCAAAAAAATTGAGCACAAACGCATAGGGCTTCATCACGATACGCTCAGGATCTAGATAAACCTGCCAGGAGAGAATCTCCTTTTTCCATTCTGTAGCTCTCCTAATTCCCCAGAATACCGCCGCACTGAGAAGAGGAAAATGAAGATAGGATTTAATAGGAAAAATTTTAGATAGGAAGCTGATTCCTTTCTCGACTATTTTTTCAAGTGTCGTCTTTTTCATGAACTAAATATAAGCTATAAAACGACAAGAGTAAATATTAAAAATTACCCCAAAATGAAGCGCTAGCCAGACCAATCCAGTTTTTTATTTAATCTCAAGGAGGGCGAGGAAGGCTTCCTGAGGGACTTCAACCCGCCCTATCTTTTTCATTCTTTTTTTGCCTGTTTTCTGCTTTTCCAGGAGTTTCATCTTTCTTGTGTAGTCTCCTCCATAGAGCTTGGCCAGAACATCCTTCCGGTAGGGCTTTATGGTTTCCCGGGCGATCACTCTCTTGCCTATGGCAGCCTGCAGAGAAACTTCCCATTGCTGACGGGGGATGAGCTTTCTCATCTTTTCCACAAGCATCTTTCCCCGGGGGAAAGCTTTATCCTTATGGACGATTAAAGAAAAAGCATCCACAGCCTCTCTGTTTATCAGGATGTCCAGCTTGACCAGAGGAGATTCTCTAAATCCAGCAAACTCGTAATCCATAGAAGCATAGCCCTGCGATACAGATTTAAGTTGATTGTAGAAATCCATGACGACTTCATTCAGAGGGAGAAGATAGGTTAAAAAGATGCGCTGAGTACTGATGTACTCCAGCTTCTTCTGTTCTCCTCGCCGACTTTCCAGAAGCTTGAGCACAGCCCCCAGATACTTATCAGGCGTTATGATCAAAGCTTCAAGAAACGGCTCCTCGATCTTTTTTATCTGATGAGGAGGAGGAAGTTGTGATGGATTATGGATTTCTCTAACCTTGTCGTCCTTGCCGGTGACTCTGAAGCTTACACTCGGGGCAGTTGTGATAAGGTTCAAATCAAATTCTCTTTCCAATCTCTCCTGGACTATCTCCCTGTGGAGGAGACCTAAAAAACCGCACCTGAATCCCATACCCAGCGCTGGAGAATTCTCAGGCTCATACTGGAAGGAAGAATCATTGAGCCTCAGCTTTTGGAGAGCCTTCCTTAAGTCATCCACACTGCTCTCTCCGGCGGGAAACATCCCGCAAAAAACCATAGGCTTTGCCTCTTTAAAACCAGGCAAGGCTCTGACAGCGCTTCTTTTCTTTTCTGTGATCGTATCCCCGATTCTAGCATGACTCAATTCCTTGATGCCCGCTATCACGTATCCCACTTCTCCAGCACCCAAGCGCTCTACATTTTGAGGCTTGGGAGTTAAGAAACCCACTTCCTCCACTTCGTATGAAGCACCGCAAGCCATAAGCTCTACCTGAGTTCCAGTCCGAAGTATCCCGTCAAAAACTCTCACCAGGATTATAACTCCGCGGTAGGAGTCAAACCAGGAGTCGAAGATGAGAGCTTTTAGAGGAGAGTCTGGATTGCCCCGGGGAGAAGGGATGCGGCTGATTATGCTCTCCAGGACTTGGTCAATGGCTGTTCCCTTTTTGGCGCTAACCAGGATGGCTTCTTCACGCTTTATCCCGATAATATTTTCCAGTTGCTCAAGCGTCAGCTCTGGATTGGCCGCAGCCAGGTCAATCTTATTGATGACTGGGATAAGGATAAGGTCGTTCTGGAGGGCGAGATAGGTGTTGGCCAAAGTCTGAGCCTCAACCCCCTGGGAAGCATCGATGACGAGGAGCGCTCCTTCGCAGGCAGTCAGACTCCGGGAAACTTCATAAGAAAAATCAACGTGTCCCGGAGTGTCAATCAGGTTGAGGATGTATTCTTCGCCCGATAAGCTTTTATACCGAAGGCGGGCTGTCTGAGCTTTTATTGTGATTCCCTTTTCCCGCTCAAGCTCCATCGTATCAAGCACCTGTTCTTTTAGTTCTCGAGGAGAGAGGGCTCCTGTGCTCTCTAAGAGCCTGTCAGCCAGGGTGGATTTGCCATGATCGATATGGGCAATGATTGAAAAATTCCGTATCCTTTTCATTGGGGTCAGACCTTTAAAACTTTTATAACTTTATCCAGATAATTAGCAAGAACTTGATCTCTATTAATTTTTTCCTCAATTCTGCGAATCATATTAGATATACTAGAAGTATCTCTTCCTAAAAACTCAGCAAGAGATTTATTGCTGATTCCTGCCTGCCTTGCTGCCACTAACACAAACAAACTGCGAGCTCTAGATATCAACTGTTCTCTACTATTGCCCAAAATACCCTCAGGATAAACTCCTGTTGTTTCTGTTACTATTTTCAGTATCTCTGGCAAAGTTTTCTTTTTTATAAGCAATAGATATTGCATATCATGTATATTTTGTTCTCTGTTTTGATCCTCTGTTTGATCTTGACTCTTCATCTTTTGTTTAACTCTTTCCACAAACTCTGGATTTCCTAAATAGCGTTGATCAATCACATTATAAAGAGCATTTTGATGTCCTTTATCGATTCCATCCATAATAAACTGCCAATATTTTTTTTCCGCCACAGATTCATCTTCAGAGAACATTTTAAAGATCAAATCCTTCTTTACAAAAGGCTGTCTTGAATATCCAAGATAGACTTGATGACTACTCCATAGATAATCCTCCGGGCTTGCCACTATAGCTGCTCTCACAGGATTAAGATGGATGTATCTCACCAGCTCTAAAAGATAGGTATCTCGCTGACATATAATAGCTTTATATCGACCCTGAAAAAGATGACCCACGGATTCATACTTTTTATGATAATAGTATGTATAGCTTTGTTGAATGCCTTGCATGATTTTTGAAAGAGGGGCAACGCCTGTTTCAATGAGAAGATGAATGTGATTAGGCATCAAGATATATGCATACAGAATGAATTTATATCGCTCGTGATATCGTTTAAGGCGTATAATATAAACATTATAATCCTGATCATCTTTAAAAATCACTTGTTTATTATTTCCTCTTGCCAGGACGTGATAAAAGGTCCCAGGAAACTCAATCCTAGTTTTGCGAGCCATTGTTCTAATTATAAGACGTTTTAATCAGAGAATAATTGCAAAAACAAAAAAATTAGCCAAATTATAAAAGTTTGAAAGGTCTGACCCCAATTTACCCTAATTTATGATAAAATGATATTTTCTGGAACATACATAAATGAATAGAAGGATACCAATAATCCTTTCCTTAATTTTTCTCCTGGTGAGTGTCTGCACTGTCGTCTATCCAAAAGAAAATTTAATTAAAAAAGCACACCAGAGCATGGATTTTACTGAATATGAGCGAGCTATCGGCTATTTCGACCAAGCCCTCTCAGCCAATCCGAACCAAAAAGATGTGAGAGCACATCAGGGATTTGCCTATTTCAGGCTGGGAAAATATGAAGATGCGATAAGAGTCTTAAAGGAAGAGCTCACTCTTTTCCCTGATAACCTTAATGCATCCATCCTTTTAGGATACATCTATTTTCATCAGGAGAAATACGAAGAGGCTGCAAAACTATGCCAGGAATTTGACGAACTCCTTGAAAAAGCTCTCAGAGAAGAAGCAAAGAAGAAAAAACTGGATTTAAAGAGCAAAAAAGGCATGTACGAATTCAAGGAAAATTACGAATATTTCTTTGATAAAGTTCGCAAAAAAAATCCCAACTTAGGCCTGCCCTACTTTGTTCTCGGGTTTCTTCACAAAAAACGCGGAAATTTTGACAAAGCAGAAGAAAACTTTAACGAAGCTATAAAAAAAGGCTACAGCTCTGTTGATTGTAAAGCCCAATTGATAGATATAGAACTTATAAGAGAAAACTGGCAAGAAGGATTGGCGAAGTCACGGATTGCGTTACAGATAGAGGATTCTAAATCCGATTTTTATTTTTTAATGGGATATGCCTATTATCATCTTGGAGAGATAGAGAGGGCTGTCTATTGCTTTGAAAATGCGTTCAAGCTTAGACCGTATGAAGTTGAGGCAGCAAAAAATTTAGGCAAGATATATTTCAACCAGAACGAATTCAAAAAAGCCACTCCTTTGTTTAAAAGAGTCCTAAATATAATCCCTTTCGACTATGAAGCTATGTTTTTGTTGGACCGGTCTTCGAATGAAAAATCAATACAAAAAAAAGAAGATAAACCAACGATAACAAAAAATATAGTGGATAGGGTTGATTTAGAATACAAATATGATTTTAGGTCAGATATAAACCACATCATAAGCGTAATGAATGAATCTGCCTTTTCTCTTCTAAGGTCAGGACATTTGGGCAAGGCAATAGGATTGATTCGCATTTTTCTAGAAATTCACGACCTCTCTCCTGACCTGAATTACAACCTTGCTAATTTCTATCGTATGAACAATGATCTGGGAAAAGCTATAAAATACGCCTGGAGAGCCGCAGAACTCAAGGAGGACTTCAGGGATGCCTACGACCTGATCGGAAACATATTCTTCAGATTGCAGGATTATGAAAATTCCATCATAGCTTACAAAAAAGTCATGGATATTGGTCCCAAAGATGCGTTGAGCCACTACAATTTGGGATGTGTCTATTCTGCAATGGGAGATTTAGATAATGCCGAGGAGAGTTGGAAGAATGCCATAAGCGGAGAAAAAGTAAGAAAGGTTAGGAAAGAAGAAAAGGCCTCAGAAGACGAGCTAACCAGAACTGTAACGGTGTTTAAGGCTTCTGTTTCAGCCAAGGCTCATGACGGCTTAGGAAGGCTCTATCTCCAGCGAAACCAGAGTGAAAAAGCTCTGGAACATTTCGAAAAGGCTGTTGAAATAGAGCCTGGAAAGCCCGACCTTTATTACGAGATAGGAAAAATCTATTTAGATCAAAAAAACACCAAAAAAGCTGTATATCATTTTGAAAGATATCTTTATCTTGGCGGAAAAGAGGAAGCAAAAGTAAAAGAAATATTAGAATCAATAAAATAAGCCTATCTTTCCTCAAAGAAGCATCAGGATCAATCCCGGCTGAATGAGGCTTGACTTTTAGCCAGGACTAAAGTAATTTTGTTATGAAGTAAAGTATTGAAATAAGATGGACACAAAGCCCTCTAAGGAGGTATAGATGTTTTTATTCGGACCGGTCGGACCAACAGAACTTCTCCTCATCGTTTTGATCATTGTCTTCATCTTTGGCGCTCGAAGGCTTCCAGAGTTAGGGAAATCCTTAGGGGAAGGCATAAAGAATTTTCGAAAATCCATAACCTCAAAAGAGAAAGAAAAAAAATCCCCTCCAGAAAAGCCTCAGCCTCCTGCTAAGGAAGAATGAGTCTCGCCGTTGAAAACATAGATCAAGAACGAAAAGAAAAAAAAGAGAATTATTTCCTTTCTTTCCTAAATTTTATAAGGTCAACTCCATATAACTTTCTTATCTGCATCCTCTACCTACCCTCGCTAAATTCCAGGGCACTCTGGAACAATGCTTTAAATCATCCAGCCGTCAGCAAAAATACCTGAAATGCCTCTCTATGCCGGATTTGACTTAGGCGGAACCCAACTTAAATATGGTTTGATCGACGATGGAGGAGGGGTTGCTTTTAGTACCAGAGCAGAGAGTCCTGCAAAAATTGAGGAATTAATCCATCTTTTGAAAAGAATCTGGCAAGATCTAAAAAAAAGAGAAAAACAAAACATCAGAGCTGTGGGTTTCGGATTCCCTGGAATCTTCAACCTCGAGGAACAAAAAATTTTTCAATCCCCCAATTATCCTGAGCTTGATAACTTCGCACTCACTCCCGCTCTCTCCCAATTTATTGAAGTTCCATTCTGGGTGAACAATGATGCCAACATGGCTGCCTTCGGTGAGTTTAAGTGCGGAGCAGGACAGGGAGTGCAAAGCATGGTCTTCCTGACCATCGGAACAGGCGTCGGGTCAGGAATCATACTTGATGGAAAACTCTGGCTGGGCAAATGCGGATTTGCTGGAGAACTCGGTCATGCCACTGTCAATCCAATGGGAGAAAGATGCAATTGCGGAAGCCAGGGCTGTCTTGAAACAGAAGTCTCCGCTCCTAAAATCGTCAAAAACTACAACACCTTGAGAAAAAAAAGAGAGGAGATTACAGCCGAACAGGTTTTTCACAGAGCTAAAAAAGGGGACAAGGCTGCACTCCAGGCTTTTTCTCGGGCTGGCTTTTATCTGGGTGTGGGGCTTTCCATAGCCATAAATTTTTTAAACCCTGAAAAGATTCTCCTGGGCGGAGCTGTTATGGAAGCAGGTGATTTTCTGCTTTCTCCTGCTCTCGAAGAGGCCCTGAAAAGGTCATACAATGCCTCTTTTAGGTGCTGCAGGATCGAAAAAGCAAGCCTAGGAAACAAAGCTGGTCTTATCGGAGCCGCCATGTGGGCAAAAGAACAGCTGAAAAAATAGGAGGTCGATTCTTGGCCTCACCACCTTTTTTACGTGTTGCTAAATTTACTCGTTCTTCCAGTCTTGGCTGCTAAACTATCAAGTTTTAAAGCTCTAATTTTGACTATTCCCAAATATTAAAAGTCTTATGTCTAAGTTGCCCAGCCTTGCTCACTAAATTCTCAAGTTTTTAAATGCATAACTCCCTACTTATTAAGTAAAATTCAAAGTTATAAAAGTTGAAAGGCTTGAAAGGTCTGCCCAATTATTCAATTATCCCTATTACTTAAGTTTTTGCAATTCTGATCAAGTTGTTCAACTATTTGAATTGACATCCAATTATTTGAATTGTTTTTTGAGGAAAAAACTATTTCTGCAATCTATCCTGTTAAAAACAAACGAATTAAATAAGTAAATTTTCTGGCATATTTTTTGCATTGAAAATTATAATTTATATATTATATATTATGCTTTATTTATTATACTTTATGATTTAAAATATGATTCAAAATCATTTTTAAATAAAAAGAAAAATGTTTTTTTTACCTTCTAATTCAATTGCAAAAAACCCGACTTTAAAAACGTCACTCATGCAACATAAATAAATATTGTTTGCTTTGAATACTAAAAAATACGAAAAGGAGGTGAAAAAGGAAAAA
>WVXO01000068.1:13014-13248 GCA_011773465.1 Candidatus Aminicenantota bacterium | reverse complement strand
TAGTTATGGCTATAGAATCATCTGGGTAAAGCTCTAATAATCCCCTAAAGGCTTGGATAGCCTTATCCAAGGTCTTCTCTGATGACCAGTAATAGTCGCCCTCGATAAGGAAGTGCTCTCTATCTGAGACTCGATCACGCAATTCAAACGCCTTTTTGCGTGCATTTCTGCCCGCACCAAAAAAGCCCATATTGTTGTAAGCCGCAGCCATGGACCTGTAAGCCATGGCAAACT
>WVXO01000068.1:11973-12992 GCA_011773465.1 Candidatus Aminicenantota bacterium | reverse complement strand
CCGTTAAGATGAAATTTTCTGCCCAGGCTGTAATGTTTGTAAGCTTCTGTGGAGTCGGTCGTGATTTTCCCCACTTCTTTGTCTATATCGGATGCTATTTGTTTTTCTGAAAGCTCGAAATTTTCCTTAATTTTCCTTGTCAGCTCATCCACCATGGCGTAGAAATCTTTCTCACCGTGTCCTTCTACACTTTCAGAACCTATAAGCTCTCCTGAGCTTGCTTCCTGAAGGGAGATATTAATCCGGAAAGTACTATCTGCTCTTGTGTAGTTTCCCACCAGGACACTTTCAACTCCCCCCAAAGCAGCAACTTCCTTTAACACCTCAGAGGAATATGCGCTTGCTCCCAGTTGGTCCAGTTTATGCAGAATATCGAAGAGTCTTTCCGCACTCAATATCTTGATGTGTCTCGATTGAGATAGGTCAGTAATCAACAAATCAGAAAGAGCGGTTCTCCAATGGTCTAATCGGTCATCACCTGTGTTGTTCTTGAAATACATGACGGCGAGCGAAGGCTTATCTGATGGAACTGGAACAATTTCCCTTCTGCCAAAAAACTGGAAGATGAGCACTGCTATAACAACAAGAGCGACAACTGCAAGGGCAGGGATAAGAATTTTCTTCAAATTAAAAGTGACTGTAATCTCCTTTGAGACGGTCGTCCTTCGCCTAGGAATCACCCTCTCTTCTGTAGGAATACCTTCTTCAATTTTGCTCAATTCCGCAAGAAGCTCTTCGGCAGTTTGATACCTCTTCTCTCTATCCTTCTCCAAACACCTCATTATCATTCTGTTGATATTTTCAGGAATCTGGGGATTTATATCCCTGGGATCCTGTGGCTTTTCAGTCTTGTGCTTCAAGGCTATGCTGAAAGGTGTCTCTCCATCAAACGGAATCCTGCCTGTTACCATTTCATACAAGATCACACCCAGAGAATAAAGGTCTGAACGCTGGTCTGTTTCCAGACCTTCCACCTGCTCTGGCGACATATACTCGGGAGTCCCGATCATCGTTCCTGT
>WVXO01000068.1:10568-11929 GCA_011773465.1 Candidatus Aminicenantota bacterium | reverse complement strand
ATCCCTATGAACAACTCCCAACTTATGGGCTGCTGCCAATCCCTCACAGACCTGCTTGACAACAGAGAGCGCCTGGCCAGGACTCAACTGCCCCATCATCCCGATCATATCTTTCAGGCTCTGTCCTTTGATGAACTCCATGGTGAGATAATGAATCCCCTCGTTTTCCTCGAGATGGTACATGCGGCAGACATTCTTGTGAGAGATCTTGCGGGACATCTTCAATTCGTTTCCGAATCTGTTGATGATCCTTTCATCAGCAGCGATCTCGGGGTGAATGAGTTTAAGTGCCAGTTCTTCCTTTAACTTCGTATCGATAACCTTGTAGACTCTGCCCATACCACCTCTTCCCATCTCTTCAACAACCTGGTATCTTCCGGCGAAAGTGCTCCCCGTGGTTAGCTCCTGCCTGTGTTTGAGGAGAGTTTTTGTCTCTGTAAGAGAGACTTCTTCAAAAGAGAGTTGCGTGCCGCATTTAACGCAAAAGCTCATATCCTCTGGATTCTCAAACTGACACTTGGGGCATTCCATCGTGTATGTCCTCTTCTAGAATCTTAAAAATAAATGAACTAGAAAAAAATATCAATTATCAAAAAAAGAGTCAATTAAATAATAAGGTGAAAAATTGATGGCCCTTTACCTTTGACTAGATATTTTTCTGGATGTATAAATTTAAGCAGAGATAAACCGACAAAATATATTGAATTGTTTAAAATATAAAAATGAAATTAGGAATCAAATTTCCTCCTCTCAAGAACGGTAAAACAATCGCGAACGCTCTTTTTTCTTTTTTCATTCCTGGTGGTCTTCCCTTTCTAATAACAGTTATCATTCTGAATCTGAGGATAATGGATAGAGTATTGACAAACTCGGCACTAATCTACCCAATAATTGTTATCGCAGCGGGTGTATTGATTGGATTGATCTTTAAACGAATGTGGCTTATGCTCGTCATTCTTATTCTCGCCATTTCAGACAGGGTACTCCTCTACTTTGCTGCAAATGCTGCTGTCATAATGGAAGGGGGAAGCCTTATATACAACGCTATCTCCTTCCTGCTTCCGCTTAATCTTTGCGTGTTTGCCTTCATGAAAAGACGAGGAGATATGACCAAGCAAAGCATTTGGCTCTTGGTTTCGATCCTTTTACAAGGATTCGCAGTTGCTTTTATCTATCAGTACAAGAGCTTGGGCTTTGGCGCTTTTCTCGGATATTCAGCCATAAAATGGCAGCTACTCGAACGCATCTCTTTATCTCAATTGGCCTTGTTTGCCTTTGGTCTTGCTTTTGTTTACTATCTTTTTCTATACATTCGTACTCGTGGGGTAATCGAACGTGCTTTTTGCTGGGCTCTTATCTCC
>WVXO01000068.1:0-10511 GCA_011773465.1 Candidatus Aminicenantota bacterium | reverse complement strand
AGGACTTATCTTTGTAATATCAGTGATCGAGAATATCTATGGCGAGGGATTTCATGATGAACTGACCGATCTTCCAACAGGGAAAAGCATGCACGGTATCCTCTCCCAGCTTGACAGGGGTTACACAGTGGCGCTGATTGAGGTCGATAATTTTAAGAGGCTTAGAGACAATCATGGCCGCCGGGTGAGTAAACAGGTCCTTCGCTCTATAGGCGCAAAGCTCACGAGTGTAACCGGGGGAGGCAAACCCTTTCGTTACGGAGGTGAATTGTTCGCCGTAGTTTTTCCAGGTATGTTTTTACAGGATACACTGCCCCATATGGAAGAATTAAGGCAAACAATAAAGAAGCCTGGGCCAATCCTCTCCGATGAGAAAAGTCCCCGCAGGAAGCCAAAAAAACTGAAGAGAGTTGAAATACTAGCGAATAAGGTTCCGGTAACAGTTAGTATAGGCGTTGCTGAGAGAAGCGACGCTGATATGAGCCCCCATCAAGCCATCAAAAAAGCAGAAAATGCCCTCACCACTGCCAAGAATGAAGGGCGTGATCGAATGCATCCCAGTTTTATGAAAGTGGAATTCGAGGCATTATAAGAAAGCAAAGAGAAAAAAGCAGAAACGCTCAGCACAGAAAAGAATAGTCACGCCTTACATCTAAAGTGTTAGTCACCCCTTTAAATCCTAACATCAGTTTTTAGCTCATTTTCTGGAATGGAGGTGGGTATATAATCTCGCCTTGAGCTGCCTTGAGCGCTCCAGGAACCAATTCCATAACCATGAAGGCCTCATCCGGTACCGGAAAAGGAACGTTCAATCCCCTATCTCGGGCAGGAAGAAATCCAAAGCGCGGATAATATCCAGGATGCCCGATTACGACAACGATGCTATGTCCCAAGCGCCGGCAGTCCTCAAGACCTCTGACGGCGAGTTTTGAGCCGACACCTTTATTTTGAAACTCTGGATGCACTGCCATGGGAGCAAGCGCCAGGGCTGAAGTGACACTCTTTTTCGATTTAATAGCAATCGGGCTAAAAAGAATATGCCCGATCAGCTCTTGATTATGGATAGCTACAAGGGATAATTCAGGAATAAAACCGTCAGTTTTCCGTAGGTCATCGACAAGATCGGCTTCGGCTCTGCCTCCAAAGGCAAGCTCGTTTACTTTGTAAATTGCTGTATAATCTTTTTTCTTTTCTGGCCGAATAATCATCATGCGTTTATTTCTTCTGGTCTTGGCATCCGGAGTGTCCTAAATCCTTCCGCTAGGGCAATTTTCGTAGAATTATAACTCCAAGTTATAAATTTTTCAAAAGCCATCATTTCTTAGTGCTTGAGTTATAAAAAATGAAGATGCCGCTCACCCCTAGCGATATTGGGGGGTATAAAAATCTCACCTCAAAATTCACCGCAGGAGAGGATTCATAAAAAGATGAAGTTTGAGATATTATCATATGTCATGTACTGCCCTTATTGTAATATGTTTGCCACTAATACCCTAGTGTGTGTTAATTGTGGCCGAAGATTCCCTCAATCTCGCAAACATAAACGGGCAAAGTCTGGAGTCCGCGGCTCAGGGAATCGCTCTTACATGAAGATTATCTTGATCCTTCTCCTGATAGGTGCTGTCTATGGGCTCTATACGAAATATTTTAGGGTTGGAGATTTCGTATCAGCGGAAATCTCTTCAGGAAGATACACCTTAAGATCTCTGCCTTCCTATATGATTGAAGGTTCAATTAATCTTGAAAAGAAGAAAGTGAAGGGTAAGACCAATATTATTTACTTTTACAGTGAATACTGTGCCCCCTGCAATAGAATAGCTCCATTCCTCAAAAAGCTCGATGACAGGAGAGGGGATATTGTCGTAATAAAGATCAATATCAACAGAGAAGGAGTAACGGGAATCGACCGGCAGTCCCCTGTGGCAAAACAGTTTAATCTGAAGAGTATTCCTCACTTTATTATTATATCTCCATGGGGAAAGCTCATGTGCGAAGGAAGAGAAGCGTATAATTATGTGGTTCAGCAGATGAGAGTAGAAGGCATCGCTTAACCTATATTATCGCAACACCGGCTCCTGAAATATCAAATCTTAGCATCAGCCTTCCCCGATACTATCAAATCAACGAAATATCGATAACATTTGTATCTCTTTAAGGTGCATGTTGAGGGATAAAATTATGCAGCCATATTTCTGAGCTATAACAGCAACATAGCGGATAAATAAACTAATGTTCTTTCCCTTCTTTTCCAGCAACAAATTAAATAATCAAAAAATTAAAAAGTAAACATAATGCCAGTTATTCGACACAAGTTGGGGATCAGATCAACTGATGCAGAATATTCTTCACATATTCAATAAATTGTGGTGTATATGATTCTCCCATTAACTTTTCCAGGTGGCTGGATTGAATTTTCAATCCGGAAGTCTCTATTTCCGGTACAAACTTCTCTGATATTTTTCTAAATTCAGACGAAGCGAGGTATGTATCTTCAAATTTTTCTGGCTGATAAATCATACTCTTACAGAGATAAGACAGAGCTGAAAAAACTTTGGCCCAAATAATATATGAAAGCTCTTTGTCAATTTTGAAAAAATTGATCCAACTGCTATGATCAATTGTATATAGACTCCTTTTTCCAATCCTCTTCTTTACAACAAGACCTGACTTATGCATATCATTCAGAACCTGATAAACATTACGCTGATTGAAATGGACTTTTTGAGAGATTTGAAGTGAATTATCTCCTTCAGAAAACAATAAAAAAGCGTAGATATCAGCGCGAGCGTTTACTCCAAAAAATGATCGCAACTTCAATAAGAGATTACATGGTTTCTCAAAATCAATTTTTTGAATTCTTCCGCGCAAATTAACTTCATTTCTTCTAAATCCCCATCTAAGAAAAACCGGGTCAGATTTCCCAACTACTGGAACGGCTACTAGATTCTTATTTATGAAAAGATTTTGCGTCTTTTCTTCCTTTTTCTTCTTTTCGCAAAAACGAACCACTCTATCCCACTTTCTTTTATGCTCTTTTTGGACAAGATAATCTGCAACTGTTCCCAGGATGTTTGTTTCTGAATTAACAAAGAATCTTAAAACATTCTTTAGACGGTCAATATTTAGCAAATGCCCATTTTCACTCAACCAACTAATGACTTCATCAAATAGTCTATGGTCAAAACGGCCAAAGAAACAAGACACGCATAGTAAAGATTCTGGATCAACTAAAAATTTGTTTTCTTGTTCCAAATTGGAATAAAGCCCAACTGCAGACCACTGCTTCCAGAGTATATTAAGCACAGAATCAAGAAGATATTCTCTAAATTTTTTGACTGACATTTTGAAAATCCAATTTTTTCAGTAAATCTTTTAGAACCAAGCGAAAGCCTTCTGAAATATCATGAGTCATACTCCATGATGCAGCTTGCTCTATTTCCTTGTTTGTCGGTTTAAGATCAATTAGATCATCAACATGATGGCCACCTCTATCAACAGACGCGTACAGTTTAAAGTGAATTTGATCCAATCTAGATATATAATAGACCCAAAGGGCCTTGCTGTAGCGCTTTTTTATCATACGCGCTGTAAAATCCTTTGGTAAACCAAAACGCACAATAGACGTTGCTTCCACATTTATCCAATTTTCGGGAAGATTAAAATCCTTCCTTACTCTCTCTGTTGCACCTATAAACCACTGAGGCAGAACGGCCTCTATAATATCTAGTTTTCCGGATTTATCTCTTTTAATAATTCCCATTATGTCAATATCCTTGGTGGTTCTCTTAATTTGACCAAGCACATTTAAAGAGGCCCCGCCACAAACAACTATTTCTATGGGTCCCTCTTTCATTAATTCAATTTGCTTGCCCAAAGCAGTTAATAAGTTTTCTATAGTTGCTTTATCTAACATGAAAGTTCCTTATTAGTATTTTATACACTAATTACTAGTGTTTTGTCCACTATTATTTTAATTTTTTCCGTTCTTCTAGATATCAAATAATTTCAATTGTTCATTTTAGAGGAAATACAAAAAATAAAGAATTTGTTATGAAGAATCAAAAAACACAACGATATTTTTGCTGAAAAGACTTTAAGATGTTTACATAATCCTAGTTATTCGACACGGATCGAAAAACGTTGAGTAATTTGTATGAATCAAAGTGTATCAGTTTTTCTTTTCTAAAAGACAATTTAAATGCTTTACAAATAAATAGAATTCATTTATAATAATGTTCGATTTTCCGAACATTTGTTCGATAAAGCGAACAACGATAAAAAATGAAATTTCGTAACATACTAGAAGATATCCTATCCAGCAAGATAAAAATATCGGTACTGAAGATTTTATACCGTTACCCAGAAAAGAAGTTTAGCGGCAGAGAATTAGCGAGGATATTAAATGTATCTCCTTCCAGAGCTTCTGAAATTTTAGAGATATTCAGAAAATATGGAGTGGCCAATAGAACAAGGATTGGCAATACATCTGAGTGGACTCTTAATAGAGGTAGCATTCTTGTAAAAAAGTTAGCAAAAGTATTTGATATCGAAGAGAAAATTTATCTAGATCTCAAATCAAAAATACACAAAACTTTCAGTAAAGAAAAATACATATTAAAAGTAATTCTTTACGGTTCTGTTCCAAGAGGCAAGGAACAGCCTGATAGCGATATTGACCTTTTTATTTTAGTTAGAAATCAGAAAGATAAGGACCTTGCGGCCGAGTTGGTACACAAATTAAATATATCGCTACTCCCTCGATATGGAAATGTTATATCTGAGTTAATATATTCAAAAGAACAATGGAAACTGAAGAAAGACAGCAAAATCTTAAAACAGATTCAATCAGAAGGTGAAATTATATTCGAAAGAGCATAATTAAGAGTCAGAATTTCCCAATTATGTTGCCTTGACATCATATATGAAAAAGCCTATAAATTAGATATAAATTAATAGGAATCTAAAACTTAAAAGAGATTAAAATTTATGAAAAAAATCATCCAGGTTAAAATTTTTAAGGGAGATAAATATTTTATTGCTGAGTGTGTAGACTTACCAGTAGTTTCCCAAGGTAAAACTCTAGATGAGGCCGTAGAGAACATAAGGGAAGCGATTGATCTCCATCTAGAAGGAGAAAATTTAGACGATTGGGATATTTCCCCTGAGTATTCAATTTTAGTTAATTTTGAGCTTGAGCCGATCCATGCCAAAGCTTAGGAGCCTTGGTGGGGAGGATGTCCTCAAGATCTTCTCTCAATTTGGTTTTAAAATTGCTTCTCAAAAGGGAAGCCATGTGAAATTGAGGAGAATTCTGCCAGAAGGGGCCAAACAAAGCCTTACCATTCCATTGCATAAAGAACTAGATAGAGGTACCTTGAGAGCTATCTACCGACAAGCCTTAAGATATATTCTCGAAGATGAAATAAAACCATATTTTTATAGTGGGTAACTGCGAAAATCCTTCTGCTCAATAAATAACCAGAGTTCAACTTGAAACTTCTATAGCTATTCAATATTTTGATATTTCAAGAGAGCCTCTAGGTCAGAATAATAGTTCGTCTCAAAGACCATATAGACTCTTGTATTTTCAGCCGTGTTAATAAATATTTACATAATGTATATCGCACATATCTCATAGAGATAACAAAGGCCTCTAAGGCAATTTTAGTAGACTGAGACTATTGATATTTTAAATTAGTCAATTAAATTGACGTAGAAATTAAATTTCATTTTAAGTCTAAAAACTGACTCATGGACAAGGATAGAGCAGGCAAATTCATAACACAATTAAGTGGATATAAGACTTTCATCCCAGATCCTCTACCTCCGTATCCCCCCATTAAATATGATGATCAGCTTCAATTTCTATTATCAGAAGCTGACCGTGCCCTGGCGCGGCTGGATGGAGTTTCATCCGTATTGCCAAATCCAGATCCTTTCATCGCTATGTATACAAAAAAAGAAGCTCTCTTAAGTTCGCAAATTGAAGGAACTCAAGCTTCTTTAGAAGGCGTACTCGCTTTTGAAGCTGGTTTGAAACCGAAAGAGGATATCCATGAAATAAAAAAAGTTATTAATTATGAAAAAGCGTTGAATTATGGGATTGATCGATTAAGAAAAAATGATTTTCCTATGTCCTTAAGGCTAGTGAAAGAAATTCATTATATATTGTTAAAAGGTGCCAGAGGTACATCAAGAAAGCTCGTTGTATTCAGGCGATCTCAAAATTGGATAGGTCCTCCTGGAGTGACCATCAATGATGCTATATTTATTCCTCCTCCTCCCAATCAAGTAAGAGAGCTGATGTTAAATTTGGGAATATTTATGCACAGGACGGATAATATTCCACCTTTAGTAAAAATTGGCCTGATACATGCGCAGTTTGAAACGATTCATCCTTTCCTGGATGGAAATGGCAGAATAGGGAGATTATTAATTACATTCTATCTTTACTGGAAAGGCATTCTCACTCGGCCACTCCTTTATTTGAGCTATTATTTAAAAAAATACAGAGACAAGTATTATGATTATTTGATGAAAATAAGGTTAGAAGGTGATTGGGAGGAGTGGTTAAAGTTTTTTTTACAGGGAGTAGCTGAGATTTCATTAGAAGCTGCATCATCGGTAAAGGAGATTATTGGCCTAAAAGATAAGTTGGCCAATGAACTCCTTTCGAAAAAGATAAGAGGTGCTCAAACTATAAGACTGTTATATATGTTGTTTGAAAAACCTTTAATCAGTATTTCAGACGTAGTAATGCGGCTTAAAATTAGCCGACAAGCAGCGACTCAGCTAGTTAATAAATTTAGTGAAATAAAGATCTTGAACGAACTGTCGGGGAAAAAAAGATATCGTAAGTATTTATTCGCAGATTACATAAAGATAATCGCAAAAGGAACTGAAATCTGAGGGTGGCTCTGGACTTGTTTTCTTTTATTCGTAACGAATCCAAATATAAAGTTCTTTTTAATTAATTTAGTGATTTTATTATGATTACATCAGCTTGCATAATCTACATAATGAGAAACAAACTTCCTTGAGCAATTTCTTATATAAGTTGTAGATATTTATGGTATAATCTTGAGAGGCCTAAAAAGAGATGAATCTGAAAATTGATGAGGAAAGACTGAAAAAACTCTGTCAAAAGAGTGGTATTCTGCTAATAGTATTACACGGTTCTTATGCTGAAGGGAATGTAAAGGTAAGGGAAAAAAGTGACATCGACATCGGCATTCTGAGCCGAAAGAAGTTTGATTCAAGCAAACAACTAAATATCTTAACCGAACTAAGCGAAGTCTTTGGCGATAGGTTTGATCCGGTTTTTCTGAACGGTGCTGAGCCCCTTATTAGTTACCGCGTCGCAATCCATGGGACACCTCTATTCGAAGATGAAGAAAGAATCTTTCAGCGCTTCAGAATCCAAGCGATTGCCAGGTACATGGATTCAAAAAAGTTTCGAATCTTGGAAAAATCATACTTGAAGCGAGCGATCGGAAAGGAATAAGTCATGATTGATTCAGATTTGGTGCGGAGAAAGCTATCCCGATTAAATATGTATCTCGATAAGCTCAAGCCCATTGCTAACCATACATTTGACGAATATCTGTCTGATTTTTACATGAAAACTTCTGCAGAAAGACTCGTTCAGCTAATCGTAGAATGCGCTTCTGCCATCAACAGCCATGTGGTCGTTGAGTCAGGACAGAGGCCTCCAGAAGATTACACCTCATCATTCATTAGAGCAGCAGAAGCAGGGCTTATTTCCCATGAGCTGGCCAATAAACTAAAAGGCTCTGGAGGGATGCGGAATATCATCGTCCATGAATACATGGAAATTGATGATAAGAAAATTTATGAGATTCTGCCCATAGCCATTTCCGACTATAAGGAATATATCCGCCAAGTGGATGACTTCTTGGACAGGATGGAAAAAGAATCCTAAGGCGATCAAGTAGTAAGGTCATTCTCTTCCTTAGATAGGTGGAAGAGTTATTTTCTCTGGTTCGAAAATAACACAGCGGTCCCCTTTTTCGACCTGACCCAGGTCTAGGAGCTCATATCCTGCATTCCCGCCTGTTTCCAATGTCTTATCCACTTCTTTTTCAGGAACAAAGATGTAAAAGCCGATTCCCCAGTTGAAGGTAGTAAGACAATCTTCCAAAGTTACGCCGAGCTCCAGCATGAAACGGAAAAGCAAAGGAACTTCTTTCACCCAGGTTTTAATGCGGTAAGTGAAAGGTCTTTTATCATAGGCAATCTTTGAAATTCCTCCGCCTGTGCCTCCGAGCAAAGAGTGGATATCTATGTTACTCTCTAGCAAAGCCTCGACAAGCGCGACATAAGAACGGGTAGCGATAAGCGCTTCCTCCCCCAAAGTACGGTTGTTTGGCAATACATGAAGGAATTTATCCTTAAGAGTCAGTGCCCGTTTGATTACCAAGGAAATCCCGTTAGAATGAAGGCCAGAGGATAAAGCTCCGATAATGTGGTCGCCAACACTTAACTTTTGTCCTGTAACCATCCTCTCTGCAGGAGCAATAATCCCAGTAACACTTCCTGACAAAGAAGGTGCGCTCTTCACCGGCAGTTCAGCCTTGATCAAATAGCGGAGAGCCGGAGACTCCCCTGCTGGCAATGCCATCCCGCACATCTCGCAGGCTATGTAGAAACTTTCAGCCAGATCCTTACTGCGCTCTTCATCCTTAAACCAGTCACTGTCGCCAGCTGCTACTTCATCTGTATAGATTACAGGAAGAGCTCCCTGGCAAATAACATCATTAGCAGCCATCAAAGCCGTATCAATGCCAATGCCTCCATAGTAGGTCTTTCCAGTTCCTGAATTTTGATACATCCATTCTGCAATCCAGTTCTTATTTCCCAGGCCTTCCTGGGTCTTGCACCAGAGATGCGTGTCATGTCCACGATATCCAAAAACAACTCCATGGGTTCCCAAGCTGCTTTCATCGATATAAACGCCTCGCTTTTCAGGAAACTTCAGAGTCCGCATTCCTGCCTTGATCATTGCCTGCTTAAAGGGTTCGATTTTTTCATAATCGACCCCGGATTGTGCGTATTCCTTAGCCATGGTTAGCCCTCCTTCACAAGCTCATCTAAAACATCTTTTGAAGGTTTGTTCGGAATAACTGCTACTGTCTTGCCATTGTATTCGAATATTTCTTTGTCATCGTCAGTAATTTCTCCGATAATAGCTGCTTTTTTTCCATTTGATTGAATAGCAGCCAACACATGTTCAGCATGTTCAGGTGCAACCTGTACTGCAAATCTGCCCTGGGTTTCGCAAATCAAGATTTCTTCTGGAGTTAATTTATCAACGTTTACAGGCGCCTGAGTCAAGTCCACTTTTGCTCCAAATCCACCGTAGCGGGCTGATTCGCATACTGCTGCACCAATGCCAGCTGCCCCTAAGTCAGAACAGGCTTTAATTTTTCCGGTCTGAAAAGCAGCTAGGGTTGCTTCCATGGTCTGTTTCTCTTCTTCAAACAAAGCTATTGCCGGTTTCATTTCTTTGACCAAACCTGCCCTGTAGAGAGTGTCGTTCCCATCATTGCTAGTTTCGCCGATGAGGATAATCTTGTCTCCAGCTGACTTGGCGGGCTTAGTCAAAGGTTCTGGTGTTACCAGCTCTCCTATTACAGAGACGACTACTGCTGGAACAATATCTGAGAAGGATGTGGAAAGGCCTCCTCCAACAATGAAAACATCCATGGTTTTGCACATATCCCTTACTCCCTTCATTATCAGATCAAGTCTCTCTCCGCTGGTCATCTCAATACATTTTCCGCAGGTGCATTTTCCTTCAAAGCCGCACGGCCCGACTATCACTTTTTCTTCAATTGGCCGGGTTCCAACAAAATTTAAGAGAAAAATTGGTCTTGCGCCCATGGCAAGAACATCACGCATTGCTCCTCCAGCTCCGGTTGCAGCAGCATCATAAGGTCTTGGCACACAAGGAGAACAATGGCTTTCCATTTTACCGACGATTAACCTTTCGATGTTAGGGAATTTGAAAACAGCTGCATCATCCCCTGGTCCTATTATTAAAGCACCCGGCCAAATCCTGCCGACTTCACGATTTAATTCCTCGATTGCCTTAAAGTCAATTGCCTTGTCGATGTTATGATGCAAATGCAGAAATAATGCATCCATCAACGCCCTTTCAACCGTATTCATGTCTCCTCCTCCAAAGGATTAAATTTTTTTGTTCTGCACAAGCTTTCGTTTCTTTACGAAAGACAATCATAAAGATAGCAAAACCAACGATGTTTGATAAATTTCACGGCTCGTTTTTACTAAAATCTATTCTATTCAGAATACCATAATCTTCAACACTTTGATTTAACTTAATGCTGTTTAAGAGTCAATGAATTTATAAAGAAGCTGAAAAATCTTTATGGTGTAATCTTGACCATGACAACACCGTGTGATGGCACTACTGCAGAGAAACTGTTCTGGAATCGCCCCAAATCTTTTTTTGCCCACAGGTCACGAAC
>WVXO01000060.1:110768-114547 GCA_011773465.1 Candidatus Aminicenantota bacterium | reverse complement strand
GAAATTGGGAAAAATTATGAGAGATTTGTCACAAGCTCAAAAAGGAAATTCTTATAATTCTTCAGCTCATTGCTGAAGCGCTCTACAGTCTTTTTATCCGAGGCTATCTCAGGCTTGATAAGCTTCAGGGCTATCTCTTCCTTAAGCTTCTTATCCAGAACCCTGTAAACCCTGCCCATTCCTCCTTTTCCCAGTTCCTCTATAATCTGGTATCTCTCTGCGAAAGTGGATCCTGTGGTTAATTCCAGCTGGGCTGCTTCTATGGTCTGGGTGACTTTAACATCCTCTGGTGAGGGAAGGGGTGATGCACACTGTTTAAATTACCTGGAATCAGAGGGATTGGCAGTATCGCATTCGGGGCATTTGATGGTCACTGCTTTCCTCTTTCTTAGGTTGTGAGAAGAATACCAAAGAATAACAAAAGAGTCAAATATAATTAGTTAGTCCATGACTCAATGGAAATAGATAAATTGTTATGGGGAGCGAAGCGCCGCAATCTCATATAATAAATTTTCGTTGAAAGGGGCGAAGAAGATTCCTTCACTTTGCCTGGAACAAGCTTACAAAATTCAACTTATATTAATTGACAAAATTTCTTACTGCTTAAATAATATTAGACCGAAAGGAAAAAGAGGGTGGCAAGACTCTACGAATTCCAAAGTAAAAAGCTCTTGAAGGAAGGAGGAATTCGTGTGCCTGAAGGAGAAGTAGCTTGCTCCCCAGATGAAGTGCGCCAGATTACCCAGAGAATCGGGAAGCCTGTGGTATTGAAAATACAGGTTTGGTTGACAGGAAGAGCCGGTTTGGGCGGGATCCAGTTTGCCGAGACCTCCGAAGAAGCAGAAAATAAAGCCAGCAAGATTTTCGGAACGAAGGTTAAGAATTTTGTTATCGATAAGATCTTAATAGAAGAAAAACTCAAGATAAAATCTGAGTATTTTGCAGGATTGGTTATCGATGACTCAAAGAAGTCACCTTTGCTCATTTTCAGTTCAGTCGGAGGTACAGGAATCGAGGAGATTGCCCGCAGCCATCCAGAAAGTGTTTCTCGCGCTTCTATCGATGTTTTGACTGGTTTAAAAGATTACGAGGCCCGAAACCTTATCCGGAGAACAAAAATATCTGGAAAGCTTCTTCTTCAGCTCTCTGATGTCTTGACAAAATTTTATAACGTAGCCCGCCAATATGACGCCCGCTCAGCAGAGATGAATCCTTTGGTTCTGACAGAAGACAATCTGGTTTATGCTGCGGACTGTCATCTAACAATCGATGATTATGCAGTCTTTCGTCATCCAGAATTGGGCATCGAGGTGGCGAGGGAGTTTGACCGTCCGCCAACCTGGCTTGAGAAAATAGCCTATCAAGTGGAGGAAAAAGATCACCGCGGGACATTTTATTTTTTTCAGATGGCCGAAGAAGTATCCAAAAAGGATAAGTTTATTGGTTTTCATGGTGCTGGCGGCGGCGGTTCTATGATGTCCATGGATGCTGTGCTCAACAGAGGATTTAAGCTGGCCAATTATTGTGATACGAGCGGCAATCCTTCGGCAAGCAAAGTCTACAGGGCTTCGAAAATCATCCTTTCTCAGCCTAATATCCGGGGCTATTTTGCTTCTGGATCAGGTGTTGCCAGCCAGGAGCAATACCATTCAGCCAGAGGCATGGTGAAAGCTTTCCATGAGGAGAAGCTCAGTATTCCAGGCATTATCCGTCTTGGAGGAAATTTCGAGGAAAAAGCCATTGAAATCCTCGGGACTTATCTTAAGGATATCCCAGCCAAAGTGGAAGGATATGGCCGGGATGACTCGCCTGAGTTTTGTGCTCAGAGGCTGGAGGAATTAATAAAAGAAAATCAACCTGCCTATCATGAGGTAAAGCCCGTTGTTGATCCTGCTCTTCCTAAGAACTGCTATTTTTTTGAGACTATGACAGGGAAGCTTTCTATCGACCACAATAAATGTCCGGATTGTCGGACAAAGGGCTGTATCGAGGCTTGTAAGGCTGAAATCTTGAAGCTCGAAGACGGAAAACCTGTGCTTTCGGTCTCTCAGGAGGAAGCAAAGAAGGGTAAATGTACAGAATGCTTGGCCTGTGAAATTTTTTGCACCTTTCATGAGCAGGACGCCATTTTCATCCATCTTCCCATCCCAGGCTTAAGGGAGTACAGGGAGGAAATAGTTAAAAAGAGTAAAGAATAAGGAGAAAAGGAAGATTTCAAGCATAAAAATTACTAAAGAGAGAGCTTGAGCATAGTATAACATGAATAAGATGATAGTATTAAGAATAAAGGAAGATTTTGAAATCATAAAAGCCTGTAGAATCGAGAGTTTATGATGTCAGTACTGGTGAATGAAAAATCAAGGGTTGTTGTGCAGGGCATAACCGGAAGAGAGGGAACGGTTCGCACTCGATTGATGAAAGATTACAACACACGCGTGGTGGCTGGTGTGACTCCTGGCAAAGGAGGCGGAAAAGTTCATGGAGTTCCTGTTTTTGATTCAGTGGTGGAAGCGTGGGAAAATGTGGGGCAGATAGATATAAGCGTTATTTTTGTACCCGCGTTTCTGGTGAAGAATGCGGCTTTAGAAGCCATAGATGCTGGCGTAAAACTCCTGGTTTTAGTTCCGGATCGGGTGCCTATTTTTGATGTTCTCGAAATCATCCGTCTCGCTCAGGACAAAGAAGCTCGTTTTGTCGGCCCTAACACGCTGGGGCTTGTCAGCCCTGGCAAGGCTGTTCTGGGAATGATTGGGGGCCGGGCAGAAAGGGCCAAAGAATGGTTTTGTCCTGGTGACATAGGAGTAAGCTCGAGGAGCGGGGGGATGACATCAGCCATTTCCTATTATTTAACCGAAGAAGGTTTGGGTCAGAGTACGATCATTCACGTCGGAGGAGATGCCATCCTTGGCCTTTCTCATCCTGAGATTATGGAGCTTTTCGAGCAGGATGATGAGACACGCATGGTCGTTATGTTCGGCGAAATCGGAACCACTCAGGAAGAGAGGGTGGCAGACCTGATAGAAACCGGAAAGTTTACCAAGCCGCTTATTGCGTTTATCGGGGGAAAAGCTGCCAAATCGGGGACAAGATTCTCTCATGCCGGTGCCATTATCGAGGGATCAAGAGGTTCTTATGAGAGTAAGGTTAAAAGATTAAAAGAAGTTGGAGTTCACGTGGCAGACTCGGTCTCCGATATTCCCAAAATCGCTAAAAAACTGAAAAATAGTAATTATTCCAGAGATAGATGATTTAACAATATGCATTATAGTTACCGTTGTCATTGCGAGGAACGGAGAAGATTCCTTCGCTTTGCTCGGAACAGGCTGCGCAATCTCTTAAAGAAAACTGTAGGGGTTTGATTCATCAAATCCACCTTTTAATGATGAGATTGCCGCGCTACCTTCGGTCGCTCGCAATGACATTTAAACACGTAACTTTGGGACGGTGCAGATAAATGATAAAGGGAGGATGACAATGGAAAAGCTGCATTGGAAGACAGCCATTACTGATGTTAAGCCTAATAAAATATGCTTGAGAGGGTATCCATTGGATAAACTCATGGGAAAAATTTCTTTTGCCCAGGCCATTTATTTAGTCTTAAAAGGTGAATTTCCGACACCTGATGCTGGAAAGCTCATAGATGCGATTTTTGTCTCCTCGGTTGATCACGGAGCCAGCCCACCCTCGGTTCTTGCGGCCAGGACAGTGGCTTCCACCGGAGCTGAGTTGAATTCAGCCATCGCCGCCGGTGTTCAAGCTATATCCCGGTATCACGGAGG
>WVXO01000060.1:21613-110716 GCA_011773465.1 Candidatus Aminicenantota bacterium | reverse complement strand
AATGAAGGAGAGAGGGAAGCGCGCTTCGGGCTTTGGTCATCGCCTTCATACTCAAGACCCCAGGACAGAAAAGCTTTTTTCTTTGGCCGGGGAACTTGGATTTTCGGGAAAATATATCAGAATTGCCCGGACAATAGAGAAGAATTTAGAGAAAGTTATGGGTAAGACGCTTCCCATCAATGTCGATGGGGCGATAGCTGCCTTGCTCTGTGAGCTTGGAATTTCTCCTGAGATAGGGAATGCCTTTTTCATTATTGCTCGGGTGCCAGGGCTCGTGGCTCACATCCATGAAGAGAAAACCCGGATGAGGCCCATGCGAAAGATCCATCCCCAGGACTATGAGTATGACGGGCCAGAGGAGAGGGAGATAGAATGAAAGAAGAACTTTTGCGCATAATGCCTGAATTTAAGCTTATTGAAGACACTAAGATCCAGGAAAAAACGATCAATGTCTGGATCAAGGCGATGAAAAAGAGCGGATGGACGTTTGATGATCTGCATCAAATGCCGTTTACCTTGCTGATTGAAAGAACTTCGGTTAACATCATTGAACACACGAGGGCAGTTGCCCGCTGTTCTTTGGAGATTGCAGAAGTGTTTGGCAGAGAATATAACGAGAAAATTCGAGTAAACCGGGATTATCTTCTGGCAGGGGCTATGCTTCATGATGTTGGAAAGCTATTTGAATACAAAAAGGTAAAGGGAAAGTTTGTCAAAAGCGAAGAGGGTAAGCTCCTCCGCCACCCCATCTCCGGGGCTGCTTTTGCTTCCAAGCACGGGCTCCCCCAGGAAGTGGTCCACATCATTGCTTCCCATTCCAAGGAAGGTGATGGAGTTAGGAATACCGTGGAGGCGGTTATCGTCAATCATGCTGACTTTGTTAATTTTGAGGCCTTAGAAATTTAAGAAGAGCTAAAAGAGGGAATTTTGGGAAAAACGTTCTCTGAAAAGATTCTCGGCTTAAAAGCGCAGAAAGAAGTCCAGGCCGGAGAGGTTATTACGGTTTCTCCCGATTACATTCTCTCCCACGATAATTCTGCAGCTATTATCAAGGAGTTTCAAAAGCTCGGAGTCAAAGATGTGAAGTCTCCTCAAAAGATTGTTATTATTCTGGACCACGTTGTCCCTGCTGCTTCTGAAAAATATGCTCTGAACCACAAAACGATCAGGGAATTTGTCTCAGCTCAGAAAATTCAAAATTTCTTCGATATTCCCAGCGGGATCTGCCATCAGGTTTTCTCCGAGAATGGATTTGCTCTTCCAGGAAAGCTGATCCTGGGCGCGGATTCCCACACCACAAGCTACGGTTCTTTTGGGGCTTTTGCGGCGGGCATCGGCCGCTCTGAAGTGGCTTCTCTCTGGGCCACTGATGAGATCTGGCTCAGGGTTCCGGAGACAATAAAGATTGAGATAGAAGGAGAGCTTCCCTCCGGAGTTTATGCCAAGGATGTTATTTTAAAAATCATAGGAGATGAAGGAGCAGACAGAGCAAATTACAAAGCAGTGGAATTTACAGGGGAGGTTGCGAAGAAATTCAGCATGGCCTCCCGCCTGGTTCTGGCGAACATGGCTGCAGAGATGGGAGCCAAGAATGGCTATTTTAAGCCTGATGAGGAGACACTCCGCTGGCTTGAGGGAAGAGCGAAAGATAAATTTAAAATTATAAGCTCGGATCCGGACGCCAGGTATGAAGCAGTCCTCAACTATAATATTTCCTCATTGGAACCTCAGGTAGCCTGTCCCCATACTGTCGATAATGTCAAACCCGTCTCAGAGGTTGAAGGAAAGGAGTTTCATCAAGCCGTCATCGGGACGTGTACCAACGGCAGATTTGAGGATTTAGAGATTGGAGCAAGGATATTAAAAGGGAAGAAGGTTCATCCCAATGCGAGAGTGCTTATCATTCCAGCCTCGAGACAGGAGTATTTGCATGCTCTGAAAAAAGGAATCCTGGAAATTCTGGCAGAAGCAGGTTGTGTGATATTAAATCCGGGCTGCGGTCCCTGTTTGGGAGCTCACCAGGGAATCCTTGCTCCTGGAGAGGTTGCTCTGAGTACCGCCAACCGCAATTTCCGTGGCAGAATGGGAAGCAGGGAAGCCCAGATTTATTTGGCTTCTCCGGCCACGGTCGCTGCATCGTCTCTTGAAGGAAAGATCACTGACCCGAGGAAGTTTCTATGAAAAAGGGAAGAGTATGGAAGTACGGAGATAACGTCAACACGGATGTTATCTTTCCAGGAAAATACACCTATTCTATCCTAGAACCTGAGGAAATGGCTCGCCACGCGCTCGAGGATTTGGACCCAGGCTTTGCTCAAAAGGTAAGGCCTGGGGATATCATCGTTGCTGGCAGGAATTTCGGCTGCGGAAGTTCAAGAGAGCAGGCAGCAACATGTTTGAAGTATGCTGGGGTTCAGGCAGTCGTAGCCAGATCTTTTGCCCGGATTTTTTTCAGGAATGCGATAAACCAGGGATTGCCCGTACTTCAATCTGAGGAAGCTGTGGACACCATCGAGAACGGCGAGGAGATTGAAATAGATTTCATAAAGGGAAAAATAAAAACCGCCAGAGGTGATTTTGCCTTTCCTCCGTTTCCTGAATCGGTTATGGGAATCCTGGAAGCAGGAGGACTTATTCCTTATACAAGAAAAAAATTGGAAGGGAAATAAAGAGAGGAGGTACTGATGCCCAAGTACAAAATTGCCTTACTCCCTGGGGATGGAGTAGGTAACGACGTCATGGAAGCAGCTATGATAGTGCTGGAGAAAATAGGTCTCGATGCTGAATACATCGAGGGTGATATAGGCTGGGAATTCTGGTGCAAAGAAGGCAATCCTGTCCCGGACCGGACAATCGAGATACTAAAGAGGACAGATGTCTGTCTCTTTGGTGCCATCACCTCAAAGCCAAAAGATGATGCTGCCCGAGAGCTTGATCCATCCTTGAGGGGAAAGGGATATTCTTATTTTAGCCCTATCGTCCGCCTTCGCCAGGAATTCGACCTCTACACGTGTCTAAGACCCTGTAAAGCCTATCCGGGCAATCCTCTCAATTACCGCGATGACATAGACCTGGTAATTTTCAGAGAAAACACAGAAGGCCTGTATGCAGGTGTAGAGTTTTACCCTCTTCCCGAGGAAGTGAGGAATGCTCTTCTCCTTCATCCAAAGATGGCAAGGTTTAAAGACCTTCCCCTCGATGAGATAGCTCTCTCGACGAGGATCATGACCAAAAATGCCTGTAAGAGAATAGTGAGAAAAGCTTTCGAGTATGCCCGGAAAAATAAACGGCGTTCTGTGACTATTGTTGAGAAGCCAAATGTTTTGAGAGAAACAGGTGGACTCATCCTGGATATCGCCAGAGAGATAGCCAAGGAGTTTCCTGATTTAGAGTTCAAGGAGGCAAATGTTGATGCGATGGCCATGTGGCTGGTTAAAAATCCACAGGACTATGATGTTTTGGTCGCGGAAAATTTATTCGGTGACATTGTCTCTGACCTTTCCGCGCAGCTTGTTGGTGGTTTGGGCTTTGCACGAAGCGGTAATATCGGCGACGATTATGCAATCTTTGAGCCTACCCATGGTTCTGCGCCAAAATATGCAGGCCTTTATAAGGTTAATCCGACCGCGATGTTGCTGGCCACAAAAATGATGATCGAGTGGCTGGGAGAGGACGAGAAGGCTTCAAGGATGGAAAAGGCTATTGCCCAGGTCATAAAGGAGGGCAATGCGAGGACCTATGACCTCGGCGGAAGTTCTACCACCCTGGACGTTGCCCATGAGGTTGCGTCAAAACTTTAGATGAAATAGAAGAGAGATGATATGGGAAAGACTATCATAGAAAAGATAATCCAGGATCATACAAAAGAGGAAGTCAAACCAGGCAAGATTGTATGGATGGACCTTGATATAAGGTCTGCCCGGGATTTCGGCGGCCCTAATGTTATTAAGAACTATGAGAAGGAATACGGAGATGCCCTCGTAGCAGACAGAAAAAAAACTTTTTTTACTTTTGACCTGTGTGTTCCACCCTCTTCTCTTAAATACGCGGATAATCAGCAGATATGCCGTGAGTTTGCAAGGAGGCAAGATATTGAAGTTTTTGATGTTGATAGAGGGATCGGCTCTCATGTGCTGATAGAGAAAGGCCTGGCATGGGCTGGGTCGACTGTTGTTGGTACGGACAGCCACCTGAATATCCTGGGAGCTGTGGGAAGCTTTGGCCAGGGGATGGGGGATGTGGACGTCACTTTTGCTTTTAAGACGGGAAAAACATGGTTTGAAGTTCCCCAAACATTGAAAGTTTTAATTAAGGGAAGCTTTTCTTCTCCGACAACAGCCAAGGACTTGACTCTCTACATCCTTAAAAACCTGGGGACAAAAAAAGCGGCTTTGAAAGCTGTTGAATTTTATGGTGAAGCTGCGAGGGGCCTTGCTCTTCCTGGCCGCATCACTCTTTGCAGCATGGTTACAGAAATGGCTGGGATCATAGGATTCGTTCCTGAATTTAGAGATTCCCTCAAGGCTGAGATCGAAAATATTTCCGGCGCAAAATTTTCTCCTCATGAGGCTGATAAAGATTGCTCTTACTCGGATACTGCGGAGATAGATGTCAGTGATCTTTCACCTCAGGTTGCGGTGCCTTTTTTGCCTGACAACGTTCAAGACGTTTCAGAGCTTAAGGGAGTAAAAATCGACTCTGGATTCATTGGTTCGTGCACGAACGGACGCACAGAGGACTTTGCTCTCGCCTCGCAGATCTTGAAAGGGAAGAAGATTAAAGAAGGGATCACTCTTAAAATTGTTCCGGCTACGAAACGAGTTTACAAGGAGATCCTCGAGAGAGGAATCCTTGAAAACCTCTTCCTAAGCGGGGCCATCATCAGCAATCCAGGCTGCAGTGGCTGTGCGGAGGGTCATATAGGTCTTACAGGAGAAGGAGAGGTTCAAGTCAGCACGGGCAACAGGAATTTTGCAGGAAAACAGGGAAAAGGAAAGACTTATCTGGCAAGCCCGGCAGTCGTGGCTGCATCCTGTCTCACAGGCCATATAACAAACCCCAAGGATATATAAAAAACTATAAAATAAGGAAGCAAAACAAGAAAATATAAGAAATATTGCAAGGGAATATGATAAGGATAAAAAATTATTAATAAGGATGTGAATTTGACCCTAAATAACGAGATTAAATGTCATTGCGAGGAGCGAAGCGACGCGGCAATCTCAACCTTATAATGACATATAGGCATATAAAATATGGAGAAATCTATTATTTCCGGCAGAATCTGGGTTCTCTTGGACCAAAACAATAGATTGATAGAAGATATTGACACTGACCAGATTTACCATAACGCATTTCTTCATATCACCGAAGTCTCTCAAATGGGAAAGTATGCCCTGGGAAACTTAGAGGGCTGGAAGGATTTTTCGAAGAAGGCCCGTCCAGGAGATACCCTTATCGCTGGAAGGAATTTCGGAGCCGGCTCGTCCAGGCAGCATGCTGTCGGTTGCTTTATTTCCTTGAAGATCGGGTTGATTCTTGCTCCTTCTTTCGGAGCTATTTACTTCAGAAATGCAGTAAACTCAGGCTTTCCTGTCTTGAGATGTCAGGAGCTTGATGAGCTTGTAGCTAAAAAGGCTTTGGAAACAGGGGACGAAATCAAGGTGAATTTTCGCTCGGGCGAAGGCTTGAATCAAAGCAGAAATACCAATTTTAAGGTTGAGTCTATGAGTACTGTCCAGTATGATATTTATAGAGCAGGTGGTCTGTTTAATTATGGGAAACGAATCAGCAAAGTATAATTAAATCCGATAATAAAAAAATGATTGTTCTTTCAGTGGATACAACAACCTTTGCGGGCTCGGTTGCTCTTTTGGAGAAAACAAAGCTTCTCGCTGAGTTCAACATTGATTCTCCATCAACATATTCTGAACGGCTTTTGCCTGCCGTGGATTTCATTCTGAAAACAAACGGAATGAATATCAAAGATATGGATGGATTTGCTCTGGCTGCGGGTCCTGGTTCTTTCACTGGCATCAGGATTGGATTGAGCACGGTAAAATCCTTTTCGTACGCTTCCGGGAAGCCAGTGGCAGCGGTTTCGACTTTGAAGGCGCTGGCCTGGAAGCTCCGTCATCCCCAAAACCATCTCATCTGTCCTCTCCTCGATGCGAAAAAAGGAGAAATCTATGCTGCTCTCTTTGAATCGAGAGCGGGCAAGCTAAAGGAAATCGTTCCTCAGGGAGCTTACTCGCCCGATCGTTTCTTCACTCTTCTCCCCTCCAACAGGATTATTTTTTTCATAGGGAATGGTATTAACGCTTACAGGGATAAGATTTTCCAGTATTTCAAGGATAAAGCCAGGTTTTCCCACCGGTCTGCTTTTATAGCTTTTGAGATAGGGCTGCTGGGCTATGAGTTGCTGAGGAAGAAAAAAGGCGTAAAAGCCCAAGAGCTTAAGCCCATTTATTTTCGAAAATCTCAAGCGGAGGAAAAAGATTAAAAGAGCCAGTCTTCCCCAGGATTCTTTTTATTTAAGAAAGATGAAGGAAGGGGATCTTCCTTATATTTTAGAAATTGAAAATGTTTCTTTTCCTAACCCGTGGCATGAAATGACTTTTAGGGGAGAGATTTACAACCAGCCTATATCTTCTCCTTATGTCATCGTCTTTAAACCTCAAAAGAAGGTCATAGGATACCTTGTTTTCTGGCAGATAAAAGAGCGAATACAGATCAACAATATCGCCATCCATCCTGATTTCAGACGTATGGGCATTGCAGAGGCTGTTCTGCATCAAGTCTTAAGCAAAATTCGGGGGGCAGGGACAAAGTTTGTCACCCTGGAGGTCAGGCCATCCAATGTTGCTGCTCGATCTTTATACCATAAATTAGGCTTTGATGTTTTGGGGATAAAAGAGAATTATTATCATAACCCTCCAGAGCCCGCCCTTGTCATGGGCAAAAAACTGTAGGGGCTTGATTCATCAAGCCCACCTTAAAAAGGGGACAGGCTACTTTTTTAATAGAAAAAGGATTGCGTCCATTTTGTAGGGGCTTGATTTCTCAAGCCCTCCCCTTATTTGAAAACTAATCCAAACCATGACAGTTTTCAGGTTTTTAAAGTCCTGATCCCAAATTAGCCAAATTCCTAATTCCATAATTGACATTGTAGCAGCCATGCCTTATATATATATATATATTGGATGCATTTTTAATTACTCATCTAATTATGAGGGGTAAAGGAGATGCCTCATTTCGCTGGGAACAAGCTCCCCAATCTTCTAAAAAAAGAAAATTATAATTATTTTAAAGACTACAGACAGCACCTCATATTGGTCCAAAAAACTGCGCCCTTACAAATTCGACGGCCACACTCATGTTAATGTCGCAGAGACTTAAAAGAAGCTGGAAGCAGATGACCTAAAATTTTCCCCTTTTTCAAGAGGTAAACCGTATGAAACAGGAAGATAGGACAAATAAACAGCTGGAAGATGAATTAGTAGATTTAGTCCAGGAAATCTCTGAGCTAGAAATTTCCGAAACTAAGCTAAAACGAGAGAAGGAAGAGAAAGAAAGACTTCTTATCCAACTTATTCAATCAGTGAAAATGGCAGGAATCGAGAATCTTGCAAGTGGTATAGCCCATGAATTCAATAACCTGCTTCAAATAATGAAGGGGCATGTAGAATTTGCTCAAAGAACAAAGAAAGCAGAAGACATGGAAGAAGCTCTAGATATAGTTTTAAAAGCTTCCGATAAAATCGGAAATATTATCAAGGATTTATTAGCTTTTTCAAGAAAGGAGTCGTTTGAAAAAGTACTATGTGATATTACCGAGCCGTTGGAATCAGTGCTCTCGCTGACAGAGGAGAAATTCAAGGAGCGTAATATCGAAGTAGTGAGGAAATATGAAAAAACTTCAGCCGTAGAGGTAAATAAGGTAGAGATGCAGAGAGTATTTCTGAATATGGTTACGAATGCCCGGGATGCGATGATAGCCGATGGAGGGATTTTGGAAATAGGAGTAAAGCAGGTTGGCGAAAATGTGGAAGTAAGTTTCATTGATACAGGGAAAGGGATAAGAGATGAAAATCTAAGGAGAGTATTCGAGCCATTTTATACTACTCAGGTAGCGGTCGAAGAGGATAGCTGGCTCCAGGGTGTAGGGCTTGGTTTATCTGTGTCTTATAGAATCGTGCGGAGACACGGCGGAATAATCGAAGTTGAAAGTGAGATAGGGAAAGGAAGTACTTTTACTGTCAAGTTGCCAGCGAAGGGAGAAAAGGCGGAAGAAAAACGCGAAGAAAAGAGAGATGTGGAAAGAGCTGAACCTCTGAATATTCTGGTAGTGGATGATGAGGAAGATATATGTAAAATTCTTACAAAATGGTTATCATTAGACGGGCACAGAGCGAAATATGCACTCAAGGGGCAGGAAGCTATTGATCTTGTTAAGAAAGGTAATTTTAATTTTGTGTTTTTGGATGTTGTAATGCCAGGAATTGCCAGTATTGATGTTCTTAAAGAGATAAAGAAGATTTCTCCAGAGACGAAAGTAGTCATGATAACAGATACATTAATGGATAAGGCGTTATTGAATGAGCTAATACAAAAAGGTGCTTTAAGCTATCTCCAAAAGCCTTTCAAAATAGAAGATATAAAAAAAATAATCAGCTAGAAAATAATCAATTGTAAAAAAAGGGACAGGTTACTTTTTTTTACGAAAAAAGGATGGTGCCCCTTTTGTAGATGTATTCTTTATATTGTGTAAAGGCTTGATTCACCAAACCCACGGCTGTGCTTTGCAGATGTTTTTTTGCTCTGCGGGGTTTTGTATCTTTTTGCGTAGGGGCTTGATTCATCAAGCCCACCGATGTGTTTTGTAGATGTTTGCTTTATATTGCGTAGGGGCTTGATTCATCAAGCCCACCTTTTTTTATCTAGGTATTGATATGTCTTTTGTAAGAGTTTGATTTATCAAACCTACTTTATGTGAAATCTAGCAAATCTTAATATTATCATATTCTTATTTTTCTTGAATCATGAATCCCTCAAGGGGAATTAGTTAATAATTAACCTTAATCAAGCACAAGCCCTTGGCTGGAACGGTGGGGCCGGCCAAAGATCGCTTTTTTTCTCTGAAAATCTCTTCAATCCTGCCAAGCGGCATTTTGCCTTTTCCGATCTCAAGAAGGGTGCCTACCATGGTTCGCACCATGTATCTTAAAAATCCATTGGCTTCAACTGTGTAGATGATCTCATCGCCCTTTTTTTCTATCTCAGAGCGCGTTACTTTTCTTACTGAATTCTGAAGCCGGCTGGAAGAGAAAGCTCTGAAATCTGCCTCTCTTGCGAAAAGAGGGGCTGCTTCTTTCATCAAGTTGACCTTGAGAGGAGAAGACCATTGGAGGGCATACCTTTGGAGAAAGGGACTGATGATTGGAGAATTGAATATCCTGTACTGGTATATTTTTGATTTTGCCATTTTTCTTGCGTGAAAATCCATGTTTATTTTTTTTAGGGAATTAACTCTTACTTCATCAGTGAGAAGTGAGTTTAAGGCTCGGATAAGTTCTTCATTCTTTAGCCTGAGATTCGCTTTGAAACCAGCCACTTGTTCTTGAGCATGAACCCCTGCATCTGTGCGTCCAGCACCGATGACATGGATTTTTTTTCGAGTGATCTTGGCCAAAGATTCTTCGAGAACACCCTGGATTGTCCTTTTGTCAGGCTGACGCTGCCAGCCATAGAAGTCAGTCCCGTCATAACTTAAAGCGAGCTTATAATTACGCATCATTTTTTAACGGAGTTACTTGATCAGGAGGTAAACGGAAAATAATTCTTCAGAGCCAAATTCACTGCTTCTTCAGCGGATTTAGCCTTTATCACGCCTTCAATATCCCATGTCCCTAAGCCAATAATCTTTTTTCCGTAGATGGATCCGTAAGCGATTTCGCTTAGGGTCCCATATTGGCCATTGACGGCTATAATGACATCTGAGTTCATGGCAATAAGGGAATTTCTTCCATATCCCAATCCAGTGGCAATGGCAACATCGATGTAGGGATTTGCATCCTGGGGGGAATTTCCGGGAAGGATGCCTATGGTCAAACCTCCTGCCTGTTTAGCTCCCCGTGAAGCCTCTTCCATCACTCCGCTGAGTCCTCCACAGATTAGAATCGCTCCTTTCTCTGCAATCAATTGGCCAACTTTGAAAGCGATCTGGCGGGATTTCGTATCTGGTTTACCACCCCCGATAACTCCGATCCTTATCTTTTTTTTCAGTTCCATCGCAAATTTTTCCTTCACTTTTTATAGATAATAACTTAATTAGCACAGAGCGTTTTTCTTTTCAAACAAAAAGGCTAAGGCTATTTTATATTGACGCATCTTGTCTCTCTAATTCTCGATTTTTCCTGGATTACCGATTTTTTTCTGATTCTTTGATATAACCTCTGGAATTTAATCGTCTTTAGATGTGACCTGAGATGTTGTTTAAAATCGCGAGCACTTCTTTGATAGGGATTGATGCTTATTTAGTTGATGTCGAAGTAGATATTTCTTTTGGAATTCCGGGATTTATCACTGTCGGATTGCCTGATGCATCGGTGCGGGAAAGCAAAGAAAGAGTAAAGGCTGCGATAAAGAATTGCGGCTACGAATTTCCCTCGAGAAAAATAACCATAAATTTAGCACCGGCCGACAGGAGAAAAGAAGGCTCTGCCTTTGATCTTCCCATTTCTCTGGGCCTCCTCGCCCATTTGGACCTTTTTTCGCTGGAAAGGCTAGGGGACTATCTGTTTTTGGGTGAATTAGCTTTAGACGGAAGACTCAAGCCAGTAAAGGGAATTCTCTCCGCCACTGTTCTGACAAAAAGAAAAGGTTTTATGGGGATAGTCATTCCCAAAGAGAACGAGAAGGAAGCAGCCCTGGTGCAGGATATAGATATTTATGGCATGGAGAATTTAGTCCAGGTTGTCGAACTGCTCAGAGATGCTGATAATATTTCTCCTTGCAGATATTCCTTACAGGAGCTTTTGCCTCGGCCTGAGCACGAAGTGGATTTTCAAGAAATAAGGGGACAGCAACATGTCAAGCGCGCCTTAGAAGTCGCAGCAGCTGGTTCACACAACGTCCTTTTAATCGGCCCTCCTGGAGCCGGGAAGACAATGCTGGCTCGTCGGTTGCCTACCATACTTCCACCTCTGACTTTTGATGAAATTATAGAAGTCACCCAAATCTTCAGTGTATCAGGGCTTCTAAAGGGAAGAGGTGTCGTAAGCGAGAGGCCTTTTCGGGCGCCCCATCATACAATTTCTGATGCGGGATTAATCGGAGGAGGCCTTATCCCTAAGCCCGGTGAGATCAGTCTTGCTCATCATGGCGTTTTGTTTCTGGATGAGCTTCCTGAATTCAAAAGGCGCGTGCTCGAGGATTTAAGGCAACCTGTTGAGGAAGGGAAGGTGACGGTTTCTCGCGCTTCTATGTCCATTACTTTTCCCTCCTCTTTTATGCTGGTGGGCGCTATGAATCCGTTCGAGGATGCTTACGGTGGCCTTTCTTCTTCGGCTTTCAACTGGACAGATATCCAGAGAAGCCGCTACTACTCCAAAATATCTGGGCCCCTTTTAGATCGTATCGATATTCAAGTGGAAGTGCCGAAAGTGGAATTTAAGGACGTCATTTCCAAAGTTGAAGGCGAGAGTTCAGAAGAGATAAGAAAGAGAGTTATTGACGCCAGAAAAAGACAGCTTCAGAGGTTTAAAGGGAAAAGAATCTACTGCAACGCTCAGATGGGTACCAAAGAAGTGAAAAAGCACTGTCAGGTGGATGATCAAGGGAAAGAACTTCTGGAAATGGCTGTGAACCGCCTGGGATTCAGCGCTAGGGCCTATACTCGGGTCTTGAAGGTTGCCCGCACAATCGCTGACCTAAGCTGTGAAGAGAGCATCAGTCCCGCCCATATTTCTGAGGCTATTCAATACCGCATGATGGATAAATATTTTTAACGAATTTTTTTCTCCTTGACTTTAATCTTAGATTCCCATTTTATTATCTTTCGGGATATTTTTAGAGAACAGGGTTTTTGCCAAGATCAATACGGAAAATTTTGAAAAGTGAGGAGGCTGGCATGAAAAAATCAGGGATTTTTTTAATGCCGAGGAGAGAATTTATCGCTTCTGCATCATACCTAGCAATAGGAGGGCATTTGTTCGGAATATCTCCGTTTTCATCTCAATCTGCACAAGCGCCGCCAGAACTCAAGAAGCAGCTGACGCCCGAGGAACTCGAGTTTGTGAAAGAATCAATAATGGCCAAGGACATGAAGAATTATTTTATTATCAAGCGATACAGCTGTGCCGAATCCCTCTTGATGGTCTCTTTGAGGTTTCTGGGAAAGCAAGAAGAGCTGGTCTGGATTGCCAGCGGATTTGGAGGAGGGTTGTACCATAAGGACCTTTGCGGACTTCTCACCTCTGGAGTTATGGCGATTGGTCTCTCATCTGGAATGTTGAAGAAAGAGAGATTAGAGGGGAAGGAAATTTGCCAGCAAAAGCTCAATCAATACTGGGAGTGGTGGACTTCCATCGCACCCTTGCATTGTTCTGAAATCAAGAAGGAGGGCACGAGCTCAGAGGAAGATCCGGAATATAAGGTGTGCCGGCGTCTTGGTCAATTAGCTGCTGCAAAAATAGAAGAATTGATAAGGCCTGTAAGACTTGCTTCCTCTAAAGTCTAAATAAGGAGTCAAAAATGAACAAATTTAAAAACCTGATTTTAGTCACTTTAATTATCTTGAGTTTTGGCTATGTGGCAGCTCAGGAAAAACAAAACCAGATTGGAGAAAAAGTAGAACCAATTGTTCAAGAGATTATGAAATCCTATGAACTGACGGGGCTGGCGATAGGCATTGTGAAAGATAATGAAATAGTGTATGCGAAGGGTTTTGGCGTGAAAAATATCGAGACAAAAGAATCCATTACGACAAAATCATTATTCCACATGGCCTCGGTTTCTAAACCATTTTCTGCAACAGCCATCATGCAGTTTGTAGAACAAGGTAAAGTTGACCTTGATGATCCGGTAGTAAAGTACCTCCCCTATTTTAAATTAGACGATGAAAGATATAAGGAAATCACTATAAGGCAAATGCTAGGTCATATATCAGGTATGCCCGATGTGATGGATTATCATTGGGATAAGCCGGAATATGATGATGGTGCTCTAGAGAGGTATGTAAGAAGTTTGACTGACGAAAAACTCATTGCAGCACCAGGTGAAAGATTTTCATACAGTAACATGGCTTTTGAAGTGCTGGGGGACGTCATAGCGAAAGTTTCTGGGGTGTCATTCGAAGACTATGTGAAGAAGAATATTCTTGATCCTTTAGAAATGCATGAGAGCACTTTCCTTAAAAAAAAGGTTTCTCCCAAGTTGGCTACGACTCCACATGTCATGAAGTTGAAAACAGTTGTCAGCGATATTTATCCATACCATCGCGCCCATGCTCCAAGTTCTACTTTGCATTCAAATGTTCTAGAAATGTGTAACTGGGCAATGGCCAACATGAACAAAGGTGCCTTCAAGGGGAAGAAAATATTAAAGCCGGAAAGTTATGATATTCTATGGGAACCGGCTAAACTTAACAATGGAGAAAACGGGCGTGCCGGGCTTAGTTGGTTTATAAGAACTTATAGAGAAATTAAAACTGTTTCCCACGGAGGAGGCGATGTCGGATATAGAACATATTTTATTATGATGCCTGAAAAATCAACGGCTGCGGTTGTGCTCAGTAATTGTGATTTTGCACCGACAGGGGATATTACAATTGCAACTTTGTTTACCATAATGGGGCTTGAGCCGCCCCCGATTCCAAAAACACCGATTAGAGCTCTCATAAGTAAAACTATTGCTGAAAAAGGTATTGATGTAGCTATCAGGCTGTATAAAGAATTGAAAGAAAATCATCCTAAATCTTACAATTTTGATCCGAGGCAACTGAATAGGCTTGGTTATCAATTGCTTGGGATGGAGAGAGTTAAGGATGCGATTGAAATCTTCAAATTAAATATCGAGGTTTATCCAAAGAATGCCAATTGTCACGACAGTCTTGGGGAGGCATATATGATTAACGGGGATAAAGAGAATGCCATCAAATATTACGAAAAAGCGTTGGAACTGGACCCTAAAATGGAGAGTGCTATCAGGGCGCTAAAAAAGCTGCGGGGAAAATGATTGGTTATTGGTGAGTCATATGTCCGATTAATACAGAGGCGGGCTTGATGAATCAAGCCCCTACAATAAAAGAGAAAATGGGGCCCGTCCCCATATTTTGCAATTTGGTTATATGAACACAAAGGAGTGTTTGATAAATCAAACCCCTACAGAAGTATTAAGCACATACAATTATTTATAGGGATTACGGATCTCAAGCTCTCCGAGTTTAACGGTCCTTTGGAACTCTCCAGAAGGCCAGGGCCTGGGCGGCATTGATCGCTTCTTACCAAGTTTTTGCGCCAGATCAAAAGCAACCTCCATCGCCTCTGGCCTCTGTGAACAGACGAGCCATACAGAAACTTTGCCCGTCCATTTATTTTCTTTTTCTCCCTGCGTAGCTATAACTAGAGGAAAATGAGGCCAGGCCCCATTTTGTCTGTCTCCATTTTCTTCCACAGAAACGTTGCCATTTCCTATATTTTCCTTCTCATTTTCTTTTTGGGTAGTAATGATACGAGAGGTATGTTTGCCGGGTTGAACCTTAAACGTGTACCAGCCCCAGCGGCCATTCTGCTGTTCTACCTTTAGCTCTACTTTTTCCCCGTCCAAAAATGCGGTGACTTCAGGTTTTGTCTCGCCCTTTGATTCTCCAACCGGTTCAAGTAAGATAGCCAAAGTAGCTTCTTCTGCAGGCTTATGGAGGTCGAATTCTATATTGATTTCTGGTTGATTCTCTTGAGAAGAGAGGCGAATAGAACCATGGCTCACAGGCTCGGGCAGATGCCTGAGCGGAATTGAGAAATTGGAGGGCTTGATGCTTTTGCCGCCGTACTTCACCGTTCGGACCATTTCTGGATTCAACAATCGGGCACCTTTTTGTGCATCATAATACTTCACAGCATAGTTGCTTTCACTTTCCTTGATTAATTCAAAAGTAACTCCGGCCAGCAGAGGCTCAGAGGCCTCATCAAGAGGATAAATTTCGTATACGGCAGTTTCATATCCTTGAAGCGGTATTTCTAGATTCGATCCTGCTCTATACAATTTGGGTGAGATTCGCCGCTTAGGATACACTCGTTCCACCACTAAAGAAGACACCTTGGGATCGAGACCCATGGAAGCTGATAATGAAACCTTCAGAGTTTGAGGTTCGATAGAAGGATTCCTGGCAGCAATAATTCCGCGGTTTCCGGCAAAGTGGACATATCCGTAGGCAAGGCTTTCTCCTGGGTCTCCGCCGACCATCTCTGTTGAGCGCAAGACTTCAAATCTATCCTTTGCCCAGCGGATGGATTTTGCCAGGGCATTCCATTCTCCATCTGTGAGCAAGTCTGGAGAAACGTAGAGCTCCCACATGGAAACACCGCGGGCAAAATAGAGGAGGGCATTGTCCGTAAATTTATCCAAAGGTTCTGCCTCTCCTCCCAATTTCTGCAAATTGCCTTTAATAATTCCGTGAGTCATCAGATTAGCAATCGGAAACCAGAAATCGTTTTTCCCGTAATCTTCAAAGAGTACGTAATCGCGGTAGGTGATGGCCCCGTCACGCCTGCTTATCGAGGGGACATTGGCATAGCCGTAGTCACTTCCCTGCATCCAGATCGTGTTGGCATACTTTACCCACCAGGGGCTAAGCCAGGTTCCGGAGGTGATATTCAGAAAAATATTCGGGTTCTCAGTCCTAACAGATCGGCAAAGGTCAATCAATGATTCCATGACAGCCCTCCGGGAATAGACTTCGATAGGATGACCGTGGTCAGGTTCGCTACAGGAGAATTGGATTCCGTCCCACTTGTAATAGCCCACGCCGTTGTTGCGGATAAAATCTAATACCCTTTTCTTGAAGAGCTGGCGATATCTTTTTCCGGCCAAGCATAGCTGGCCCCTTCCTGCTTCACGGCCGGGGATAACTTCGTACCCGTGGTTACGCATCCATTCAATCCGCCACGTTCTGTTTGAGTAACCGCCAATAGGACCAAACCACATTCCAAGGTTTGTTCCTATTTCTTTCAAGGCATCACCCACCGGAACGAGGCCTCTTGGAAATTGCGAGTTGCTCAACACCCAATCACTTTTGTAAACATCCCAGCCGTCGTCCAGAACAAAGGCATCCAGCTCTAATCCATGCTTTTCGACCATTTCTTTCTTGAAAGATTCGATAATACGAAGTAAATTTTTTTCATTCATGACATGGGCTGGACTTTCCACAATTTCAGGCGCCCTAACATCATACCAGGTGTTATAAAGGAGAAAGGGCTTTAGAGATGCGACTCGAATCCGGTCCAGATACTTCCAGAACCAGAGTTTGACATGCGGATTCGGGGATAGCCCTTCCACAACCCATTCGCTCTCCAGCCAGGAGCTTCCGATCCGCTCCCCGAATTCCTGGCCGCAGTGCAGAGTTGTTTTACCTCTCTCCAAAGGCTTCAGGGAATTTTCTGAAGTCGGGTATTCCAGTCCGAAAAAAGCACCTCCTTGCTTGTACTGCAGAGCCAGTGGCTGACCGAACCCTCCGGGTTTAAGAATTGTCACATTTCCGTAAACAACACCCCGGCGGGGCCAAATCCATCTTAAGAAATGGCCGCCTGATCTGGAATCGCGAACTGCTATTTTGCGCTTTATATAGAAGGCGTCCTTTTCGAGTTTATATGTTATCCGCAGCTCCAAAGAACTGTTCAGTCCTTTGAAGAAAAAACTTAATTCTTTGCTATCTTCGGGAAGCTCTTGAATCTCATGACGCAGAAGCTGAAAATTATGTTTGGAGAACATTACGGGATTTTCTGCGTTATTCGCTTTTCTCGGTGCCCGCCACCCTGTCCACATCAAATTCAGGCCAAAATCAGCATCGGTTTCAATCGAAAAGGGCCTGGTCCTGTATTCTGCTAACCAATCCAGTTGTGCTTCAAGCTTGTCAGAACTAAGCTTCCCTTCCTCAAAAATTACCGAACATTTAACCTGCTCGTTGCTCAGCCGGAAAATCTGTTTGTCGCCTTCTTTCCTTTCTTCGAATACAACATTTTGAGCAAAGCCCGAGGAGACAAAAAACACAAATAGGGCAAGAACAAAATACCAGTGCAATCTCAAGTTTTTCATATCAATCCTCCATCGCTGAAAAAAATTTTCCTCTAATTCTTTCCTGAAAGGATAAGGTGCTTGTAAGGCCTACCTGTACAGCCGATATTATAGTAATTTGGCTAGCTTATTAAGGGTTTCTTTGAAAGATTCGGGTTTTAAGGTGCGGATGGATTTTCCGGGTATTCCTATCCATTCTGGATGAATATTGATTTTAGCTAAGGAAGATTTAAGCTCCTCCATAAAAACTCCCATGCCAGGAATAAATTCAATATCTCTCGGGAACTCTTTTTTACCCGTTATCTTTTCTTTCCATTTCCCAACAAGTTCTATCCCGCATGATGGGCTTGCTTCAGCTCCGATAACCGCTCTTATTTTATAATCTTTCTTGATATACCACCTCAGATTATCAGCGATCTTATCGGCAAGCTGGTGGTATATTTTCCTGATTTTTGGGTGGTCATAAGATTCTTTAGGCAGCGCTTTCCTGAATATTCCTGAAAGTTCAATCTCAGGACAGAGAATTTGGTAGAGGCTCACACCTTTTTCAATAAGGAGCTTTATTACTTCTTCTTCAAGACCGGGATAAATAGCAAGATTTTCTTCCAGGGAATGGACATTTAGCAGGCAGTGGGCTACAAGAACAATTTTTCCGCTTCTCTTGTCCTTCATATTAGTTCCAACCAATACCCGGGATCTTTCTGCGGGCAACGGCAGAAATTTTACCCATTGATTGAGCATAAGGTCTGAGTATAAAGCTGTAGGAATATACTCTTACCGGCAGTCTATATTCAGGATGGGCCCGCGCCCTATCCCCCCAGCTTGTATCCCCGCCCACACCCATTTGTTTGTAATCCAGCTTTAATGTGATTAGGTCACGTTTTTTTACATGGTAGGTGTGTCTCTGCTGTTTTTCCGGTCCTGGATCAAAGTCTTCATCTATGAAAGGAAGAGCGCTTATGCTTAAAAGAGGCAGGCCAACGGAAAGGAGTCCTGTGCCCTTATCATTTGTTAAAGCGACCCAGCGGACATCTGTTTTGTTGCCGTTTTCTTGAGGCCGGATATAGGGATGATACTGGTCTATGACCTTTCCGCTGTAAACACCAACCGCAGCTCCTGTTTTCCTGTCCCAGTAATTTTCGTGAGGTCCTCTCCCGTACCAAGTTATGTTTTCAAACTCCGCAGGTAAGGTCATCTTCATGCCAAACCGGGGCATCTCAGGGAGATTGGTATTGGCCGGCTCAAAACTGTTATTAATTATGATGTCGCCGCTGCCAAAAATTCTATAAGTTGTGTAGTATTTTGCGCTCGCAGTGGGCAGTGTGGAAATAAGATTGATTTGAATCTCCTGAGCATCAATCTGTTCTGCCGTGAGCTTATCGGTGATTCTTTTGCCTCCGGCTTCACGCCAGATCTCCAGCCGTCGGGGCATTCCCCAGCCAAAGTCATTATCAGTGGGCGCCCTCCAGAAATGAGGCATAGGTCCGGATTTTATTAGCTCTGTACCTTGGAAGGCATATGATGTTATTTCCCCATTCCTTCTGTCCACAACAACAATGAAATCCTTTCCCTTGATTTGGAAGGATTCTTCTTTTTTGTCGAGTTTCAATTCCGGCAGTTGGGATAAATCTATCTTTGGTCCGGGCTCATAAAAAGGTAATTTAAATTGCTCCCAGGCAATTTCATAGCCTTTGGAAATAAGCGGAGCTTCATTCTTTAATCTAAAACTTAATTTAAGGAAGTACTCCATACCCGGTAAAGGTTTAATCTCAGGAAAAGGTAAGCTGATAGCTTTGGAATGACGTGGAGGAATATCCAACTGGGGAAATTTCCCTTCAGCAATGAGTTCGTCGTCGCCTATGATAGTCCAATTCATCTCGACTTTATTGAGATTTGTAAAATCATGCCTGTTAAAGATTTCAACCTCCCCTCTCTTCAGATCAATGGGCTTTACATTTATATACTGATAAACCTTCTTGACTTCCCAGATGTGAGGATGTAGCTTCCTGTCGGGAAAAACCAGCCCGTTGATACAAAAATTCCTGTCGCTGGGAGTACCAGGCGGCCCATAATCGCCTCCATAAGCCCAGAATTCCTCGCCCTCTTCGTTTGTTTTAAGCAAACCCTGGTCAACCCAATCCCAGATGAAACCGCCCTGCAGCTCTTTGTGTTCATCAAAAAAATCCCAGTAATCCTGGAGGTTGCCGACGCTGTTTCCCATTGCGTGGGCGTATTCACACATGATAAGAGGACGATTTTCCAGACCCCTTCTGAGATATTCTTCAAGATCCTGAGTCGTGCGGTACATAGGGCAGACGATATCCGTATGAGGACCGGTTAGGGCGCGTTCATACTGAACGGGTCTGGATGGGTCGCGTTCTTTGATCCACTTGTATGTGGCATCGAAGTTTACACCGTCGCCAGCCTCATTCCCCAGAGACCAGATGATGATGCAGGGATGATTCTTATCCCTTTCAACCATGCTGATTGTCCGATCTAGATGAGCTTCTTTCCATTCCGGGTTATTGCCCAGCGTTTTATCTGGAGCATACCCCATGCCATGAGATTCAATATTTGCCTCGTCTACGATATAAATTCCGTATTCATCACAAAGCTCGTACCAGCGGGGGACGTTCGGATAATGGCTTGTTCGGACGGCGTTTATGTTGAATCTTTTCATCAACTGGATATCTTTGACCATGTATTCCTCTGAGACTACACGGCCGGTTTCTGGTTTGTGTTCGTGGCGGTTTACACCCTTAATCATGATAGGCACACCGTTAACCAGCAGCTGGCCTCCTTTTATTTCTACTTTTCTGAAGCCTGTTTTCGAGCCAACAACCTCAACTGTTTTTTCTTTATCATCCTTGAGAGAGAGGATCAGGGAGTAGAGGTTAGGAGTTTCAGCAGTCCATTTCAACGGATTCTCTATTGATTGTTCAAAGCTTATTTCCTGCTCTTCGGACTCTCGTAGATTTACTTTTTTAACAAGTGGTGAATTGATTACTGATTCATTTTGAGAATCAAAGAGTCCCATCTGGACATAATACTCGCCCGTTTCCTTTGCCAAATAATTTTTTACCTTGACTGTAGCCTTCAGGCGGCCGTCCTTGTAGTTCTCATCCATATCAGCAAGGGCAAAAAAGTCGCGAATACAAACATTCGGTGCGGCGAAGATAAAGACATCACGCTCAATGCCGCTTATCTTCCAGTAGTCCTGGTCTTCAAGATAGCTTCCGTCACTGAAGCGGTAGACTTCCACCGCCAGCGAATTTTCTCCTTTACGCAGATATTTGGTAATGTTAAATTCAGCAGGAGTTTTACTTCCCTGGCTGTAGCCCACCTCTTTTCCGTTTACCCAGACATACATCGCAGATCTAACGCCGCCGAAGTGGAGGAAAACCTGACGGCCATCCCATCCTTCCGGGATGGTAAAGTCTCTCCTGTAGGAGCCAACCGGATTGTTATCATGCGGGATATGGGGTGGGTTGGCTGGAAAAAGATAATCGGTATTTGTATATATAGGTATGCCAAAACCCTGCAGTTCCCAATTGCCTGGCACGACAATATCATTCCACTGGCTAGCATCAAAATTATCTTTATAGAAGTTAACGGGCCGCTCGGAAGGTCTCTTAACCCAGTTGAATTTCCAGGTTCCGTTTAGAGAGACATAATACGGAGATTGAGAAGGATTGTTCTTCAAGGCTGTGTCAATACTAACGTAGGGAATATATGTGCAGTGGGCAGGTTCCTTGTTCCGTCCGATCATCGCCGGATTTTCCCAGTCATTGACTTTATCTACTTTTGCTTTTTGTTCAAGAGGCTCTTTCCCGCTGTTCTTATGGGCAACAGAAATATTGAAGGAAGCAAAAACTAAAATTAGGATTAAACTGATTTTTTTCATATTTTCCTTCTTTTTAGGATAACTTTTTTTATTTCTCTTGGGATAGCCTTTTCTCCTTAAAACCAAATTTTATATAAAATGCAAGTAAATGCAATGGGGTCAGACTTGCAAAACTTGATTAAAAGTCTGATCCCATTGACAGCCTAAGAGCATAAATGTACACTTGAAAAATTCTCGATTTCAAAAGAGAGAATGTGATAGGTATTTATAAAGATCTCGAAGGTAAGATGGTCGTTATTATTGGTGCAGCACTCGGAATGGGTCTGGCAACGGCAAAAAGCTGAATACAATGAAGAGATGCTTGATGCTGTAAATGAAGAGATTCCTTTGAATCGTCACGCAACGCCAGAAGAAGTTGCTGGATTATTTGCCTTTTTAGCGTCTAAAGAAGCCTCTTATATCACCGGACAAGCGATACCGATTGATGGCGGTGAAACTTCGGATTAATATTTGAAAGATTTAGATGAATAATTTACGTAAGAGAATCCAACCTTATGATATTTGGAGGTTTTAGCCATGAACATAGACTCTAAAGCTACAGAGCTTTTTTCACTAGACGGGAAAGTTGCGATGATTACAGGAGCAGCCTCAGGGATTGGTTTGGCAGCGGCAAAGCGGTTAGCAGAAATGGGCGCCAGTATCGCTCTGGTTGACATCAATGAACCTAAAGGAAAAGAGGCTGCCGAAGAGATTAAAAGCCTTGGAAAGAAAGCAAAATTTTTCCGGTGCGATGTAACTTCAGACTCTGACTGTAGGAAAACAACCGAGGATGTTTATCAAGAATTTGGTAGGATAGACATTCTATTCAATAATGCCGGAGTGACAAGACGCAAAAATATAGTTGAGTTAACCGAAGAAGAGTGGGATCTAGTTTTGAACGTAAACTTAAAATCCATTTATTTACTTTCTCGCCATGTGATTCCTCGTATGATTGATAACGGTGGAGGAAGCATAATCAATACCGGTTCAGGGTGGGGACTGAAAGGCGGCCCAAACGCTACGGCCTATTGTGCGGCCAAAGGTGGAACCGTAAACATGACTCGGGCGATGGCCATTGATCATGGAAGTCAGGGCATTCGAGTCAATTGTGTCTGTCCCGGAGATACAGACACAGAGCTCCTGCATGATGAAGCAGCTCAATTAGGAGTGGATGACGCTGAATTTATGAAGGCTGCTGCAGACCGTCCCCTGCATCGTGTTGGTCTTCCCGAAGATATTGCCAATGCTGTTCTTTACTTTGCCAGCGATATGTCAAGCTGGGTAACAGGGTCGGTTTTGGTCGTTGACGGCGGCGGATTAGCCTGAATATAAAATTTGCGCTTATGAGAATCAAGAAAAAGCATTTTTTGCATGATTTTAAAGGTTTTGAGTTGAATGATTTATTCATGAATGCAAAATCATTTAAAGAACCATAAATCTTAAATCCATAAATAGGGTTATCGATAGTTTTTATGAGTAATTCAGAAGCTGCAATAATCGGAGGATTATCATGAAAAATAGTGAAAAAACGGTGCACCCCTATATCCCCAATTCTGCACCAAAAGTAAAGGCAAAAATGCTCGAGGAGATAGGGGTAAAGGATATTGATGAACTTTATAAGGATATACCAGAGAACTTGAGGTTAAAAAAAGAGCTGGAACTGCCTGGAGCGTTGGCCTCTGAGTATGCTTTAAAGCGGCATGTAGAAAAAGTACTTTATAAAAACCAAACGTGTCAGGAAAACATCAGTTTTTTAGGGGGAGGATGCTGGCAGCACTATGTTCCGGCTATCTGCGATGAAATAAATCAGCGTTCAGAATTTTTAACAGCCTATGCAGGGGAGCCGTACGAAGACCATGGGAGATTTCAGGCTCTTTTTGAATATGAAAGCTTGATGGCAGAGCTTTTAGACATGGATGTGGTTAATGTGCCGACATATGATTGGTGCCAGGCCTCAAGTACCGCTCTAAGTATGGCTGCCAGAATTACCGGGCGCAAGGAAATACTCATATCAGATACGATATCTCGAGATAGGCTCTTAGCCATAAGAAACTACTGCGTACCTGTTTTTAGCGTTCAAATGGTAAATCACTGTCCTGATACTGGACTCGTGGACCTCGATGATTTGGGAGCGAAGATGTCTCCCGATATTGCTTGTATATATTTTGAGAACCCGTCCTATTTGGGATTTATCGAGCATCAAGGGAGGGCTATATCAGATATCGCCCATGAAAACGGAGCTTTGAGCGTAGTCGGTGTTGATCCGGCCTCTTTAGGAGTCATTATTCCCCCTTCTAATTATGGCGCGGATATTGTTTGTGGTGATATTCAAGGGCTCGGAGTTCATATGAATTACGGCGGCGGTCACGGAGGATTCATAGCTAGCCGAGATGAAGAAAGATTTGTGATGGAATACCCGTCTCGCCTGTTCGGGATAACAAAAACGTCTGTAGAAGGTGAATACGGTTTTGGCGATGTAGCTTATGAAAGAACATCCTTCGCAGTCAGAGAAGAAGGCAAAGAATTTGTCGGAACTCATGCAGCATTATGGGGCATTACAGCTGCTGTTTATTTATCCCTCATGGGTCCTAAAGGAATGCAAGAATTGGGAAAGACCATCATGCAAAGATCGCAATATGCCATGAAGAAACTATCAGAAATAAAAGGAGTTAAAGCGCCCTTATTCGATTCACCCCATTTTAAAGAGTTTGTTGTCGGTTTCAAGGATACAGGGATGACGGTCGATGAGATTAATAAAGCCCTGATGAAGCAGGGAATCTTCGGAGGCAAAGACCTTACCAGGGATTTTCCTGAGCTTGGAAATTGTGCGCTTTATTGCGTGATAGAGGTTCACACCAAGGACGATATTGATCGTCTGGTTCAAGCCTTGAATGAATATTTAGGATAGAGGTTGAAAACATTGGGTATCGTAAGATTGGATATCATAAGAAAGGAAGGGATTGACCATGAGAACAGATAAAAAAACGAAAGTAAGAAATTTTCATCAGGCCAAATGGGATGAGCCAATAATTTTTGAATTGAACACAGAGGGAGAAAGAGGCATCGTAATCCCCGGGGTAGAAAAAGAAATCGAAGATACCGTCGGTGATGGAATATCTAAATTGCCAGAAAACATGACAAGAAAAAAAACTCCTTCGCTTCCTGAAATATCTCAGATGAGAGTGTTAAAGCATTTCATTCGCTTGTCTCAGCAATGTCTTGGAGCAGATTTAAATGTTGATTTAGGGCAGGGGACCTGCACGATGAAATACAGCCCAAAAATAAACGAGTTTTTAGCCCGTTCACCTAAGGTTACAGAAGTTCATCCCCTGCAAGATGAGAATACTGCTCAAGGTGCGCTGGAAATAATGTACAAATTGGATGTATTCCTTCAAGAGATTTCAGGAATGAAGAAATTTACCATGCAGCCTGGAGGAGGTTCTTCAGCCATTCTAGCTATGGCTTCCATCATCCATGCTTATCACGATTCCCGGGGAGAAACAGATAAACGAGATGAGATCATAACCACTATATTCTCTCATCCTTCCGATGCTGCAGCGGCCGCTGTAAAAGGATATAAAGTGATTACTATTTACCAAAATGAAGACGGATTACCGGATGTCGAGGCTCTGAAGAAAGCAGTTTCAGAGCGAACCGCAGGATTATTAATAACGAATCCGGAAGATACGGGTATCTTCAATCCTAAGATAGATGAGTTTGTTAACGTAGTTCATGAAGCTGGGGGCTTGTGCGGATATGACCAGGCCAATGCAAACGGAATATTAGGCATTACCAGAGCAAGTGAAGCTGGCTTTGATCTTTGTTTCTTTAATCTGCACAAAACCTTTTCTTCTCCCCATGGCTGCGGCGGACCTGCAACAGGAGCACTCGGTGTTACTGAAAAGCTTATAAGCTATTTGCCAGTCCCGACAGTGGAATTTGACGGTGATAGATACTTTTTAAACTATAATCTTCCTAACACTATTGGCAAAGTAAGAGCATTCTACGGAGTTTTCCCCGCCGTTTTAAGAGCATATTTGTGGATAATGAGCTTAGGAGCCGAAGGACTTAAAGAAGCTGCAAACGTAGCTGTATTAAACAATAATTATATCTTGGAAAAAATAAAGAAGATAAAAGGTGCCAGTGCGCCTTATGCCAGAGGAAGACATCGTATTGAACAAGTGAGGTATAGCTGGGAGACACTCACTAAAGAGACAGGCGTAACCACAGAAGATGTGACCTGCAGGATGGCTGATTTTGGCTTCCATTTATGGTCAAGCCATCATCCGTTTATTGTTCCGGAGCCGTTCACGATTGAGCCGACTGAATCCTACTCCAAGGACGAGATTGATGAATATATCGCCGGTCTAGAGAAAGTTGTCGCCGAAGCATACGAAAATCCTGATAAAGTGAAAAACGCGCCGTACAACAGCGTTGTCCACAAAATTGATCACAGCACTTTGGATGATCCTCAAAGGTGGGCTATAACCTGGAGGGCTTACCTGAAAAAACACAAGAAAAAATAACCGAGGGTTATCGCATTTGAAAAAACTAGGGCTGATTATCAATCCTATCGCAGGAATGGGCGGGCGCGTTGGTCTGAAGGGAACGGACGGTTTGGATATTCTGGAAAAGGCCATAAAGCTGGGAGCCAAACCTCAATCTCAGAACCGTACGATAGAAGCCCTTAAAAAACTCAAGCCGCTCAAAGATAGGATAGAATTAATAACCTATCCTGATAAAATGGGCGAAGAAGCAGCCGTTCGCTGTGGCTTTTCTCCTGATATCATCGGGACCTTTACAGGCCCGACGACTACTGCTTCGGATACCAGAAAAGCTGCCAAAGAAATGCTGGATTTAGGGGTAGATCTGCTGCTTTTTGCTGGTGGAGATGGAACAGCAAGAGATATATATACTGCTGTAGGCGATTCATTGATTGTCTTAGGAATACCCGCAGGGGTTAAGATTCATTCTGCTGTGTATGCCTGTAACCCGACGAGGGCAGGGGAGTTAGCCTCTTTATACCTTCAGGAAAAAGCAAAAAATATCCTGGAAGCGGAAGTGATGGACATTGACGAAGAAGATTATAGAAAAGGAAGATTACGAGCCAAATTATACGGGTATTTAAAAATACCATTTGAAAGAAGATTCGTTCAGCGGGTAAAAGCAGGAAGTCCTGTTAGTGAACAATATTCTCAGGAAGCAATCGCGCATGACGTTACAGAAAATATGTCCGATGAGTATTATTATATTGTCGGACCGGGAACTACAACTAGGGCAATAATGGGAAAGCTCGATTTGGAAGATACCTTATTAGGAATAGACCTTATTCATAAGAAAAAGCTTGTGGGAAAAGATTTGAATGAGGCAGATTTACTCCAAAAAATCAAAGGGAAAAAGACTAAGCTAATCATTACACCTATCGGGGGCCAGGGCTACCTGTTCGGAAGAGGGAATCAGCAACTGAGCCCGGAAGTCATTAAATATGTTGGAATGGACAATATAATCATAGTGGCGACAAAACATAAAATAAATTCATTATATGGTCGTCCCTTGTTGGTTGATACAGGGGATAAAACTGTTGATAGTCTGTTAAATGATTATTTTAAGGTTATAACGGGTCATCGAGAAGCTATAATATATAAAGTGACCTATTAGGCGTCCTTGAGCTCAGGAATTGGTTCGAATCAGATTGGAATCGAGACCTAATCTTCACAAATTTATAATAAGGTGGGCTTGATGAATCAAGCCCCTACAAAGAATCAAACCCCTACAACACTTTTTAGTAAGGTGGGTTTGATGATTCAAGCCCCTACAGATAGATTAAGCCCATGTATATGAATCAAACCCCTACAGATGAATCAAGCCCCTATAAGATTTTTTTGAGGGCAGAGACGCAGGCTTTGTTTTCTTCGGGGAAGCCCATGGTTATCCGCAGATAGTCAGGCATCTGCCAGTCCTCACCTTTGCGAACAAATACATTTTTTGAGGCCAATTTTTTCTGAGCTACCTTAGATGCCATATTAACCTTGACCATTAAGAAGGGCGTTGTGCTGGGAATGTACTTTAAGCCCATGGAATCAAACTGATTATAGAAATATTCTTGGCCATCTTTGACAAGGTTCTTGTATTTCTGGACGTGTTTTTCATCTTCAAGCGATACAAGCCCCCCGGCAAAGACTGCCTGGTTAATCCCCATGTTCCTGAAGCCGAATGCCCTAAGTTCTGCGATGATTGATGGATTGGCGATGGCATAACCCAGGCGCATCCCTGCCAGCCCATAGACCTTTGAAAAAGTTCGGCTGACAATCACCTTGTATCCCTGTTTGACCAGGGTTATCCCGCTTCTTCCCTGCTTATCTTCGAGGAAGTGGGAATAGGCCTCATCTATGAAAACAATTATCGTCTTAGGAAGGGATGCACAAAAATTTTGAATGTCCTCGAAGTCGCGGCATGTCCCAGTAGGGTTGTTCGGGTTGACGAGGTAAATCATTTTTGTCTTCGGAGTCAGAGCTTTTTTCATGGATTGGAGATCAAGATAGAAATCCTTATCGATGGGAATCTCAATGACCTTTGCCCCAATTTTCTTAGCTTCCCTGGGTAAAGTTTTGAATGTTTGTAGGGCTGTTACGAGTTCACCGCCATCGCGGAGGAATGCCCAGGGAGCTATCCTTAAAAATTCTGTAGAGCCACAGCCTGCAATAATCATATCCATGGAGACTCCATGGTAGGACGCAAGTTCTTTTGTTAGCTGGGTGGCGCGGGTGTAGCGGTGTCCCTGAGAGAGAGCTTTTTCCATAGCTTTTATAGCGTTTGGTGAAGGGCCATACGGGTTTTCGTTTGCATTCAGTCGAATGGCTCCCTCAGGATAACCCCAATCAATCTTTCTCTCAGAGGGAAGGGCTGCTTTTGACGGATAAGCCCAGGGATAATTGCTGAGGGGAAGGACTGCAACTCCAGCTGCAAGGCTTCCCATAAAACTTCTTCTGGATATTTTTAAGTTGGCCATGAGACTTTCTCCTTTCTAAACAAATATTATTAGGAGAAGGGGATTTAATCCAATCAATATTTTGCGTGTTTACAGGAATTTGCTTTTTTTGCGTCGTAGAGAATTGAAACAAATATTTTTGTTTTTTGCTTGGATTTCAGCCCCTGACACGTTTAGGACTTATACATCAGGAATGAATGAATGTCAAACTTTGTCTTGGCCTTCCTCTTTGATAAGTATATACAGATGAGGTTGTAAGGAAAAAAGAAGGGAATAGGAGATAGTGGGGTCAGATCTTATCAAAATGAAGCTTGAAAAGTCGATGGCTAAAAGTTTTTCTCTCCAATAGCAAGGCCTGACCCAACTAAGAATATAAAGGAAGTTGAAGAGAAGGCGGCTTATTAGATTCTTGACACGAAGATAGGGATTTTCCTCTAAAGTTTGAATCTTTATTCAGAATATGTAATAATGAACAAAAATGAGATTTAAATTCTTCTAATCAAGCACAAAACCCCGGTTTCTGTTGATTCTTATTTGTGTTGTATTTCTTTGTTAAGGACCTCAATTATGGATAAAAAAGGAATTTATCAGGCAATGATTAAAACTAAATTAAAAAAGGCGAATGCCAAAATTTATCAACTAAAGGCAAAAGCCGAGAAGGTAAATGTAGTGGATGGAATTGATTATTACAAGCAAATTGAAAAAGTAAAGGCTATGCGGGATTTGTTGAGATTGGAACTCCAGGAACTGAAAGAAATCGAAAAGGATCCAGGTGGGAATATCGAAAAAAGAATACAGAATTCCATGAATGATTTGGAAGAAACTTTAGACATCGAGGTTTCCAAGCCCAGGTAAGAGAATATTAACCTCTCTTTTGGGTGCAAGGGTAAGTGAAAAAGATGAAACTAGTTATCACGGGCGGTAGCGGAAAATTGGCCAGGTACCTCGCACCAGTGCTTGCACGCGAGCATGAGATCTTGCTCTATGATAAACAGCACCCACAGCAGAGTCAATTCCCATATATGAAGGGTAAAATCACAGATAGGGCTAGACTTAGCGAGGCTTTTCAAGGTGCAGACAGGATAATACATCTGGCAGCTCTGCGGTCCCGTTACAACCATCTGCCGATGAAGGTGATGGCAACGAACATTTTAGGAACTTACTGCGTGCTCGAGACAGCACAGAACGAGGGAGTGGAAAAGTTGTTATTCTCCAGTAGCGACGCGGTTCTTGGAATAGCACAGAGCGTGAATGAGTTTGCTCCAGAATACGTGCCCGTAGACGAGAAACATCCCTTAAAGCCACAGGATCCTTACGGAATCAGCAAGATGCACGGAGAGGAGATGTGCCGCTGCTTTACGCAAGGATATGATATAGACATCATTGCTCTGCGGTTTTCGAACATCTTCTGTCCTGAGGATGAGCAAAAATATTTGGCTGACGCAAAAGATCCATCAGCGAGGCGCAAGTCCCTGTGGGCCTGGGTGCATGTAGAAGATGCAGTTAACGCTATTGTATGCGCTCTGGTGTCCGACCTGAAAGGGTATGATGTATTCCATATCGCAGCTGAAGATGTTTGTCTTTCGAACTCGGATATCCCGAATCTGGTGGCTACTTATTTTCCTAAAACGCCAATCAGAAGACCTCTTTCCGATAAAGAAAGTCTTATTGATTGCAGCAAGGCCAAAGAGATCCTAGGCTTCCAGGTGCGCAGGAGATTCGCCGAAGTGCTTACCATGGGCGGTTCAGAGCCTCATAGCAAAAATTCTCGGACGATTAAGATCATGAGCTCAGAAAGGTAAAAAGCTGATCATGAAGATTGCGATAGTTTACAATCCGACGCGAATGCGCGCGACCGAAGATAAAATCCACGGGTCACGGCGCAAACTCCTATACCCCACTCTTACCCGCGTGCGCAAGGCATTCGAGCGTGCTCATCGCAAGGTTGTGACTATTGATGGACGCGGCAACCTGTTTGCGAAGATCAGAAGAGCCAAGCCAGATATAGTGTTCAACTGGTACTCAATCCCTGGCAGAGCCCAGTCATACATACCAGCGCTCTTGGAAAAGATGGGGATGCCTTACACTGGTTGCAGCGCTTTATGCCACTCTCTGGCAATGCATAAGGGGCTGGCGGGTAAAATCTTTAGATATGACAAGTTGCCCGTGCCTCAATTCGCCTTGGTCAATCGAAAACAACGGGAGCCATCTCGGCGGGTAGAATTTCCAATCCTGGTAAAGCCCTGCTCTTTAGGAGCGAGCGAAGGAGTATCAGATGAGTCTTTTGTCCAGTCGGCCGAAGAACTGCCTGCAGCAATAGATGCTGCTCTTGCAGTAGACAAGGAAGCAATCATAACAAAGTACATCCCTGGCCGCGAGATAACCGTTGGTATCATCGGCAATAAAAAATTACAAATCCTGCCAATCCTGGAGAAACATTTCGACACTAACCGAGGAGCACCTCGAATCTTTACAGAAAAGATGAAGAAGAAATCCACCCACTGGCAATATAACGTAACAGTACCTGAAATGAAAGCGGAAGAGGAGACAGCTGTGAAGAGAGTAGCGACAAGGGCTTATCGTTCGATCGGGTGTACTGACTATGCACGAGTAGACATCCGCCTGGATAAACAAGGGATTCCCTGGATTCTCGAGGTAAATACACTCCCGGGGATTTATCCGAAATTTAGCCCTATGGCCAAGATGGCCAGTGAAATAGGCAAGCCAGCCGATTATCTGGCCATAAGGATCCTAGAAGAAGCCGCAAAGAGGAACGGTCTATAAGAAGCGGCCCCTGCGAGGGATTCGCTTAATTTAAAGGGATAGTTTTAAGATTTCTAAGACATCTTCCTTTTTTAGTTTCTTAAAGCTGCCAATTTCGCCAAAATAAACTGCCTTTGTTGCCATCTCTTCGTATTTTTCATAACTTATGTTTACTTGAAAAAATGTTGTTGGCATATCTAGAGAGCTGAAAAATTCCCTTGTTTTTTGTATGCCTAAGTTTGCAATATCTTTTTTTTCCCCCATATTAGGGATGTCCCACACGTTATGAGCAAATTCTACAAATTTATCAATATTTTCATGCATTACGTATTTCATCCAATTGGGAAACAATATTGCCATACCAATACCATGTGTTAGGTCATATATCGCACTGACTTCATGTTCAATTTTGTGTGTTGCAAAGTCTCCTTTTTTGCCGAATGATAAAAGGCCGCTTAAGGCAAGACTTCCCGCCCACATCACGTTTGCTCTTGCTTCATAATCATCTGGATTTTCTAAAACAATCGGTCCATACTTTATGCACGTCTTTAAAATACCTTCAGCTAACCGATCCTGCAGATATGTTCCCTTTGTAGTATCGAAGTATTGTTCAAAAACGTGGCTCATTATATCAACAACTCCTGCTGCCGTGTGTGCTCGGGGGACAGTCATCGTATATGTTGGATCGAGTATTGAAAATTTTGGTCTTAGAAGGTTTGATGTTATTGAGAGTTTTTGTTGTGTTTCTTCGTTATTGATTACTGCACTTGCGTTTATTTCAGAAGCTGTGGCAGCCAAAGTCAAGATAGTTCCGATTGGAAGGGCCTTTTCTACTGTTGCTTTTCTCATGAATAAGTCCCAGACATCATCTGGATAATAGACACCTGCCGCAATTGCTTTAGAGCAGTCTATAACACTCCCTCCTCCAACAGCTAAGATAAAATCAACGTCGTCTTCTGTGCATATCCTTATCCCTTTTTTTACACTTGAGAGTCTTGGATTTGGCTTTATCCCAGACAATTCGAAATATGTCTTATTTTTTAACGAGTCAATAACTTTTTCATAGATGCCATTTTTTTTGATACTCCCCCCACCCCAAGCGAATAATATCCTATTATAGTCTTCAATTTTGCTTTCTAAATTGCTTATCTGCTCTTTGCCAAAAAGAATTTCTGTCGGAATGAGATAGTTAAAATTTAACATTTTAAAACCTCAAATTAAACTCGTTTTTATTATTGATATTTTGTTATTGCCAAAAAAATTAATATAAAAAGTAAATTATTTAATACGGTTCAAATTTTATCATACTGACGAGAGTATTTCCTCTGTTATGCTTTGTATATGGAATTCAAGAGTTCCTTTATAGCCAAAGGAAAGGCATTTAAAGCATAAATTCAACGCTAAAAATTTATACAGAAGCCTTTTCGGTCTATAGCTCTTAGGCAAACTCCAGATAAAAGGCGGTTTGACTCCTGATTTATTTGATGATAGATGATAAGAGAGTCCTGCAATTCAGCTATAATGATATTTTATGAAGCTTATTATCGGAGGTTAGACATATGAAGAGTATGGATGATTATCTTCCTATTGTTGGAGAAAAGGCCATAGGGAATATTTATCAAAAAGCTCACCGCCTGATCAATAAACATATTGTCCATATAAATTCCACTGCCCAGGGAGGGGGTGTTGCCGAAATACTAAACAATCTTGTGCTTTTGATGAATGATGTTGGAATAGATACAGGCTGGAGAGTCTTGTTAGGGCCAGCAGATTTTTTTTCTGTGACAAAGAAATTTCACAATGCCCTTCAGGGCGGTCAAATTAATTTATCAGTTAACAAAAAAAATCTCTATTTGGATACAAATGAGAGGTTTTCCAAATTTACTCATCTGGATCATAATTGTGTCGTAGCCCACGACCCTCAACCCCTCCCTCTGATTAAATTTCACAGAAAAAAACAGCCGTGGATTTGGCGGTGTCATATCGATCTCACTGAACCCAACAAGGAATTATGGAGTTATATCAAGCCCTTTATACTCCGTTATGACATGATGATTATTTCAAGTAAGCGTTTCAAGAAGAATGATCTTTTCCTTGAACAACGAGTTATTCATCCTTCGATTGACCCTCTTTCTCCCAAAAACATGGATATATCAGATGATACTATTTCAAAGGTCCTTAAGAAGTTTGATATTCCAACGGATAAGCCCCTCATAACGCAGGTTTCTCGCTTTGATCCCTGGAAAGATCCAGAGGGAGTATTAAGAGTGTTTGAAATTGTAAAAGAGAAGGTGGATAGCCGTCTCGTTTATTGCTATAACATGGCCTCCGATGATCCCGAAGGAATAATCATCTACAATAAGATAGAAAAGAAAGCCAGAAAGCACTTGGAAAATGGAGATGTTTTATTTGTTTTAGGAGATAATCAAATTTTAGTAAATGCTCTGCAGCGAAAGTCTTCGGTCATACTTCAAAAATCCACAAGGGAGGGCTTTGGCTTATCGGTTGCTGAGGCTCAATGGAAGGGAACCCCTGTTGTTGCCTCGAAAATAGGAGGAATTCCAGAGCAGGTTATCAATAATAAAACAGGATTCCTAGTAGACCCTTATGATTTTGCTGGATGTGCTGATAAAGTGGTTACTCTCCTCAAGGATAAGAAACTCGCCAAAAAAATGGGAAGAGAAGGAAAAGAATTCATGAGAAATAATTTCCTTGTGACAAGGCATATAAGTGATTATTTGACACTTTTTATAGACATCTTTGATAATTATTAATATTACTGATCCTTTCTTCTTTCCCAATTTATTCCTTCTCAGGGGAAATATTTAAGGCCAAATTTTTCTTTGATTTATTTATTTTCAAATTATGTCTTACAAACTAGCACTATTAACCGCTAATGAGGAAAGTAGAAAAAAGAGAGACAGTCTATTCGGCAAGCATCTCCAAAAGCTTTTCTAATAACGGAAATAAAGATGCTTACGTCTTTTTGAGTTGATTTGATGTTATTTCTATTAAAGAGTAGAATAGAGATAAATTGCCCCTAAAAATTCGTCATGAAGGGAAATAAAAAATCGAAAGGTAAAATCATTATTGTTTCTAATAGACTGCCTGTAACGATAAGCAAAAGGAAAGACGAGCTGAAAATTCAACAGAGTCCAGGAGGATTGGCGACTTGTCTCCGGGCCATTCAAGAGGAGGAAAAGGCAATTTTTGTCGGTTGGCCTGGCTATTGGCCTGCAAATGATAAAGAAAAAAGATCAATTGAGAACGAGCTCATAAATTACTGCAAGAGCTATCCTGTCTTTATTTCTCCAGCAGAGATTGGAAAATATTATTATGGTTTTGCAAACAGAACTCTCTGGCCTCTTTTTCATTATTTTTCAACCTATTGTGCTTATGAAGAGTCAGAGTGGATTGCTTACAAAAAAGTGAATCAAAGATTTTTTCAGAAGGTTTTCGATTTAGCCGATCCACAGGATACCTTCTGGATTCATGATTATCATCTTATGCTTCTTCCTGCTCTTATCAGAAAAAGTTTACCTCAAAGTTCAATTGGTTTTTTTCTGCATATCCCTTTTCCTTCTTCTGAGATATTTCGCGTACTGCCCTGGCGCCAGGAGATTCTCGAAGGTTTCCTTGGAGCTGACCTAATAGGTTTTCATACCTATGAATATGCCCAGCACTTTTTAAACAGCGTGCTGCTATTATTAGGATATGAACACGAGTTTGGAGCAATCCAGGTGGACAACAGGATTGTGAAGGTAGAGAATTTTCCTATGGGGATCGATTCCCTAGGCCTGAAAAGTCTTCTGGAGGAGTCTTCAATACAGAAAGAAATCAAAAAGCTTGAAGAAAAAATATGGACAGAGAAGAGAAAGATCATTCTTTCTGTTGATCGCTTGGATTATACAAAAGGAATCCCTCAAAGATTAAAAGGCATTGAGTTGTTTTTAGAAAAAAAACCCGAGTGGCACGGCCGGTTTACTTATGTCATGTTATGTGTTCCCTCGAGGACTAAAGTTAAGCATTATTCTCTTCTCAAGGAGGAAGTTGATTCCCTGGTCGGAAGAATTAACGGCCGGTTTGGTATGCCGGGTTGGATTCCTGTTCATTATATGTATCGTTCTCTTCCTTTTAATAAACTTTTGCCCCTCTATACTATAGCCGATGTTGCTCTCGTTACTCCCTTACGCGATGGTATGAATTTGGTTGCTAAAGAATACGTTGCTTCTAAAAAAGATAATAGGGGTGTGCTTGTGCTCAGCGAGACAGCTGGGGCTGCCTCTGAACTGGGAGAAGCCTTACTTGTTAATGTGAATAATAAAGAAGACATTGCCTCAGCGTTAACTCAGGCTCTTGATATGAGTGAAGAAGAACAGGCGAGAGGGATGAAATTGATGAGAAAGCGGCTTTTTGAATATGATGTGCTGCACTGGGCCAGAAGTTTTGTCCAGAGAACTAAAGATGTTAAAAAAATTCAGTCTCAACGTGAACATCGAAAGCTTAATGTAAAGTGGGAGAAAAAACTCATATCTGATTTCAAAAAAAGCAAGAATCGACTTTTATTCCTGGATTATGATGGCACATTAGTTTCTTTTGCAATGAAGCCGGAGCAGGCAAAACCAGATGTAGGATTAAAACGGCTTCTTTTTTCACTAGGCAAGGATCCTCACAATACCTTGGTTATTGTTAGCGGACGGGACCGGACAACAATAGAGCACTGGCTGGGAAAGGTACCTTGTGGTCTGGTTGCTGAACATGGTGCCTGGATTAAAAGAGACCCTCGTCATGACTGGGAAAAGCAAAAGAGTATATCCGGTGATTGGAAGGAACAATTAAAGCCTATTCTCAAGACTTATGAATTTCGTGTTCCAGGTTCTCTGATGGAAGAAAAAGAATATGGAATTGCCTGGCATTATCGAAAGGCTAATCCAGAATTAGGTCAACTCAGATCTAGTGAATTATTTGATTACTTAAATGAGTTTCTGGCTAATACAGATCTTCAGGTGATGCACGGCAATAAAGTTATTGAGGTGAGGGTTTCTGGAATAAACAAAGGTGATGGTGTAATGCCTTGGCTTTCTGAGAAGAAGTGGGATTTTATTCTTGCCTTGGGAGATGATTGGACTGATGAAGATTTATTTAAAATATTACCAGCAAAGGCTTATTCGATAAAAGTAAGCTATGGACCGTCTCAAGCCAGGTTCTATTTGGAGTCCTCCCAATTAACCAGGAGTTTGCTCCATAAGTTAGTTAGAATTCAGAAATAAAAGATTACCCCGGTTTTCCCTGTGGGAATTATCCTTTCGATCCTTATATCATAATTTCAGTACAAACCAGCTGAATTTGAACCAAGAAATCGCATTTTATTTTAAAATTTGCTTCTCCACTCATAATATGTAATAATTATAAACAATGAGAATTAAATTCCTTTAATTCAGAACAAAATCCCCTGTTTCATTTGTGTAATAGAGGTAAAGTTATTTTTAAGGAGGTCTATTATGACACAAACAGTAAAAACTGGAGATACAGTCAAGGTTCATTACACCGGACGGTTTGATGATGGTGAAGTATTTGATTCCTCGGAAGGTCGAGAGCCGCTTCAGTTTAAGGTTGGAACCGAAGAGATTATAAAGGGATTAGAGAAAGCCGTGCTGGGTATGAAGCCTGGGGAGAGGAAAAGCGTTACTGTTAATCCCGAAGAAGGTTATGGTAATTATAATAAAAAGCTTCTGATGGAAATGCCGAAAGAAAGAATTCCTGAGGATATTTCTCCTGAAAAAGGTATGCCGCTTCAGCTTGTCAATAGACAGGGGAAAGCAATCCCGGTTGTTGTAGCTGAGATCCTTGATAAATCAATTAGATTGGATGCCAATCATCCGCTTGCGGGAAAGTTGCTTTATTTTGACCTAGAGCTTGTAGAGATAGTCTGAATATCGTTCATATAAAAAAAGCGAAAATGATTACTTTTAAGAAAATTCTTTGGCCAACCGATTTTAGTGAGCCATCCTATGAGGCGTTTAAAACAGCGAAAGAATTAGCCTTGCATTTTTCTTCCGAGCTATATCTCGTTCATGTTGTCACGCCAATGCCCCCTCTTGTAGAAACTCCGCGAGACCGGCCAAGTTTTAACGTATCGTTGTATAGGAAAGAGCTCCGATCTTCCGCAGAAAAATCGCTTCAGGAAGTGATTGATAAAAAGATTGGAGAAAGACTGAAAGTGCGTGCTCTTGTTACCATTGGAGATGCAGCTGTTGAAATCACTCGAATTGCCAAAAGAGAAAATGTTGAGCTTATTGTTATTGCAACTCAAGGTACCACTGGCCGGCGGCGTTTCTTTTTGGGATCAGTTGCTGAGAAAGTAGTGCGGATTGCCTCCACTCCCATACTTACTATTCGAGCTCCTAGTAAAGAGGAATAATTTGTTTAGAGATTTGTTTATGAATTATGACAGAGGATTAGCATATTTTAGGTAATGCATTTTACACAGGAGTCGGTTACAGCTTAGGCTGCGATTTTTCGCTTTAGATCTCTAAAGAGCGAGAAAGACCTTTTCAATGGAAATTGAAATATAAGGAGGCTTTAAAAGGATGAAACGGAAATTTACACCAGCGCAAGTGACAGAGGGTAAGGTAGATTATAGCCTTGAAGAGTTTTTAAGGGATTTATGGGAAGATGTGAAATCTAATATATCCAAAGAGGTCCTTAATCGTCTGCCCGAAGGGAAAAAGAAAGACAGAAAATTTAACAAGGCGACAAGAGAGGTCTTCAATTTTGTATGTGATATCTGTTACTTGGCTGTAGTCGATAAACCCTACTTGAGATTAGTCCTTAAACAGTCCAACGAAGTGGAAAAGGAGGTTATAAAAAAAACAATGAATGAGAATGAGAGCAATATTGATATGTTGCATGCTATCTTGAGGAAGCATATAGCAAAAGGACTCAAGGATGGATTGACGAAGAAACAGGCTGTAAAAGCAACGTTTGAATATAGTAATGAGTTAATTTCTAAATGGAAAAGATAGAAACATATGTGTAAAAAACGAAAGGTGACAGTTTTAGGGAAGAAAATAATAAAAGATAAAAGTATGTCATGAATAAAGAAAATGGACAAAATTCATCAGCTCTTTTCTAAAGGAAAAAAGCAAGGATATATTCTTTTTGAAAAAATAGACAAGACATTTAAGGATAGCGTGGACGATGGAAAAAACTTTAATGAATTCATCAACTCTATTGATAGCCATGGGATCAAAATTCTCTATAAATGAAATATGATTAGTCCAAAAAGAAAAAAAAACGAAACCTTCAAACTCGGGAGTTTAGGTCGAACAACAGACCCAGTAAAGCTCTATCTAAAAGAGATGGGCAATATCTCGCTGCTTAGTCGCGAGGGAGAAATAGCCATAGCAAAGCAGATCGAAAAAAGTGAGAAGGATATTATCATAGCTCTATCTAATACACGGCTTGCCCTCAATGAAGTTTTCTCTCTAGAAGAGAAGATAAAGGAGGGTCTTGAAGTCATCCATGGAATGTTCGATTTCAGCGAAGATGAAATTACAGAGAGAAGGCTTGAAGAAAAAAAGAATCACATTCTGGCCAGAATCAGGAAGATCAGAGATCTAAGTTCTCAATTAGAGAGTATCCCTTCAACAAAGAAATACTCTTTTGCCCGCGGGCGTTTTATCATCAGAATGAGCCGCCTTATCAGGGAAATTATTATTGGACAAGCCCGATGGGAAAAAATCATTGACAATCTCCGGGAAAGATTAAAAGTCATCAACGAATTTGAAGAGGTCAAGAAAGATCTGAATAGAGCGCTAAAACAGGCCCGGGGCAAAAAGAAAAAGACTGAGCTGAAACGCAAAGTGCAAGAAATCAATAAGCTCTTGAGGAAACACCAGAGAGAAATCGGCCTTAATTCTCGAGGTTTAAGAAAAATTCTTAGAGTTATCGCTACGGCAAAAAAAATCCGCGATCAAGCAAAAAAAGATCTCACAGTAGCCAACCTAAGACTTGTAATTTCCATAGCTAAGAAATACAGCCACCGCGGAGTCCCGTTTTCTGATTTAATCCAGGAAGGAAACATAGGTCTGATGAGAGCCGTGGATAAATTTGAATATCGACAGGGATATAAATTTTCAACTTATGCCACCTGGTGGATTAGACAAGCTATAATACGATCCATAGCTGATAAATCACGGATAATAAGAATCCCGGTGCATATGGTAGAAACTATTAACAAACTAACAAGGATATCGAGAACTCTTGTAAAGGAAAAAGGTAGAGAACCAACTTGCAAAGAGATATCCGGTAAAATGGGAATACCCGTTAGCAAAGTAAGAAAGATCATAAAATTCGCCCAGGAACCCATCTCTCTTGAAACCCCCGTTGGAGAAGAGGAAGACAGTCGACTGAGTGATTTCATCGAAGATGAGGATATCCCTTCGCCTCCCGATACAGTCATTCATATCAATATGATAGAGCAAATTGAAGATGTGCTAAAAACTATCCCAGAGAGAGAGGCAAAAGTTCTAAAGATGCGATTTGGATTAGGTGATGGCAATGAGCATACCCTGGAAGAAATCGGGGATCAATTCAAAGTTACTCGTGAGAGAATCAGGCAGATCGAAGCAAAAGCCTTGAGAAAATTAAAGCATCCTAACCGGAGCGAAAAACTAGAGTCATTTGCAGATTATTATTGAAAATATAGGATGTTTCTGAAATTTAAATTACCAAGCATTATCTCCTGCATTTTTTAAGTATAACTTGCTCCATCATTTGACTTAGCTACTTTCCCTTGTTATAAGTTCTAAAAAGCAAATGAAGTGGAATAATGTAAAAATGCTAATATTCATTACTCGCCAAGAAAATAAATATATATCTCTTACGTATAGATACAGTGGAAAAAAATAAGCATAGATATCCGAATATCATTCTGATTGTCGTCGATGCTCTTCGTGCAAGAAATTTAGGTTGCTACGGAAGAGATAGGGATTCAAGTCCAAACATCGATAAAATTGCGGATAAAGGTGTTCTTTTTGAAAATGTCTATTGTAGCTGGAATACGACAGATCAAAGTTTAACTGCTATTCTTTCGGGAAGATATCCAAGAACCCACGGGATTGTCCACCACGGTTATAAGGTAAAACCTGAAGATCTAAACGCGTTTGAGACCTTGAATGTAAGATTGCTATCTCAGGTTTTGCAGGAGAACGGATATGAGACCCTCGCAGTTGATTGGATGGCTAGATGGTTTAAAAGAGGATTTGATTATTATGGTTATACCCCAAAAAGAAATTTATTAAGAAAGCTCATTTATTATATTTTTACTCTTCCCTATGTCCATTTAAAATATATAGTTGCCCATCTTGGATTACTAAGAATTTACTCAAAAAAGAGAGGTTTTACCGCACCCGCTTTGTGGAAAGGATTAAAAGACATATTTCGAACATTTTTATTTTCTTTTAAGCTGGCAAGAATTCAGGATGCGCGTTTAGTTACAGAGCTCGCCAAGGAATTGATCAAAAGGCCAAGAAAAGAAAACTTTTTTCTTTTTCTCCATTATTGGGATACACACACCCCGTACAACTGTCCCAGAAATTTTTTTGAAAAGAAAAAGCGCCACATGACTTCCAAGGAAGTATTCATATCAAAATACAATGGAGCGGTGAGATATGTTGACCAGCAAATCGGCAGATTATTCGATGTGTTAAGAGAAGAAAGATTTCTGGAAGACACGCTGATTATTATTACTTCAGACCATGGGGAGAGTTTGATAGAGCACGATATTTTTTTTGATCATCACGGTCTTTATGATGTGACTACACATGTCCCTTTGATCCTTAATTATCCTAAAGCCTTTTCTGGGCCGAGAAGAGTGAAAGGGTTAATCCAGCACATAGATTTAGCGCCGACTCTATATGAGCTCTTGAATATCAAATACAAAGATTATGGATTAGATGGAGCTAGTTTGATGCCTTTGATTAGAGGAAAGAAAACTGAAATACGTCATTACGCATTCAATGAGGAATCATATGTGCAGAGAAAGATTGGCATTAGAACAAAAAAATTTAAGTATATTTTTAGCCCTGATGGTGTTGGCATGTGCAATTATTGCCAGCAGGTACACGGGGGAGAAAAGGAGTTATATAATCTAGAGGTTGATCCCGAAGAAAAGGTTAATATCGCTGTTGAGAGCAAAATTATAGCTGATGAAATGAAAAAAGAACTTAATGATTTAATAAAAAGTTTAAACAGCAAAAAACAGAAAGATTTTATCAAGGGAGGCATTTTCAGATTAAGAAAAAGAGGAAGATTAGATGATGATAATTTGGTCAAAGGGGAATTTTCAGATATGAAAAATGAAAAAAATGAAAAACAGTCAACTAAGAAAGAAAAAGTTACCTTAGAATTGCCTGAGGGAATAATGAAGGAGATTAAGAGGAGAATCGAGGATACCGAATTCCAATCCGGCGAAGAATATTTATCTTATATAATCCATGAAGCCCTGAAAGGAAGCTCTTCAAGGATTGTCCAAAATTCTAAGGAAGAGAAAAAAATAAAGAAGAAGCTGCGCAGCTTGGGTTATATGGATTAACTTTGTTTTGCATCTTTCAGATTCGTTAAGTTTTAAAGCTAATAATATTTTTTCCGTTATTTAGATGAAAAAGCAAGCGACTATCATAGTGGGGATTGCACTTCTGGGAATTGAGCTTGTCTTTTTTACTTTTTGGCTGATCGTGAACTCTTCTTTTGCCACAAAAATTTTGTCAATGGTGGCAGCTAATCATCTGGGGGGAAGACTTGCTTTCGTCGCGGTTGGGCTTGAAAACGGGCTTTCTTCTTATCTCATCATTCCCATCATAATCTTTTACAATACCACCTATCTTTTACTGATGTATTCAATTTTTATTTTTTTCTATGAACGAGTTAAGAAATTAAAATTTATCAGAAATTATATTGAATCTATAAAGAATAAGGCCAAAAATAAAAAGCGACTATTTAAAAAATGGAATTGGTTCGGCCTTTCTCTTTTTGTGTGGATACCTTTGCCCTGGACAGGAGCGGTTATAGGTTCCTATATCGCCCATTTAGAGGGATACAATACCAGAGAAACGTTTTTAATAACTATCCCTTCGATGTGGGTTGGGATCATCTCCTGGACATTATGGTTTGATGAGCTTTATGAATTTATTGAACAATTTGGAAAAGGTAGAACAATTTTCCTGACCATTTTCCTCCTTATTCTGCCAATTTTTTATTATGTATTAGAAGGCCTCAGAAAAAATAAATGATGAATTTCTTGGGTGAGCTAAAGCTCTTAAGATAAATAATTTTGGACGTAGTCAATAACTTGTTCAGATTCCAACCCATCAAAACACCTCACTTTCGGGCACTTTTTAAATATCTTATCGATACATGTAAGATTTTTACAGGCTGGAAACGCTTCAAATGCCTTTGAGGGAGCAGTTTGCGATGCTGATAAATATTCATCGGAAAAAGAATCATAGCCATAGATTTTTGCACTTGTTGCTCCAAATATTCCAATCACGGCAGTAGAATTTCTAAAATGGTTATCAGAATTCACAATAATTTTTTTTGCTGCAGCAATATGTAAAGGGCCTGTATCTCCAGTGATAAACATATTAGAATTATCGATTAAGGCAGCATAGACATCGATGGGTATATCCCTGGGAATGACAACAATTTTTTTCCGAAGAGATGAGGGAATTCCATTGAGAAGCTTTTTTTCAATGCCTTTAAAAATAAATCCACAATTCAGAAGAAGGGTAAGCTTGTTGTTTGATAAAATTCCTTTTAACAGTTCTAATTGAAATTTAAGGGGAATTAATGTGTAAGGGGAAGCAGTATCGGGATTAAACAGAATCTTTCTCGCATGCGGATTTATGTTTAATTTATCCATTATTTTTCTTGTTTTTTTGTAAAGTTGTTGAGTTGTAAAAAGATGATTTTCGGAAAATTTTGTCTTTGGTTTATTTTTAGGTTTAATATCAGAAGGAAATTCCTCTATCAATTCTTTAGCGAATTTATTCATTTGAAAAGCAATCTGAGCTTTGCGGCCATCTGAAGCGTAATCCCGAATAATATTAGCTATAAATCTTATTGGATTGATAACTGGTGAATTGGCGGATTTAAAATTGTTAGCAGGGAAATAAGGGCAAAAATTAAAGATTATGTCGAAATCATATCTTTCAATTACGTTTTCTAAAATTTTGCGATCTCTTTTAGAAGGATAGCCGAGATTTCTGAACAACGGAAAATGTCTATCTATATTAGGATTTTCTTTAATTAGAGGATAAGCTTTGCGTTGATAGACATAACTGATTTCCATGTCTGGAAAATAATACTTTAGTGGAGATATGAACGATTGGGTGATAATTGCATCACCAATGTTGATATCAGGAATAATTAATACTCTTTTTGGCTTATATATTTTGTGAAGGTGTTGAATTTCTAATCTCTTTAAAAAATTATTAATTTTTTTATTTGAGGACAGAGCTTTGAGTGTTCGATCTAAGAATGGGGCTGAAATTTTAGATGTTAACCTCGCCAAATTCTCTATGGGAATCATGGATAATACTTATTATTTAAATATTTTTAATTTGTTATCTTCTATTATTTGCATATCATATCTTATGTTTGAATTCAAGCTTATCACCGTCACCTCATTGATAAGTATATACAGATGAGGTTGTAAGGAAAAAAGAAGGGAATAGGGGAGAGTGGGGTCAGACCTTATCTAAATGAAGCTTGAAAAGTCGATGGCTAAAAGTTTTTCTCTCCAATAGCAAGGCCTGACCCCAGGTATGTAAAAGAAGGAGGTTGAGGAAAAGGAGTTTCAATTCTTCTTTCAAACTTTTCCCTCTTGAACTACAATGGTCCCATCCTGGACCACAATTTTCCCGTTCTTTATGATATGTTTTAAAGGATTAATGCCCAAGTGATAGACAAGGGTGGGATAATTGGGAACATCCCATAAAACAACATCCATTTTTTTCCCGACTCCAAGACTTCCCACTTCCTCATGTTTAGCAAGAGCATAGGCAGCATTTGCCGTCGCGGCATTGATGGCCTCTTCTATGCTCATCTTCAGGGAAAAAACGGCAAGCTGGAGGACAAAAAGCATGGATTCTGTCATCGAGCTTCCTGGATTAAAATCCGTAGCCAGAGCAACGATCGCTCCTTGTTCGATGAGCTTTCGCGCTGGTGCTTTTTTCTCATGCATGAGGAAAAAAGAGACTGCAGGGAGCAGGGTAGCGGCAGTTTGGCTTTTCGCGAGTTCCTTGATTCCTTCCTCAGTTATGTTGATGAGATGGTCAGCAGATGTGGCTTTCTCTTCTGCGGCAAGCTTCGCTCCTCCTAGGGATGAGAATTCATCGGCATGGATTTTGATTTTTAATCCAGCTGCTTTAGCAGCTTTAACTAATTTTCTTGTCTCTTCAACAGAGAAGACTCCTTCCTCACAGAAGACATCAAAGAACTCGGCCAAATTTTTTTCTTTTACTTCAGGTAAAATTTTATCGATGAGAAGTTCGATGTAATCGTTTTTTCTGGATTTGTATTCTTCTGGGATTTCATGGGCGCCCATGAAAGTGGGAACGATATCGATGGGATGGACTCTGTTTAGCTCTTCGAGCGTTTCAAGTTGCTTTATCTCGTCTTTAAGGTTCAAGCCGTAGCCGCTCTTGGCTTCGGCAGTCGTAGTTCCCAAAAGAAGCATACCATCGAGGCGATTAAGAGAGAGGGAGAGGAGATCCTTCTTGGAAGCTTGACGGGTTGCTTTTACTGTTGTCTGAATTCCTAGGCCTTTTTTTGCCAACTCCTGGTACGAGTAGCCTTTAAGACGGAGAACAAGTTCTTCCTCCCTTGTCCCAGCAAAAGGGAGGTGTGTGTGAGAGTCAACAAAGCCCGGAAGTGCAATCAGACTAGTTCCATCGATATATGTGCCATCTTCTTCCAATCGAACTTCTTTTTTGAATTTTTTCTCCTCTCCCAAAAAAATAATCTTTCCTTTATAAGAAGCAATGCAGGCTTTCTCCAGAAGCCCGACATCTTGCAGGGCGACAGCTCTCTTAGGTATCTGCCCCCTGCAGGTGAGAAGTTGTTCGCAGTTGACAACTGCAAGATCAGCTGACTTCACGAGGGATTTTCCTCATTGGCGTTTGTTTGTTTTTCCTGATGAAAGAGGGCGTCTCATAGGGTTCCCATTGCTTTTCCCAAGCTGGTCTGTTCCAGAGAACCTCGGTTCCCTTTGGCTCGAATAAATAAGGAGGTGTATCACTTTTTGCATTGGGGGGTGGAGTTTCTTGGGCAACAGAAGAGAGGTCTGGTTGAGGTGCAATTTCTCTCCTCCGCGGTGCCAGCCCAAAGCCCGTGGCGATGACAGTCACTTTAGCCATTTCTTTCATGCTTTCATCGATTACCGTGCCAAAAATGATATTGGCTTCCGGATGAGCCTGGCTGTGGATAAGCTGCGAGGCTTTGGAGACTTCGTGAAGAGTGAGGTCTTTGCCGCCGGTAATATTGATCAGGACTCCTTGAGCTCCCTCGATCGATGTATCAACCAGAAGAGGACTTGATATAGCTTTTTGGGCAGCATCTATGGCTCTGTTCTCTCCGGATGCTAATCCTGTCCCCATGAAGGCCATACCCATGCCTTTCATGATTGATTTGACATCAGCAAAGTCCAGATTGATCAGCCCTGGCTTGGTAATGAGATCAGAAATTCCCTGAGCTGCCTGCCGTAAGATGTCGTCTGCCATTTTAAAGGCGTCCTGGATAGAAGTATCCAGCGTAACTGTCTCCAACAGCCTTTCATTCGGTATGGAGATAACTGTGTCAACTGCGGTTTTTAACTCGGTTAGACCTTCTTCTGCTTGCTTAGCTCTGATTTTTCCTTCAAACTGAAAGGGCAGGGTTACTATCGCAATCACCAAGATGCCCATTTCTGAGGCGAGGTTTGCCAGGATCGGAGTCGCTCCTGTTCCTGTGCCTCCTCCCAAGCCAGCGGTCAGAAAGACCATATCTGAGTCTTCAAGGATATTGACTAATTTTTCCGTATCTTCCATGGCTGCTTGTTTTCCGATATCTGGCCTTCCGCCAGATCCCAGCCCTTTTGTAAGTTGCTCTCCGATCTGGACCTTTGTCCTTGCCCTGGTGCTGTTGAGAGCTTGAAGATCTGTATTGACTGTGATAAATTTCACCTCTTCGATTCCTGCTTCAATCATCCTGTTTATGGCATTTCCGCCGCCTCCACCGATCCCAACAACTTTTATTTTGGCCCCATAGCGTTCTTCTACTAAGCGAAATTTTAATTTACTTTTTACTCCTTCACTCATTCTTACCTCCTATGCCTCCTTAAGCCAATCCTTAAATTTGACCCAAAGACTTCTTTTCCTATCCTTGGATAGGGTTTTTTCTGTCCACTGGTCATACCCGAACAGGATAAGACCAACCGATGCGGCATAGTCTGGGGTGTTGACTCTCTCTGCCAACCCTCCTATGCCGCTTGGATCGCCGCGCCGCACAGGCAAATCAAAAATTTCCTCTGCAACTTCTTCCAGTCCTTCCAGCAGCGCTGTTCCTCCTGTGAGGACTATTCCAGAATTAAGAGATTTCTCGTATCCCATCCTTTTGATATCATTATCGACCAAACGGAAGATTTCCTCTGCTCGGGGTTGAATGATATCAGCCAATAACTGCCTGGAAAGTATACGAGGCTTTTTCCCTCTGCCTACTGAGGGGACTTCAATAGTATCCTGCTCGTCCAACATGGGACTGGATACACAGCCAAATTTTTTCTTTATCTTTTCTGCTTCAGGGATTGGTGTCCGGAGTCCGACAGCGATGTCATTGGTGAAATTATCTCCTCCGATCGGGATTATGGATGTGTACCAGAGGCTTCCTCGCTCAAAAATGGCCACTTCTGTTGTTCCTCCTCCCATATCGATCATGCCTACTCCAAGCTCCATTTCGTCATGCGTAAGGGTAGAGTTGCTGGCTGCGATCTGGTTGAGAACAATCCGCTCGATTTCAATTCCAGCTCTTTCGATGCATGTTTTCAGGTTTTGAACAGAAGTCGTCGCACTGGTTACGATGTGAACATTGACTTCGAGTTTGATTCCGCTCATGCCGAGCGGGTCTTTTATTCCATCTTGCTCATCGACCACAAATTCTTGAGGAATAATATGGATGATTTCTCTATCGGGGGGGATGGACACAGCCTTGGACTGGTCGATAACGCGTTCAATGTCCTCCGGGGTGATCTCTTTGTTTTTACCCGAGACTGCGATAACTCCTCTGCTGTTGAAACTTTTTATATGAGCGCCAGAAATTCCAACAAAGGCCCTATCTATTTCGACTCCTGCCATAAGCTCTGCCTCCTCCTGGGCCTTTTTGATCGCATTCACCGTGGCTTCCAAGTTGACCACTACTCCTTTTCTTAGCCCTCTGGAGTCGGTTGTGCCTATGCCTATAATCTCGATTTTATTATCCTCTGTGATTTCACCGATAATGGCTGCAGTTTTTTTTGTCCCTATGTCAAGCCCGACAATACAATTATTTTTAGGCATCAGTTTGCCTCCCTCTTAGACTTGGGAATGACTGACTGGTACGGGTTTTTCCTGGGTTTGATGATGAACCGGTCAGGGAAGCGGAGGTCAGCATACTCAAGGCTTCCGAACTTACCTAATCTAGTGCTGTATTTTTGGAACTCTTTGAGCTTCTGGGAAAACTGATCATTGCCAAGAATAAGCTTTGTCTTTTTCTTTTTAAGTTGAACAGTAATATTTTCGTATTCACTCAAATCCAGAACGTCAAGCTGCTCTTTTTCGGAAGGAGATAAGCTCCGAAGACATTCCCAGGCTAATTCTAGTTTTTCCTTATAATCTTTTTTAAAATTATTCGAATCGACGAGAAGGGGAAGATCTAACTTTTCTCTTGACTCGATTCTCTCGAGATGAATACCTTCTTCGTCTATAAGGTAAAGATTTTCTCTTTTCAACAGAGCGAGAGGCGTTCTAATTTTGATTTCGATCTTTAGAGTAGAGGGTAAAATTTTTCTTATCCGGACCTCTTTAACCCATCTGTGAGCTGCCAACGCCTTCTGAAGATGCCCGATATCGAAGAGAAGAATATTTCCCAAGTTTATATTCTCTAAATTTTGTTGAATATCCTCTTTTACCTCTGGATTGCGGCAAACAATTATCATATCTTTTACTTCCAGATTATCCCATGAAATCAGGAAAAGGTAAGATATCTTGACGGAATAGAAAATTCCACCTATAAGAAGGAGATAGAAAAATATATGCTTGAATTTGAGCTTCGCTTTTCTCTGGACTTTTTTGGTTTTTGTTTTTCCTTTTCGTCGTTGGAACTGCATATGTTGAGAAAAGAAGGGCTCTGCTCTTGTCTTCAAAGGCGGACTAAGGTGAGAAGCCACTGTTATCCTCTTTCCTCCAGGGTTTTTATAATATCCGGAATAATCTGATAGATGTTTCCCGCTCCCAGGACAAAAATAAAATCCCCACTCTGAGCAACCTCGCCCACGAGAGAGGGGATATTTTTCATATCAGGTTCAAAAAAGACATTTTTATGCCCGGACTTTTCGATTTCCCGAAAGAGCACTTTGCCGGAGACACCGGCAATGGGTTTTTCTCCTGCCGCATATATTTCTGTGATGATAAGAACATCTGCGTCGGTGAAACATGAGGCAAAGCTTTTCATCAGAATAGAGAGGCGGGAGAAGCGATGGGGCTGGAAGACTACAACACGCCTTCGTTTCCAGCCTCTCCTGGCCGCCTCTAAGGTGGCTATTATTTCTGTTGGGTGATGGGCATAATCCTCGATGATCATGATATCATTGACTTCTTTCTTTAGTTCAAAACGGCGGCCGGCACCTTTATAGCTCTCCAGAGACTGCAGAATAATGCGCGGGGGGATATCTAAATCCAACCCAATGGCCACTGCGGCCATCGCGTTGTAAATATTGTGGTTCCCGGGAACGTTGAGCTTTAGTTTCCCCAATTCCTTGCCCTTCCAGTAGAGTGTCGAAGAAGTCGAGAATTTATCAAAGTGTCTGTATCTAGCAAAGATATCGGCGTAAGGGGAGAAGCCATAGTTAATTATTCTTCGATCAAGCGATGGAATCAAATCGTTAAGGTTTGAGTCGTCAAGGCAGAGGACTATAGGGCAATAAAACGGAACTTTGTTGGCAAAATATATAAATGCTTTTTTGACTTCATCCACTGTCGTGTATTGGTCTAAATGTTCATCGTCAAGGTTGGTGAGCACTGCGATAAAAGGAGATAAATACAGGAAGGATCGGTCGCTTTCATCCGCTTCGGCTACGATGAAATCCCCATCTCCCAGTTTTCCGTGGCCACCGACTGTGCTAAGACGGCCGCCCACGATAATGGTCGGGTCAAAGCCGCCCAATTCGAGGACCTGAGCGATCATACATGTAGCAGATGTTTTGCCGTGGGATCCTGCTACAGCGATTCCGTATTTCATCCGCATCAGCTCTGCCAGCATTTCCGCCCTGGGAATAACAGGTATCTTGCGGCGTCTTGCTTCTTCGACTTCGATATTACCCTTTTTTATGGCAGAAGAGATAACAACCACATCAGCCCCCTCTACTTTTTCTGCTTTATGACTGATAGATACCTTTGCTCCTAAGCGAGCGAGGCGCTGAGTCACTTCGCTCTGCTCGATATCTGTTCCTGAGATATTGTAACCCAGGTTCAAGAGCACCTCTGCGATACCGCTCATGCCCGTACCCCCGATGCCGACCATGTGGATGTTATTGAGCTTTTTGTAAATGTTTTTTACCACTGATCCACTCCTTTAGCTAAGCCTCCATGAGTTTAAAACAGAGGTTCGAGATTTTCTCAGACACTTTTTCTGTTTTCAGGGGAGCCAAGTTTTTTTCCATTAGGTTTATCTTGTCCTTGTTTAGCAGAAAAGAAAAAATTTTATCGGCAAAGATTTCGGGCGTTAATTCCTTTTCAAGAATGATCTCAGTGCCTCTTATTTTTTCCAATTCTCTGGCATTAAAAAATTGATGGTTGTCCGTAGCTTGAGAAAATGGAATCAGCAAAGAAGCCTTTTGAGAAGCAATAAGCTCGGCTATGGTGGTTGCACCTGCTCGGCTTATTATTAAATCTGATTTTTGAAAATAACCGGCCATTTCAAAAAAATAGGGTGCGACAAATACTTCCATAAACCCGTTTTGTGCGTAACTTTTTTTGACCCATTCATAATCTTTTTTTCCAGTCTGATGGAAGATTCTTAAATTCTTTATTTCTTTCTTGAGAAGAGGAAGAGAGGCTATCGTGGCCTTATTTAAGAAATGAGACCCCTGGCTTCCACCGAAGATGAGGACTGTGAGTTTTTCCGACTTTTCCTTGGGAGAGAGATGGTAGAACGCCTCTCTTACAGGATTTCCTATAAATATTCCTTTTCCCTTGAAAGAGGGAAGAGAGCTTTTAAAAGAGACTACTGCTTGACGTACCCAGGGAATCAGGAGGCGGTTTGTGAAACCAGGGTAAAGATTCTGTTCAAGGATGAGCGTTGGAATTTTCATCAACGAGGCAAGAAGCACAACGGGCCCTGAACTATAACCTCCTGCCCCTATGACCAGCCCTGGCCTTATGCGGAGGAGTATAAAGAGAGATTTCAGGAAGGAGAAAGGAAGGAGAAGAAGAGATTTTACGGCTTTCAGGCCTTTTCCTTTAATTCCCTCGATTGGCAAAGCGACAAAACTCACATCATAATGCTTAATTATGCTTTTTTCCACTTCCCTCCTGCTTCCGATAAAAGTCAAACGAAGAGCTGGATCTTTTTCCTTTAATTTATCTCCTACAGCTAAGGCTGGGTAAAGATGGCCTGCGGTTCCTCCGCCACTTATGATGATTTTTTTCTCCTTCATTTTTATTATTTGTAGGGGCGTGATTTATCAAGCCCGCCTCTTCTTATTCGACTGGTACTCCTTCTCTGCGAGATGTTGAGAAGAATGCCTATGCTGAAAAGAGTGCATATGAGAGAAGACCTTCCGAAGCTTATCAGAGGAAGAGGGATGCCCGTAGGCGGACCGAGTCCCAGGACAATGCTAATGTTCAGTAGGGCTTGAGAAAAGATGGCCATCGTTAGCCCTGCGGCAACAATTTGAGAGAAGAAATTGGGCGCTCTTTGGGAAATCACCAGTCCTCTCCAGAACAAAATAAAGAAGAGAAGCAGCGTGGACATGGCGCCAATAAAGCCTATCTCTTCACCCAGGATGGCATATATGTAATCGGTGTGAGCGCAGGGAACAAAGAAAAGTTTTTGCGTGCTTTCTCCAATACTTACCCCGAAGAAACCTCCTGAGCCAACTGCCAGCTTTGATTGGATACTCTGGAAACCGGCCCCTTGAGGATCTTTTGCAGGCGATAAAAAAGTAAAGACTCTGTCCAGTCTGTACGAAGCTTGGAAAAGATAAAAGGCAAAAAGACCCAAAAACAGGATTCCCAGGTAACAGAGGTGTTTGAACTTCACTCCCCCGATGAAGAGCATTATCGAGCAGATGATAAAGACGAGAAGGGCAGTACCATAATCAGGCTCCTTTATGATTAGGAGGATAAACAGAAAAAGAACTATCAGGGGGAAAATAAGAGTTTGAAATTCATTCAATTTTTCTTTTTTTCGGTTAAAGTAAGAGGCAAAAAATAGAATCAGGCTGATTTTTGCCAGTTCCGATGGCTGGAACTTGAGGCCGAAGAACTGGATCCAGCGGTTTGTGTTAGCCAACGCTGGCATGAGCAAGCAGAGCACCAAGAGAATAAAAGAGAGAATAAGAAGTCCATGGACAAAGCAAAAATTTTGGAAAAATGGCTTCCTTATGGGCATCATCATAAAAATAAAAACTATTCCAATCCCAGCTGCAATGCTTTGGTTTATGAAGAAATGGAAAGAATTCTCGTGTTTTTCACTGGCTAGAATTGCTGAAGAACTGTAAACCATGATTAGCCCTATGGCGATCATGATGAGAGTGGCGAAGAAAAGAGGCTTGTCGAAACCGTAAGGTCTGAATATTTCCATAATTCTTATGTCCTCTGTTTCCCTAGCTCTTTTTCAAGGGATAACACTTCGCGTTTGAAAACCTGGCCCCTCTCTTCAAAGTTTTGAAACATGTCAAAGCTTGTGCAGGCCGGAGCAAGAAGCACCACTTCTTGCGGTCTTGCTCGAGAATAACCTAGACTCACCGCTTCTTTGATAGAGGAGACAGTCTCCATGGGGACAATTCCCATGAGGGCAGCTCTTATTTTTTCCTTGGCCTCGCCAAGGAGGATGATCGTTTTTACGTTTTCTTTAATAGGTTTTCTTAATTTTTTAAAATCACCTCCCTTATCCCTTCCTCCTAAGATGAGAATGATGTTGCGTTCAAAGCTCTGAATAGATTTTGAGGTCGCGTCCACGTTTGTGGCTTTGGAATCATCATAAAAATCAATTCCTCTTATGGATGTAACTTTTTCCAGTCTGTGGGCAAGGCCTCGAAAGCTCTTTATCGGTTCTATTATTCTGGCGGGTTTGATACCCAGGATATGACCTACCAAAGCACTGGCCATGACGTTCTCCTGGTTGTGGATTCCAAAAAGAGGAATAGCGGATGTTCTTAGTAGCTTCTCTTCTTTTTTGTTAGAGAGAACGATCCAATCTCCGTCAAGAAAACATCCCGGGGACACTTTGCCGTTTCTGCTGAAGGCGTAAACCTGAAATTTCCCTTCCTCTTTTAACGCCCAGACCAGCGGGTCATCTCGATTAAGAATAGCTTTATCGTTTTCTCTCTGAGAGATGATGAGTTTCTTTTTAGCTTCATAATAATCTGCGAAGGACGGATGCCAGTCCAGATGATCCGGAGAAATGTTGAGAAGAACTGAGACGGAGACTCTGAACTCTTCTATATGCTCGAGCTGGAAACTTGAGATTTCTGTAACATAAATGTGGTCGTCTTGGCTGTTATCGACAAAACTTATTAAGGGCGTTCCTATATTGCCGGCAAGGTAAGTCTTGAGCCCTGCTTCTTCCAGAATTTTTTGAGTTAAGCTAGCTGTAGTGGATTTCCCGTTCGATCCAGTTATGCCCACAATTTTTCCCTTTAAGAATTTGTAAGCCAGCTCAATTTCGGAGATGATCTTTACTCCGTTCACTCTAGCAGCTTCAAGCTCGGGGAGCCAGGGAACTCCTGGGCTTGGCACAATCAAATCAGCTTCCATGAAGGATTTCTGATCGTGCTTTCCGGCTTCCACTGTAACGCCCTTTCGCTCCCAGAACGAGATTTTTTGACCCATTTCTTCTGGATTCTTCTTTTCGCTCACCTTCACCTGAGCTCGGTGATGGAGAAGAAAATTGCAGAGAGCTTCGCCTGTACTCCCTAAACCTACGACCAGAACTCTTTTTCCTTCCAGATTCATTTTACCTCAGTTTCAAGGCGGTGAGGCTGAAGAGGGCAAAAACTATGCCTGCAATCCAGAACCGAATGACGATCTTCTCTTCAGACCATCCTATGAGTTCAAAATGATGATGGAGGGGAGCCATCTTGAAAATTCTTTTTCCTCCGGTCAGTTTGAAGTAAAAAATTTGAAGAAGAACGGAAAGCGCTTCCAGGATGAAGACTCCAGCGACCATGAAAAGAAGAAATTCCTGTTTTATCAGGATAGCGATGACACCGATGGTTCCCCCCAACGATAATGCTCCCGCATCTCCCATAAAAATTTGAGCAGGATGGCAGTTAAACCAGAGAAAGCCTAAGCAGGCACCGGCCATAGCCCCCGCAAAAACCGTGAGTTCGGCCGCGGCCGGTACCCGGAGAATATTCAGGAATTCAGACCAGTCAGCTCGACCCACGACATAGCAAAGAACTATAAAGGCACTGGAACTGATGAACGTAAGGCCGATGGCCAGTCCGTCAAGTCCATCAGCAAGGTTAACCGAATTTGATGATCCCACCAGAATAAGCATAATCCAGGGGAGGTAAAACCAACCTAAATAAGGGACCCATTTCTTAAAGAAAGGAAGACTCAATTGAAGGCTGAACTCCCCCGTAAGACCAAGATAAATAAGAATAAGTCCGATGACTGCGGATATGCCAATTTGAAAAAATAGCTTATGGCGTATGATGAGTCCTTTAGATTTTGTCCTTTTGATTTTCAGGAAATCATCCCAGAAGCCGAGAAGCCCGAATAAAAGCATAGTGCTCATTGCCAGTCTCACATAGGTATTGCTCAATTGCCCCCAGAGAAGCGCAGGGATTATAGTCGCCCCGATTATAAGGATTCCTCCCATCGAGGGAGTTCCTCTTTTTTCCAAGTGAGATTTTGGTCCGTCTGGGCTAATCTCCTCTCCTATCTGGCATTTTCTTAGCATCTTGATGACCCATGGACCAAAAATAAGGCAAATAAGAAATGCCGTTATTCCGGCCAGGGCAGTTCTTACCGTGATATAACGGAACACGTTGAAGAAAATGAAGTATTCTCTCAGCGGAACCAGAAGATAGTAAAGCACGTTATTGCCTTTCCTTTTTTAATCTTTCGACAATTTTTTCTGTTTCTATTTTTCTTGAGCCCTTGACTAGGATAATATCCCCTTCTTCGAGGAGAGGTAATATTTCTCCGGCAGCCTCCTCTGAATTTTTAAAAGAGAAAATTTGGTCTGCTCGCATTCCTGAAGAGAGAGCTCCTTCAGCCATATGTCGGCTAAGAATCCCCACCGTTACCAGGATGTCCCATCCCCATTCTGCAACATATCTGCCAGCCTGAATGTGGTATTCAACCTCCTTTTCTCCAAGCTCGAGCATATCGCCCAGGATCGCTATTTTTCTCTTGGAAGGAAGAGGAGTCAACGCCTTCAAAGCTGCTTCGAGTGCTGCCGGGTTTGAGTTGTAAGAATCATCTATGAGCCTGATGTTTTTTTCCAAACGAACGAGGGTACCTCTATTAGGCATGAGCTTGAGCGTTAGTATTTGAGGGAGAATATCCTCTAAGGGGACGGATAAAGCCTTTGCTGCGGCCGCGGCTGCCAGGAAATTGTAGAGGTGGCTTTCATAGAAGAAAGGAAGGCTTATTTTCTCTTTCCCGTTTCCGTATTTCAACTCGAAAGCCATTCCTTCCCAGCCAATTTTTTGGATGTTCCGTGCCTGAACTTCACATTCGGCAGAAAGGCCGAATAAAATCTTCTTGCCACTCCAATCTTCTGCTATTTTTTTGACCAGAGACTCATCTCCGTTAAGGACCGCTATTCCGTCGTTTTTGGCCCCTTCGAGAATCTCTTTTTTGGCTAAGGCTATCTCTTCTATGGAGTTGAAAAACTGGAGATGAACAGGCTTGATGTTGGTTATGACAGCTATATCTGGAGGAGCAATCTGAGTCAGAGTTCTTATTTCACCTGGCGCAGACATGGCCATCTCCAGCACCGCGACCTCGTGCTCATCCGTCAGCTTAAGAAGGGAGAGCGGAACGCCCAATTGGTTGTTAAAGTTTCCTTCAGACTTGAGGACGTTTAAATTCTGAGAAAGAAGCCGCCAGGTGAACTCTTTGGTCGTTGTTTTTCCTATGCTTCCTGTAATCCCGATTACTTTGACATGATGCTCGGAGAGAACTTGTGCTGCGAGTTTATGGAGAGCATCGAGAGTATCGTTGACCTGAATCAGAGCTATATTCTTGTCGGGAATGGTTATCTTATGAGAAACAACGGCACCTGAAGCTCCTTTCTTAACTGCTGCGGGGACAAAATCGTGGCCGTTCCGTTCGGCAACTAAAGCAAAAAAGAGTTCACCCGGCTCTGTTAGACGAGAATCTATATTAAATCTGTGAAACGAGAGGGAGTGCGGACCCTGAAGGATTTTCCCCCCCATTTTTTCTGCTGTTTCGCTCAAGCGCAGATTAACCAATTTCAGGCTGACTCCTTTATTTCAAGAATGCTTCTTATGACATCGGCATCCTTGAAAGGAATGACTTTATCCTTGATGATCTGGTAGTCTTCGTGTCCTTTTCCGGCAACAAGGATGTAATCTCCTTTTTCTCCAAGGGATAGAGCACGTTCGATGGCTTCTTTTCTATCTGGCAGAATCTCATAATTCTTAGTCCCGGTTTTCTTGATACCTTTTTCTATATCCGAGATTATAGCCATGGGGTCTTCAGATCGGGGATTATCAGAGGTGAGAATAGTCCAGTCAGAAAGGTTTCCGGCAACTTCTCCCATCCTTGGTCTTTTCGCTTTGTCTCGGTCTCCACCAGCTCCGAAGACTAAAATGATGCGCCTGGGATTTAGCCCGTGAACAGTTTCCAGTAAATTCTTGAGGGCATCATCAGTATGGGCATAATCAACAAAGATATGGAGTCCGAGCGAATTTTTTATATTCTCAAACCTTCCTGGTATCTGTTGAAGTGAGGCTATGCCTTCTTTTATCGCTGATACAGCTATATTCAGTTTTAGAGCCACGGCAATCGAGGCCAGGATATTGTAGAGGTTAGGCTTACCCAGAAGAGGCGAGAAAACAAGGAGCTCTCCTGCTGGATGTTTAACCGAAAGCTCTATTCCTCTTTCAAGGAGTTTGAAATTTTTGCCCATCACGTGTGCGCCTGGCTCGAGGCCATAAGTGACGACTCCTGAGGGAAGCTCTGATATCAGTTTTTTTCCCCACGGATCATCGGAGTTGATTACTGCCGTTATTTTTTTATGGTTGAGGAAGAAAAGCTTTTTTTTGGCTTCGAAATACTTTTGCATTGTGTGATGGTAGTCCAGATGCTCACCGCTTAAGTTTGAGAAAAGGGCAATATCAAATCCAATGCCCAGGACCCTCTTGAGTTCCAGGGCATGAGAGGAGACTTCAATCAGACAGTGTGTCACTCCTTGTGCAAGCATTTCCGCCAGCATTCTCTGCAGATAAGGCGCTTCGGGAGTGGTTCTTTCGGCGGAGATTTTTATACTGGGACTCCTGTAGGATATTGTCCCGATCACTGCGGGAAGGAAATGAGATTCTTTTAGTATTTCCTCGAGCAAGTAAGTGATTGTGGTTTTTCCTTTTGTTCCTGTGACGCCGACAACTTTCATTTTTTGTGAGGGATGAGAATAAAAATTTGCTGAACACAGGGCGAGTGCTTCTCGTGCGTCGGAGGCTTGAAGCCAGGTTTTCTCGAAATTTGTTGGTTTCGGCTTTTCTGAAAGAAAGACAACGGCACCGTTGAGGACAGCTTCTTCAATAAATTCAACGCCATCTTTTTTCTCTCCTTTTAAAGCGGCAAACAGAAAGCCCGGCTGAACATCTTTTGATGAATAGGCAATTCCTTGAATTTCTTCTTCCTCGTTCCCGTTAAAGAGTACACCCGGAACTCCTTCGAGCAAGTCTTTGAGTTTCATCTTTCGACCTGCCTCATGTGGCGTTTGGCGATAATAGTATTTAGATGCTTTTCTTGTTTGGGAATGCGAAGATAGCGGAGAACCAGGCTGGCGATCTCCCGGAAGAGGGGAGCGGCGACTTCTCCTCCGGAATATGGACCTTTGGCTTCATCAATAACTACAACCATGGAGAGAGCAGGATTGTCGGCAGGGACAAAACCGGCAAAAGAGGAGATATGAACGGTGGAGGAATAGCCACCGATGGAAGGATCGAATTTCTGGGCTGTTCCAGTCTTCCCGGCAACATTATAACCTTCGACTCGGGCGGTAATCCCTGTTCCTCTTTGGATAGCCTTTTGAAGAATAGAGGTTAATACTAAGGCTGTTCTTTCTGATATTATCCTTCTTCTCCTATAAGGCTTTTCCATCGCCTCGTCGGGGGAGCTCAGGATTTTTTTAACAACCCTTGGGCTGATGATGAAACCTTTGTTGGCAATAGCGTTTATCGCTTGGAGAAGCTGGATTGCTGTTACCGAGATTTCGTAGCCAATGGAAAGGGAGGCAGCGGAAATTTTGGTCCAGTTATCGAGCGGCCTGAAAATCCCCTTTTCTTCAGCAGGGAGGTCAATTCCTGTCTTTTCGCCGAAACCAAAGGCTTTTATCGTCTCGAAGAATATTTCTTCTCCTATGGATTGGCCGAATTGAATTGTCCCTACATTTGAAGAATGGATGATGACTTCAGGAAAAGAGAGAACTCCAAATAGTTCATGGTCTCGGATTGTCTTCCCTGCAATCCGTATGAATCCTTTGCTGCAGTCAAAGGAATCGGTGAGGTTTACTTTTCTTGCTTCCAGGGCTGCCGAAGCCGTGACGATCTTAAAAGTGGACCCGGGTTCGAAATTGTAGTGGATAGCTCTATTTCTATCGAGTGAGAGCGGCATCAGAGGAGGATTATTAAGGTCGCATGTTGGATAATTCGCCATAGCCAGGATTTCTCCTGTTGCAGGTTGAGAAATGATAACTGTTCCCCAGTTCGCTTCAGTTTTATGCATAACTCTTTCCAGCTCTTTTTCTGCGTAATACTGTACGGTTTCGTCTATTGTCAGGATTAAGTCTTTGCCTGCTTCTGGCTCTTTCAGAATCTCAAAGCGGTACTCTCTCTTTTTGGCGTCTCTCAGGATAAGATGTTCTCCCTTTTTTCCTTCTAATACTGAATTGTATTTGTACTCGATCCCGCTGGCACCTACATCGTCAATGTTTACTCTTCCCAGGAGATGGGCGGCGAGCTTTCCGTGAGGGTAGAACCTTTTGTTTTCCTCCAAAAAATAAACGCCGCTCAGAGAGAGTCTCTTCACTTTTTTTTCTTCTTCTGGGTCAATTTTTCTTTTTATCCAGATAAAAGAAGAATTTTTTTCTATTCTTTTATATATATTCTGAAGCTCGTTCTGGGATAGGCCTAAAGTTTTCTTAAGCTTCTTTATTTTTTCGAGTTGAAGATGAGAGGGTTCTCCTTTGAAAGGAGAAAAAAAGACGGACTGGATTGGGAGGCTCCGTGCTAGAATGTTGCCCGTGCAATCGTAAATCGTTCCTCTTTTAGGATGGATAGTATTCCTGTTTTGATTTTGTTCGAGAGTCTCTGTTTTCAGGCGGGGATGTTCAAAAACTTGGAGCTGAATAAGGCGAATTGTGAGTCCGACTAACCAGATCATAAAGAAAGAGCCCAGAGTGATAATTCTTATTCGCGCTTTTTTCTGATAGAAGCTGCTCATAAATTTTTTTTCTTAAGTTAGGGAATAAACTCATCGTAGACGAGCTGCTCTTTTTTTGGCTCGACCAGATTCAGTTCTTCTTTGGCAATTTTTTCAACTCTGTCAAGAGACAGGAGGGAAGATTTTTCTGTTTGGAGTTCATCAACTTGTCTCCTCAAAGTAAGAACTTTCTCCTCGAGCTTGCCTATTTCATAACCTATTCTGATGGATTCCATCTGATGCCAGATATAGAAAGTCAGAATAAAAATAACGATAATTGTGCAAAATACAAAAAGCATTATTTCTTTTGTGGTGTATTTTTTTCTTACCATCTAAATTCTCTCAGCCGCTCTAAGCTTGGCTGACCTTGACCTGAAATTGATGGCGATCTCCTCTTGGGAGGGGATAACGGGTTTTTTTGTCAAAATTCTAAGAAACGAATGTGAATTTTCTGAGGTGGCAAGGTTGGCAAAAGTATGCTTGATTATTCTGTCTTCCAAGGAATGAAAGGAAATTGCGGTGATGTGGGCTTTCTTGGGAATGAGTTGAGTGATTCTTTCTAAAAAACCGGAAAGGCTCTTTAATTCCTGGTTGACTTCAATGCGTATTGCCTGAAAGACTTTGGCAGCTGGATGAATCTTTCCTTTCTGGGGCCTCCAGCCACAGATTCTCTCGACAATGAGGCGAAGCTGGGTCGTTGTTTCGATTTTTTCGGATTTTCTTATTGAGACAATTTCTTTGCCGAGTCTTCTTGCCTGTCTAAGCTCTCCATATTCCCGGAAAATCTGAGCGAGTTTTTGCTCTGAATATTTGTTGATTATTTTATAAGCCGTTATTTTGTTCCGGAGGTCCATCCTCATATCTAGAGGGCCGTCTTGGTTGAAACTGAATCCCCTTTCTGGAGAATCAAGCTGGAATGAAGAGATTCCTAGATCCAGCAAAATTCCTCTGATTTTGGAAAAGTCGATTTTGAGATCTGGGATATACCTGAAGTCTGAGTGATAAAGCTTCACTCTGTCTGCATATGGATCGAGCTTCTTTTTTGCCTTAAAGAGGGAAATTTCATCGATGTCGAAACCGACGAGAGAAGCCTTTGGATTTCTCTTGAGAATTTCGAGAGCATGTCCTCCCAGGCCAAGAGTGCAGTCTACATAAATCCCTTCTCTCTTTATATCCAGGTAATCCATAACCTCTTCTAAGAGAACTGGGAGGTGGCCGTTCCCGTTCATTTATCTTTTCCTCGGGGCATGAGTTCTGCGATTTTTTCAAAATCTTCATTTGTTAGAGGCTTCTCCTCTAGTGCTCCGTCGAGTCTATATTTGTTCCAAATTTCTAAGTGATTGGAAAGACCGATTACTTCTATTTCGTCTTCCAGTTTTGCCTTCTCTCTTAAAGCCTGGCTGATCAGGATTCGTCCCTTTGAGTCAATACGAATTTGGCTTCCTTTTCTGTTAACTCGGAGCATGAATTTTCTCACCGTGGGTTGGAGGTGAAGAGCTGCCTCTTCGGAAACGCCTGACAACGCTTCCCAGACAGGGAGAGGGTAAACCTGGACGGATTCATCAGTCAGAGAAGTTATGAATAATTCTTTTCCGTGGTCTTCTTCCAGAGCAATACGGAATTTTTCTGGTATCTTAATTCGACCGCTTTTATCGATCCTTACTGTGTAGCTTCCTAGTAATAAATTTCCCATTTTGTCCCGTTTTGTCCCATTTTGTAAAATATAGGGAAGATAATATCCGTTGTCAAGGAAAAAATTCAAAAAAAAACCATTTATTTTTTTTGTTTTCTATATATTGTGTGAATTTCTGGATGGCTACAATATAGAGAATTATGCTTTTCGGATTGGTGTATGGTTTTTCTTTTGTAGTGGCTTGATTTATCAAACCCACCTTTGTGAAAATGGGGCCAGAAAATGGGGCCAGGCCCCATTTCATAGATAAACTGGGGTGGTGTTGTTTTTCTTGTGTAGGGGTTTGATTCATCAAACCCGCCTTAATGTCCTTAAATAAGCTTGTCTAAACTCATTTCAACTTGATTTTTTCAATAAAAATAGCTATTTTTTTATAAAGTAATTTAGGAGGGAGCCAATGACTATTCAATGCCCCAAATGTCATTCCGATAATCCTGACAACACGATTTATTGCGGTAAATGTGCCACACCTTTAAAATCCGCCGAAAAAATTTCTATTACAAAAACCTTAATAACACCTGCAGAAAGGCTGCAAAAGGGGAGCACTATTGCAGGAAGATACAAGATCATTGAGGAGCTGGGCAGAGGGGGGATGGGAGTTGTTTACAAAGCCGAGGACACCAAACTCAAGCGCACTGTTGCCCTTAAGTTTCTGCCGCCAGAGCTAACACACATCTCAGAGGTTAGAGAGCGATTTATGCGCGAAGCCCAGGCTGCTGCGGCGTTGGATCATCCCAACATATGTACTGTTCATGAATTTGACGAAGCTGAAGAAAAAACCTTTATTTCTATGGCCTATGTAGAAGGGCAGAGCTTAAAGAAGGAGATGGAGTCAGGAGCGCTTGAGCTTGATGAAGCTCTGAAGATTGCCACACAAGTAGCAGAAGGCTTGGAGGAGGCACATAAGAAGGGAGTTGTCCATAGAGACATCAAGAGTGCCAACATCATGGTGACTGAGAAAGGGCAAGCGAAGATCATGGATTTTGGATTGGCTAGGGTTGCTGGAGGGACATTAGTGACAAAGGAAGGGATGACAATGGGGACAATTGCCTACATGTCTCCCGAACAAGCGAGAGGGGAAGAGGTTGATCACCGAACAGACATCTGGTCACTGGGTGTGGTTCTGTATGAGATGTTCAGCGGTCAACTCCCTTTCAAGGGGGAGCATGATCAGGCTGTTGTCTATTCCATTTTGAAGGAGAAGCCAGGGTCAATCACTAATTTACGCCCCGACATGCCAATGTCCATAGAGCAAGTTGTGGGCAAAGCTCTTGAGAAGAATCCAGATGAGCGATACCAGCAGATAGATGAGTTGTTAGATGATTTGAGATCCATATCAGAGGGAATAGTACCAGAAGAGATTAAGGCAAGAATGAGGAAAGCAAAGCTACTCAGGAGAAAAAGAACATTCCTTTATGCAGGCATTGCAGGTTTCGTCATCATAATAACTGTGATTGCACTGACTCTTTTCACTGGGCGTGCAGAGGCTATAGATTCGATAGCTGTGTTGCCCCTAGAGAACCTGTCAGGTGATCCCGAACAAGATCCCATCGCCGAAGGGATACATGATGCGCTGATCACAGACCTCGCCGGGCTCGGCTTGAAGCGCGTGATCGCCCGGAGCACGGTGATGCGCTTCAAAGGAAAGGATACCCCCCCGAAAAAGATTGCCCAGGATTTGAATGTCAAAAGACTGATGACGGGTACAGTTGTGCGCTCAGGAGACCGCGTGCGTGTCACCGCCCAGTTGATCAATCCCACAACAGAAGCGCAGGAGTGGGCCCACAACTACGAGCGCGACTTGCGCGACATCCTCTCGCTTCAAAACGAAATTGTGTCGGCGATTACTCGTGAAATGAAGTTGCAGCTAACACCCCAGGAGGAGACACGTCTGGCGAGTGCTCGCCCAGTCAATCCAGAGGCGCACGTGGCCTATCTCAGAGGGAGGTCTCTCCTGAATAAACTTACGCCAGAAGGAATCGAAAGAGGTCTGGCATATATGCAGCAGGCCATCGATAAAGAGCCTACGAACCCCTTGCCACACGCTGGATTGGCGCTCGGTTATTGTTTGATCGGTCATGGTCCTGCGCCACCACCGGACGTTTGGGAACGAGCCAGGGAAGCAGCACTTAAGGCGGAGGAACTGGGTGGGACGCTGGCTGAAACCGTGGCCGCCTTAGGATTTATCGACCTTTACTTTGAATGGGATTGGGCAGGCGCCGAGCGAGCCTTCCGGCGTGCCCTGGAACTCAACCCAAGTTTGGCCGATGCTCATCGCAACTATTCCTGGTATCTCTTACTGACCGGACAGATGGATGAAGCCGTGGCAGAAATGAAACGAGCCATCGAGGTGGATCCGCTCAATCCTCTCTGGCTTTCGGATCTGGGATGGCAATATTGGAGTACGGGACGATACGAGGAGGCGATGGATGCACAGCGGAAGGCGCTCGAACTAGACCCCAATTTCAATCAGGGGCTTGCGGTCCTGGGATGTTTGTATGCAGAAAAGGGGATGTATACGGAGGCCATTGCGGCTCACCAAAAGTTGAGTGCACTCCATCCTGATTGGAAATGGCCTCTTGTGGGTACCTATGTGCTGGCTGGCCGAAGGGATGAAGCGCGGAAGATAATGGCTGAGCTCTTGAGAGGGGAACCCAAGCCAACGGGTGCTTGGGATGCTTGGTTTCTAGTTGAGATTTATGCAGACCTGGGTGAAAAGGATGAGGCCTTTCGATGGCTGGAAGCGGCTTTCAAGGAACGCCAAAGCTTCCTCCCCTGGCTCAGGGACAATCCCGGTTACGCCCCTTTGCGCGACGATCCCCGCTTCAAGGATATAGTACGTCGCATGAAACTGCCAGAGTTGAAATAACCCGCAAATCCAACAGAATTACTAAATGATAAGCCATGCAGGATTACGAAAAATGGAGGAACATATCCGCACAGCTAAAGATATAATGATTTATTGACTGCCTGAGCTATTCCTTCGTTTTTCCTTAAGGAGTTTTTTGGCGAGGGCATAGTCTTTTTTGGAGACAAAGATTTTTATCTCCCCCAGGCCATCCGCTGAAAAAGGATGGACAGACTGGACGACTTGTCCTCTTAGAAGGCAGGAAATTCCATGGCTTTTGAGAAAACTTTTAATCACATCAGCTTCTACCGGTCCCCAGACTTTATGAACCTCCTTAAGCTGTGAGTCATCTTCTGATTTTTTTTCTTTTTCTTTATTTTTATCCATTTTTTTCCTTTTTTATTCCTTTGTCATTGCGAGCGACCAAAAGGAGCGTGGCTATCTTATAGAATAAGAATGTATTAATAATTATTTTTTTGCTTGAAATAATCAGCTAATATCTTTTGATGGTCGAAGGCAAGAGGAAAATTGATTTCCTCTTTGGTGAATATCCCGATTTCCTTTGCATCATCCTGAGCTTTCGGGCTTCCCCGAGCCGCAGCCACATATACTGTTGAAATGGTATGCCTTCGGGGATCGCGCTTCGGATCTGAATAAGTGTGGAACTGGCTTTTTAGACTTATATCGAGAGATGTTTCCTCCTTGGCTTCCCGAACAGCTGCTTCTTCTAAAGATTCACCGCAGTCAACAAATCCTCCTGGCAAGGCCCAGCCATAAGGAGGGTTTCTTCTTTTAATAAGAATAATTCCCTCTTGTCCGTTCTCTCTTTTGATTTCGATGATTATGTCCACTGTGGGGATTGGGTGCTTGTATTTTTTCATTACGATTCTAATTAGATTTATACTGCTGAGGACCTTTTGAGAAATATGGCTGTTTGCAGCGAATCACAGCTTCAGAGCTTTTTAATCCTGAAGCTTGAATTTCTTTTCCAGCTTTTCTAACTTCTCGACAATTCCTCCGTATTCAAGCTCGCTGTAAGGAAGCATGGCTGCTCCGGAGAAACCCTGCCGTCTTATGGCAGTTGCTTTTTCAGCTATCTGATCTCTCACATAATCCCAGTAAGGATGGTCGAAGACATCAGCAGGTTCTGTAAGCTTTCCATCGTTGACACAAAAAGCTGCTCCTGTGACGACTGGAGGTCCGTCAAAAAAGGAGATGGTTGCATTCTGCTTGCAGGGCATGAGAGGCCCGATGTGACTTCCTCTCATATAGCCAGCTACATAATGGCCGATTTGATAAGGAGCCAGAATCTCACCAGTTGCAGGGAATTCTCCTTGGACACGGCATAAAGCTACCGGGTCATCTTTCCCAGTATATTTTCCGGCAATGCTGTGGAGGCGAGTTGTGGCAATAGCTGCAGCCTGATTTCCTGTGCTCCGGGAGTAGATGCTCTCGACGACATACCTTTCATTGTCCCGGAGCAAAGCTGCGATATCGTAAATCTCTTCAGGAGCGTTGAGTTCGACAATCTTATCCTTCTCGGTGTGTTCGACATCGATAATACGGAACTTGAATCCGTCGCTCATCTTAGGGCTTAAGATTAGACCTGCGCAGTACATGGGATCGACAAAGGCAAGGTAGAAAGGAAGATTGTAGGCACCAGGGTCAGTTTTATCAGCGGCAAAAAAAATGAAGGGTTCGTTGGGCCGTTCTTCAAATTCTATCTCGGCAACAGCAGGGCCCATTCCTTTTATGTTTCCGCTGAAGGCGTCTTTCAACAAATCCTGTCCTGCCCCATAAAGTCCTTGTTTTTTGGCAACTTCAGTCCCGGCAATAAAAGCATCCCAGGCCATTTTGTGTATTTTTTCGTCCAACACCCCTCTCTCATGAGTGCACAAGATGGCTATATCATCTCCTGTATGACTTGTGTAGAAATCAATAATCAGATTCTTGCCGTTCTCCTGAACGAAGTTTTTAACTTCATCAAAAAGAGCCTGGCTTGGTGTGATATGACCACCGATGCTGCCTATATCTGCTTTTAAGACACTAAGGGTGATTTTCATTGAAACCTCCTCGAATGCGTAGTTTTTAAGAAAAAGTCATTCTAATTTTTTGGTCGTTAAAAGTCAACAATAAGCGGGGTCAGACTTGCAAAATTTGCATTATTTTGCCCTTGCCTTAAAAGTCGGGCAGAATTACCAAGATTTTGAAAGCTGGACTTAGTCGATCATTAATTATACAAGTTTCGCAAGTCTGACCCCATTAGGATACAGCTGGTTGCAAAAGAGGACAAAAAATAGCCTAAAAAGCTCTATTCTAGCCTTATGCTATTTGGCACAAAGGTTGCACAAGCTTCATAGTAGATGATAAGTAAAAGATCCCATTTATGGAGGGAACCTATGAAACATAGGAAATTCGCTTCTCTTGGAGTTTTTGTTTTAATTCTTTTTCTTCCCTGTTTCGTTTACTCCAAATCCGATTATAAATATATCCATTCGTATGAAACAGATATTTATTTTGGTCACATTAGCTACACCGAGGTCAAACATGACGGAGAAGACCCAGTAGTCCTAAGAGTTGGGGAGAAAGAGGCTGAAGTTGCTGTCCTTAATCTTCCCTTAGCCCCCGGAGATATTATCAGGACCACTGAGAGAAGAAGATGCGAGATTCAATTTGACACAGGAACAATCATAAGGCTTGATGTGGCAACGGAACTGAAGATCGAGACCATTCTGGCCCAGAGCCTCAGCTCACCAAAGAAACTCACCAATCTTGTTCTTAATAAAGGCCAGATCTATATCATGTATAAATGGTATAGCTACCCTGAGATTTTCCAGGTGATGACTCCTACTGCTGCTGTGAAAATAAAGAACAGGACAGTGGCCATGATAAACGCCAGAGAAGATGAAAGCACAGACGTCCAGGTAATGCTGGGAAAGGCTTATGTAGTTTACGGACCCGATGAGCAAAACATTGACGAAAAAAAGGTCAAAAAATTAGAGAAGCTAACTATCACCAAAGATCACCAGGCTCTTGAAGGAGAATACAAGGAGGGTGTTGATTTTGGGTTGTGGAATGAGCATATGAACGAAAATTTTGAAGACATTCATAAGGGGATAAGTCCTCTCCCCAAACCTATCTATAGATATTCCAGGGCTGTCGTCTATTTCGCTGAAAAATACTCGAATATTCATGGAGAATGGATTTGGCACGATCTTTACGGCTATGTCTGGCGACCCTCTTATAACGATTATTACCCCTGGGGAGGCTGGAAGCCTTTCTACTATGGACATTGGAGAGAGATAAACGATCATCTTTTCTGGGTGCCTGAAGAGAAGTGGGGATGGGTTCCCTATCATCTCGGCCAATGGATCTGGAGCAAGAAATACGGCTGGATATGGATGCCTGGTTCTGCCTTTGCTCCGTCCGGGACGGTTTGGGTTCTCACTGATCGTTTTTGTTACTGGAGATTCTGGTCGTTGTGGGATTGGTATCCTTCTCATTTTAGCTGGGCCTACGGGGCAGGAGTTAGCGGGATTTCAGGCGCAGGAGGTGCAGCACAAAGGACAGAAACGATTTCCGTGATTAGTAAGAAACAGTTGAAAAAGAAAGGAGACCCTACCTATAAACCGCCAAAAGAAATAAAGAGAGCCTACAATAGAGTAATATCTGCCTTAAAGAAGGGAGATAAGAGAGCTATCGATTCCTTGCGCAAGATTCCCGAAATTATGGTTATAGTAAAAAAACAAGATTTAAATGCGAAAAGAATCCAGGATGTAGCCCTAAAGCTTCGAGATATTCCCTCACAGGCGAGGAAGGAACTCCTTTCTGAGAAATCCTCTATAAACGCCTATCGAGAGGCAGTAGATACTTACAAGCTGAATGCCTTCAGAGGTTCTCTCAGGGATAATAAAGGTCAGATAGAATCTTATTACAGAAATTATATAGCCTCTTCATTGAAGAAGAATAAGGAGTCAGTCTCTGATAAGGCAGAAAGCCTTAAGACTCAAAAGATGCCGGATGGCTCCAAAATTAAAGTAAGCAGACCAAGAGTCATTTCTCCCGAGAAGGAGACTTCATTTCATAAAGTGGAAAAGAGCATATCAAACATCTCAAAATCGACTAACCTTAGATCTTCCCTTCGTTTCAGAGATTGGAATCCTGATGTTGGATTGGCCCGCAAAGCAGGAGTCTCCATCAAATATGTCAGCAGAACCAACGAAATCCGCTGCCCGGAACTGGGCCTGTCTTCAAGGAATGTGGGCAGCCGCGGTAATGTCGGTCGTGGAGGGAGTTTTTCTTCCTCAGGAAGCGGCTCTTCCTCAGGAAGCGGCTCTTCCTCAGGATCAGGAGTGTCCTCTTCTTCCTCTGGGTCCTCCTCTGCATCCTCCCGGAGCACAGGTTCTTCAGGCAGCAGAAGCTCGGGAAGCAGCTCCAGAAGCGGAGGCTCACGCAGCTCTAGAAAAAAATAGCAGCGCTGCGGCTCTTCTTTCTTATATTCTGAGTTATAGCGGAAAAGAATTACTGAAACTTGATAATATGATCAGAGGGGCTTCGAAACAAAGACAATAACTCTCGGCTTTTTTCTTAAAATCATCCAGAAACTCTGCTCTCAGGGGTTTTACGGGCGCGGGATTAAAAAGAAGGGGATTGATGTATCTTCCGTCTTTCTTGATTCTGTAATCTAAGTGGGGGCCCGTCGACTCACCCGATGAACCCACATACCCGATTTCCTGGCCTCCCTTAACCTTTTTCCCCTTTCTTATTCCAGGTGCATAACCTCTAAGATGAAGGTATATGGTTTCATACCTGTTTTTATGACGGATGCTTATCATGCGGCCTGAAGCTCCCCGCCGTCCGGCAAAAGTGACGGTTCCGTCCGCGGTCACCTGGACCGGAGTCCCGACGCTGGCCGCATAATCCACTCCGAAGTGGGGGCGGTAGACCTTGCGAATAGGATGCAGCCTCCTGCGGCTGAAACGGGAAGTGATTCGGCTGTACCTTATCGGAGATTTCAGGAATTCTTTCCTTAAAGACTTGCCCTCAAGGTCGAAATAATCCGTATCTTTAGTATCAAGGTAGGTGTAGCGGAAAGCCAGGAATTTCTTGCCTTGATTGGTAAATTCTGCGGCTAGAATATTTTCATAGCCTACAAACTCGCCGTTAAGATATTTCTTCTCGAATATGATTTTGAAAGAGTCGCCGCGGCGAAGGTCCGCATAAAAATCAATGTCCCAGGCAAAAAGATCAGCAAGGTTAAGAGCCAGCATAATCCCCTCGTTCTCATCTCTTACGGCAAAGATGAGATTCTCCTCTATTACCCCCCAGATCGTTTTGACACTAATATCGTAGGGAATTTTTTTTAGCGTAGCCTTATAGGTGCCCTCTTTTCTCTGGACATGAAGATAGTTTTCCTCATCGATATCGTATTCTAGGGAAAAGAAATCTCCCTGTGGAGAGGAATAAGTTCTCAGCTCTTGGCCAGCTCTTATTTTGGCCAGGTCATAGATTGGCTTTACTTCTTTTATCAGTGCATGTATTTCAGTGCCGGAGAGATTGTAGGGTTTTAAAATATCTGTCATTGTCATTCCTCTTCTGATGATTTCTTTTTTTTCTTCCAGAGGCGGCAGGACAAAAGAAGCCTCTTGTTGAAGAGCCTCTTTTTCCTCTTCGAGCGCAGGTTTTTCCTCATGAAGGAAGGTCAGGATAAGGAAAAGCGAGAAAGACAGGAATATAAACAACAAAAGATGTATGCGCCGAGTTTTTCTTCTTTTTTTCTTATATGTCTTTATTTTGATTTGCATGAAGCATAATTATTTTGGAGGAAGCCTTAGATATGAAAAATAGTTTATTTCGCACCTTTAGTCAACATCGAGGATAGCCTGAATTTCTCTGGCGGAGTATCAGCGGACAAACAAATACCTATAGCAGCGATGCGGCAATCCGCCGTTGCGAGCGAAACGGATTCCTTTGTTTGTCATTGTGAGCGAGGCGAAGCAATCTCATAAAAGGCTGAGATTGCCGCGTCGCTTCGCTCCTCCCAATGACATCTTCTATAAGCTTGTTTGATTTATTTCTTAACATTTTCATGGAAAGATGAGTATATTAAATGGAGATGAAGAGTGAAGATGAATTGGTCGAGGAAGTCCTTAACGGGAATCACCGTTCATTTGAACTTCTTCTCCAGCCTTATCGTCAAGGATTATTGAACATGGCTAATCGGATGACCGGAAATTTAGAAGAAGCAAAAGAAGTCTGTCAAGAAGTTTTAATCAAAGTTTACAAGCATCTCGATAAATTCAAAAAAGGGAGGAGCTTTAAGAGCTGGATTTACAGGATTACGGTGAATTCTGCTTATGACTCTTTGAGAAAGAAAAAGAAATATGAAAATTTTGTGGAGAGTCAAAAAAAAATAGGCTTCAGTGCCAGCTATGACCCTGAAAAACAACTCCTGAATAGAGAAATAAGGGCTAAAATTGAAACCTGCCTTCGAGATTTAAGTCCCAAAGAAAAGGCTACGTTTCTTCTCCGGGATGGAGAGGGCTTCTCCATCGAAGAAGCTTCAGAGATTCTTAAATGTTCGTCGATGAGTGTCCGGACGCATCTTTCCCGCGCAAGGAAAAAAATCAGGGAGCAGTTTGAGAAAATTAATTTTGCCAATACAAGAGAGGTGAGAAGGTGAACTGCAGGAAGGTTCAAAGTTTACTCCCCCTGATGGCTGGCTCTGAGATTCCTAAGTCTAAAATTTTGTCCTTAAAAGCCCATTTTGAAAACTGTCCGAAATGTCAACAAGAATACGACTCCTATATGTTGACTCTTAAGAAAACTAAGGAATGGCTGGCAAAAGACAGGATAGATTGGGAAGAAAGAGATTGGCAGCAGGTCCTTAAGAGAGCAATAAAAGATAAAAAACCTGAAGTTTCACCTCTTGTCTACTGGCCGTTTAAGAAGGTCTGGGCTTACTCTCTTTTAGGAATGCTTGTTGTTGCTCTTACCCTATTGTTTATAATAGGGCCATCAATCACCCAAAAAGAGATGGGGCTGGGATCAGAAAAATTCACAGAAGAGCAGGCCCAGCTTTTCAGGAGCTCGCCGGAAGAATCTGAACAGGAGGTAGTTTCCATGACAATCGTCTCCAAAGAAACCGGGCTAAAAATAGTCTGGTTTTTAAATAAAAATTTTGAACTGGAGGTCAAAGAATGAAGAAATCTATCGGAATTTTGTGCGTTTTTTTACTTTTGACTGGAATAACTTTGAATCTTTATGCTTTAGAAAATGAGAGGAAGCCCGAGCTTAAGAAGGAGTTTGTAAAGCTCAAGTATGTTGAGGCGGAGGAAGTTCATAAGGTTTTGCGCAGCTTTCAGAGTCCGTACGGCCGCATAACTTCCAACCATGACCTGAATATCATTACAATACAGGACACTCCTGAGATTGTTGACAAGATGCTCTCGATCATCAAAGAAATCGATGTCAAGCCAGTTGATATCCTTATCACTGTGGACCTGATTTTAGGATCGATGGATTTAGTGGAAATACCTGATCTTGCAAAATTAACCGAGGGAAAGCAATCGAAGAAGACGTTAGAGTCTGATCCGATAATAAAAGAATTGAAAAATGTTTTAGGATACACCCACTACTATAAAATTGATTCTTCCTTCCTAAGAATTCAAGACGACAAGTATTCTGATCTGAAACTCGGTGGTCATGACCTGGACGTAAGACTTAGATTGGAGCCTCGCTATGTCAAAGAACAGAAAGGGGATACCTTTCAGTTAGAATTGGCCTTAGTCCAGCAGGTAAGTGCTATTAAAACTGACAAAATTGAAAGAAAAGAAAGAGAGATAGTTCTTATACGTACAACTCTAACCGTGAAAAGCGGAGAGAGGACTGTGGTGGGAGTCTCTAAACTTGACGGTGGAAATAGAGCCTTAATCCTTATCCTCTCCGGCAAAGTCATTAAATAAAAGGCCTGCCCCAAACTCGGTCAATCCATTGTCATTGCGAGCCCCTCAGCGGCGAAGCAATCTCATACAATAAGTTATCATTTTGAGGAGCGAGGAACATTCCTTAGCCTGTCGTTGCGACCGAACGAAGGGAGCGCGGCAATCTCATAAAAAAAAATTGAGATTGCCGCGCTTCGCTCGCAACGGAGGATTGCCGCGTCGCTGCGCTCCTCGCAATGACATCTTCTATCAGAATGCCGCGCGGGGCTCGTAATGACAAATATTACTGAAGGGACTATCTATATTAATAGTTTTTATTTTTACGGGTTTCCAATTTTTTCAAATAGCTTTTCACCAGCACCACCGCAACTCCGGACAGACCTACCAGTCCAATCAGGTTGGTAAAAGCCATCATTCCGTTGAATACATCACCGATAGACCAGGCCTCTTCAACTTTCATAGCAGCTCCAACAAAAATGATGATGCAAAAGATCCAGCGAAATGGTTGTTTTACCCAGGAGCCCAATAGATATTTAAAGGAAATTTCTCCATAATAAGGAACTGTAATCAAGCTGGAATATCCGAAAAGAAGAGAACTTGCAGCCACTATAAGGCCTCCGTATTTCGGTAAAGCGGCGTTAAAAGCGGAAGCGGTCATCGCTGTGCTAGTGATTCCTGTGTTCCAGACTCCGGTCACTAGAACCGCAAAAGCAGTTAGGGAACAGATAATGATGGTATCAATAAAAACGTCTAAAGAAGCGATTAATCCTTGCCGTACAGGCTCGCTTGTTTGGGCAGTGGCATGAAAGACAGCTGCTGTTCCGGTCCCAGCTTCGTTGGAATAAGCGCCTCTGGCAAATCCATAGCGGATAGCCCGTGCTACTGTCATACCTGCAACTCCTCCGGTGATAGCTGAGGGATTGAAAGCTCCTCCGAAAATGAGGTAGAAAGCGTGAGGAATCTGAGGAGCGAAGACTATTAAGGTAAAAAAAGCGCCAAATAGGTACAGAAACACCATAAAAGGGGATAAAAATTCTGTCACCTTGGCTATGGTTTTAATTCCTCCAATGATGACCAGCCAAGTCAGAACAGCCAGGCCAAGACCAGAAATCCATGGTTCGAATCCCAATTGTGTCTTTAAAACCAGGGCTATTGAGTTAGATTGAATGGAAGTGGTCGCAAAAAGAGGTTTACAGCCCATAAAGAAAGCGTATATGCCTGCCAGCCAGGGGAGTTTCAATCCATCTCTTATGTAGTACATGGGACCACCTGCCACTAAGCCATCTGGAGCAGTCCTCTTGAATTTCTGCCCCAGGACAGCTTCAACAAGCTTTGTGGCCATACCGAAGAAGGCGAGCAGCCACATCCAGAAAACTGCTCCGGGACCTCCCATGGCGATCGCTGTGCCGACTCCAGCAATATTTCCGTTTCCAATCGTGCAGGCTAAAGAGGTCGTTAAAGCCTGGAAAGGGGTAATGTCGCCTTTGCGCTCTTTAGCGGTTTCCCCAAAATCTCTTTTCCCGAGACCGAAGCGGAAAGAAAGCCCCAGCCGGCGAAGCTGGACAAAGCGCAGGCGGATCGTTAGAAAAAATCCCACTCCCAAGAGCAGGATAACCGTCTGAGGGCCCCAGACTATGGTGGCCAGGAAGCGGATAGTGCGCTCAAATAAGTCCATATTTCTTTGTTCTATTTCAACTTTGCGTTGAGGCTAATCCGGTAATTCTTTTCCTCTGTAGCAAAAATTTTTTCTAAGATTCCTTTAAGGTAAGCTCTATTTTTTGAATTTTTTGGGATTTCTGTTATTCCGTATCCCAGCGCTTCATTTTTCTCCTTCAGTATTTTTGACCAGATCTGGTTACGGAAAAGATCTATACTCTGAGGATAGAGACGGCAACAGCCGTTGAAAACTCCTGCACAGTAGTCAGCAAGTTGACCACCAAAGCCTTGAGGGAAATATTCAAAATTGAGGCTGTCTTTTATTCGGGAATATTTCTCTGGTGAGCTTTCTCGATAAATCTCAAAGAAAACTTCCTTCAGACTCCTTTCCAACGCCGGTTCTTCCCGGTTAAAGAAAAAGACGCAAACACTTTCAGGAATTCTTCTCATTTCTTTTTCAGCTATATCCCAAACATGGCCTATATGGCACTTTGCTATCTTTTTCATCTTCAGAGGTCTTGTTTTTTCCCTGTCATTAAAAGTCAGAGTGAGTATGATATGACAGCTTCTGCATTCACTGAGAAATTGGAGGACTTTTCTTATGAAATCTACGAGTAAATCCAGGGAATGATGGCGGAGATAAAAATAAGGTTTATTTTTTGGGACTCCTTCTCCTTTTTGGGAGTGCTTGAACAGAGACCAGATATAGGACCATTTCACTTCTTGCTGGTGGTCGATATCCAACAATTCCTTTTTGAGATGATAAAATTTATCCTTGAGCTTTATCCAGTCGCCTGCTTCAAGAAGAACAACCGAGCGGCAGTAAAAAGGATTTTTTAAGATGAATTTATCTGTTCTTTCTTTTTTGTATTTTCCTGACTCATCCGAGAAAGCAAAAAAAACTGGCATAGAGTATTACTTTCCTTTCAAGTCTTTTTTTTCTTCTTTTTTCTTTGGATCTCCTTTTTTACTGCTGGATGGAGCATGAAAAAGTACCAAAAGACCAGCAGGACAAAAAGAATGATGAATCTAGAAATGTTTCCCTGGAAGAGAGAATAGACAGCATAAACAAGAATAGCAAGGAGAGCAAAGAGGTGAAAGAAGGCGAATATCCAGTCGAACATTGCAGTCAACAGAAGCTCGGAACTCCCCCGACGACGGAATTATAACTCAAGCAACTAATTGTCTTCTACTCGCTGGATGGAGATGATGGTTATGGTTTCCCTCGGAACATTCGCCCGGCCGCTTCTGGTCATTATTTTAACGTTAGCTATGGCATCAACCACGTCCATACCCTTGACGACTTTTCCGAAGACAGCATACCCATATCCTTCGGGAGTATTGTCTCTGTGATCCAGACCAGGATTGTCCACATGATTTATAAAGAACTGGCAAGTGGCACTGTCTTTGGCAGGCATCCGAGCCATAGCGATCGTTCCTCTTTTATTTTTTAGCTTATTCGTAGCTTCGTTCTTTATGGCTGGCTTGACCGGTTTTGATTTAAAATCTGCGGTCAGTCCTCCACCCTGAATCATGAACCCATTAATCACCCGGTGGAATATCGTTCCATCATAGAATTTCTCATCCACATAGGAGAGAAAATTCTTGACAGTAATGGGTGCTTTATCTGGATAGAGTTCGATGGTTACATCTCCCATGCTTGTTTTCATAATTACTTTGGGATTGGACTTGTCAGCCTGGATTGTTGTGGCAAAGGCTATGAGAACCCCCATTATTGAAATGATCAAAAAAAGCTTTTTCAACATGAAATCCTCCTTAATGAAGTTTTACAGAAATGGCTCAATCAAGATATCATAAAAAAAGGGGACAGGCTACTTTTTTATTAAAAAAGGCTATCAGTAGAAAACTCCCGATATAATGTGTGTTCTTGAGTTATCATTTCCATTTATATATAATGATTTCGTAAAAATAAACATATTGCCGTCCGTGAGGTGGAAAAATGAACGAACAAGCAACTTGTATTTTATGTGAGAAAAACGCAGAGAAAGCACATATTCCAGGAAAGGTGGGATATTTCATAAAATGTGGCACATGTGGGGAATATTTCTTGGCTTCACCGGAGATATTTCAGAGCAGTTATACAAATCTGCCTAGAGAAAAGAAAGCAATGATATCATCTTATACAAGGGATTGTTTTGAGCATGGAAAGGAACCCCCTCAGCTGGAAGACGCAGGTTACTTAAGAGGGATAATTACAGAATATGAGAACAAGACTGTTGATGATAGGGTAAAGCATTTAATCATGTACATAAGAAAGAAGTCTCCTCAGTATGGCTATAATGTTTTGTTAGAAGCGGAAAAAGATTACCCTATTACGTACTCGATGGGTCCTGAAGGATTCACAGAAATTATTAACGATGCGATTGAACAGGGATTAATAAAGTCTATAGAATCAGGTTTTGAATTGACAGAGAAAGGTTATTCGCTGGGCACAGAGCTTTTGGAAATAGAATAAAGTGCTGGCTTGATAAATCAAACCCCTACAGAAGAACCAAATTCCTGTAATAGATTTGGATTTTATGAATCAGCCTCTACAGAATCAACAGGTAGGCTTGATGAATCAAGCACCTACAATCAACTCAGGTTGGCACTCAATTTTATAAGACTTCCCGACTCACACAAACTCACTCATGCTTGAGGCTGTCGACAGGATTGGCACTAGCGGCTCTCAAAGTCTGTAGGCTAACTGTGAGCAGAGCTACTGTCAGGCCGAGCGTGGCGGCAAGAAGGAATATCCATATCTCTATGTTGGCCCGGTAGGCGAACTTTTGGAGCCATGCCTGCATAGCGAAATAGGCGATGGGCCAGGCGATGAGGTTGGCGGCTGCTATACAGTTAAGGAACTCCCGGTTGAGGAGCGCCACAATCCTGGCTGTTGACGAGCCCAGGACCTTGCGAATCCCTATCTCCTTGGTCCTCTGTTCAGCGATGAAAGAGGCAAGGCCGAAAAGGCCCAGACAGGCGATAAACACTGCCAGGGCCGCGAAGGACTGAAAGATTTTCCCCAGTCTCGCTTCACTCTTGTAAAGGTTGTGGAAGTCCTCATCCAGAAACCTGTACTCGAAGGGATAGCCTAGGCTCATCTCTTTCCAGGTCTTTTCCAGAGAGGCCAGAGTGTCAGACACGTTGTCTGACCGGATCTTCACATACATGCGCCTCAGCCAATCGGGAAACATTTTAAACACAAGGGGTTCGATCTTGTAGTGAAGCGCCTGGAAATGGGCATCCTTCATGACGCCGATGATCTGGCCGTCGATATTCCAGAATCCGAACCTTTTTCCCACCACGGGTTTTTCAAGTCCCATTCGTTTAACGGCTTCCTCATTGACGATGAAGGCGGTTTCAGGATCGGCGGAATATTCCCGTGAAAAGCTGCGGCCTTCAACCAGGGGGATTTCGAAAGTCTCAATGTAATCATAATCTATGAAGTCAGCCTTGATCTCCATTTTCGCATCAGGTGGCCTTCCTTCCCACATCGGAGTTCCGGGGGGAGCCTTGGATATTGGTAGGAAGCGTCATAGAGGCGGTGACGTGGAGGACATCGGGATTTTGCAGAAACCGCTCGCGGATAGATCCGTAGTTGTCATGGAGTTCGCCGTGGATACTCAGATAGATGATGTGCTCCCGGTTAAAACCCAGATCTATGTTTCTCATGTAGGAGAGCTGTCGGGAAATTATGAGCGTTCCGATGATGAGAAAAATAGAAAGCGAGAACTGGAAAATGACAAGCACCTTTCTAAATAGAGGATTGGCCCCGGATGAGCGCTCGGTACTTTTGAGAATCCGGATAGGCTGGAACGAAGATAAGAAGAGCGCTGGGTAGCTGCCAGATAAAATGCCGGTCACCAGGGCCAGGCCGATAAATCCAAGTAAGATAATGGGGTTATTCCACCAGCTTGAGGAAAGTTGTTTGCCAGAGAGGATGTTGAACAGCGGAAGCAGTAACTCCACGAGAATAAAGGCGATAACCAGGGCGAAAAGCGCTATCAGAATGGACTCGCCGAAGAACTGCCGGATAAGCTGAGGCCTCTCAGCTCCCACGACTTTCCTCAGCCCGACTTCCTTAGCCCGGTTGGCTGAACGGGCTGTGGTGAGGTTCATGAAATTGACGCAGGCGATAAGCAAAACGAACACGGCTAGGCCACTGAAGATCCAGACGTATTTTATATCGCCCCTGTTTCTGAGGTCATGGCCCAGGTTGGAGAAAAGGTGGATGTCGGTTAGAGGCTGGAGAACCAGCTCGTCTGTGTCCTCATCGCTATATTTCTTAAGGTAGCCTGCGAGTTTCTGATTAAGATTATCGGCGGAGGCCGATTGCTCCAGCATGACATAAGTGCCAAAGGAGTTAAATCCCCAGTTCTCCGCGTTTTTTTCCCCGATTGATTCCTTGAGGATGATAACAAAGGGGGACAGGAGGTCAAATTCAAGGCTTGAGTTCAGCGACTCATTGTGGATAACACCGGTGACTGTGACGTTGAATGAGTTGTTGACTGTCAGGATTTTTCCGATGGGATCTTCCTCGGCAAAATATTTGGCCGCGGTTTTTTCTGTGAGGATGACCGAGTAAGGATTGGAGAGGACGGTTTCAGGGTTGCCTTTTATAAGAGGGAAGGAAAACATGTCGATAAAATCAGGGTCGGCATACCTAAATCCTGGTTCGTTGAAACTTTTGTCTTTATAGGTGACGAGCTGTCTATGCCAGTAGCCGAACCGGGTAGCCTTGATGATTTCAGGAAAATCACTTTTAAGAGCTGCGGCCATGGGCGGTGGTGTTAAGACGGTGGTGGAATTCTTCTGTGTGGCGGATTCGTTGCGGTACACCCTATAGATCCTCCCGGCGTTTGCGTTGAAACGGTCGAAGCTCCATTCATCCACTACCCAGAGAACGATCAGCATGCAAACGGTAAGGCCAATGGCCAGGCCGGAAATATTGATGAGGGAGTAGCCTTTATGGCGGCGGATCGCGCGCAGGGCTGTCTTTATGTAATTCCAGACCAGAGCAGGCATGAAGCGGCCGGGGCGAAGGGGGGAGCGGCGGTTGAGCATGACGAGCCGGTTTTTGTTGTATTCAGCAGCGATGCTTTCAGCTGTCCCCACTTGGGCAACAGCCTGGCGGAAGGCATCCTCTTCCGTAAGCCCCGCCTTTCTCTGAGCATCGTAGGCGTCGCGAAGGTGGAGTTCGATGTCTGCGATGATCCCGTTTTCGAACACTTCATGTTTTTGTAAGCTTTTTTTCCATTTTCTGATTTCTTTTTCCAGATCGAACATCATTCCTCTCGGAGGCTTTAATCCTGGACCGGAATCGGCTTAGTAAGCCGGACCAATGCCTGCCAGACACTCCGCCAGCTTACAAGTTCTGATGCCAGTTCCTTTCGGCCCTTATCGGTGATTGTATAGTAGCGTCGAGGCCGGCTTTCTCCGGAGAGTTTCCATTTAGAAGCGATCAGGTTATCCATTTCCATTCTCTGTAAGACCGGATAAAGCATCCCGTCCGTCCATTTAAGATGCCCTCCTGAAATGTCTTTAACTTTCTGGATTATGCTGTAGCCGTAATCCTCTCCTCTGGAGAGAATCGCCAGAATTATGGGTCTGGTTGATGCAGCCATCAATGTTTTTGATATCATTTTTTTTGCCTCATACTCGAAGATACATTCGGAATATATGTATGCATATTTCATGCCAAATGAAGGCTCCTTGGGGAGCCGGAGGAGTGGTGGTTCAGCGTATGGAAGGTTTGTTCATTTCTGAAACAGCGACTGTTCGATACTGGACGTTTTAGTAATAATCACATTTTTCCTCATTTAGGGCAACTTTTTCCTTTTAAAATAAGTATTCCTATAATGTAGACTTACATGCAGAAAGGAAATGAATTGATGAGAAGATATCGTCTTTATGTGGTAGTTTTTTCGGTCGTGATGATATTTATCAATTGTGGGTTGAGTTTGTGTGCGGCTTCTCTAAACTGTGTGCGGGACTCCGACCCTGAAGTGTCTTTGGAAGAAAAAGTCGACCAATTTATCGCCTCTCTGCCCGTTACGTTCCACGGAAGTATCCTGATAGAGGCAGGAGATAAGATTCTAGTCCACAAAGGGTACGGTCTTGCCAATAGGAGTTATGATATTCCGAACGAACCCGATACAAAATATCTCATCGGGTCCATAACAAAATTATTCACAGCAGTTCTGGTGCTGCAGATGGCTGAGAAAGGTCTTCTCAATCTTGACGCCACAATCGACACCTATCTCCCTTATTTTCCGAAGAAGAACGCCTCCAGAATCACCGTCCGTCATCTGCTGGAACACAAATCTGGTATACCTCACCATTTCATCGGCATCCCCGGGTATTTTGAGGTGCATGATAAGTACTTTCACACGCCTCTAGAGTACATGAAGCATTTCTGGGATATCGAACTCGTACATAAGCCCGGTGAACGGTTAACATATACCAGCCCTGGATATTATGTGTTGGGCGTTATCCTGGAGACCGTATCAAAGAAATCCTATGCTGAATTGCTGGAGGAAAATATTTTTGGTCCTCTTGGCATGAGAAATACCCATGTGCACAACAACAGGAAAATCCATAAGAATATGGCCACTGGGTATAAGAAGGGACTGGAAGGGTATGCTCTCGCTGGCATGGAGGAAGAATCGACACGCCTCGCCGCCGGCAACATTCTAAGCACTGTAAAGGATCTGTACATTTTCCAGAAAATATTGGATTTCAAAGGAGACAATATTCTGTCCGAAAAAAATAAAAAAATGCTTCTCGAACCGCATTCCCGCAATTTTTCCCTGGCTGGACTCGTCATGTCTGTCCCTTATAATGAAGGAAAAGACAAAATGACGTTCATTCGCGCCGGAGGTTCTTCATACGGATTTCGGGCTCTCATGGACAGGATTATCGAGAAGGACGCATGCATGATCGCCCTTAGTAATATCCAGACAGACCGGGTATCGCTGTATGATATCTTTGAAGAATTAGGTGATTTCTTGGTCGAAGAGATGGGTATAGACATGGGCCCGCGACATAGAGCTGAAGGGAAAGACCTGGGAATCGCTGTCCCTTTGGATCAGAAAGAATCGTGCAGCTTCGAAGGCTTTTATGAATTAAAAAGTGGCGCCATTATCGGCATCTTCCATGAGAACAACAAGCTTTTCCGCCGCGTTTTATCGGAGCAGACCGGGTATTTGGGCGATGCTGTAATGCCTCGGGAGTTGAGACATCGAGGACAGGGTGTTTTCGATGTGAATGGCATACGCGGACTCCAGTACCGCTTCATTAAGACGCCTGTGGGAATTGGATATAAGATCGCACTCTACAGAAGAGACAGGCTACAGGATGAGGCGGAAAAGATAAAGTTTCCTGTGGAATTTGACATTTCCGAGTACGAGGGAAGGTACTTCTCAGTGGAGCTTCAGAAGACATATCGGTTTTCTGCAAAAGACGGTCGCCTTTTTACGGACGAATTCCTCGGAGATAAGGATGTTTCATTTTTGCCGCTAAAAAAAGATGTCTTCGGGTATGATAATGGTTTTTTAATATTCCACCGGTATGATGACGGGAAGATACGGGATTTTAAACTGGAGAATGAAAACGTGGACCGCCTGTTGGGCTCGATGTTCATTAGAAAATAAGAGTTGTTGTTAGATGCTTAAATTGTATTCCTGTCATTCAGCAAGAAGAATCGAGTTCTGAAAAAGCCATTCTTTTCAAAGAAAGTCACTTATCATCCTCCTGAAAAACCTAAGAATTCTGACCTTTCTGCCTTTTCAAAGATATGTGATGGTATCTAGGATCGGACCAAAACAAATAAAGCACACAGTTCGCTTTTCAAATAAGCAAGGATAGGAACTTATTTTTGCTGGTCACCCAAAGTTTCCCATAAATATGTCGAATTTCCACATATTAACATCCCCGGACAAACACATGGCTTCTTAAAAGGCGGTGATTTTTGTGTTTAATATGGGGAATATGGGATCAAATCCCTGCAAAAGTAGTCAAGCGATGGGTTTAATAAATCAAGCGCTTGCAAACATAACATGCCTTATATGAAGACCGGGAGAAAAAGGTGGGCTTGATAAATCAAGCCCCTACAAAATAAATCCAATCAACATAAATAATTTAAAGGTGGGTTTGATGAATCAAACCCCTACAGAAGAATCAAATTTCAAGATAATCATAAGGAGGGCTTGATGAATCAAGCCCCTACATAAGAATCAGGCCTACAATTTATTTTGTTATCCTGGGCAGGAAGGGGCTGAGGCTGATTAATATTTTGTATGATGAAACTTCCGCCCAGCCGGCGATCTCCTCTGCCGTAATTTTCTCATTGCCCTGATTGCCGAGGAGAACGACTTCATCTCCAAGAGAGACTGAGGAGTTTTCCCCCAGGAGAGCAGCGCAGTGGTTGGCAGTAACAGCGGCAATCAGAGGAAATCTTTTTCCCTTGATTAAGACGAAACCCTTATTGATGACATTGGGAGGATAGCCGTCTGAATAGCCTACAGGAATAATGGCGATTTTTTCCATCTTCTGGGCAGTGTATCTTCGGTGGTAGGATACAGAATCTCCGGGATGGAGAGTTTTAACGTCCGCCACTCGGCATTTCAGCTGTAGAACCGGCTTAAGGGCGAGCCTATCTTCCTTCTGAGTTTTCTCCGAAGGGTAGTAACCATAAAGCGCTATTCCCGGCCTCACCATGTCGAGATGGGAAGAAGGTAAATCCAGAACACCATCACTGCTTGCAGCGTGCTTGAGACCTAAAGACATACCTGCCTTTTCTGCTTGTTTACAAAGGTTCAGGAATCGCTTGAGCTGTTCTTTATCAAATTCATCATCTTCTGTTAAGGCTGTCGAGATACCCTCCACCAAAATTCCCTTCAGCGAAAAGACAGTTTTTATATAAGGAAGAGCATCTCTGTAGGAAATTCCCATTCTTGACATGCCTGTATCCACATGGATATGAACTTTGGCCTGCTTTCCAAGATTTAGGGCAGCTTCGCTGAGGCCAGAGACTTTTTGGTTAAACACAGATTGAGAGATATTATTCTGGATTATCGCCTTAGCGTCCTGATTGCTGAAAGGCCCAAAATTGAGTATTGGAGAAGAAACGCCCTTTTCCCTCAGCAAAAGGGCTTCCTGGAGTTTACCGACCATAAGAAAATCAATACCAACCTTTTCCAGGTGTTTTCCCATCTCCACTAATCCATGACCGTAACCGTTGGCTTTTATCACAGCCATGACAGGCACTCTGGCTACCTTTCTTATCTGATTGAGATTCCAGGTCATATTTTCTAGGTCTAATTCAATCCACGGATCGCAGCCTTGCTGGCCAATGGATTTCTCCTCAGATTCTAGAAGAGTTCTCCGGCTATCTACGGCATGAGCAAAAAGGGAAGCTGAACCTATTCCTGAGACGAATAAAAAGTTTCTTCTAGATATTTTTGACATTTTTTACTCCTCAAGAAGAATGGCTACCCAGAAGGCACCCCTCGGAAATTTAGGATTTTTTCCAAAGAGAATTCCTATACCTATTCTTGTAAAATCGATAAAATTGTTTTCTATTTTTGCTTTTAGTTCGTCGGATAAAAGGTTAGGGTTTGTTGTAATATAGGAGATTACTGTTGCACTCCCCAATCTCGGTACGGTTATTGATTCATCATTCATCTGGGAGTAGATTATTTTTAATGCCTGCTCTGCACGGGCAGTAAGTTTTTTATCCGCTATCAAAGAAGTGAGCCCTTTGCTTTCTCTTGTATCATTTATAGCGCGGAGGACAATCTCACTAAGGTCTTTATTACTCTTTGATTTATGCTTGTTTTCAGGAAAGAGGAGCAGAGTGATGTAATAAGTGCCACCAGGGGACTCTTTATTCCGTCTAAACTCAATCCCTAAACCTCCGGTCTCATAATTTATATTTAAGAGTTTATCTTTGTATTTAGAATAAACATATTCAAAAGAAGGCGATCTTATATGAACAATGTGGGTTTCTCCAAAACGAGGTGGTGGAGAAGGGAGAGGTTTGCTTTTAGCTTTATTTATCGAGCATTGTTGAGCATATCTATTAGCTTCTTTCAAGAATGAAATAGGAGGAAGAGAATACACGCGTCTTATCCTATTTATATTCTCTTCGACTTCTGCTTCGGCCTCTATCCTCCCCTTAGCTGCCAGGGCTTGGACGAAATCCTGAGTAACGTAGTATCCTTTATCCTTTTTGAAGACTACTCCAATTCCTAACTCATCAAAGTCCGGATCCAAAACAGTTTCTCTGTGCCCGGGGCCATCCATGAAACCTTTGTGGATGAACTCAGGTATAAACGTTTGGCTGAAAGCTACGTTCTCTCCATTTTTTATAAAATAGAATCCTGCATCCACCAAGCGTTCGCTGTAAGTTTCGCCCGAGGTTGAAAGATGAGATATATCTCCGCGAAGAGCCATATCCTGGCTGTGTTTTCGGGCAAGAAAGCTCAAAGGCGGAGAATATCTAACAGGGGCGATACCAAGCTTTTCCCTTTCTAAGTTAACCAGATTAAAAAGATCTAGCTCAATAGTAGGGACATCTTTTTTTTGAAAAGAGGGCTCTTTTTTCTGTTCAAAACATGCGAGACTTCTGGCGCAAGGAGAAGCTAATAAAAAGAAAAGAAATAAAAAAACGGCAATTCTTTTCAATTTCACTTTTATTTTCCTTTACTTTTACAAAATTTATCATAACATAAATAGAGAAAAATGCAGAGGAGGTCGGGATGAAGAACAAAAAGCTTTCCCCCCTTTTATTTTTACTGGGGCTCGGTTATTTTCTCGTTTCATTTTTTCCTAGTGTCCAGAGCCTGCCCGCAGAAGAAACAGAAGAAGAAAAACTTCTGCAGAGTGTGCATTCTATTTCCAGCCACCAGCTCTTTGATTATGTGAAAGAGTTAGCTTCTGATAAGTTTGCTGGCCGGCTAACTGGGACAGAAGGATACAACGCCAGTGCTGAATGGGTGGTTTCTCACTTTAAAAAGTGGGGAATTGCTCCTGCCTTAAGCCAGAACTCATACTTCCAGGCTTTTCCTATTCCTTATACTCTGGTTTTTGAAGGCTGCGAGGTTTACCTTCACCTCCCCAGCAAAGGATCTCTTATAAAAAAGCACTATCAGTATGAAAGTGAATTCATCCCTGGCTCAACTTCTGGTTCGGGCGAAGTGACGGCTGAAGTCATTTATGTCGGTTATGGAGCCACTGCTCCAGAGCTTGCCTATGACGATTACAAAGGAGTGGATGTTAAAGGGAAGATCATTTTGATGGAAAGGGAGGTTCCTGTTTCTCCTGATAAGGACCCAGAGCTATTCAAAAAATGGCGTCCTTATTCCTTCCATCAATATAAACTGGAGAACGCTGTGGCGCACGGCGCAAAAGGGATGATTTATAACTATGGTCCAATCTCCAATCCGAATAATTCCTACGATAAGGGCTTTATATACAGCCATGTGGGAGATGCGGTTGTCTCAGACGTTTTTTCAGGCACAGGGCGAAAGCACGAGGATGTTGTCGCCAAAATTAAAAAAACTTTAAGGCCTCAGTCTTTTACGACAGGCAAGACCTTCACCATAAAGAATATTACTGAGCACCACCCTGATGGCGTGGGCTATAATGTCATCGGCATTCTTGAGGGATCTGATCCTGTCCTCAAAGAAGAAGTTATCATTCTGGGCGGGCATCTTGACCATCTCGGTCGCTGCTATGAGATCATGCCCGGGGCCAATGATAATGCTTCGGCAGTAGCAGTCATAATGGGAATTGCCGAGGCTATGGCCAAATGCCCTATCAAGCCTCGCCGTTCTGTGATGTTCCTCTGCTTTGGTGCAGAGGAGCAGGGTGTGGTTGGGTCCGAGTACTATCTCGAGCATCCACTCGCACCTCTAGAGAAAACTGTGGCTTTTGTTAACATGGATGGCGTTGGTTGTGGGGATAAATTGAGGGCTTTAGCCGCCAAAAATTTCCCTGAGTTCTGGAAGTTTATTGCCAAAGCAAACCAAAAGTATATCCATCGTGTCGTAAATCCTCGTTACTTTGCCAACATTGCTCGGCCAAGACTCGATGCAGCCCGTTTCATGTGGAAAGACGTTCCGACCATATCCTTCGGTGCTTACGGGTCTCGCTCTTACTACCACATTACCAAAGATGATGTTGACACCATAACTCCTGAAATTCTGGAAGACCTTGCACAGCTCCTGTTTATAGCAACGCTTGATATGGCCAATCAGGATTCAATTGATTTCAGAAAGTGAGTGTTGTCTGAGATGAAATTTCATCTTCCCACCAGGGTCTTTTTCGGCTCTGGTATGATTTCTCGGATTAAAGAAATAGTTGAGGAAGACTTTAAAGACGCCAGCCTTTTTCTGGTCACTGATAAAGGGATTAGAGAAGCAGGCATCGCCGCTAAAGTCCTCAGCCATTTTCCGGGGATTCCTGTATTCGATGAGGTTGAGCAAAACCCGAAACACACCACGATCAACAGGGCTGGGGAGATAGTTCGCGAAATGAAGCCGGATCTTGTGATCGGGCTTGGCGGTGGGAGTTCTCTGGATGCTGCCAAAGCAGTAGCTTTACTGGCGACCAATCCGGGTCACATAGAGGATTATGAAGGAAAGGGAAAATATAAATCACCTCCTCTTCCTGTTCTGGCCATTCCCACAACCTGCGGCACTGCAAGTGAAGTGACCTGGGTCTCTGTAATAACCCACACCGAACGAATGTTCAAAATGAGCATAAAAGGCCCTCATATGTTTCCTGCAGTTGCTCTCGTCGACCCTGATCTGCTGGTTACTCTTCCGCCTCCACTCGTTGCCTCTACCGGTTTAGATGCTCTCACCCATGCCATAGAAGCTTATTCTGTAAAGCCTGCAACTTTTCTCACGGATATTTTTGCTCGCGAGTCCCTGAAACTCATTTTCGAATCACTTGAAAGGGCTTACGGAAATATAAAGGGCGATAAAGAGGCAAGGGAGAAAATAATGCTGGGCAGCACACTTGCCGGACCAGCTTTCTGCAACAGCGATGTCGGGGCTGTTCACTGTGTGGCTGAAGCTGTCGGCTCTCTTTTTGATACTCCCCACGGCGTTGCCAACTCGATCTTTCTTCCATTCGTTATGGAGTTTAACCTTCCGGTTGCCAAAGACCGCTATGCTGAGATAGCTAAGATTGCGGGAGTTGAGGAGAAAGATAACGAAGCTGCAGCGCGGGAATTAATCCAGATGATAAGATTCTTGTCCGGCTCTTTGAATATCCCCTCCTTTAAGGATTTGGGCATAAAAGAGAGTCAATTTCCTGAAATCGCGCAAAAATCTTTCGAGAATAATTCAAATCCTTCTAATCCGAGAGAGGCAGAATTCGAAGATTATTTAGCAATCCTAAAAAAAGCTGCTAATCCATAGAAAGTGGCAGCTCTTGAGGGACATTTAGCTACTCGAGTTCTCGTACAGATGTTTACGGAAAAATACTCATGAATGAAGACATTTTTATAATAAAAAAATCTAAGTGCTTCAATGTTTTTTATGAATAACGATACAGTCTATCAAGTAGGTATATACTAACATCTAATATTTATTAATCGCTTTCATAATAGCAGCACCCAAATTTAAATTGGTCCCATCATGCACAGAGCAGTTTAATAAAACAATGACTCCTGTTGATTCTGACTTATTGAAACCTATGTATGCCGAATGTCCATTTGTATCTCCACCACTATATGTAACCTCCTGACCGTCATCCAACTCAAAAATGTACCACGCCAAACCAATGTATCCCAACGATCCAGTCCAAATTCCCGGCGTACGTTGATGTGCTCTTTCCATTGCGTCCTTCAACGGTGTCTCTATTAAACCCATATTTGCCTCCAGATATTTGAACATATCATTTAGTGAGGACTTAATCATGCCGCATCCTTGAAAAATATCATTTGCGGTGTAAAAAGGCACAATATTTATATATCGATCATGCCCAAGAGCTTGGTTACTCATCTGTTGCTCCGTTAAAAACAGTGAGCTGTTTTGCATGTCCAGCGCATTAAAAATATCACGGATTAATATGTTTTCATAAGATGTTCCATCAATTATACCCAGTGTGTGTCCCAATAATCCCATTCCGGTGTTGGAATATCCCCAATAGGTACCAGGTGTAAACTCCAATGTGCAATAGTTTGTCAGATAATCGTAAATATGTTCGGTTGTATAAGCTGCATATGGGTTAAGAGGATCATAACCTTCGGGAAGCGGATAAGTTGATCCCTCTTCATGAGGTTTTCTGGGAATACCTGACGTATGAGTTGCCAGGTGCTCAAATGTGATTTCAACACCTTCGGAAGAGGGCATAATAACTTGATCAGCTGGCAAATAGTTACCGACTGTATTAGTTAAATAAATAACACCTTTTAAAACAATATCGGAAAGTAATGTAGCTGTAAAAGTTTTAGTTATAGAGCCGATGTCAAAAACAGTATTTGAATCAGGCGGCTCTGTAGTATTGATGGATTTTGTCCCGTAAGAAAAAATGAGCTTTTCTTGCTGTTTATTTATGACTCCGATCATTGCGCCTACTCTGACATACTGGTTTGCAAGATAATCGATTTCTTCCGCCAAGCTATTGAATTCGGGTTCATCCGGAGCTTCATTTTTTTTACAGCCGGATAAGACGATGAGAGATATCAAGAAAATTATAATCAAACTAAAACCTATTTTTCGGAGCATGATTAGTATCACTTTTTTATTTTCATGAATTATCGTGTTTATGCATTAATCTTTGTATGTATTAGCCAGCTGAAAGACGTCATATATTAATAACATAATATAACCTACTTCTGCCTGTATTTCCAGCTTTCCGAACCCATCAGAAGCAAAAGGTATTTTCGTTTTGTCTGGGGGATAAGCGGGGATTCGCGTTGAGTGACTTATATCTTCTCGGTGAGGATTTGGAGTATTTCTAGCTCGTCTGCATCGAACCATATTTTATAACAGTAAAAGCATTTGTCCACGGGGATAACATACTGGTAGCTGAACGGCCTGGGGACCATTCGAGAGCCACAATGGGGGCATGAGACTTTTTTGGATTTTTGTTGCCTTATTTTTCGTATATAAAAAGGATTATCCAGGAATTGTTCCTTGAAATCACGGGCTTTTTTTATCAAATTTTCGGAAAAAGTAACTTCCTTCCGGGACAGGATGCGCCACTTGAAAGAAGAATCCACGAGCTTTCCGCTGCATTGCGGACAGATTTTTACAGGCGTTCCTTCATAGTAATCCTCCCTAAGGATGACGTGGCAGCGAGGGCATCGATTCTGCTTAATTGTATCCAGCGGTTTTTTCTTTCCCAGTTTACGAAGGGCGTCCCGGATTTGAATGAACTCCCTGGCCCGGGCCTCAACTCCTTCCTGCAAATTCTTTATCCATATCATCGGCGTAAAAAACCGGATGAAAAGGAGTTCGTTAAGTGCATAAGGACCCTGCCAATTTCCTTGAGGATCTCTTATGGACCACACTTTCCCTTCCAAAGGGACAACCTTATCTTCTTCAGCCGCAGCAACGTCTTTTTCCTGGACGACTTCTTCTCGAGAGGGCAGGAGGATTTGCGCCTCCTTCCGTCTTTTCTGGATTTCATACACTTCTTCTATTATCTTATGCGGTTTTGTTTTGGCCATGTCTGCCAGAAGTCTGATCCTTTTCATCACAGGGGGATGAGAGTTAAATAAACGGGCAAAGAATCCCTCGGATTTCCCAACTAATTTAGGAGGGATGATAAACAGCGGACTGTAGGTCAGAGAGAAGTCTCCGACGAAAGAATTTTTCAAATGCGTTTTATACAGAGCGCGGGCCAGAGCTTTAGGATTTCGGCATAACTCCACAGCAGC
>WVXO01000060.1:11268-21594 GCA_011773465.1 Candidatus Aminicenantota bacterium | reverse complement strand
CTGCTTCTTCGAGCATGATCTTCGGGCTCCAATGCCAGCCTGAGTCGTTCGAATAAATTAGTAAGAGAACAGACAAGAGTAATATAGAAGGCATCTCCCCGAATGATGTGAGCCACTTCATGTGAAACCACGGCCTCTAGCTCATCTCTGGTGAGTTCTGAAAGCAAACCTTCGGTGGCGATAATATTCGGCGTTCCGTCTGCTGAGACCAGAGCAAGAGCATTTATCGCAGATTGGGGTATGATGCGAGGGATTACTCTGGGAAGTCCGCTTGCAATTCGGATCCCTTCCACACTGTTGACGAACTGTTTATGGTAACGGTCAGATCGATCTGGAAGGCGAGCCATAAGGCGTTTTAAAATGAATCTTGCCCCAAACTTTTTTGCGTCATAATAATGAAATGAAGCAATGATAAAGGAGAGAGCTGCATTCAACAAGAGAAGTTTCATAAGGAAGCTTGCCGCCAGCAATCCTCCTTTACCCAGGAATACGCCAAAACATACCAAGAGAATTCCGGAGAGTAATCCTATGGCGATAAAATAAAAGATAATCAATATAAAAAATACAAAAAGGCTTTTTCTCTGCTGCTGGCGCTGGACATCGTAAAAATCTGGAGCAAGCTTTTTTGCCATGATTTATACTATTTTTTTCTTTGCACTCTCAGCTTATGATTCGCTCCTAGGGTATAAAAAAAGAATTTCTTCTGCAAATGCTATAAAAATGTAAAAATGGGGCCAGGCCCCATTTTCTTGCAAATTAGTTGTAGGGGCTTGATTTATCAAAGCCACCTTTTTCTTAGTGTATGGATTGATACATATTATGTAGGGGCTTGATTCATCAAGCCCACCTTTTTTTTAACTTATGGATTGTTTATTTATGTCATTGAGGGAAGCGAAGAAGATTCCTTTGGTTGTCATTGCGAGCCCCGCAGGGGCGAAGCAATCTCATAAAAAAAAGAATGAGATTGCTTCGTCGCTACGCTCCTCGCAATGACATTGTATCAAGCAACTTTGGGATAACGCCAAATAGTAAATAAGGATTAAGTCTTGATCCAATGGCCGCATGCTCCGCGTGTTGATCCATATAATAATTTAACCGAAGTGTCGTTGATTTCAGATGTTTCCTGTGTTATAAGCTTTTCTTCGTGACTAAATGTCAAGAGTCAAGACATGATCCCAGTTTCAATAGACTATGAACAAGTCCGGAAGGAGAAAAATATGAAAAGGGCCAAAATATTCTGTATAGGGCTGTCGCTTCTTTTTTTAAGTCATGCGGCTTTCGCCACGATTCCTAAACCTGAAGAAGTCCTGGGATTCAATATAGGCACAGACAGGAAAGTTGCAGATATGCATCAGATTGTTGACTATTTTGCCAAACTTGATAAGGCGAGCGAGAGGATACTAGTAAAGGAGATCGGTAAAACAACTATGGGAAATCCTTTTATTGTGGCCTTTATAACTTCAGCAGAAAACCATAAGAACTTGGAAAAATACCGCCAGTATCAGCAGCTGCTCGCCGACGCCCGAAAAATAACAGACGAAGAAGCAGAAGAAATAATTTCTGAGGGCAAGGCAGTAGTGATGATCAATTGCTCAATCCATGCCTCTGAAATCGGAGCCTGCCAGATGTCCATGGAGCTTGCCTATGACCTCGCTGCCAAAAATGATAAAAGCACAAGAGAAATCCTGGATAACGTGATTTTACTCCTTACTCCCATGCACAACCCAGACGGGACCCAATTGGTTGTTGACTGGTATAAAAAGAATCTTGGAACAAAGTATGAAGGATCGCCTATGCCCTGGCTTTATCATAAGTACGTTGGCCACGATAACAACAGAGACTGGTATATGTTTACTCAGGTTGAATCCCGCCTGACGATTAAGGTTCATAACGCCTGGCATCCTCAGGTTATCTTGGATATGCATCAGACAGGAAGAACAGGAGCAAGGATATTTGTGCCTCCTTTCGTTGATCCTTATGAGCCCAACATTGACCCGATACTCAGACAACAAGTGGCCATGATGGGGACTTTCATCGCCTCTGAAATGACGGGAGAAGGAAAAGCCGGCGTCATCCACAGTAACAGGTATGATGCCTGGACACCGGCCAGAGCTTACCATCATTATCATGGAGGAATAAGGATATTAACCGAGGTTGCCAGTATTAAGCTGGCCACTCCTCTTACGATTAAATTCAAAGATTTTGCCGCGTATGTAAAAGAGCCCTCAGTCAAAATGCCCATGCCCTGGAAAGGGGGAAGATGGGCCCTGAGAGACATCGTGGATTATGATTATTCTGCTGCGAAGGCTACTCTGACCAATGCGGCAAAACTTAGAGAAAACTGGCTCCGAAATTTCTACAGAATACATAAAAAAGCTGTTAACCGCAAAGAGCCCCCTTTCGCCTACATCATCCCAGACAAACAAAAAGACCTGTCTACAACGATAAAGATGATGAATGTTTTGCAGATGGGAGAAGTTGAAATTCACAGAGCCAGCGAGTCCTTTGCGGCTGACGGCCATGAATATCCTGAAGGAACATACATTGTTTTTCTGGCCCAGCCCTACGGGGGATTCGCCAAAGCCCTGCTCGAGAATCAGGTATATCCAGCAATCAGAGAATATCCAGGCGCTCCGCTTAAGACTCCTTATGATGTGGTTGCTCACACCTTACCTCTTCTCATGGGTGTTGAGGCCATTCGAATAAATGATCCTTTTCAGGCTAAATCAGTTAAGGTTGATAAGCTCTCCAGGCCAAGAGGCAAAATTGATGCAGTGGATAATGCCTTTGGATATGCGTGGGGACATGATACCAATGATGATATTGTCGCTTTGAACAGGTTGGTGAAAAAAGGATACAGTATCTCCTGGGCTTCGGAGAATTTTTCAGCAAAAGGAAAGAAATATCCTGCGGGGACAATGATTGTCCAGAATAAGAAAGGTCTGGTTGAAGACTTAAAGTCCGTTGCCAGTGATCTGGGTGTTCACTTCGAAGGCATATTGGCAAAACCTGAGATAAAAGCATACGCCCTGAATCCTGTCAGGCTCGGACTTTACAAGAGCTGGGATGCCTCGATGGATGAGGGATGGACAAGGTGGGTTCTTGAGCAGTATGAATTTGCCTACAAAAGTATCCACAACAAAGAGATAAAAAAAGGAGATCTCAACGAGAATTTTGACGTCATCATTTTTCCTGATTTGAGGACGAGCACCATAATAAATGGAATCTCAGAGGAATCCATCCCTCCTGAATATTCGGGCGGAATAGGTGAGATTGGAGTAAAAAACATAAAAGAATTTATTCAAAAAGGCGGTACCTTAATCACGCTGAACTCAGCCGCCGATTTTGCTTTGAAACAATTTTCCCTTGCTATAGAGAACAGCGTGGAGAAAGTGGACAGGAAGACCTTCTTCGTGCCAGGCTCATTACTTAAGGTTTCTATTGAAAGGAACCATCCGATTGCCTACGGCTGTGAAGCGGAAGGAGCTGTTTTTTTCAGGCGAAGCCCTGTTCTTGCTGTGAAAGAGGGAAAGAGTATTGTAGCCTATCCTGCTCATAATCCGTTGCTGAGCGGATGGATTAATGGAGAGGATTATTTTTACAACAAAAGTGCCCTGGTTGATGTGACTTTGGGTGAGGGGAGGATTATCATAATAGGCTTTCCTGTTCTGTATAGAGGACAGTCCCACAGCACCTTCAGGTTACTTTTCAATTCAATCTATTACGGCGCTACTTCGCTTGGCGAATTATAATTGACACTAAGAGGAACACTATATGATATTGCAGACAATTGACTGGGGATTTGTCGTCGGATTCTTTATCTTATCTTTAGCCATAGGGCTGGCTGTTACCAAAAAAGCGGGGAAGAGTTCCTCGGAATTCTTTCTCTCGGGAAGGAATATGCCCTGGTGGCTGTTGGGGATCTCTATGGTCGCCACCACTTTTTCAAGCGATACCCCCAATTTGGTTACAGATATCGTCCGGCAGAATGGTGTTGCCGGCAATTGGGTCTGGTGGGCATTTCTCCTGACAGGAATGCTGACTGTCTTCGTTTATGCAAAGCTCTGGCGGCGTTCAAAAGTTCTGACCGACATTGAATTCTATGAGCTCCGCTACAGCGGAAAAGCTGCTGCCTTCCTGCGGGGTTTCCGGGCTCTCTACCTCGGTGTGTTTTTTAACGTTCTCATTATGGCCACGGTTTGTCTGGCGATCATAAAGATCGGGGGTGTCATGCTTAAATTGACGCCGATTCAAACTCTTCTGATCGCCTCGTTGATTACAGTTATCTACAGCGCCCTGGGAGGTTTGCGAGGTGTTTTAATCACAGATTTCTTCCAGTTTACAATCGCTATGACTGGTTCTGTCGGCGCCGCTGTTATTGCACTCAGGTTGCCCCAGGTCGGAGGATTTAGCGCCTTATTAGCCAACGAGAATGTTGTTTCAAAATTGAATCTTCTTCCTGACTTTTCTAATACAGAAGCATTGTTAGTACTTCTCATTCTTCCCCTGGCTGTGCAGTGGTGGAGCGTCTGGTATCCAGGAGCAGAGCCGGGTGGCGGGGGCTATATTGCCCAGCGCATGCTCTCTGCAAAGTCAGAAAAACACGCAGTTGGCGCAACTTTGCTTTTCAATGCAGCCCATTATGCTCTCCGTCCATGGCCATGGATTATCGTAGCCTTGTGTTCCCTCTTGGTCTTTCCCACTCTGGATTCCCTGCGAGCCGCTTTTCCGCATGTTGATCCAGGAGTGTTGAGACATGACCTTGCCTATCCTGCCATGCTGACTTTTCTTCCTCACGGTCTTCTTGGACTTGTTGTTGCCTCTCTGATCGCGGCTTTTATGTCCACAATCTCTACGCATTTGAACTGGGGTTCTTCTTATGTGGTCAACGATTTTTATAAGCGCTTCATCAATCCGGAAGCGAGTGAAAAGAGGCAGGTTCTCGTCGGGCGCATATCCACTTTCGGTTTGATGATTCTGGCCGGTGTCATAGCCCTGGTGTTGAGTAGTGCCTTAGAAGCTTTTCATATTTTGCTTCAGATTGGAGCTGGCACTGGGTTGCTTTTTATCTTGCGCTGGTTCTGGTGGCGGATCAATCCCTACAGCGAAATTACCGCTATGGTTGTTTCGTTTGTCGTAGCCGTTTATTTACAGTTGATTCACCCGAGGACAGGTTTACCAGAGATTTCCACTCCTGTTCGGCTGGTTGTGGGTGTTGGCATCACCACAGTCTGCTGGATTACCGTAACTCTCCTGACCAAACCAACGGAGTCAAAGACACTACGCTCTTTCTTCCTCTTAGTCCAACCCGGCGGACCCGGCTGGAAAAGGGTGATCGATAAGGCAAGACAGGACGGCGAACTTCTTGAAGAAGCTAAGCAAGGTTGGGATGTTCCTGCTGGGATATTGTGTATGGTTCTAGGGTGCTTTGCCGTGTATAGCGCGCTTTTCGCCACTGGAAACTGGATTTATGGTAAGCACACCTTGGCAAGTATTCTGACTGTGATAGCGGTTGCCTCAACCTTCGTTTTGACCAAAGCTTGGAAAAAACTGAGGCTAGCTTCCTGACAAAATTTCTTATAAAACTCATGTAATTTGTTATAATGTGGCTAAAATTAGGGTGCGCCCCTAGCTCAGGGGATAGAGCGGCCGACTTCGAATCAGATGAAGGGAGTTCTGCTAACATCTTAAAAACAAAATAATAGCCAAAGGTCTATGCAAGAGATCCCCAGCTTACGGCAGACATCTGCCATCTTGGCACCCTGGCTCTGCGGTACCTCGGCTTAACGAAGCATGGTGATGGCCTGATCTGGTGTGTAGCGTTTCCTGCCCATATCCTGCTCCTTTCTTCCAGCAAAATTTTAACACAACAGCTAGACCGATCTCAGGGAGGCGGGTCAGGTCGAGTGCGGCCCTTCGAACCATTCCTGCCTCTAATCCCTTTGAATTGAGTTAATTACAACAAGGAAACCAAACTAAACCGAAACAAACGTAGAAAAACAAATTTGTTCTATTTTTTGTAAATCGTTGAAGGAATACGGGAGAGGTGACCGAATAGATCAAAGCTATGTATGAAATTTGGGATGAGTGTCTTTACTAAGATCCGAAATTAAACCCAACAGCCACTCCTATGATCCATCGGCTCGCCTTGTAAGCAGCAGGAAACTCAGTAAGAGTTGACGTAGAACTTGGAGAAAATCCATATTGATAATATATATCAAAAGAAAATCCCCCAATTCTTTCATCCTTCATATAAATCGCGAACATTGGACCTTCGTAGCCAATGCCAAGGGACAATATATTAGTATCTAAATCGGGAAAAACTGGATGGAGCATCTGACCATCGACGGCACTTTTTTGATAAGTGTAACCGGCCCTAAGAGCTATAAAATCACTAAGATAATACTCAGTGCCGAACATGATGCGCCAGGTGTTTCTTAAATTGAGATCAACCCCCTGCCTGACATCTTCCGGCCTAAATCCATAGAAATCTTCGAACTCCTCATAGAATTGTGGATTGAGATTGAACTCCCAATGTTTTATCTTGCTCATCTCATTCCATTGAATGTCCAGCTGAAAATTCAGGTTCTTCGCTGGCGAATACATAAACCCTAAAACGAATTCCTGAGGCATTGTAAAGGCTGAGGTCACTTCCTGGTTCATGAAGAAGGCCGGTTCCCAATAATCGCGGTAATAGAAGTCGTTCAATCCTTCCAAGTCCAGTTTTACCTTGGGCTGGTATCTTCCTCCTATCCGAAGATTTTCGCTAATCCTTATCAGTATACCGGTAACAAAGCCTATGCCTTTTCCGCTGACTTTAGATTTACTAGCAACGTCTATCTCTAAAGAAGGATCTATTCCTTGAAAAAAAGAAACTCTGTCGCATAACCAGATAACATCTGAGAAGATGAAATCCATTCCAACCCCAACCGCAAGATTGTTTGAAACCTTAACCGCCAGGACAGGGCGGATATAATAAGAATTCAATTTTGAGATAATCGACAAGTAGTGTCCTGCCCAAGGAGCCAGCGGTTCGGGCCATTTGGTTTCCATCGAGTTGGGAGTAAATCCTCCAATGCCGAAGCCGATTCTATCCTTTATATTCAAGGAAATAAAGTGGGATCCACGGAGCTGAAAGGGGGTGCTTTCATATGGTTCTTGTGATCCTGGATATTCTGCCTTTAATCTCAGCTTGAGAAAATGGATATTTGTTTTAAGCCTGATTCCTGATAAAAAGGCTACCCCAGCCGGGTTGTAAAAAACGGCCGAAGAATCATCCACGCGTGCAACGAAGGCTCCTCCCAGAGTAGCCGCTCTGGCACCGAGTTCAAAATTCCTGAATCCAGATGCTTCAAGATAGCAGAAACCCGAAATCACAAAGAGCGCTGCGAATAAAATATTTGTCTTTTTTCCCACAGGCATGCCTCCTAAGAAAAATTTGTCTTTAGACGAAAAATTTTAATATCTTGACCATTCAGCTACAGTAAAATTGGAAAAGATCTCTGAGATCAGAGGGGACTTGAACATTTTCTCTTTATGCTGCTTGCAATAGATTCTACGCAATTATGCCTAATTTCATTTTATAAAAACTTAATTTTTATATTTTGCTTTATTAATTTTGCAAATTACGTGCCAAATTATACTAGATAAATCTGGAATTTTACAGTGGCTTTCCTGTCCACTTCTACATACAGGTGTACTCAATTTTGGTGTAATTTTTTCGCATTAAAAGGGCAGGGAAAATGTCTACAACGGAAAATGGATCTCCTCTAATGCGGGAAGGATATGTCACAGACATGTCCCGAAGGAACTATCAGGAGATAGACGCGGAGGCGCTTCTGAGGGAAGTAAAAAAACAGCAAGAAAAATAATAGAGCAATTCCGCTTGTTTTTTTATTCATGAGATCATCGGATTTGGAATCCGTTGTTCTATTTTTGGTTTAGAGCTGACAATTTATTTATTATCAAAGGATAAAAATTCCTTAAATTTTGAATTATAGGCTTTTGTGATCAAAATGTGACCTGTCATTTATATTAGGCAGGACACATGACTCTTGATCATGGAATCGGAGTTCGAATCCCTGCTTCCCAGCCACTCTGATTAAGACAATATCCCCACCAAAAAAATGTGAGTTTGATTGACAGGTAAAATAAATCACATTAATATTATGGCGTTAAGGGGAATTAATAAATTATAAATTTGGAGAGAAAGAGCTAAATTTCCCCGTGGCATCTTAGGAATGCAGGAGGAGAAATCATGAAAAAGCCCATTCTATTATTTCTGGTTTTACTATCAATGTTTTTCTGCTTAGTTTTCGGGTATCAGAAACAAAAGAGCCCAGGCCGGGTAGAAGTACATGAGGTCGAGGTCAGATTAGTTTTGGTAGATGTCATCGTGACCAAGGATGGGAAATTTGTTACAGACTTGACGATCGATGATTTTGAAATACTCGAGGACGGGAAAAAAGTCCCGATTAATTCTTGCGAATTGATAAGCTTCGAAAAGATGGAGATGAGAACCGAGGAAGCAGAACCTGTTGAAATCCCTCCAGCCATCGAGAAAAAACGACTTGTGGTTGTGTTCGATGCAATCAATTCCTGGCTGAGAAACCTCAAAAAGGGAGGAAAGCAGATCGTTGATGAGCTCGAGTCATTGGCTAAACTGGGGAATGAGGTCATGGTGGTTCAGATTAGTGAAGACAGGCCGATAACAATTCTGCAGCCTTTCACGACTGATGCTGAACTCATAAGAAAGGCGCTTGTCAAGGCCTCAGGGCGTATCTGGTTTGATAACTCTATTGAGGCTATGAGGATGTATAGAGACGCTGGGCTTGAAGTTGTGGTTACTGACGACGCTGGAGTTGCAGAACCTCCAGCTTTCCGGCAATTGGAAATGTCCAGGGCATACGTAAAGCACGAATACCTTGTTAGTGAGAGAATGAAATTCGAGAAAACATTGGGTGAAATCTTAGCCCTTACAAATACTATAAAAGATTTACCAGGAAAAAAATCCATTCTTTTAATTAGCGATGGCATTCCCTTTGCCTCTGCTCCAGCATTCGAATATACGAAAAAAGATGATGAGACTTCATTTAGGGAAATATCAAGCGGGATCAGAGGACCCGAATTTAGGAAGAGAGAAGTGCGTGAGGCTAAGGTTTTCGATCCATTCAACATTCTCGGGAAAAAGAAGCTTATGGTAGGAGAAGAGGTTTTACAAGAATTGATTCGCTTTGCCAATGCCAATAATATTTCGTTTTATGCCTTATATCCTGAGAATTTTATGAATCATCTCATGCAAGTTTCAACAGAATTTGCCTTTTATTCTGATATGAAGCCATCACAAGATTTTATTGAACAAGAAAAAAAGCTCAAGCTTTACAATCTTGTATGGATTTCAGAGGATACAGGCGGAATTACCTTAAGAGGTACCGATAAATATGAAAAGTTCAAGCAGGTCATGGAAGAAGATTTAAATCATTATTATCTACTCAGTTACTATCCTCGCAGGGAGAATCCAGACGACAAATACCATAAAATTAAGGTTAAAGTAAAAAAAGGAGGAGTTGATGTGCGCTCTCGAAAGGGTTATACAGATTACTCTGAGGAAGGAAGCGAGAAAATGTCTCTTGTTTCGACTTATTATAATCCTTCTCTTTTCAAAGAGCTTCCTTTTGATGGTGCACTTATTCCCGTCTACCTGAAATCGGGTAAATTCGAGCCCTGGATTTGTGTAGCCCTTCCCGCAAACAAGTTATTCATCCAAAGAAACATTGGGTTCGGGCCGATGAAGTTAGACCTTCACATATGGATCAAAGATGCGAAAAAGGGAGAGCGCACTTTGGGTGGACAAATTCCAATTCCATTTAACATCAATCAAGATTTCTTAAATGCGGCAAGAAGTACAGATTATATTCTTTATCACTTTTTAGGTTCGGAAACACGCCTCAAAAATGAGAAAAATCATGTCATCTACGCTCTTCATGATGAACAGACGAATGAAGTGGGGACATGGGAATCGACTCTCTCTTTTCCTGATTTAAAAGAAAAAAATCGAGGAGACGTGCTCAATTGTGTTTTGGGTATGGTTGCTCAAAGTCCACAAGCCAAGAAAAAATCTTTCTCTCTTTCCAAGGCAGACGGAAGTTTGGAGTACGGTAAATTTAAATTTTTCCCGTTAGTCACAAACAGAGTCCAACGATCACAAGATACTGCGGTTTTTCTTCAAATCTACCTCCCTAAAGGAAAGATAGAGGTTCATCCTCAATTTTTGGCTGTAATAAATGAAGGTGTGGCTCAGCAGATTCATGGAGAAATGCTCGCGGG
>WVXO01000060.1:0-11240 GCA_011773465.1 Candidatus Aminicenantota bacterium | reverse complement strand
TCGACCTGAAAAATATCATTAGTGGCAGCCACACCATGAAAGTCGGGATTCCAGTATCTGATAGCGGCCCTGTTTTAAGCAAGGAGATTAAGCTGATTATGCTTTCTTACTAACCTTCGGTCTTAAAGCTCTTTTCCTTTATTTTGTTCGACTGCTTTCCAATAATAAAAAAACAGAATCAAGATTATATTCGCGCCTTTAGCTTAGGGGATAGAGAGTCGGACTTCGAATTCGTCGTCCGTTAGAGTGTTCATAGTTGAACTTTCAATCCTAATACAGTCTTGGCTGATTTGTAAAGATAATAAGATGATACAGTTCCTTGGAATATTTATTCATACCGCAGCGAATCGACTGGACTAGCAGTGGCGGCCTTTATAGTCTGGAAGCTGACCGTCAAAAAAGTTATGATCAACGTAAGGCCACAGGATAGAAGGAATATCTCTCCCCCGACGCTGATTCTGTAGGCAAATGTCTGAAGCCATTCGTGCATGGCGATGAAGATTATCGGTATGGCGATGAAGTTGGCGATTCCGATTAATATAAAAAATTCTTTGGACAGATACACTACGATTTCCCGCACAGATGCGCCGAGTACCTTCCTGATCCCGATATCTTTGATACGGGATTCCACCTTGTGAGCCACGAGTCCGAACAAACCGAGATACGCGAGGATGATGGCAATGGCCGAGAAATAACCAAAGAATGACCCAGTATTTTGCTCTCTTTGGTACATGCTGTTGAATGTATCGTCCATAAAGGAAAACGTGAAGGGGTGAACGGATTCGAACGAATCGATGGTGTTCTTTATGAATTGGATGGTGCTTTGAAGATTAGACGGTTTTATCTTGACCGATATAAAACGACCGACATCAGGATAATATGTCAGAGCCAGGGGGCCAATTTCCTGGTGGAGAGAATGAAAGGAAAAGTCTTTCACCACGCCTATGACCTTCCCTTTTGTGGCCGGCCATATCAAGCATTTCTTCCCTATCGGATCCATCAATCCCAAATGTTTGACAGCCGTCTCGTTGAGCAGGACCGACTCCTGAGTATCGTTGGCAAATTTATCTGAAAAGTTCCTTCCAGATAAAAGCTCTATTTCAAATACATCGAGAAATTCACTGTCGACCCTAGCTGTAGCAATGCCTCTTTCCACCTCCACTCCGACAGCATCTTCGACCTTGATTCCGATCACACTATTTATAGACAGAGGAAGATTGTCCGATCTCGTGACTCCAACAATGTTGGGATTTTGAAGGAGGATGTTTTTGATGGTTTCAAAGTTATTAATAATCGCCAAATCCCTTATGGGAGAGACCAATACGTGCTCCCGGTTGTACCCCAGTTCTGTGTTCCTGATGAAGTTCAGCTGCTTTAATATAACCAATGTGCTGTTGATGAGGAGCACCGAGATGCAGAATTGTGTCACCACGAGCACATTCCTGAATCTGGATAACCGAGGTGGATGATAATGAGTCCCCTTCAGTATCTTTGCGGGGGGGAATGACGACATATAGAACGCCGGGTATATTCCAGAAAACAGACCGGTCAGAACTATCATACCGACCAACACCAGCAAAAACTGAGAATTTCCAAAGATGTTGAGTGTGAGCTCCCGGTTTATGGCGGCATTAAAATGCTGAAGAACTATCTTGGCGATTAATACGGCTGCGCAGAATGCTATAATCGTGTGTACAAAGGATTCTCCTATGAACTGAATCAGTAGATGTCTCCGGGAAGCTCCCAAGGTATTCCTTACTCCGATTTCCTTTGAGCGTTTTGATGTGCGGGCTGTTAAAATATTCATATAGTTGATGCAGGCGATAAGCAGGATGAGGAATGCGATCAATGAGAACATAATGATGGTCTGCATCGAGTTGTTCTCGGCCAGGTCTCTCATTGCCTTCGATCTAAGGTGAATGCTCTTGAGCGGTTGGAGAGAGAGAACCAAGTCTTCCATGAGGCCTACACCGACCATGTGTGAGCCGACAAACCTGGGGAGTTTCTTTGCGAAATTCTTTGGATTGACCGCTTCATGGAGTTCTATGTAGGTGTAGTATTCCCTCGCTCTGTTCCAATAGTTGAGGAAGTTTTCATCATATCGCAGTATTTCTATCGAATCGAGGGAGAGAAGAAAATCGAACTGGATGTGTGAATTATCGGGGATTTCTTCTACAACCCCTGTGATTTTCACATCAAGACGGCCGTTGAGACTGATTGTTTTTCCCAATGGCTTATCATTGCCGAAATACTTTGCAGCCAGTTTTTCTGAGATAATCAACGAAAGAGGCTCTGCCAGCGCCGATTGAGAGTCCCCTTCGATCAAACGAAAAGAAAACACATCGAAAAAATATTTGTCGGCCAATAGTCCCTTCTCATAGAAGGACTTCTTGTCATAGACGAACAGGAAATCCTCATTGTAAAAGGTGTGAATTCTTGTCGCATGGCTGACCTCGGCAAACTCATCGAGCAGGGTAGGGGCGAGCGGGGCAACAGTCGTGCAGAACACATTATCTTCCATCCCAAGATCGCTTGACCTCTGTTCCAGAATCCGGTAAATCCTGTCCGCTTTATCATGAAAAGTATCAAAGCTGAATTCTTTTTGAATGTAGAGTGCAATGAGGATAAAACAGGCCATTCCGACAGCCAGACCGGAGATGTTGATAAAAGAATATCCTTTGTGCCTTCTTATATTTCTCAAGGTGATCCTAAGAAAGTTTTTAAACATGATAAGCCTCCAATAGAGGATATTAATCATAAACATAGGGATGGATTTTAAAACCTGATCCCAGTACCATCGACAGGCTTCAAGATAACCTTTCTCATTGATTAATTCTTCATAATTTTCAGAAAAATCGCTCAGGATTGAGAGGCGGTCTTCATCTCTTATCATCCTGGCGAGAATCCATGCTGCTAAAGCTGGTATTTTTTCCCTTTTCTTTCTCATTTGGAATCTTTTACATCAAACGCTAATTCAGATATCCCTTCCCATAATGACTTCTGGTAAGCCTTGACCTCATGAAGAGCTTTCTTTCCTTTATCCGTTAAGCTGTAATAAGTCCGGCTACGTCCGCCCTTCTTATGATAGTAGTATTTAACGTCTTTAGTGACATAGTCTTTTCTTAATAGTTGATCCAGAGCAAAGTATAAGGCTCCCATCGAATACTTCTTTTTACATGACTTAGAAACCTGTTTATTAATGGTCACTCCATAGGCGTTATCTTCAAGTCTCCAGATAGCGATGAGAATGGCCTCTTCCAATCGGGTGATAATATTCATTTTTTGGCTAGTTTTATTGGATTCAAATATATAGACGCATGCTCAGATAAAAAGGTTGCGTTTAATCCAATAACAAATTAATGAATATAGGATCTGTGCCGATATAAATAGGTTTATTGACAGCTACTATTTTTATTCTTAATAATTATAAAGAGATAACAATTATGCAAACAGCTTTTCCAACCGAAGAAGAAATCACCAAAGAATACAGGGGGCTGGTTTCCGCTATAAGTCATCGGATGATTCAAAATCCTGAGATAGCGAAAGATGCAGCTCAGGAAGCCTGGATGGAGATATTAAAGAGCCTGAAAACGTTTAAAGGGGAGTCAAAAATATCTACATGGATATACACTATCGCCTCGAGAGTGATATTAAGACAAGCCAAGAACGAAAAAGTCTATTCAAATCGATATCTGAGCGAATATTTCAGAAACGGAGAGAGAGAATCACCGTTTGAACAAGAAGCGGACAAAAGGAGATGGGTAAAAGAGATGTGCGATAAATGCTTAACAGGCATTCTTCACTGCCTATCCAACCAGGAACGTCTTCTCTACGTCCTGTATGATATCGCCGGATTATCCTCCAGAGAACTCTCCACAATAATGGCTGAACAGGAAAGCACTATAAGAAAAAAAGTCTCTCGGAGTCGGAAAAAACTGCATAATTTCTTAAACGAAGAATGTGTACTCTTTAATCCTGATGGGAACTGCTCATGTCGAATGAAAAAACATGTCGTAGGTATTGATCTTCCCTCAGAGTATCAAAAATTAAAGAAAACGGTAAAGGATATCCATTTCTTCCGTGAAAGCCGGCAGATTCTGGCGATCAAGGATCATCTCTCCTAAATATTTCATTTTTTTTGTCACGTTTTTTCATTTTTCCCCACTTATTAAGTGAAAGCCAATGAAATTTCATAATTTTTTCACCCCCGCCATTAAAGCAGGGAATTTAAAAAATGGAGGAGAAAAATGACCAACACCTTGAACCGAAGACAGTTTGTTATTAAAAGCGCCTTCATTTTTTTTGGTGCTATTATATCATTAAGATCAAGACTGAATTTCGTTTCAAAACCAGATAAAAATATCAATGATATGGAGGAAAAAATGAATTCTGTTACAAAAAGGAGTTTAACCGCTCCCTGTGGCTTGGATTGTTTTAATTGCGAAATTTATGAAAAAAACATCACAGAGGAAATGAAAAAACAATTTGCATCAAAAATCCAGAAAGATCCAGAAGAGGTTGCCTGTAAGGGATGCCGGCGAGAGAAAGGATGCAAACATCTGGGGCAACCCTGTGAAACACTCAAATGCGTTGAGGATAAGGGATTGGAATTCTGTTTCGAATGTGAGGAGTTTCCTTGCGCAAAGCTTCAACCCGCAAAAGAAGGAGCAGACAGATATCCCCATAACTTTAAACTTTTTAATCTGTGCCGGATGAAAGCGGTTGGCGTGGAAAAATGGGCTGAAGAAGAAGCCAAGCTCATCCGTCAGCGATATTATTTAGGAAAGTTCATCCCAGGAAGCGGCCCGACTCTGAAGAAATCATGAGAGTGATGTTTAAAGGATGCATTGATAAAGTAATCATCTTATGATAAATCAATCTGTTTACTGAAATAAAATTAAAAGGCGGTAAGCCATGAGTTTGATGGATAGTCTATTCAAAGCCGTGAAGAATCGAGCGCCTCGTGTGAGGGGGATGATAAAATGAAAGACAAAAAGCTATTCGCAATTTCTGGAATTTTAGCTCCAATTCTTTTTTTTGGAATTGTGATTATTCTTGGTTTGTTAGAACCTGGTTATAGTCACACGACAAGAATGATGAGTGTTCTAGGCGGTGTTGGAGGAATCAGAGGACTGATTTTTAATATGGGAATAGGTCTTATCGGAGTTCTAATAGTTTTATTTGCTTTCGGATTGCATAAGAACATAAATAATGGAAAAGGTTCTAAAATCGGTCCAATTTTATTGGCAACCGGAGGCTTTGGTTTGGTTTTATCGGGAATTTTTCATTGTAATTTAAATTGCGACAATGTCATGGTAGATAGGGATTTTATTGGCATTATGCATATGCTTTCTGCCTTTATTGCAGGTATGTGCCTTTCAATATCTCCCTTTTTCGTTTTCGCAAGATTTAGAAAAGATGATTATTGGAAAAGATATGCGATTCCCACCTTGATGACAGGAATACTTGCGAACATCCCCGGAATAATTCTCTGGATAACTATTTTTGCTTCACTAACTCTTGAAATGGACGGAATTCTTCAAAGGTTGGGCATAGTCTTTATACTTATCTGGATGGAGGTAGTTTCATGGAAGTTATTGCTTCTAAAGCGAGAAAGCTGAAAAAAATTCTCAATTAACTTTCTAATCTTCCTTTATCAAGACAAATTGTGTTTGATTGAATTGAAGATATAAAAATAGGATTAGGACCATGACGCTAAAAACTAAATGGATTGAACTTATTTATAATTTAGCGACAAGAAGTAGAAAAATCGGAAGCTTTTTTACACCTCTCGGGGCGCTTTTCTTTTTCTTAACAATATTTTCTATTGTCATTATATCCTTACAAGTAGATAAGTTATTGGGCATTACCGATATATTACCCAGATTTCTTTCTCTCATTCTAGCCTCACTTTTATTTCTTGTTGCTTTTATTCTTATTGGATGGTCGGTTCTAACCTTTCTTAGAGCAAAAGGTACTCCAGTTCCTGTCAGCCCTCCACCTCAATTAGTCACGACTGGTCCGTACGGCCTATACGAGGCATCCGATGCTGACCGGTGTATTTGCTCTATTATTTGGCATCGGCGTCTTACTTGGATCTTTCGCACTTCTTGTTATATTCACACCTCTTTTCATTTTGGTTAATGTTTGGGAATTAAAAGCTATTGAGGAACCAGAGCTCTTGAAACGGCTGGGTCAGGATTATGGTGAATATCGAAAAAGTACACCTATGTTTTTTCCAGGCCTTAAGAAAATACTTAAGAGGTGAAAATAGGCTTATCAGGTTACATCATGAAATATGGTGACGAAATAATTGTATAAATACAACAAACGAGGAATTTAGAATAAATCGCTTATCAACGAGAGCTATTTCTTCAGCTGGTCGAGAATTTTAGTGCTGACCCAATAGATATCGGACTCTGCCATAAAAAACAGATATTTGCCGTCCGGGGAAAGAGAGGCGGCGATGTTGTGATCGGAGTCTAGGATCTGACTGAGGTTTATGGCTTTTCCCCATGACCCATCGCTCTCACGGAAGCAGATAAAAAGCTGGACATTACGGCTGCCTGGGGGACCAATGGAATTGGAATCGAAGATAAGGAAGCTTTCATCCGGTGCTATGCAGGGATGGCGTCCGGGCATGCGGCCTGGCCCCGGTGAGAGAACGCTGCCCTTTTGATTTTCGAAAGGTCCGAAGCGGCCGTTTATTAGCTTTGTCCGGGCAATTTCATGTTTTTTATCGTCTTCGTAGTCGATATCCGTGATATATATGGTTCCGTCTTCAGCGGTTGTGACATACATGCCGTAGCCCACATAGCTGGGTTCTCCCCACCCGTTTTCCGTCCGTTCCACCTTCCAGATTCCGTAGGGATTTTCCATTTCTGGCCTCTCCGGATTGGGGCGCATGCTGCCGAAATAAAGCATCTTGTTGTCCGCAGTGATGTGCGGCTCATGGTTGCGGAAGTCACCGTTGAAGGAAGCAGGTTCAGGAGCGGTCCATCCATCCTTTTCCCAACGGCAGACCATAATGTTCATTCCGCGGTTGAAATAAAACTCTTTGCCGTCCGCTGAAAAAGTGCAGGAAAATTCACGGCCTCCCTTTGTGGAGACGATTCCTGGGGCAAAAGCTTCTTTTTCTAAACCGGGGGGCTTTTGTCCCAAATAGGGACCTTTTAATCCAGTTTGCTGCCCAGGTGCGAAAAGGGAGCCTTCGGTTGCAACGGGATGATACTCTTCGAAAAGCTCGTCTATGTGTTCTAGACGGGATTTGGCATTTTCATTCCGAGGATTGAGTTCTAAGGACTTTTTGTAGAAGCGGATAGTGTTGTACTTGTCGCCCCAAAAAAGATAGGCTTCGGCCAGGCTGTCGTAAACATTGGCGGATTGGGGAAAGGTTTCGACGTTCATTCGGAAGACGTTCACAGCATGCCAGATATTGTTCTGCCTTAGCAGTTTGTATCCCAAGGCATTGAACTGTCTTTCGCTGACAAAATATTTGTCCGGCTGATTTTTGAGCTCCTGGAATTTGCTCTTTGCAGCGGCAGTACCCTTTTTCATGAATATATCTTCGATGACATCCGCGGCTGAGATAAAAAGCTGGCTCCAGAAAGCCTCAATATTTCTTTCATGAAAGGTGCGGATTCTTTCTTCACTGTGCCCCCGTTCCCTGAGGTAATAATATTTCTCTTGGAGAGGAAATTTTTCTTTAACCTGCTCCAGGGAAAGTCCCTGTTCTTTGGCCTTCTTCAGGCCTTCCCAAAGTGTTTTAATATAGTCTCTCCACATGGCCAGCTTTTCTGCTTCCCAGATATCCATATGTCCGGGAATGACCTTTGACGGAGCGTCATCTCCGTCCAACGCCCTGTGCAGCACCTCTAGCCAGCGGTCGATATCTAGTACAGATTGTCCGGCAAAAAGCGGGACCCATCTTTGATCTAGAAAAAGATCTCCGGTCATCAGGATTCCCTCCTCCGGGATGTGGATGAAGATATCAGACGTGGAATGGGCCCGGCCGAAATAATCCAGCTTAACCGTGAGATCTCCGAGGTCGAGAACCATCTGGTCGCTGAAGGTGGTTTTGGGTGGTGTTGAGGCAAATTCATTTTTAAAGTCATTGATTTGCCGCTTCAGAGTTGAAAGATAGGCCTGAATATTCCGGGCTTCCTCAGAGTCGGCCTTAACGCTTTTTAAGCGGGTCGTCTCACTCTGGAACCGCCGTTCCAGATTGGCGATCCAGCGGGGCATATAAGCTTTATCCTGGGCCATCCCGGCGATGACATTATCGTGTCCGATAATAGCAGCATCTGAAAAGATTTGGTTGCCGAAGCTGTGATCCCAATGATAATGGGTGTTAATCACATAGGCGAAATCGGTTCGGCCGAATTCCTTCTCTATGCTCCTGCGCATTTTGGCTGCGGTGGATGGAAGGCCCGTGGTGTCGACGACCACTATTCCCTTTTTTGAGGCCACGGCCACAACGTTGTTGATCATAAGAGTTTCGGAGAGGACCAAAAGCCGGTCGCTCAATCTTTGTGTTGTTATGGGGATATCATTATCCGTCTGAGCTGCTGGAAACGCAGCACAGAAGAATAAAACCAGACAGCATGTCAGAACCTTTTCAAATTTCATTTTTCCTCCTTAAAAACAAACACTCTTCCGGTTTCACTGGGATGTCAATAATAGAGCATGAGTGTTAAATTTTTTTAATAATACTTCCCTTGTCAAATCGGTTTTCCCAGGAAAATATAATAGTGCCCTCCATTTTCTACTGTAGAGCAAAAAATATGCCAATTTGTTCTCTTCCAGCCATCTCCTTTCATGAGGCATTTGTTCTGGATTAACTTGATTTTTGGGGTAAGAACTTCAGGTGTCATTCCTTTAGGCCTAAGATCGGGGTAGGGACCTTTAGATTCACTTTCTCACAATCGTATAAGACCGCCTTATGAAAGAAAGCTGAGCATGATGAATCTTGCCTTTTTCATCGCGGCTGAAGATCAAGGTCCAGGGCGCCTGCTTGAAATAGAAGAAGTCCTTGGCCACAGGGTAGATTTCATCGGGCCCGAATTCCATGATTTTAAGCCGGCCGCCTTCTCTCCAAATTTCAAGCATTAAATAATCCCCGATATAGTACTTTCCGATGTATTCATCCAGTTCTGCGGGAGAAAGCTTGATGGGATTCGGTTTTTTGAAATAGAGGTGCCTTGGAAACCGCCCCTGGTTGTCTTTAACATTTGTGGAAAGGCCCTTTTCCTTCAGCATCTCAATGATGTTGTCGTGCCCGCTGCGGTAAGCATAGTGCATGGCTGTCCAGCCTTCATTCGTCTTAATCATTGGATTTGAGCCGTGATCCAAAAGATATTCAACCACATGGATACATCCCCGCCAGATAGCGGTATGCAATTCGGTCATGCCCCATTGGTTTCGGCTGTTGAGTTTGGCCCCTTTTTCGACCATCAGTTTGATGATCTCCACGTTATCATGATGCACAGCCCAGTTGATTTGCGTCCCTCCATCTCCGCCGATAACGTTCAGATCCGCTCCTTGTTTGATCAAAAACTCTGCGACATCCCAATGGGCGCGCATGCAGGCCCAATGAAGAGCTGTATATTTATTTTTGTCTATCGCATTCAGTTTCGAAGGATCCTTTGCCAGTATTGTCTTTACGGTCTGCAAATCTCCGCTTTTGGCCGCTTCAACAATCGGCTCATCTGAAGCTATTAGAAATTTGCCTATAATAACAAGAATGATTAGTAGCGATATTTTTTTCATGATATTTTCCTCCAAGTTATTTTTTGAAGAAATTATTGTATCCTGAATGATATCGAAATCATTTCGGCTATATAATCATTCCTTTTCATCCGCTTTAAATTTTTCAATGATTTTCGCATCCACCCAGTAAATGTTCTGATCTATATTTGAGGTATAAAATAGGTGCTTACCATCCGGGGATACCGTGGCACACCAATCTCCTTCAGTGGAATTCAGCTCCCTCATGTTTATGGCATCCCCCCAGGAACCGTCGGGATTCTTGAAACAAACATAGAGATCGCTTTTCCCCATCCCTCCAGGTCGATTGGAGTTAAAAATGATGTAACGTTCTTTTGGATCTATAAAAGGATGCGAATCAAGACTCTCTGTATTAACGCCCCCGCCNNCTCGATACTGAAAAGCAGGCGATTATTCCACCATCTTCATTTTCTTTTTTATAACCTGAAACGTCTGTTGTATATATAGTCCCATCCACCGTTGTAGTCGCACGCATTCCAAAAGGAACTAAAAATTTTGGGTTGCCCCAATCATCTTCTATTCTGTGAAATTCCCAAATGCCACCTTGTTCTCCTTCTTCCAATTCCTTATAGCGATTCACTAACATTCGTTTTCCATCGGGAGTGATATGTGCTTCGCCAACCCAATAACGCTTTGTAAACTCAGGTTTTTCAGGACCTGACCATTCGTTGTCTTTCAATCGACAAACATAAACACCAGCTCCAGAGCGGTTAAAATAAATTTCTTTCCCGTCTGAAGAGAAAGTCAGGCAATATTCGAGAAAATCCGGACTTGATATAATACCTGGGGCAAAAAGCTCAGGCTTCATCCCTGGTGGTTTCTGGCCGAGGTAGGGATTTTTTAAAGTGGGCAAATCATTTTGCTTTGAGCAAACAATTATAATGACCAACATAAAGAACATTGTTAGAAATACCATCCACTTACGCTTCATCGTCCAATTCTCCTTATTTCAATTAGTTGGACTTTAGCCTACATCCCCCATTTTACTCAGCAAAAAATATGCCAATATATTCTCTTGAGGTCTTTCAGCGCTAATTCTACCCTATATGTCCGTAATCGAACAAGGTATGAATGCATTTGAGAACCTAAGCTCCGATCTTAATATGTCTAATTATTAGACTCCTAAGCGACTGAAATGTGACTGTGCCCGCTGATTTACAATAGATATGTGATAGGGTAATATAATTCATCGGGGTGCGCCCGTAGCTCAGTGGATAGAGCGGTGGACTTCGAATCCAAAGGTCGGGGGTTCAAATCCCTCCGGGCGTACCAGCCGTTTTCCCTGATTTTTAGGCTTTTCCTTGGTTTTGTCTTTTATATTATTTACCCGTAGTTTCAGCAGAATTAAGCAAACTTTGGCGCATATGTGTCACATGGGGATGAAGTCCATATTTGATTTGACACTCCTCTCATAAATTATTATGCTATTGCCACGTAAGCTGAGGGAGAGCAAT
>WVXO01000028.1:363-20677 GCA_011773465.1 Candidatus Aminicenantota bacterium | reverse complement strand
ATTGTAAGTGAAAATCTGGATCTTCCCCCAGGGTACTATATATCCTGGAGCGGCCAGTATGAATACGAAATGCAAACCAGGAAACGGTTGATGATGGTAGTTCCCATCTGCATCTTCATCATTTTTCTTTTGCTCTACATTAAGTTCAAACGGTTTTCAGCAGCCATAATCTTGATTTTCTCTCTCCCTTTTGCTTTTATTGGGGGAGTTTGGCTTCAGTTCATTCTCGGATTCAAGTTCAGCACCGCAGTCTGGGTCGGCTATATCGCTCTTTTTGGAGTTGCAGTAGAAGCAGGAGTAGTGATGATGGATTTCTTGGTTGAGCATACAAGGAAGGGTGGAGATCTTATTGAAAACGTGGTCCAGGCTGGACTACTCAGAGTCAGGCCAATAGTCATGACAACCGCAACGACAATTCTTGCTCTTATCCCAATTTTAATCAGTACTGGCAGCGGGGCAGAAATTATGAAGCCCATCGCTACACCTACAGTGGGAGGGATGGTCACATCCACAATATTAAATCTTATAATCGTTCCTGTTATCTTCACCTGGATTCTCAAAGGAAGATTGAAAAAAGAGCAAACTGGAGAGAAATGATAATGACTCAGAGAAAGAAAAATTTTCTGACTACTTTAATTTAATGTGTTTCGCTAGTGATAGGATTATTATCTGGATACATAGCCTAGTCTTGACAATATTTATCAAATAGGTAAGAATAAAATTTAACTAACTTTAGGAGGATTGAATGACTAAACATTCAAAAATTTTAACATTGTTTTTAGCCTTTTCCTTTGTCCTGGTTATAAGCGGAATTGCCCAACTACAAGCTGAAGAGACTGTCGTTTGTGCCGTAGGCCAAGAAAAAATTAAAAAATCTGAGGAAAAGGTTTCCTATGAGTACAAGGGAAAAACTTACTATTTCTGCTGCGAAGGATGTAAAGAGAAGTTCATGAAGAATCCAGAAGAGTATCTCAAGAAAAAAGCCGAGATGAAAGAAGTCTATACCTGCCCCATGCATCCTGATGTTAAGTCAGATGAGCCTGGTAAATGCCCGAAGTGCGGTATGAAATTGGAGAAGAAAATGATGCACAAGGAGATGATGCATAAGGAACACATGGAGAAAGAGCATATGCATATGAAAGCTGAAGAAAAGGCCTGCTGCCCCATGATGGGAGTGATGAGCAGCAAGGATGTTGAAATGAGCGTAGAGAATATAAAAGATGGAATTGCTGTGAAGATTACTTCGAAGAATGCAGATACAGTGAAAAAAATCCAGCAAATGTCAGCCAAGATGAAAGAAATGTGCAAGCATAAAGAAGAAAGCGCCAAGAAGGAAGTCAAAAAAGAAGAGGTTAAAAAGTAATTGATAATTTGTAGGGGCTTGATTCATCAAGCCCACCTTTTAGTTTTGAATAAGGGGTTTTTTATGTAGGGATTTGATTCATCAAACCCACATTTTAATTATAGATTAATCTCAATCCGAGTAAACTCTCTGGACTCTCTTGTTTATAGAAGTGAATATCTCATAAGGAATTGTGCCTGCTATTCCGGCAACTTGAGTTGCAGTTATTTCTTCTGTACCTTGTTTTCCGATGAGAACGGCAACATCTTCAGTCTTAACATCTTTTATATCGGTCACGTCCACCATGATCTGGTCCATGGTAACAGTCCCGAGTATACGGGCTTTCTTTCCTCTTATCAGAACATAACCCTTGTTAGAGAGAGAAAGGGGATATCCATCTCCGTAGCCAACAGGTAGCGTTGCTACTTTCATCTCCTTTTTGGTTTTATACGTCCTGGCATAACTGAGTGTCCTTCCTTTTGGAATAGTCTTCAGAAAAGCTATTTTTGTCTTTAGAGATAGGGCTGGTCTGAGATTCTTGGCGCCTTTGACATATTCAGAAGGACTGACACCATAAATTGAGAGCCCTGGCCTGACCATATTCAAATGAGCCTCAGGAAGGTTAAATATTGCTGCAGTATTGGAGATATGCTTGAACCTTATCGGCAAATCTTTGATTTTTTCCAGGCAGCGATTAAACCAATCAAACTGCTGTTTTGCAAAATCCAAATTCTGTTCATCCGATGTGGCAAAATGCGAACAGACGCCTTCAATTTCAATATCTGGCATTTTATAAACCTGCCTTATAAATTCGTCTGCCCTCTCATGCCATACTCCAATACGTCCCATTCCAGTATCGACCTTTATATGAACCTTTGCCCTTATTCCTCTTTTTTTTGCCACATTTGCCAGGGCGTTTGTCATCTGCCATGAACATATAACCGGCGAGAGATTATACTCAATAAATTCTTCAGACTGTCCGCTCATCCCTGAGCTTAAAACAATTATGGGAACATCCTTAAAAACATCTCTAAGCTCAATACCTTCGTACAGACTGGAAACACCCAGAGCTTTTACTCCAAGATCAAGGGCTTGCCTAGAAACTTCGATGGCTCCGTGACCGTAGGCATTACATTTCACTATTGCCATTAGTTCGATGTTTTTCCCAAGGTTCTTCTGGACTTTCTTTATATTAAAACGAATAGCTCCAAGGTTTATTTCAGCCCAGGTTTTTAAAAGTCTGTAAGCGTAGGAGGGCTCTTTTTTTTTCTCTTTTAAGGAAACCTGATTTTCTAAATTCATACCTTTTCTCCAATACTTTGCATTTTTTATATACTGTTGGCTTTTCTATCTAAAGACAGAACTCTTTTTTCCGCCTAAAAAAATTTATAGCACGGGTAATACTGGACTGTCCAGGTACTCGGGGAAATATTTAAACCATTTTAAACCAGATTCAACAATTTTAAACCCAAATTTTAGGCTTATAGTCAACTAAATCAAGCCTAAAATAGGGGTAAAGTCCCTCGTCATTCTGAGTAATGGCGAGGGATTTTTTTTATTCCCAATCTTTAACTATACTATATCTCCTTTTCCTTTATCCTAATCAAGAGCTGGATAAGAACCTAGCTATAACAGGATAAGGAATTGTTCTTGTTGAGAAGATTTACAAAAGAATTGAAAAAAGGAATAAGAAGAAGAAAAAAATAAAATAGAGAGAATGGTATAGAGCCTTAAATTGCCTGATCACATTAAAACTCAAGGGCGGAGTCATTCGATTCTGCCCTCTTTTTTTGCACATGGAGATTAAGTTTTGCCTATAATGATATAATAACCAAATGGGTTTTGATGTTGGGGATACAAAAGCTACTTTTGTTGATGAAAGTTTCAGAAAAAGCAATTTTTGGTTTATACCAATAATTGTAGCTCAGATAAACTTTAGCCAACATTTAGATTGGTTTTATCAATTACTCTTTAAATTAAGACAAATTTATCCACCCACAGAAAAATTAAAAGCTAACAAAGCTATTGAACTTTTATATAAATTAGATATTAGAACTCAAAATAAAATATGGAATTCGCTTCAGGATACAGTTATTGCGATAGTAGAGCCAAAAAACTATATTTTTGACTGGACCAGTTTTTGGGTAGGGCTCCCAAGGCTGCAAATTTAACTTTACAGGTGGTACATTAATGGGAGAGGTCAGTTTATGAAGTTGATTCGCTCATCTGTCCTTCATGCGGAGGAGAGATGCACGTTATTGCTTTCATAGAAGATCACAAAGCCATCGATAAAATCATAAAACATCTTAAGCTCAGCTTCATAGCCGAACGCCCGCCTCCCCTACAGGCCCAGCCTCAATTGGCTATGGCTGCTGAGGAAAGGGCTGAATATCTATAAAAGTTGAAACACTGTTACTTAGAAGACAAAGCCTATTCTGTATCTACCTTATTCCGGCATTTCCGCTGATTTTTTCTAATAATTGCGAATTTTACATTGACAGGGTATGTTTCTTCTATCTATTATTATCTACAGAGCAAGGCAGAAGGTGGGAATTGAATAAAAATGAGCCGAACTCAATGCAATCCCAAAAGCCAATTTCCTATGTTTTTCATTATGGAGGTAAAATGAAAAAATTTCTTTTAATTATTAGTATTCTTATTTTTTCTTTGGTGTTAGCCATATTATTTAATCCCGGGTCAGCGGAGGGAGCTAAAACAGAAATTTTAAGGCTAGATGCAAAAGATATAAAAGAGGTATTTTATGGAAGAATGAGCAAAACGGTTTCATTAACACTGCAGCGAGAGATAAAGGAAATTACAAGGTTGGATTTTATCAACTTCAACAAGTCTGAAGCTCTTTTACTTATGGATATGCTTACCAGCCAAAAAGGTGTGATAGTCAAGGTTGATATAGATAGCGGGTATGTTTATGACTTCGGTTTTAATACTAAAGCGAAGTGGGACTAAAGATAAGTGGGCTTTTTATTAACGTTAACAATAAATCTATAGGATATTTAGTCGGAATGGATATCCTGAAGGCAGTAAAGAGAAGGGGGAGTTTTTCTTCTCATCTCTACAGCTCTTACGGCAGCACTGGCTGAAGGAATAGTGGTGTAACAGGGAATGCGGTAAGAGAAGGCTACTTTTCTTATTTTTCGAGCATCACTCCATTCGTGAATTCCAGAGGGAGTATTAAAGATCATCCCTACCTTTCCCTCTTTTATATCTTCAAGGATGTTTCTTTTTTCCTTAAAAATCTTACCGATGGTATCCACACGAAAACCGTGTCGGTGGAGATACTGGGTGGTTCCCTCAGTGGCAACCAGGCTGAATCCTAACTGCTCGAGTTTTTCAACGATCGGGATAATCTTTGGCTTATCTTCATCGGGAACACTGACAAAAACTCTCCCTTCCTCAGGGAGATGAAATCCTGCCCCTTCAGCGGCCTTGAGGAAAGCCAAAGGAAAATGGGTGTCAATTCCGATAGATTCCCCTGTAGAGCGCATCTCAGGCCCAAGGATAGGGTCAACCTCCAAGAATTTATCAAAAGAAAAGACAGCTTCTTTAACTGCATACAGGTTCGAAGGACGACGAATAATGTTTATTTCCCTGAGCTTCTTTCCCAGGATGAGTTGGGTGGCTATCTTGGCCATGGGAACTCCGGTGGCCTTGGAGAGGAAGGGAACCGTTCTCGAAGCCCTGGGATTGACTTCTAATATATAGATCGTGGTTCCTTTTACTGCTACCTGGACATTCATCAATCCTAAAATTTGAAGTTCCTTGGCCATAAGTGTTACCTGTCGCTTCACTTCCTCAATCACTCTATCAGCGAGAAAATAGGGAGGAGTGACCATGGTGGCATCTCCAGAATGGATGCCTGCTTCCTGGATATGCTCCAGGATTCCTCCTATGCAGACATCCTCTTTATCGCAGAGAAGGTCAACATCCAGTTCCACGGCATTTTCTATAAATTCATCGATGAGGATGGCGTATTCTGAGCAGTATTCCTGGATGGATTTTACGTATTTTCCCAGCTCCTGCTCATTATGGATTACTTTCATAGCCCTGCCTCCGAGGACATAGGAAGGTCTAACAAGGACAGGATAGCCAATTTTTTCAGCAATTTTTAAGGCCTGGGAAGAGTTTCTGGCCAGACCGTTTCTTGGTCTCTTCAAGTTTAGTCTTTTCAGGAAATTGTCAAACTTTTCTCGGTCTTCGGTTTCGTCGATAGCCTGGGAGCTTGTTCCTAGTATTTTTGCTTTGTTTTTCCACAATCCAACAGAAATCTTCAGAGGAGTTTGTCCTCCAAACTGAGCAATGATTCCTTCTGGTTTTTCATTTTGATAGATGGAAAGGACATCTTCCAGGGTTACTGGATCAAAATAAAGGCGGTCAGATATATCATAATCTGTGGAGACTGTTTCGGGATTGGAATTGATCATGATCGCCTTATAGCCGGAATCTCTCAAGGCAAAAACCCCGTGAACACAGCAGTAGTCAAACTCAATTCCTTGTCCGATCCTGTTAGGGCCAGAACCAAGAATAACAGCCTTTTTCTGGTGGATTTGTGTGGCTTCGTTTTCTTCTTCATAGGTGGAATAGAAATAAGGAGTTTCTGACTCAAACTCTCCAGCGCAGGTGTCCACGACTTTCCAGACTGGGAACACCTTTGTTTTCTCTCTCATTTTTCTGACTTCATCTTCCCTAAAACCTGCGAGCTCGCCTATTCTTTTATCAGAAAAACCCAGTTCCTTAGCTCTTCGGAGAAGATTATGATCTAATGCGTCCTTTTTTAAGGACCTAAGTTCTTTTTCAAAATCAACTATCTCTTTGATATTCTGGATAAAGAAAGGATCGATTTGAGTGAGTTCACTTATCTCCATCACCGATATTCCTGCTCTTAGAGCATCGGCAATAAACCAGAGTCTTTCAGCATTCGGCCGAGCATAGTTTTCTTTTAATTTTTTTCTATCTATTTTCTTATATTTCTCTTCAAATCCCCAGCGTTCTATCTCAAGAGATCGAATCGCCTTTTGAAGAGCTTCTTTAAAGGTTCGGCCGATAGCCATTGTCTCTCCTACTGATTTCATCTGGGTCGTTAGGGCAGGTTTTTCTTCGGGGAACTTCTCAAAAGCGAAGCGAGGGATTTTGACCACGACATAGTCAATAGCCGGCTCAAAACAGGCAGGAGTCTTTTTTGTGATATCGTTTAAAATCTCATCCAGCGTATAGCCTACAGCCAGTTTCGCCGCCATTTTAGCGATGGGAAAGCCAGTGGCTTTTGAAGCAAGGGCTGAGGAGCGGGATACCCGAGGATTCATCTCGATAACCAGCATCTGCCCATTCGAAGGATTGATGGCAAATTGAATGTTAGAGCCGCCTGTCTCTACTCCAATTTCTCTCATTATGGCAATCGAGGCATCCCTTAATCTCTGGTATTCTTTATCAGTCAGGGTTTGAGCTGGGGCTACGGTGATAGAGTCTCCTGTATGAACTCCCATAGGATCGAAGTTTTCGATAGGACAGACGATCACAACATTATCTTTTTTATCCCTCATCACTTCCAGTTCGAATTCTTTCCAGCCTATTATGGACTTCTCGACAAGTACTCTAGAAATGGGGCTTATGGCAAGACCAAGAGGCACGAATTTATAAAAATCCTTCCAGTTCTTAATTATATTGCCGCCTGTTCCTCCCAAGGTAAAGGAGGGGCGGATAACCACAGGGAATTTAATCTTCTTCACGATGTCCACGGCTTCCCTGAGACTGGAAGCATAACCTGATTCTGGAACTTCGAGCCCGATTTTTTCCATGGAGCGGCGGAACAGCATTCTGTCTTCTGCCTTTCTGATGGAGTCTGTGTTGACTCCTATGAGTTGAATTTTGTGTTTGGCTAAAATCCCTTCTTCGTCGAGTTCAAGAGATAAATTCAGTGCTTTCTGGCCCCCCAAGGTGGCAAGAAGGGCATCCGGATTTTCTTTCTGGATTATCTTTTCCAGGTACTCGACTGTTAAGGGCTCAAGATAGGTACGGTTTGCAAACTCAGGGTCGGTCATGATAGTGGCTGGGTTAGAATTAACCAGAATGACCTTATAATGTTCTTCTTTTAGGGCTTTAAGAGCTTGGGTTCCTGAATAATCGAATTCAGATGCTTGGCCGATAATAATAGGTCCTGAGCCGATGATCAGAATAGACTGGATATCTTCTCGTCTCGGCACTTTATTTTCCTCTAAAATCTTCCATCATATTAATGAAATCTTGGAAAAGATATCTTGAATCTTTTGGTCCAGGAGAACTTTCTGGATGATACTGGACTGAGAAAAGGAATTTATCCTTTAAGGACAATCCTTCTGAAGTCATATCATTAAGGTTGAGATGGGTTAATTTTGCTAATCCCTCTAAGGAATCGATATCTACAGCAAATCCATGGTTCTGGCAGGTTATTTCGATTGAACCTGTTTCTAAATTTTTTACTGGATGATTTGCTCCTCTGTGGCCGAATTTAAGCTTAAAAGTTTTTCCTCCAAGAGCAAGACCTAAAAGCTGGTGGCCGAGGCAGATTCCAAAGATAGGGATTTTCCCGATTAAATTCTTGATGTTGTTTATAGCGTAGCTTACAGGAGCAGGATCCCCAGGCCCGTTGGAGAGAAGAACTCCGTCCGGCTTCATTTTCACGATTTCCTTCCAGGATGTCTGAGCAGGAACGACGAGGACATCAACATTATTTGAAACAAGGTTTCTCAAAATATTTCTCTTAATCCCAAAGTCGTAAGCAACGACAAAGTATTTGAATCTTTTTTTTGCAGGGTAATCTTTTGACCAATTAAAGGTTCCTTTACGCCATCTGTAGGCTTTATAGGTTGTGACCTCCTTGACTAAATCGAGTCCTACTATGGAGGGTATTTTTTTTACGCGGCGGATAAGACTTTTGGTATCATGGTTTTTAGTTGAGATTAAGGCTCTCTGGGCGCCTCCAGTACGTATAATTTTGGTTAATTTTCTGGTGTCTATACCCTGGATGCCGACGATTTTATGTCTTTTCATGTAATCTGAAAGACTCTCTTTCTTTCTCCAGTTGGAGGGAAGCGAGGCAAGTTCTTTAATGACAAAACCTTCAACCCAGGGTTGCTGTGATTCCACGTCTTCAAAATTGCAGCCGTAATTTCCAATCAAAGGATAAGTCATGGTCACTATCTGGCCTTTGTAAGATGGGTCTGTTAGGATTTCCTGATAGCCGGACATAGAAGTGTTGAAGACGATTTCTCCTTGAGCCTCGCCATCGAAACCTATGGATTGTCCGATGAAAAATGCTCCCCCCTCCAAAACAAGAATGGCCTTTTTCGAAGCCATCTCAGGTGCTTAAGGTCTCCGAAAAATCGGCAAACATTTTTGTTATTTTACATATTCTTATTTTGAAAATCTACAATTTTTTTTGTACGGGCTTGATTCATCTTGTGTAGGGGTTTGATTCATCAAACCCATCCTTAAAGAAGAAATTTATTAATTATAAATAATGATAAATGAGAGTGGTTATTTTTTTCTTCTTAAATTAAGAGATTGCTTCGCTTCGCTCGCAATGACGCAACGACAATGGATTTCGCAGTGACAATGAGTTTCACACGGACAATGGATTTCGCAGTGACAATAAATAAAGTTGCCTGTTCTCCTTTTTTTGGTATCCTATAAATAATTAGTATTTTATAAATAATTGGTATCTTATAGATTAGAAGAAGATGAAGCAAAGAAGAGTAGTTGTAGCTATGAGCGGGGGAGTGGACTCTTCGGTGGCCGCAGCTCTGCTCAAAGAGGAGGGATATGATGTCATAGGAGTAACGATGAAGCTCTTCTCCCTCTCTAAAGATCACTGCAGGTCAGAGAATTTAAGAAGCTGCTGCGGATGGAAAGCAACCGAAGATGCTCATCGCGTCGCCATATCTCTGGGAATCTCTCACTATGTTGTTGATTTTAGAGATAAGTTCGAAAAGAGTGTGATCGCCGACTTCAGCGAGGAATATTCCAAAGGCAGTACTCCCAATCCCTGCATCCGCTGCAATCAATATATTAAATTCGATTTTCTGATGAAGAAGCTTGGCACGTTTGAAGCAGATTATTTAGCTACTGGACATCACGCTCGGGTTGAATATGATAATCAATCAGGGCGGTATCTTCTCAAGAAGGGAAAGGATAAAAAGAAAGATCAGTCTTATTTCCTCTATCCTTTAACTCAGAAACAGCTCTCTCGCACTTTGATGCCGATTGGAAATTTTACAAAAGAAAAGGTAAGAAAAAAAGCGCAGAAATTAGGTCTGTCTGTGGCTCAGAGGCATGAAAGCCAGGAGATTTGTTTTATTCCTGATAATGATTATGTCCGGTTTCTTCGTCAAAGAATCCCTGAAGCGTTCCACTCCGGGCCTATCGTAGACATCGAGAATCGAGTTTTAGGTCAGCACGAGGGAATTGCGCATTTTACCATCGGCCAGAGGAAGGGAATAGGAATAGCTGCTCCCCAACCGCTATATGTCGTTTCCATCCAGAGTGATAAAAACACAATCGTTATCGGACCTTCTGACCAGCTCTATAAAAAAACTCTTTTGGCTTCCCAGGTGAACTTGATTTCTAAGGCTAAAATAACAAAACCGCTTGAAGTAAGAGCTAAAATAAGATACAAACATACGGAAGCGAAAGCGTTTCTCACTCCCCAGGATACAGATAAGATTTTAGTAGAATTTGAGAAGCCACAAAGGGCTATAACTCCTGGCCAATCTGTAGTTTTTTACGAAAAAGATGTAGTTGTAGGCGGAGGAATCATAGATAAATCAGAATAGAAAAATCTGGATCAAGCGGCTCAAACAGACGAAAGGAATCCGGGGTCAGATTTTTAAACTTACAATGATATATAACGAGAAATAATTATGAAATTTGGCAGCCAATCCGAGGTTGATCAAATAAAAAGTCTTTTGCTTAAGCACCCCAAGGATGCCTTTATATGTCAAGATAATATTCAGTCTCAATGGAAAGAATTGAATTATTTGGCTTCTCCAGACTACGATAAAGCACTCAAGGAATATGACAATTTAGTTGAATATCTGACGAAGTCCATTCCTGAAATTTATTATCTTCCCCAGAAAGATAAAACGGGGCTTGATTCCATCTATGTCCATGACTCTGTGGTCATTACGAATAAGGGAACTATCTTGTGCAATATGGGAAAGGAGAAACGTCGTGGAGAACCACGAGCTGCCGGAGAATTTCTCCTTAAATTGGGCATACCCATTCTCGGCTCTATTACAGGTGAAGGAAAGTTGGAAGGAGGGGATGTGGTTTGGATCGATGAACGCACGGTTGCTGTAGGTTTAGGCCTCCGCACAAACGAGGAAGGCATCCGGCAGTTGAAAGAGTTCACCAGAGACATTGTTGACGAATTTATTGCTGTCCCCTTACCGCACTGGAAGGGACCCGGTGACGTCCTCCATTTGATGTCCCTTATCAGCCCTGTTGATCATGATTTAGCCGTGGTTTTTTCAAGGCTTCTTCCCGTGCGCTTCAGAGAGTGGCTCCAGCGACGAGGCATCCAACTCCTCGAAGTTCCAGATTCTGAGTTTGAGACCATGGCCTGCAATATTCTTGCAGTTGCTCCCCGAAAATGTATCATGTTATCCGGAAATCCTCAGACAAAACAGATACTCGAAAATAAGGGCATTGAGGTCTGGGAGTATGGGGGAGAAGAAATTTCCAAGAAGGGAGCAGGCGGCCCCACGTGCCTTACCAGACCCCTTCTGCGTGAAAGGATCTAACGCGTTTCTTTCAGGGGTAATAAGCCTATCTTTTGCCGATTGCTTTAAGTTTTGATTCAATAGAGGCTTCTACATCCAGGCGATGATCAATCCTCAGATCTATATGAATCCTTTTGGCTCCCATTTTCACCATAGCTTCATGACACTTTTCTATAACTTTAAACAAAGTATCCAAATCAGGAGCTTCGATGGTTGTGGACATGCCGCCGGTTTCATGCTTCAGGCCAGAGCTTTCGATTACTTTAATGGCCTCCTTGACATACTTACTTACTGATGCCCCTTCACTTGTGGGGAAGATTGCAAATTCAGCTATGATCATGGCTCGATGATTTATTGTTGCTGATCAGAAATTTTATCAATTCTGATCTGAGTTATCAACTAGAATTTTTCTCTCGACAAACTTGTTTACCTCATATCCGACTAGGGGGGTCAGATGTATTGTTGAAAGCAGAATCTTTGATTTTTCAGCTTTCTTTTCCTCTATTTTGTGGTATTAATGTTATTTTTAAGCCAGAAATCTTGCTCCAAGAAACTTTTTAGTAATCACTTTAGAGAATATTCTGGAAAAGAGTTTGAAGTTTCTTGTTTTTTGCCAGGTTTTTTTATAGGTTTCCTGTCCCGAAACAATATTAAAGAAAGCCTGTCTCATAGCTCCTTCTTTTTTAGCCGTTTCTAATATGGCATCCAAGAAACCATGTTTAGAGGATTGGATAGTTAAAAATCTGACTATTTTTCCGTAGGGGATATCATCAGTTAGATCAGAGCAACTCTTCAGGTAGTTTTGAAAGGCTTCTTTTGATACGCCGTGATTGAAAATAACCTCAGCCGCCCTTATTCCCGTGATGACCGCTGAGTTAATTCCTTTCCCCTTGAAGGGTCGATTCAAACCTGCTGCATCGCCTACCATGACATACCTGTCACCGTAAACGCCTTTAGCTGGAAAAGTAGGAAATTTTCCTTTGAAGTAGTAGAGTTGAGGCAAGAAATTATCTAAGTTATCCGGTAACGCTTCTCTCACAGAAGGAAGATTAAGAAATTTGTCCATCATATCAGCATCAACTTTTTTCCCGGCTATATTCAGGCTGAGATGATTTCCTTTGGGAGTGATAGCACCGAATTCGACATGAGGAAGAGAAGAAGGAAGAAAAACATAAAGATAATCCCCAAATTCTGTCATGGCCTTCTCTCCAGGATGGATTTTGGTTACGACAGAGGAGAGAAATTTAGGCTGACGATAGGGAGTGAGCCGTTCGAAAATCTTAGACATACCGTCATCTAAACCAAAAGCTCCAACAACAACGTCAGCTTTTATATTATTGCTTTCACTGTAAACCATGACTCCATCAGAGCTGAAATCAAGATCAGTCACTCGAGCAGGGATAATCTCAATTCCCATCTCTTTTGCTCTCTGAAAGAGGTGGTTGTCAAACTCGACTCTCCGGCAGGCATGAGAGGGTTCATGCTCCCCTGAGAGTTTAACCACATTATTATCCGAGTAAATAAAGTATCCGTTTATTTTTTTCTGGACAATTTCCCAAGGAAAAGGAATTCCTAATTCCTCTTGCATAATTTTATCCAAAGGGGGCGAAAGAACCCCCAGGCACTGGTTATAGTAGCTTTTCTTTTCAAATCTCTTGCCTTCATAAATTATAATTCGGGGATTTATTCCTCTCTGTGCGGCTAATTTCTTGAGCTTAATGGCGCAGCTGGATCCTGCTGGACCTCCGCCGATTATGACCACGACATCATTATTTTTAAGAGAGCCGAGTTCGTTTGATACGGAAGATCTTCCCTTAGAATAGGATATGGAATCTTTTAGTTTTGTGAAAACTAGTCCAAGCGCTTTAAGCCAGAGAGACATTTGAAGTTTTATATCCAAGGATATCTTGAATATATCTCTGTAGGGAATATTTCCTGTGAACATGTTCCAGAGGATTGATCTTATTTTCTTTGGAGAATCTTTTTTTTCCTTCTGTTTAGCTAAAGATAAATGCGATTGAGTTAGGAGAGGGATAGAAGAGATGAAATCATTGATCATGAAAAGGAATTGACCGTAGTAATTGTCATGGACGATCAGCTTTTTCGCTCTTCTATAGTAAAAAGAAGAAAATGAAAAAGCATCGATTCCTGATTCGAACGCAGTCTCTGCCGCCAGTTGGGCTGTGATAAAAGCTGATTCAATCCCATTCTTGTAATGTCGCGAGAAGCTGGCATCCCCTATCATAATCAATCTATCACTAAAAGGATTTTTTGAGGGGGAGACAAGTATTTTTGGATAGCAAGAACAGTGAGGCTTAAAGGGGGGAATCCTGCTTTTTATTTCCTCGAGATTAAGGAATTCTTGAAAGGCCTCTCCTGTTACATCTTTTTTCCCGATTAACGTTATTGTAACGTAATCTCCCTTGGGAATGACTGTAGCATATCTGATGGATTTCGATTTAGGCATGTAAACATGGATGGAGTTTCCGAAATGCTTAAACACTTCTTGTCTACCTAATTTGATCTCTGCCTGATAGGTGGAAAGGGTTCGGGGAGGTTTGTAGCCGAATCCAAGGTTCTGAATTTTTTTCATTAGATAGGTATTCACCCCAAAGGCTCCCACGATTAGATCTGCTTCGAATTGTTGAAGGTTATCTTTCCTTCCATGGTATAAACTTATGGGCTTGGATTCATCCTTAGGCAATTTAATCTCCCATACAGGCTGGGAGATGACCTCTGCTCCTCTGTCTTGGGCCCAGCTCAAAAGAAAATCATCAAAACTGATTATTTCTGGAAATGTAGAATAGCGCGGTCCATTTCCTCTAAAAACCGTTGCTATTGTATTTTTCTCGTTTTCTGCAGAGGAAAGCAGGAGGCTATCGCTGTTCACATGAAGGCAGTATCCTTCAACTCTATTGATTATCCTTTTTTCAGGGAGAAATATGCCTTCTTCTTTCATTTTTTGATTTAGGCTTTCAGCTATAACTCCTGCGCAGAGATTGCAACCTTTGGGGCCTCGTTGTAAAAAATCTTTGCCATCAAAAATAGTAATGGATACATCAATATTTTTTTGGGTGGAACATTTTTGAGCAAAATGAGCAAAGAAGGAACCTGCAGGACCACCGCCGATTATGGCAATTTTGGAGCCATCTTTAAGGACGAGATCCTTTTTCATGAGTGCCATTATACTACTTTTATTATTTTAACGATAGATATAATAGAATTAATAAAATTTAGCAAGTATTTTTAGCAGCTGTAATTAATTAGAAAGGGAAAGAACATAAAGAGATAAAAACAGAAGGGATTAAAAAATTTAATTCTTGATAGAGGTAAAATTATCTATTGAGAATGGATTTTTGCTCCCTGCTCCATCTGCTTTTCATCTATGGTGTAAAGCGCATCGAGCATGGCTATTTGGAAGCTTCCGGGTGCGTGAGATTTTGCAGCTGCTTTCTCGCCTGCAAGGCCGAAGTAAGCGAGCGCGGTGGTTGTTGCTATGACAGGATCAGGATCCACTGCCAAGAACGCTCCGATAATAACCGTTGCTGTGCAGCCCGTGCCTGTACAATAGCCCATAAGGTCATGGCCGTTAGAAACACGGTAGATACGCTCTCCATCTGTGATGAGATCTATTTTGCCTGTGATTGCCAGAGTAGTATTCAGCTCTCTAGAGAGTACAAGAGCTGCATCGGCAGCCTCGTCCACAGTGTGGATAGAGTCAACACCCTTGGTTTTGGAGCCCTCATGGGCTAAAGAAAGCACTTCAGAGGCATTTCCCCGAACCACTTTTATGGAGACTTCATCTATAAGTTGTTTGGCGGAGTCAGTCCGTAGTTTCGTGGCTCCTGAACCCACTGGATCCAGGATAATCGGAATATTCAGCTCGTTGGCTCGTCTGCCTGCTTTGAGCATGGAATCAACCCAGTAAGGCGTGAGGGTTCCGATATTAAGTACCAGTGCGCCTGCAAAGGAAACCATTTCCTCGACTTCTTCTGATGCATGGGCCATCACAGGTGAAGCACCGCAAGCGAGCAAGGCGTTGGCAGTGTAATTCATAACGACATAGTTCGTGATGTTATGAATCAGAGGCTTCTTCTCACGGAGATTCTTCAAGTTTTCTCCTGCTTTTTTCGCAAGATCCTGGTCAAACATCTTATTCTCCTTTTGCGAAGTGATCCCATCCTGCAGGGGTTATGCGCCGGCGAGAACCATCTGAGAGAATCAATTGAATATTGCCGGCTGAATCAGTAATCTTACCGACTTCGGCGATAGGTACGTCACTGACCGAGGCAACAGCCGAACGGATTTGAGGCACGTTTTTGGGAGCACCGGTGATGATCAACTCGTAATCATCGCTATCCTGCAAGAACAATTCGTAAGGATCCAACTTTAGTTCGAGAGCAGCTTGACGAAGATCCTCACTTACGGGTAATTTTTCCTGAATCAATTCAGCCCCCACACCGCTGTCCTGGCAGATATGCCCCAGGTCACCCAGGAATCCGTCGCTAGTGTCGATCATCGCTGTAGCATACCCTGAAAGGGCAATTGCCTTTCCTTCCCTAGCCCGGTGCGTGGGAGTATTGTACGTGCGTACCATCGGGTGCTCTCTTATGCCCTTTCTTGACTGGGAGCGCAACAGAAATTGCAGCCCTGCTGCAGCTTGTCCAGGAAAACCTGTGACCAGAATCGCATCACCTGCCTTGGCTGTAGAGCGGAGCATGAGTTTGCCTTGTTCTACTTCGCCAAGTAAAGTAATATCAATGAAAATGGCATCCCTCGTCTTGGTGATGTTGCCACCTATGATTGAGGCCGCAAAAGGATTGAGTTCCATAGCGAATCCACGATACATATTTTCCACATCTTCGACAGGCATATCTGTTTTTAATCCTAGTGACACGAGGGCGTATTGAGGTTGACCACCCATAGCGCCGATGTCACTTATATTCACTACCATTGCCCGTCGTCCTAAATCTAATGGATCGATGCGATCTGATAGGAAATGTTGACCGTCTACCAAGCAATCACAGGTGACCAATAGTTCATACCCGGGACGAGGTCGGATAGACGCAGTATCATCCCCGATGCCCAGCGTCACTCCGGGTGTCTTAACTCCCTCTTTCTTGAGAAGCTTATGAATTCGGCGGATTAAGCCGAATTCTCCGACATCTTCCAGAGTCTTAGGCATGATTCCCTCTTGATGTTTTTGCTTGAAGAGCTTTGCAGAGTGCTCTGGTCGCCTGCTCGGGATCTTCTTGACAGCAGACAGCAGAGATCACAGCGATTCCCCACGCGCCGGCCCGCATTACCTCAGGTGCATTTTCTACATTTATGCCACCGATGGCAATGATAGGGAGAGGGATAGCCTCAACCGCTTTTTTCAGGAGCTTAATCCCGGTGACAGGGTCGGCATCTGCTTTGGATGCAGTCGGATAAACGGGGCCAAACCCGATATAATCAGCCCCTTCAGCGAGGCATTTCTGCGCTTCTTCGAGGGTTGCTGCAGATCCGCCAATGATCCGACTTTCCCCAAGCACTTTGCGCGCTAGAGGAATTGGGAAATCATCTTGTCCTAAATGGACACCGTCTGCCTCTGCGGCAATTGCCACGTCCACGCGGTCGTTAACTACGAGCGTAGCGCCAGATTCCAGACATAATCGTTTTAGCTTTCGCACAATCTCAATCATCTCCCGCGTCGCGCCAACCTTCTGGCGGAACTGGATGGTATTGGCGCCCCCTTTTATTGCCAATCTGGCGAGTTCCAGATGCGAGAAACGGGATTGCAGTACTGTATCTGTGAGTACATGCAGTCGCCCGATTTGTTTCATCACTAATCTCTTTGGATTATAACCCTATCTGGAAAGCAGTAACGTCAGGCTATAGGCCTGAGAATCCATAAAGGAATATTATAATGACAGAACTTTATCAATTATTAACAAGGATAATGGTTCAGCATTTACTGCTTTTCAGGGATAGGGTGTTTTACCTTTTCCCAAGCAGCTTCAAAATCAAAAGGCTTTTCGTGCGCCATATCATGACAGGTTAAGCATTGCTTTTTGATGGCCTCGGCTGAATCATAAAGAATAAGGCCATTCTTTACGGCCTCTTCCCGGTTTTTCATGATACTAAGTTTTTTGTAAACACTACCCGGTCCATGGCAAACTTCACAGGTGACTCCCTCTTCTTTAAATTCAGCAGCCTTTTCAAAGAGTGGTGCGTGGCATTTGAGACACTCAGGATTCTCAGGTGCGTCTGGAAATTTGGCTTTGATTTCTTCAGTTGTTAAAGCGGCAAATGATTTAGAGTGCTTTTTTTCTTCCCAGAGAAGGAACTGCCTTCCTTGTTTTTCAGTTTTGTGGCAGATTTTGCATTTGCCAGCGCCAACATAAGTAAACTCCTGGCCGAGAAGACTAATAAAGAAAATAAGGAGAATGCCTATAATTGAAATAAAAAGAACCCTGTTCATTATATCCTCCTTTTTTATCAGAAAAAATCTTAATAGAGAATACTAACATTGTCAATATGTTACCGATTGATCCCAGTAATGTAACAGATGTTTCATACCCTAGTTGACATTAAAAACAATAGAAATTATAATCTTGATTAATAAAATAAAATATATAATATTGATTAAAATAATAATATATAATTTGATATAATGCAAGAATTTGTAGAACTATAAAAATCGCTATCTTAAGGAACATTTAAATAAAGACATTTTTGATCAATTTTGACCATAAAATAGGTGTTAATTTTATTGCTACTCGAAATATGGAAAGTTCTTTAGGAGATAGAATAGAAGGCGACAGATAACATTTACTTAAATTATCTTATTAATTAAAGATATACTTATGGATTTTGAAGGACATTTGTTTCCTTACCAAAGGAGGTAAATAAGTTGAAAACAAGTAATCCTAAAGCAAAGATTTTAGTTATCGATGATGATCCTGATTTTTTGAAACTCACATCTATAATATTAGAATCAGGATCTTTCAATGTTCTGACTGCCATGAATCCTAAGGAAGGCAGACAGAAGCTCCTCATGGAGAAACCAGACCTAATTCTTCTTGATATCATGATGGATAGCATATTTGATGGTTATTCTTTATGTCATGATATTAAAACATCGAAAGAATACAGAGAATTAAGAGATACTCCGGTTATTTTTGTCTCCGCCGTGAAAGAAAGAGTAGGGTCTAGATTCGATTTTAATTCTAGCGAGCAAGGACTTGTGGGACCGGATGACTACATTGACAAGCCAGTCAAAGCTGATGATTTATTGGCACGCATAGAAAAACTATTAGAAAAATAACCAGGTAAATGCTGAAAGCATGAAGTCACGAATTGAAAAAATTTAAGATTTGAATCTAAAGCTAAAATCATTAAGCAGTGACTGAATACTATTTATAAGCATTATGTTAGGTAAAAGCTTAACCATAAAATTGATTTTTTGGATTGCCATTATTCTGATTCTAACTATAGGAATCTTTGCTTACATAAACATAAATCTCCAGAGAAGACATCTTATTGAGGAAATGCAGCAAAATGCGGTTCGACTCAGCCAGACCATTGAAAGAAGCATAAGGTATGAAATGTTGACCGCCAGAAGTGACCATGTTCAGAGAACACTGGAGGATATAGGAAAACAAGAAGGCATCGAACAAATAAGGATATTTGATAAAAAAGGAAAGATCATAGCTGCTGATTCCATGGAAGAAATCGGAACGCCTATCGATAGAAATGCAGAGGCGTGCTACACATGTCATAAGGATAGAGTGCCCTTAGAAACAATATCTACCTCAGACAGGACCAGAATTTTCAAGCTGGAAGCAGGCTATAGAGTGCTTGGTGTAATCAATCCTATCTATAATGAGCCCAGTTGTTACGATAGTGCCTGTCATTTTCATCCCAAGGATCAAAATGTTCTGGGCGTGATGGATATCTTGATATCTCTGGCTCGCTTTGACGAACAGATAGGAGCAGGCCGAAAACAAATCGCAATATACTTTTTTCTTACATTCCTGTTTATTTCGGCAGCAAGCAGCCTTTTTATTTTTTTATTCGTTAATACTCCAATTCAAAAATTGATCGAAGGAACTCAAAAGATAGCAGAAGGAGATCTTAATTATCGTATCGGGAGTTATCAATCTGATGAGATAGGAAAACTTGGCATGTCTTTTGACAAGATGACAGCCGAATTAAAGAAATCACGCGATGAAATTGAGCAGTGGAATATAAAACTGAAAAATGAAGTAAAAAAGGCAACCGAAAAATTAAGAAAGACAAACGATAAATTAAACAAAGCAAATGAGCAACTTCGAGAACTGGATCATATGAAATCAGATTTCATGAGAAAGATGGAACATGGATCACGTTCTCATCTTGCAGTTATCCAGAGTTGCTTGAGCTTAACTCAAAGAGAATATTATTCTGAACTTGCAGAACAACAAAAGGATTTAATAAAGACCGCTCATAGAAGAAGTTCTGTGTTGCTGGAGTTGCTCGATGACATTCTATTACTTTCTTATCGGAAATCAGCTAAGGCAGTTTATCATATGGAGCCTGTTCAGTTGAAAGATATTATGCAAAAAGCTGTTGGTGATATTCAAGATCAAGCACAGAAGAAAAATATCGTGATAAATGTTCAGATTCCTTCGGATTTTCCTTCTGTGGCGGCTGATCGAAGGGCCTTAAGCGAAGTATTCTCCAATTTGTTGAATAATGCAGTAAAGTATACAAGAGAGCATGGTTCTATTAATGTATCGGCGAAAAATAAAAGAGATCTTATCGAAATAGATGTGTCAGATACAGGCATCGGTATCGCTTCAGAACATTTGCTCGAGATTTTTGATGAATTTTATCGTGCTCCGAATGCAAAATCATACAAGGTAGAAGGCACTGGTCTCGGATTGTCTATTGTGAAAGAGATTGTTGAAGCTCATGGTGGAACTCTTAAAGTAAAAAGTGAGCTGGGAAAAGGGAGCACGTTTACAGTATTATTGCCTAAGAAGAGCCAAAGAAGAAAATAATTTATTCAAGAATATATTCTGTTTCATCTTTCAAAAATCTATTTATAGCCAATTAGCACGCTATAAATAATCAGCAGAATTAACGTTATCCCGATAATAAGGAAGGAATATCCAAATATTCGCATAATGAGCAGTTTTTTCAAAGAGACTTCCTTCAACAAGACGGATTTTTT
>WVXO01000028.1:0-238 GCA_011773465.1 Candidatus Aminicenantota bacterium | reverse complement strand
CCGGGCAAGATTTTAGTGAAGAGTTCTGGGAGCCAGAGAATCAGTCCGGATATTCCGATGACGCCAATTCCCCAAAAAACAGCCATATAATCGAATTTTTCCCAGTAGGTCCAACGGCCATATTCCGGTCGGGGGCCGAGGCCGAGAAACCATTTTATTGAACCAATAAAATCTCGCGCATCTTTTTTGTTAAACCAGAGCGAGCGCTTACTAAAGATCATTTGCTTCCAGGGCGTCC
>WVXO01000016.1 GCA_011773465.1 Candidatus Aminicenantota bacterium | reverse complement strand
ATAAAACCTTCTAGTCCAAGTCTTCTTGATCCACAACTCTCCGCCGAAACGAATGATAACGGTATCAAAAATGTCTTTTACGCCAGTTTCCACTTGGAACCCTCAGAAAGATCCTCCACCACAACACCTAATTTCCTCAGCTTCGCCCTAATTTCATCGGATAACTCGAAATCTCCTTTACGCCGCAAATTCTCCCTCAATTCAACTATAAGATTCACCAAATCGTCAACCAGTTTCCCGTCAACCTTGTTGGCTTTCTCCTTTTGAAATAAACCAAGTACCCTTCCTGACTCCAAAAAACCGTCATAAACTCTCTGAAGTAATTCAGTGCTCACTTGCTTCTGTTCCCCAAGAAATCGGTTTATCTCCCTAGACAATTCAAATAGAGCAGCTAGAGCTTCTGGAGTGTTGAAATCTTCGTCCATAGCCCCTACGAATTCAGCTCTGAGCTTTTCAATTCTCTTCTCAAATGCCTTCTCCACTCTTGCTGGTTCCCTTTCAACCGAACATTCCATTGTTTCCTCTAATCTATCCAGAGTGTTGTATAGCCTTCCCAAGCTAGTTTCAGCGCCTCTAAGTTTTCTATCCGTGAAATCTATCTCGCTTCGATAATGGGTAGATAAAATAAAAAGCCTAATTGTCTCAGCGTCATATTTCTTTAAAGCATCCCTAACCGTAATGTAGTTTCCCAGAGACTTAGCCATTTTTTCGCCATTAATAGTTAGAAAACCTGTGTGCAACCAATACTTGACAAAAGGCTTCTTTCCAGTCAAAGCCTCACACTGGGCGATCTCATTTTCATGATGGGGAAATTTTAGGTCACGGGCACCACCATGAATATCAAATTGAGGCCCCAAATACTTCAAACCCATAATCGCGCACTCTATGTGCCATCCTGGAAAACCGAGGCTCCAAGGACTCCTCCACTTCAGCAAAGCTTTCTTATCAGCTCTTTTCCACAAGGCAAAATCTTTGGGATTCCTCTTGTCCGGGTGAACCTCAAACCTGGAGCCCGCCAGCATGTCTTCAGGCTTAATATTGGAAAGTTTCCCATAGTCCTCGAATTTGGAAACGTCGAAAAACACGTTTCCATTAACCTCATATGCTGCTCCCTTCTCGATCAGAGATTGAATAGCTTCAATCATTTCAATCAGATTTCCCGTTGCTCTTGGAGAAACGTCAGGTCGCTTCACTCCCAGCGAATCTAGGTCTCTGAAGTATTCCCTCATGTAGAAGTCCACCAATTGCATGGGCTCGATTCTCTCCTCCCTTGCCCTCTTCACAATCTTGTCTTCAGCAGTATCTTCGGTTAGATGCCCAACGTCCGTAATGTTCTGGACATAGAAAACTTGGAAGCCTTTAAACTGCAGCCAACGATTGATTACATCAAAGGCAATGTAAGTTCTAGCGTGACCTAAATGAGCCCAATCATAAACTGTGGGTCCACAAACATACATTCCTACATGTTCTTCTCTCAAAGGCTTGAACTCTTCCAGTCTCCCGCTCATTGTGTTAAAAACTCTTAATACCACTAATTCCACCCACAAAGGTAAGATTTCAGCCTCAAATTAGTATCTGTAGATTTCGACCAAACAGAACTTTATTGAACCTTTGATTTAAACCTTATATAACAGCTAGTCGCGCTGTGAAATTTGATTAGAGTTATCCTAAATATCTTGACTTAATTGTTAAAAACGTAATAGCAAAATCTCCCGCAACCCCCCCTTTTCTTCTATTTTTAATTCTAAATGCGTTCAACTACCTCTTCGCATGCATGCAATAGTTCATAAAAACTGGAAAACCTTGAAAAAGGGATGTGAACTAGCCAAAGCTGGATCCCCTTATTTCGCCGAGAGAAGGAATACAAGTCTTCAGGCAATAAAAATAATGTTCTGAACCTGTAAAACTTATTCAGAATTCATTAAATCTATATACCTTTAACCAGTCAAGATTCTACATCAGAAAATCAGCGATGAGATAAGATTGCTAGAGGAATCCGGAGTAGTTATCTGTCCTAATCCTAAATGCCATAGGAATATTGAAGAGCCTATTCTCTTGAATAATCTGTCCATAACACCTGCGGAACAGTACTATGCTTGTCCGTATTGCTTCATCAAATTGGATAAGGACTCTGAAAACGACGAAAACAATACACCAAAATCTAAACCTAGCTCACCTGTGCACCCATCGTTAGAAAAGGTTCTGAACGTGATTTCCGCTCAACCTCAAAATGAAGAAGAGGAAAAAAAGAAAGAAGAGCCTCCAGTTGAACCACTAGAGAAGAAAGAAAAAGGCACTTCAGAGTGCCCTCATAATTTCGGATATTTGGCAAACCGTCCTAAAAATGCTCCCATACCGCAAGTATGTTTAACTTGCACAAAAATAGTGGACTGTATGCTCAAACTAAGCTCTTCTCGATAAGACGAAACTGAAAAACAATTACGGAAAAA
>WVXO01000040.1 GCA_011773465.1 Candidatus Aminicenantota bacterium | reverse complement strand
CAGACCGCACTTCGAGATAAGCCGGCTTGAACTAAACCGCTTCGCGGTATGTTTATGTTTGTAAGCGGCTAAAATAAAAACAAAAAAAAAGAGGCGGCTAAATGAAAAAAAGTGAACAGATGCTGCATGGTTCAAGAATTTCCAGCGATATTTATCTTAAATCCACCCTCAACTTTTGCCTCCGGCAGCCATAAACCTTTTTGAAAAAAGGTTTCTGGACTTCCAAAAACTTTTTATAAATAATGCCCCTGTATAAAAAAAAGGCAGGGGCCGTATCAACCGCAATCCCAAAATTACAAATTACAAAAAAAAGGGTGTCCTTCGGACAAATTTTTTACGCCTTCGGCGAGGGACACTTAAGGGCTTTTTTTAGCCCGATTTTGCCAGAAAATGGCAAAATTTTCGATTTAATAATAACTAATTGCCGATAATAAAGAAAAGGAGGTATACCATGAGTCTTTTAGGAAGAAAAATGCAAGAAGATTTGAAATTACGTGGATTAAGCAAGAAAACACAGTCTGCTTATTTAAGGGAAGTCAGGAAATTAAAAGAGTTTTACCAAAAATCACCGGATCTAATCACTGAACAAGAACTGAGAAAATATCTTTTATACTACTCCCAGGAATTAAATGTGTCGGAATCCCTATTTACTCAAGCCATCTGCGGAATCAAATTTTTTTACACTACAACAATGGACCGAAAATGGAAAACATTTCAGATTGTCAGACCCAAAAAGAGAAAAAGGTTACCCATAATCTTAAACAAGGAGGAGATAAAAAAAATTTTAGATGCCACCATCATTCCCAATTTGAAACATCGATGCATTCTTACCGTGATTTACTCTGGGGGATTGAGAATCGGCGAAGCTTGCAGATTAAAAATTAGAGATATAGATAGTAAAAGCATGGTAATGAAAATTACCCAGGGAAAAGGAAATAAGGACCGCTATACCATCCTGGCCAATCGGGCATTAATGCTTTTAAGGCAGTACTACAGGAGCTATCGACCTGAAGATTGGCTATTCCCGGGTGAACCCTCTTCAAAGCACATCAGTGAGAGATCAGTAGAACTGATATTTAAAAAAGCATGTGAAAAAAGTGGCATAAAAAAGGATGTTACACATTAATGTTCACAGCTTACGTCACAGCTTCGCCACTCACTTGATGGAATCAGGAGTGAATTTAAGGTACATCCAAAAGTTATTGGGCCATAGTTCAATCGAAACCACTGTCGTTTATACTCATGTTTGTAAGCATCATATAGGCAAAATTATCAGCCCTATCGACACATGATCACACGATCACACGATCACACGATCACGTGATTGAAAGGCCGTAAGTTGAAGTTTGAATTTGAAGTCAATGATATTTTCCGCAAATATGGAGACCTCTATAAGAAAACCAGCAGTTCTTTGAACTGGCCCATTTGGCCTAATCAACTAAAAGCACTTAGAGACATACAACAATGTCGTACATCTGAACTTGGTGGGCATAAAGAGGTCTGCGATACCTGTGGCGCGATAAGAATATCGTATAATTCGTGTCGCAACCGTCATTGCCCCAAATGTCAATCGCTTCCTGCCGAAAAATGGATATTAGAGCGAAGCGGTGAGATACTCCCCATTGATCATTTCCATGTGGTATTCACCATCCCGGATGAATTAAATACCTTGATAATCAACAATCCACACAATCAACAAGTGGTCTATAATATTTTATTTAAATCGGCTTCACAAACTCTAATTCAATTGTCCAGGGATGAGAAATTTCTCGGCGCTAAAATCGGCATTATCGGAATACTTCATACCTGGGGCCAAAATCTAATGTTTCACCCTCATCTTCACTTTTTAGTTACAGGAGGCGGAATATCAACATCAAAGAAAGGTGAAGGTGATAACGATCAATGTGATCAATGGAATTGGGCAAGAAGAAATTTTTTGTTCCCGGTAAAAGTAATGTCTAAATTGTTTAAAGGGATATTCCTGTCGGATTTACAAGATAGCCATCTCAATGGAAAATTAAAATTAGACGGCGCCGATTGGGATGCGGATGCGGATGCTCAACCGACCCCGGATAACAATTTCCAGGAATTAATCCAAAGCCTCAATTACAAGAAGTGGGTGGTGTATTGCAAACCGCCGATGAGAGATTCCTCAAAAGTCATTGAATATTTCGGGAGATATACTCACCGTGTTGCCATTTCAAACCGTCGGATTATCAAAGTAGAAGATGGCCGGGTAGTTTTCAAATGGAAAGATTATGGAGACGGTAACAAAATCAAAATCATGTCTTTAGAAGCGGTAGAATTTATCCGTCGCTTTTTGCTTCACATTTTGCCCCCAAGGTTTGTAAAAATAAGATATTATGGCCTATATGGGAATCGAAACCGGAAAGAAACGATTCAACGTTGTCAAGCACTTTTAGGTGTTGGAATAACAGGGAACGTCTCGTCACCGTCACCGTCAATATCACCATCAACAACAAATCAATCTCAATCAAATTTCCAAAACAAAAAGTGGTGGGAAATCATTTTCGAGCGTAAGGGAATAGATATCACTCTTTGCCCTTTTTGCAAAGTGGGGCATATGCATTATGAAGAGAGCTTATGCTGCATTGATAATGATAATAATAATGATAATGGCATGCGTGGACCTCCGGCTCCTGCATGGAGTGTGCGGGATTTGTGCCTGGGAAATAATGATATAGATATAGATATAGATATAGAGCACAGAGCCCAAAGAGAGGCCTCATGAGATCGGTTCCTCTATTTTCAGAGATTTATATTTTAGTTGTGGCTTTTGATATTTCTTTAGTCGCTCTCTATTTAAATTTGAATTTTTTCCCTCTTTTTTTTGTTTTTTCAATAAATCTTCCCGAAAATTTAATCCCTTTAATGGTGATAGAGCATAAATCTTCAACTTTTTTCTTAAATATCAGAGTTGCGGAAGTTCATTGTGGAAGCATGAGGAAATACTTTCCCCATAACCAATAGCACATAGTCCAAAGCGTTATAACGTCACCGCCATACCGCGAAACGGCTTCGTTCAAGCCAGGTTTTTCGAAATTAAAACTTCGAAACAAACCTAAAGGCTTATCCGACAGTGCCGAATGAAGCGACTTCCCGCATGGTTTT
>WVXO01000055.1 GCA_011773465.1 Candidatus Aminicenantota bacterium | reverse complement strand
TCGATTGCTAAGCGGGTATAACATGATTATGCATATCTTGAGCTCCGGAGATAGATTTAGTTTAAAGACTAAAGAGGTAATCAGATAATGAATTTAAAGAAAGTAAAACTGCCCCATACTCTTGTCCTCATTTATATTATGGTGGTTTTGACTGTTATCGCTACCTGGGTCATACCAGGAGGGGAGTATGAAAGAGCAGAAAAAGATGGGCGGACTATTCCTCTTGCAGGTTCTTTTAAGTTTAGCGAGCGTCAGCCGCAAGGGGTTGGAGCACTTTTTATTTCTCCCATTAAAGGATTTATCGAGGCATCATCCATAATTGTTTTTGTCTTTGTCGTAGGTGGGGCCTTTGCTGTCATCCAAAAAACGGGTGCTGTGACTGCCTTTATCCATAATCTCGCTTTAAAATTTGGCGAGAGCAAAGCCTTGCGAGCACTGCTTATTCCTGTAACGATGATTATTTTTTCTTTAGGAGGATCTATTTTCGGTATGTGCGAGGAGACTATGCCTTTTGTGCTCATCTTTGTTCCCTTAGCCCTCTCTCTTGGCTATGACACGATTGTGGGAGTTTCTATACCATTTGTAGGGGCGGCTGCTGGTTTTGCGGGAGCTTTCTTTAATCCTTTTACAGTGGGTATTGCTCAAGGAATTGCAGGATTACCTCTTTATTCAGGAATGGGATATCGAATTGTCATCTGGGTTGTAGGAACAGCAATCGCAATAATAATCGTTATGCGTTATGCTTCCAGGATATTAAAAGATCCAAAAATCAGCCCAACATATAAAGAAGATTTAGAGCGAAGAAAAAGCCTTGAACTTGATATGGCTCATCAGGAGAAAGTCGTACTTCTCAAGCGCCATAAGCGGGTTCTGTTTCTCTTCCTTTTAGGCATAGCTCTTTTGGTGTTTGGAATTCTCCGGTATAAATGGTATATCAATGAGATAGCCGGTCTTTTCCTTGCTTTAGGGATTCTTTCTGGAATTCTTGGGAGGCTGAGCTCTGAGGAATTAGCCAAGTCCTTTGTCAGCGGAGCAAAGGATATGATCAATGCTGCCTTGATCATAGGCTGCGCCCGAGCCATTCTTGTTGTTGCTATGGATGGGAAGATCCTTGATACAACACTTTATTATATGGCCAAGAGCATATCGAGTTTCCATCCAATTATTTCTTCCCAGATGATGTTTGTCTGCCAGTGCATTATCAATTTCTTTGTTCACTCAGGAACAGCTCAGGCTGCTCTGACTATGCCGATCATGGCTCCCCTCGGAGATTTGGTGGGCATTACACGGCAGACAACGGTCTTTGCTTTTCAGTTGGCTGAATACATAAACCCAGTTCTCCCTACTTCTGGTGTGACCATGGGGGTATTGGGACTAGCCAGACTGAGATGGGAAAAATGGGCGAAATGGCTTATTCCACTTCTCATCATCTGGGTGATTTTTGGCTTTCTGTCCCTCATTCCGCCCGTTTTGATGCGCTGGGGTCCTATCTGATTTGCGCTTTCACTCTAGATATTTTTTGAATCGAAGAGAACTGAAAACAGAAGCTGTTATTCCAAAGATAAAGAGGGCAAGTACCTGGGGCCAGAGGATGGAGATATCATTTCCTTTTAAAAGGATTCCTCTTACGGCAGTGCTGAAGTATCTCAGAGGATTTAGAAATGTGATTTGCTGAATGATTCTGGGCATGTTTTCAATCGGTGAAAAAATACCTGAAAGAAGCATGGCCGGCACGACGAAGAAAAAAGCGGTCATCATTGCCTGTTGCTGGGTTCGGGAGATAGTTGAGATAAAAAGACCTAGGCTCAAGGTGGTGAGGACAAAAAGCAGGGCGACTCCAAAAAGGAAGAGGAGATTTCCTCTTACCGGGACATTGAAGATTAATTTTCCGGCTGAGATGATTAAGACGATATCACAAAGACCTATGAGGACAAAAGGAATTGTTTTGCCGATGATTAGCTCCCAGGGTTTTATAGGAGAAACAATTAATTGCTCTAAAGTACCCATCTCTCTTTCTTTGGTCAGGGCCATTGAGGTTAGGAGGAGAGTTGTGATGAGAAGGATGAGACAAATAACTCCGGGAACCATATAAATAGAGCTTTTTAAATTCGGATTATACCAGACCCTCGGTTGAGAAACGACAACTCCCACACCTCTTCTGCCTTTTATTTCAGTTAATATATTTTCTGAATGTTTGGCTATGAGCTGAGAGATATAGCTCATGATGATTGTTGCTGAATTGGCATCTGTCCCGTCCAAGATAACCTGCAGAGATGCTTGAGCTCCTTTTTTTAAATTCCTCTCAAAGTTTCGAGGGATTACGAGGGCGGCTTTAATCTTTTCTTTCTCGAGCAGCCTATTAATTTCCCGGGGAGATTTTAAATAAAAGTCTAGATTAAAGCTCTCGGATTGGCTGAAAGAAGAGAGGAGGTGCCTGCTTTCGTGAGTCCGGTCATAATCCAGAACAGCCATAGAAGCGTGCTTTATATCTGTTGTGACAGCATACCCGAAGAGGATAAGCTGGACAACAGGTGCAACAAAGATAGGAAAGAGCATCCTTCGATCACGGAAAGTCTGGATAAATTCTTTTCGAATAATGTGGCGAACAGTACTGAACATTTTTACTCCAGACTTAATCTAAGCCTTCTAGCGCAGGCAAGAAGGATGAGTGAAGCAAAGATAAAAAGAGAGACAACCTGAGGCCAAAGAGTTCCCAAGCCGGTTCCCTTGAGAAAAATTCCTCTGAGAACGATGAGAAAGTATTTTGCCGGAACAAGATAGGTAAAAAATTGAATGATTCGGGGCATGCTTGAGATAGGAAAAATAAAACCGGAAAGGAGAAAGGAAGGAAGGAGAGTAAGAAGGATGGAAAACATAAAGGCTAACTGCTGTGAGCGGGTTATGGTTGAGATGAAAAGACCTATCCCCAACCCGCTGATAAGAAATACACCTGAAACGCAAAAAAGAAAAAATATATTTCCTTTAAGGGGCACATTAAACAAGAGTGTTCCTACGAGGATGACTAGCGAGATTTGGATTATCCCTAAAAAGAAGTAAGGCATGAGCTTGCCGATGATAATTTCATGAGGTTTAGCAGGAGTGACAATGAGCTGCTCCATGGTCCCGATTTCCCATTCTCTGGCAATGGTCAAGGAAGTCGACATTGCCGCCAGAATCATCATCACAACAGCAATCAAGCCCGGCACGATAAAATTTGTGCTCCGGAGGTCTGGGTTATACCAGATTCTTGGCTTTACATCTATTGGTGGAATGTCTGTTTGGAGAAAAACTCCCTGTTTGTTCAATTTTTCGAGAATGATGTTTACTGAAAAAATCTGGACAATTCTCGAAATATAGCCTAGAGCGATTTGGGCTGTGTTGTTGTCGCTTCCATCAATTAAAAGCTGGAGGGGAGTGTCTTTCCCTTGGGACAGGTCGCGAGAAAAACGATTCGGAATGATCAATATGATTTTGACTTTTCCGCTGTCTAAGAGGCTTTCTAAGCCAGCAGAAGAATTTGAAAGATAGACTAGGTCAAGATATTCACTTCCCTTCACCCGGGAGATGAAATCTCGACTGAAGAAGGAACTATCTTGATCAACTATCCCCACCGGAACATGTCTGACATCAAAAGTTATGGCGTAGCCAAAAAGGATAAGTAAGACTATCGGCAATACTATAGCCAGATACAGGCTTCTCGGATCTCTAAGGACGTGGAGAGCTTCTTTCCTCGTCAGAGGAAGGATTCTATTCCTCATTTTTTTCTCTTTTGATGGCTGCAAGGAATACATCTTCTAGGGTGGACTCTTCGGCTCCGGTGAATTTCTTCTTTAATTCCTTTGGCGAGCCATCAGCTATGATTTTCCCTGAATGGAGGATAGCGAGTCGGTGGCAGCGCTCGACTTCATCCATATAATGAGATGTCACAAAAACCGTTGTCCCTTCTTCTGCTAATATGTAAATCAAATCCCAGAAATCTTTGCGGGATACAGGATCGACACTTGCCGTCGGCTCGTCCAGGAACAGTATCTCTGGTTTATGAAGAATCGCACAGCCGAGGGATAGCCGCTGTTTCCAGCCGCCTGCGAGTTCCCTTGTCAGGGAATTTTCCCTCCCTATCAGGCCTGCCATTTTTATTGCCCATTTTTTCCTTTCTTCTTTCGCGGAAGGAGAGAGTCCATGTATTCCACCGTAGAAATCTATATTTTCTTCAACGGTGAGGTCCCCGTAAAGTGTAAAACGCTGTGACATATAACCGATGATCTTTTTTATTTCTTCAGGTTGGGTATCAATACTGAATCCTCCCACAGTGCCTTTTCCTGATGTAGGCCTGAGGATTCCGCACAGCATCCGGATTGTGGTTGATTTCCCAGCACCGTTTGGTCCCAAGAAGCCAAAAATTTCACCCTTTTTTACGCTGAAGGAGATCTGGTTGACTGCAGTGAACCGGCCGAACTTTTTCGTTAAGTTATTGACATCAATTCCATACATTTTTTGTATTCTGTTAGGGCTTGATTTATCTGCAAGGACATGAATTATGTGTAGGAGCATGAATTATCTGTAGGGGCATGAGTTATCTGTAGGGCATGAGTTATCTGTAGGGGCTTAAATTATGTGTAGGGGCTTGATTTATCAAGCCCACCTTATTTTTTCTGCAAGGCATTTGATATATCCTATGTAGGAGCTTAAATCATCTTAATTAGGGACCTCGATTCATCTTGTGTAGGTGTTTGATTTGTTAAGCACCCATTTTTTATCATTCAAATAAATTTTTAAGAGAAGTCCTTTTACGTACGTGCTGTAACTTGCTCCTCGATGAGGGCGAGAAACGCATCCTCAAAAGAAGGAGCGATTCTTTTTAAGCTACGGATTTGAATTCCTTGTTTTTTTAAGAATTCTTTTGTTATCTCTTTTCCACCTTTCCCTGATTCAAAGATTAAATGAAGAGTTTCTCCAAGGGGATAGATGCTTTTTAAACCAGGCAGCTTTCCTAAACGCTCTCTTACTTGCTTATGCTCTGCTATAAGCTCTATTGTTTCCTCTTTCCTCTCCTCTATCAGGCTTTGAGGTGACTTGTAGCTCAACATTCGTCCCTCATAAATGAAGCTGACCTTATGACATCTTTGGGCTTCATCCATGTAAGGTGTTGTGATGAGAAGAGTCGCCCCTTGGCCGTTTAATTGAAAAAGAAGATCCCAGAGATCTTTTCTTGATACCGGATCAACTCCTGTTGTTGGTTCGTCAAGGAGGAGAATTTTTGGAGTATGAAAGAGGTTGCAGGCAAGGACTAATTTTTTCTGCATGCCTCCTGAGAGATTCCTGGCCAATCGATCTTCAAAAGGAGAGAGGCCGCTAAAACGGAGTAACTCTTTTTTCCTTTCTTTGAACTTATCCGAAGGAACTCCATAGAGGTCGGCAAAGAATTTGAGGTTTTCTGAGACATTTAAGTCTCCATAAAGACTGAAATGTTGAGGCATATAGCCAATAAATTCTTTAATCTTCTGCGGATTTTTGGCAACATCGATTCTTTCAAAAATGATAGAGCCTGAGGAGGGTTTGAGCAGGCCGGCGAGCAGGCGAAGAAAAGTCGTTTTTCCGGCACCATCAGGCCCGATAATTCCGATAATTTCCCCTTTTTCTATCTTAAGGTTTATATTATCGATGGCGGCTAGCTGGTTAAACTTTTTCGTTAGGTTTTTGATTTTGACAGCAATCATTTTATTTATTGACAAATGCGGTGCTTTCGTCCATGCAACAAGCTTAGAATAGTCTTTGCTTTATTCGGAAGAGGCCAGGCAATCTCGTAAGGAAATCAATCTCATTTTTCCTTTTGCATTTTGCTTTTTTCTACCCCAACAATGATACTCTGAGTTTCGGAGCTACTGACCAACGGAAATTTTGACATCCACCGGCATTCCTGGCTTAAGCTCTCTCTTTGGATTTTCGAGATAGGATTTTATCATGAACACAAGTTTCAGCCTTTCCTCTTTAGTTTGGATGTTTTTAGGAGCAAACTCAGCTTGATCAGAGACGAAATCGACTTTTCCTCGAAAAACTTTATCTGGAAAAGAGTCGCAGAGGACTTCGACTTTGTTTCCTAGTATTATTTTTCCGATGTATTTTTCAGGGACATAAGCTTTAACATAGGTTCGGCTTAAATCAATCAAGCTGAAAAGAAGTGTTCCTGGAAGAGCCAGCTCACCAACTTCGATATGTCTTGTTTCGAGGAATCCAGTTATTGGAGAGGCTATTCTTGTATCTTGAATCTGTCTCAGCAGAAATTCTTCTTGTGCCTGAAGACTCCTGATCTCTGCCCTGACCATTTCAATTTCTTCTTTCTCTTTTCCTCGCAAAGCAAGCTGATAATTTTGTTCTGTGCTCTCATAGTGTTCCTGGGCTGCTTTGAGTTTCAAATCAGCCTGTTCTTTTTGCGCGCTGGAGACAGCTCCTTCATTGAATAGTATGTCCATGCGCTCCTTGTTTTTTTGAGCTAATTCCAATTCTTTTTCTGCCGCTTCAAGTTGATTTTTGGCTACAGCTATGAGTTCCCTTTTTGTTCCTTTTTGAAAAAGCTTTAACTTTGAGCGGGATCCTTCGAGGGTTGCTCGAACCTGATTTAATTGGATTGTAAGTTTCTCTTCATCCAGAAGACAGAGTAAATCTCCTTTCTTGACCTGCTGACCCTCTCGTACTAGTATCTCTTTGACTTCCCCCTGGACTTGGGATCTTAATTCTGTTTCTATGGCTTCAATCAGGCCCGAAACTTCGAGCATTCCAGGTTGAGCAGTTTTTGTTTTGCAGCTGAATTGCAAAATTTGCGACAGGATAAAGGTTAGAACAAAGCCAAGTTGAAGAAACGCTTTCATTTTTTTCAAGCGCTGATCGTGGATCATATATTTTTCCTTCTGTTACAAATAATGACATCCTCCCGAAACATCATAACATATTCGTATTCAAAAAAAACTTTCTTATGCCATTTTTTTTGAAAGACAGGCAACCTTCTGGAGCTCTGTTTCATCATAATAAAGTGAGGAGAAAAGTATAGATGTTTTTTCCAGCACCAACCATAGTCCATGAAGCGCAGTGTAGAATAAGTGTCGCTCATTCTGCTAAAATGGAACTCAATGCAGAGAGTCGAATCATGACTGAGGAAGAAAGAGATCTGGCTAACGGAATAAGTCTCTCAGACTCTTTTTTTCTTAAGGACGTGATTAGGCGTGGCCGTGAGGGAGACATCCAAGCTCTGGAGGCTATTTACAAGCATTTTAGCCCCCCCTTATTCAACCTGGTTTATCGTTACACCTATAATAGCGAAATTGCTGAAGATTTGTTGCAGGATATTTTTCTCAAAATTTTTTCTCACCTCCATGACATCCGGAACGAGGAGACTTTTATCGGCTGGATTTATCGCATAGCAGTTAATACCTGTTACAGCTATTTGAGGAGAAAAAAAAGCCAACTTCAGAGAACAATGCCTCTGAATGAAGTGGAAGGAAAAATTGAGGACAAAACTTATAAATCTGGTGATGAGATAGTGAAGAAGTCGCTGGATGATGCCATCCAGAACCTGCCAGGCAAAATGAAAAGCATTTTTCTCCTTCATGATGTTCAAGGCTTTAAGCACAAGGAGATATCCCGGATGTTGGGATGCTCGATGGGGACATCCAAGTCGCAGCTATTCAAAGCAAGGATGAAGATCCGCGAGCACCTTGAAAATAAAAGCACGTTTAAGGAGGGAAGAAAATGAGATGCTCTAAAGCGAGAAAATTAATAAGCGAATATATCGACGGGAGTCTTCAGGCCCGGAAAAGTGCCTCCGTTGAGCAGCATCTCGATGTCTGCCCGGATTGTAAGCATCTTTTAGAGGACTTTAAGACGATTGTCAAGGATGCCAGGAACTTAGAAGAGCTCGCACCCTCAGACCAAACATGGCTTAAAATAAAGGCAAGATTGAAACCAGAGGAGCAGAGAGTCCTGGCTTTCGAGCCGCGTAAAAGAGCCTGGTTTAGCCCTATTTTTTCGCCGCCAAAGCTTAAGTATGCATTAGGTTCGGTAGTGATTTTGGCTTTTATTGCTGGTGCAGTGATACTAGGATTGAAGTATTGGATGGGAAAGGATTCTTTGGGAAGAGGGGATCTGCAGAAATACACGCTTGCCAAATTGGATGAGGCTGAGCGCCATTATCAAAAGGCCATAAAGGCCCTGGGGGAGGCGATTTCTGCACAAGAGGGGCAGATGGATCCTCAGATCGCTCAGGTTTTTAAGAGCAACCTTGAAGTTATCGATTCTTCTATAAAGGCCTGCCGGGAAATGGTTCTCCAGAATCCTGAGAATATAGATGCCAGGAATTATTTGCTGGCCGCTTACAGGGAAAAAATGAATTTTCTTAATGAAATGATGGAAACAAAGCAAGCGTCTTCCCAGAGAAGGGAATTCAAGACAATAATATAAGCCATAAAATAGGAGGTATATTGTGAGATCATACAAAACAACAAAGTGGATAGCCATTCTAGTCGGTTTATTTTTCCTTATGGGATTTTATACCGCCGAGGCAACAGCCGACGAGAGATACGAAGAGAAATTCGAGAGAACTGTCAGTTTGGCAAAGGATGGGAAGGTTACATTAGCGAACATAACCGGAAGCATTGATGTTAAGAGCTGGGATAGGGATGAGGTTAAGATTAATGCCCTTAAGATCTCTAAAGCCTCTACCCTTTCTGAGGCTAAGGAAAATGCGAATTCAGTCAAGATTGTGGTTAAGAAAGAAGGGAACACACTTCAGATTAAGACTGAATACCCTGAAGGAAGAGAAATCTGGAGAAGAAAATCTTTGAATGTCTCTGTCAATTACAGCTTAGTGATACCAGCAAAAGCATCTGCAAAAATAGATTCAGTGACAGGTAATGTCGACCTCGAAGAGATTGGCGGCGCCGCTAAGGTTGAAGTTGTGACCGGCAATGCCACCCTCGAAAAGAACGGCGGGGCTGTTAAGGTGGAGGTAGTGACCGGAGCTATTGTGGTAAGAAAAGCGGATAAAGGAGTGGATTGTGAAACTGTGACTGGAAAGATTGAAGTTCAGAATATTACAGGCGATGCCTTCTTGAAGACGGTAACCGGGAGGATAACTGCAAGCCAGATCAAAGGCTCAATAAAATTCCATGTGGTCACAGGCAGGGTAGAGCTGAGCGAAGTTTCTGAGGCCAGTTTTGTGGATGGTGAAATAGTAACTGGTTCATTTCTATATGATGGAAAAATTAAACGAGAGGGGAGATACACTATTAATATTCATACCGGAAAAATTGAGATGATCCTGCCTGGGGATTCGGGTTTTGACCTTGAGGCAAATACTTTCAGCGGAAGGATCGAGACTGATTTTGAAATTAAAATATCAGGTAAAATCAGCAAGAAAAGGATTTCTGGAGTTGTCAACGAAGGAGGAGCTTTAGTGAAGCTATCTACCTTTAGCGGTAATATCTATTTGAAGAAAAAGTAATAATTAGACTTCACCTTCGTATCAGGGAGGAGAATAGCCTTGTTCTCCTCTTTTTTTTATGGTTCGTGGCATTTCAAAATCCGCGATAGCCGTTTGCCATNNTGGCCCCATTTTCTCCCGCAGCTATCCCTCCATTCATTGACAATCTAAGTTGTTTATTTTAAAATTTTTATTTTTCAAGACATAACATGGCAGGAAAAAAAATTCTTATCGTCGACTATGATGCAAAAAGCATAGAGTCTTTATCTAAGCTTTTTGAGGACCGTAAAATCGGAGTCGTAACAGCCGCCGACGGTGTTGAAGCCTATGAGAAATTTCAAGCTGATGAGCCAGATTTAGTCCTCCTTGAAGCCATGCTCCCCAGAATGCACGGGTTTGACCTAGCTCAGAAGATCACCCATGATACTAGGGGAAGAGTTCCTGTTATTATTGTTACAGCAGTCTACAAGGGTCATCAGTACAGGAATGAGGCATTACGGACATTTGGTGTTTCTGATTATTTTGAAAAACCGTATGATCAGGACAAATTAATGAATCGCGTGTTGAGTTTAATCGGGGAGAGGGACGAAGTAGAGGAAGACACCTCAGATATTCCAGAGCTTCCAAGTCCAGATTCCGTGATCGAGACTCTTGCCGAGATGCTTAAGAAAAAATAGGCTTTTGGGAAAAAATGATTCTCCAGAAAGAGCTGATGGATTTTCGGTGAGGATCCATGTCTAATCTGTGGACTAGATGCAACAACTGCCGTCGTATTTTGTATAAACAGGACATCTTGGATAATCTATCAGTATGCCCTGCCTGTGGCTTCCACTTCAGGCTATCTGCAACCGAACGCTTGGCAATGCTCTTCGATGATGGCCAATATAATCTCATAGACCAGAATATTTTCCCTCAAGATCCTCTCCAGTTTGAAGATAGCATTAAATATTCTGATAGGCTGAAGGAACATAAAAAGCGCACGTCGCTTCATGATGCGGTACTGAACGCTGAAGGAAAAATGGGAGGAATTAGAGTTATTATCTCAGCTATGGACTTTGCCTTTATGGGAGGCAGTATGGGCTCAGTGGTGGGAGAAAAAATAACCCGTGCCGCTGAGTTAGCCCTTAAGGAGCGTGCGCCCTTCATCACTGTGTCTTGTTCTGGGGGAGCAAGAATGCAGGAAGGTGTTCTCTCTCTGATGCAGCTTATGAAGACAAGCTCTGCGATAGCCAATCTGAACGAGGCTGGTATTCCGTTCATTTCTGTCCTGGCTGATCCTACTACTGGCGGGGTGACAGCTAGCTTTGCCATGCTGGGTGATATCAATATAGCAGAGCCGAACGCACTTATTGGATTTGCAGGTCCCCGAGTTATTGAACAGACCATAAAGGAAAAGCTGCCCAAAGGATTCCAGCGATCAGAGTTTCTACTCGAGCATGGAATGCTTGATGATGTAGTGAGCAGGAAAAATATGCGCTCTTATATCATCAGAGCTCTGCACCTTTTCCTAAACAGCTCTGAATGAACTACGAGCAGTGCCTGCTGTATCTTGAAAGAATCCAAAATTTAGGCATTAAGTTCGGTCTGGATAATGTAAGTACGGTTCTTTCTTCCTTCAACAATCCCCACCAGAAATACGCTTCTGTTTTAGTGGCGGGAACAAACGGCAAGGGTTCTGTCTGTGCCATGCTCACCCAAATTTTAATCCTCCATAACTTTCGAGTTGGTCTCTTTACTTCCCCCCATTTGGTTAGAGTCGAAGAGAGGATTCAAATCGGAAATAAGCTCATCCCGACGCAAAGCTTCTGCAAATGGCTAACAATCCTCAGGAAGAGAATTGAGCAGTTAATCGCTTCGAAAAAACTACTTTCGCCGCCCACCTATTTTGAGCTGCTCACTTGTTTGGCTTTCCTTTATTTTGAAGAGCAAAAGGTTGATATGGCTATTTTGGAAGTGGGCATGGGGGGTAGGTTTGATGCTACTAATGTGGTGGAGCCTTCTGTTTCAGTTATCACCACTATTTCTGGGGAGCATAAGAAATTTTTGGGAGAAACTCTGAGCCAGATAGCTTTTGAGAAAGCGGGAATCGTGAAACGCGGTATCCCTGTTGTTTGCGGAGTGGAGGAAGCCGAAGCCCGTGAAACCATTAAAAAGAGAGCTGAAGAGCTTCAAGCTCCCTTTAATGCAGTTTTCTCCGGGAAGAGAAGTTTTATCACGCAGAAGACTGAAAGAGGCTATTCTTTTGTCTACAAGACAGGCAGGGAGAATTACTCATTCACGCCCTCCCTTCAAGGAAAGCACCAAGGAAAAAACGCGGCTGTGGCCATCGTTGCCTCAGAGCAGCTATCTAAAGCCTGGAAGAGACTGGAGAAGAAAAAGATTGTGAGCGGCGTAGAGAAAACAAAATGGGAAGGCCGCCTGGAAGTCGTCTCCCGTAATCCGCTGGTCATTCTGGACGGGGCCCACAACGAAGAGGGCGTTCGGGCTTTAAAAAAATATTTCGAGGATTTTCCGTCATCTCCTCTCATCCTTGTCTTTGCCATTATGCGCGATAAAGAAATCGCCACCATAGCTGATATCCTGTTCCCCCTGGCTAAAAAAATCATCCTGACTCGATTCCCTTACTTCAGGGCTGCCTTGCCAGAAGAGATAAAGAAGCAGGCTCAACACTTCCAGGATCGAATTGTCTTAGAGCCAAACATAAATAAGGCAATAGATAAGGCGCTTCGAAGTGCTGGCTCCCAAGGCTGTGTGCTTGCTGCAGGTTCTCTATATTTAGTGGGAGAATTCAAAAAAAGGGGGATTTTTTCTAACGACTCACCCTAAATTGAAAGTTGAAAGGGGGATGCTTGCTCATTTTAACTCCTCATTTTGTAAGCCTTGTACTTTGGGTAACGTTCCCATATTTGCTTGCTTTTTTAGGCT
>WVXO01000050.1:29098-60285 GCA_011773465.1 Candidatus Aminicenantota bacterium | reverse complement strand
GGCGATGTAAAAGCATGGCAGGAAAAGAGAATATTGCTTGCCGAAGAAATCATGCTTTATGAAGAGACGGGAAAAATTCTTTCCACAGGAGAGGTAAAATCCATTTTTCCTCATAAGCCAAAGGATGAAGAAAATGAGGAAAGAGTGGAAGTTTCTTCCGATAAAATGACTTACCATCCTGAGCAGAATCTTATTTTCTACGAAAAAAGAAGTTCTTTAAAGGTTAAGGACATTGACCTTCGAGCCCAATCCGTTTCTGTTTATCTCAGCGAACAAGAAGGAGACATGGAGAGGATAATCGCCCGTGAGAAAGTGATCATTGTTCAAAATCTTGGAGAAGGAAGGGGAGAGGAAGCGATATACGATCCGGATAAGGAGTCTGTTGTCCTATTGGGAAACCCAGTGCTGATAGATAAAGATAGGGGTGTCACAAGGGGAGACAAATTGACTTTTTACCTGGCCGATGATAGAATCCTTGTTGAAAATAAAGCCAGAGAAAGGTCGGCAACAGTAATAAAACGTGAGAAATGAAAAACTCTCTAGAAGCAGTAAAACTGGAAAAAAGCTATCAAAAGAAAAAAGTCGTCGATAATGTTTCTCTTAGTGTCAAAAAAGGAGAAATTGTTGGGCTTTTGGGGCCTAATGGAGCAGGAAAAACGACAACCTTTTCTCTAATACTCGGTCTTATTCCTAAAGATTCGGGGCGAATTTACCTGGACGGAGAAGACATTACAGAGCTGCCTATGTATGCCAAGGCAAGAAAAGGACTATGTCTTCTCCCGCAGGAAGCGTCTGCTTTCAGGAGGCTGAGTGTCGAGGACAATCTGTTGTCGATAATGGAGACGAAGCGGAATGTCCAATCAAAGGGAAACAGCGATCTCGCGGGGATTCTTAAAGAGTTTGGACTTGATAAGCTTCAAAAAGCTAAAGCTTATACATTATCAGGAGGAGAAAGAAGAAGGCTTGAAATTGCTCGAGCTCTGATCACAACTCCTGAATTTATCCTTCTGGACGAGCCTTTTACTGGCATCGATCCTTTAGCCATCCAAGACTTACAAGAAATCATCCTCGGCCTTAAAAATAGAAGAATAGGGATTCTTTTAACAGATCACAGTGTTAGGGAGGCGTTAAAAATTACGGATAGAGCGTATATCATCGATAAAGGAAGAATCTTAATGGAAGGGACTCCAGAAGAATTAGTTTTTTCTGAAGAGGTGAAGAAAAGTTATTTAGGAGAAGATTTCTATCTTTATTGATCTTAAAGATTAAGGTCGACTCGGTAATAATCATGGTTCTGAAGCAACGGCTTGATCAGAAACAAGTTCAAAAATTAATTCTTGCTCCCGCTCTTCAGCAGGCTATTAAGCTTCTCCCCTTAACTAATTTGGAGCTTATCGAAATCATTGACACCGAGCTTTCCGAGAATCCCGTACTCGAGTCTGAAGAAGAAACGATAGAAAAAGCAACAGGAGAAGGGGCCGAAGAAGGAGAGAGAGATAGAGAAGAAAAAGGAAAGGAGCAAGAGGAGAAACCAGAAGACTTAGAGTCAGAGGGAGTAAGAGAGGCCCAAAAAGAGGACCAAGACTCAGAATTTGAATCTTACTTTCAAGAATATTTTGATGATGGATTTCGTTCCTTTTTCTTGGAGAAAAAGGAAGCGCCTTCTTTAGAAAATATCGTTTCTAAAAGATCTTCCCTTTGGGATCATCTCAATTGGCAGGCGAACTTGACATTTTTTGATAAGAAGGATAAAGAAATTGCCCAGCATATTATCGGAAATATAAACGAAGATGGCTATCTGACTACTTCTGTGGAAGAGGTAGCTAAAACTTGCAAGGCTACGCTGGAGAAGGTAAATGATATCAGAGAGAAAATCAAAGGATTTGATCCTGTAGGTGCGGGGAGCTTAACTCTCAAAGAAGCGCTTTTGGCTCAAATGGACTACCTTCAAATCAAGGACGAAGTAGCTTGCTCCATCATTAACGATCATCTTCATCTTTTGGAAAAATCCGATTACTCTCATCTGGCGAAGGTGCTTGGAATTCCTCTTTCAGCAATAAAGTATCATATGGAAATTATCAAAGGCTTGGACCCAGCGCCCGGGAGGAAATACAGCCAGGAGAGGACGTTTTATGTTGTTCCAGATATTATTGTCACCAAGGAAGATAATAAACTTAATATTGCGCTGAATAACGAAAGCTTGCCCCGCCTGAGAATTAGCAGCTACTATAAAAAGCTTCTGGCTCAAGCTTCAAAAGATAATCCTGACACATACAGGTTCTTGAAGGATAAGATGAAAAAAGCATTTTGGTTTTTGCGAAGCCTGGACCAGAGGAATCAAACGATTTATAAAGTGGCGAAATACATCGTAGAGAAGCAAAAAGAATTTATCGAGAAGGGGATCGAACACATTAAGCCTTTAACCTTAATAGAGCTAGCCCAAGAGATTGGTGTTCATGAGTCTACTGTGGGACGAGTAGTCGCCAATAAACACATCATGACACCTCGTGGTGTCTTTTCGCTAAAATACTTTTTCCACAAATCCCTCTCTGGAGATTTTGGCGAAGAGATCTCTTCCTTAAGAATCAAGGAAAGGATTAAAAAGCTTATAGATAGTGAAGATAAAGGGGATCCGTTGAGTGATATTGAAATTGGAGAAATACTAGCCAAGGAAAACTTAAGAGTAGCTCGTCGGACTGTAGCCAAATACAGAAAGCAACTCCGGATACAACCGTCACACATAAGGAAGAGAAAGTTCGAGATGGAGGAAGCTTAATGAATATTAATTTCACCGCGCGACATACAAGCATAACTCCTGAAATAAGACGGTATTGTGAAAAAAGACTTAAATCTTTTGCGAGAATTTTGGGAAACAAGATCGATGCTGACCTTATTCTCTCTGTTGAAAAATACAGAAATAAAGTCGAGGTAAAGGTGAAAACTAAAGGGGCGACTTTAAATGCAGTGGAAGAGACGCATGATATGTTTAGTTCCCTTGGTTTGGCTTTTGATAACATAGAGAAGAGGGTAAAAAAGGAGAAGGGAAAATTAAGAGAGAGGAAAAGGAGAAAAAATAGGGAAAGAGAAGCTTTTTCTCTTCCCATCGAACCGGACGAAAAGCAAAGGAGAGTTATCAGCAGTCAGGACTATTCCCTGAAGCCCATGTCTCTTGAGGAAGCGCTTCTTCAGTTTGATCTGAACAAGAAAGATGTCTTTGTTTTTCGAAAATTAGGCTCAGAGAAATGGGCCGTAATATACCGGAGAAAAGACGGAAATTATGGCTTGGTGGAGCCTGAATGAATTTTAAAAATGAGAGAAAGAATTGAAGCTACATAACTTATTGACGCAGGATATGGTTATCCTTGAGCTGGAATCCCAAAATGTGGAAAGTGTCATTAGAGAGGTCGTCAGATTTTTAAAAAAGAAAGACAAAATTACAAAAGAAAAGGAACTGTTCGAAAAGCTCATTCAAAGAGAGAAGCTTGGGAGCACGGCTATCGGAGAGGGCGTTGCCATTCCCCACTGCAAAATAAAAGGAGTAAAAAATCCAATCGTTATGCTGGCTATTTCGAAGAAAAGCGTGGATTTTCGTTCCTTAGATGGAAAACCATCTCATGTTTTTTTTCTGGTCGTGTCTTCGCCAGATAATCCAAGTGTGAACCTTCAAATTCTAGCAGCTATTGCTCACCTTGTTCGGAAATCAAAATCTTTGGTAAAAAAAATTCTTAAAGCCAAAAATATCGGTGCGGTCTTGGATGTTATCCGAGAAGAAGAAGAGAAATTAAATGGATAGCAATCTCGATCTAAGAGATTTTTACCAGAGAACAAAGGATTTGCTGAAGCTGAAACCAGCATTAAGAAAAATTGATTATTTTAGAAAGGTAAGGGAAAAAAGCCGAATATCTGTCGAGGTCTGGGGAAAAAAAGAAATTCAAAATTTTAAAAAACTTTCTTCCAAAGAGAGGATGAATTTTATCAGGAAAAGATTCAAAGATAGCCCGCCTTGTGTCATTCTTGCTGATAATCTTTCCGTTTCTCCGGAAATTGAGGAAGAGGCGAAAAAAAGAAGATTAGCGCTTTTTCGCTCTGTGCTATCAAAAAAAATATGTCAAGAACGAGTGAATAGCTTTTTTTTCCATCTATTGCCCAATCAAGTCACAATTTCTGGAGAGTTGCTCCAAATTTCTGGCCTGGGAGTCCTTATTGTGGGGGATAGCGGCCTCGGAAAGAGCGAAAGCGCTTTAGAACTCATCTCTCGAGGTTATCGTTTTGTTTGTGATGATGTAGTAAATGTTAAAAGAGAAAATAGCGGTAGGCTAGTAGGGATGGCTCCTCCAATATCTTGCTATTTTATGGAAATAAGGGGTTTAGGAATCATAAATATTAAAGAGACTTTTGGACCCAACGCTGTCTTGAAGCGATCAAAAATTGATTTAGTTATCAAGCTTGAGAAAAGGAAGCGAGAAAAAGAGGACGACCGCCTTGGCCTTAAAACTCCTGGAGATCATGAAATTTTAGGGGTGAAAATCCCTAAGATAAATATTCCTGTGGCTCCTGGCAGGAACATAGCAACCTTAATAGAGGTTGCTTGTAAGGTCCACACCTTAAAAGAAAAAGGTTACCATGCACCCCAGGACATAGTCCAGAAGCTCAATCGTGCCCTCTCCCTTCGTTGATGCTTGAAGGATAAAAAGAGTGAAAGACGATAGATTCCTTATTATCACAGGATTATCCGGATCAGGGAAAACTGTAGTCAGCCGGTTTCTTGAGGACCTTGGGTATTATTGTATAGACAATTTGCCTTCTAAGCTTATTCCCAATTTAGTTGAACTCTGGACAAGGAAAGAAGTCGAAATAGAGAAAGTTGCTCTAGTCGTGGATATCAGGGAAGCTGGATTTTCCAAAGAATTTCCAGAGGTTCTAAAGACTATTAGAAAGAAAATATCCCCTCGCGTGATCTTTCTTGAAGCATCAGACGAGGCCCTGGTTAAAAGATTCAGCGAGAGCAGGCGACCTCACCCCATGGCAAGAAAGAGATCAGTGATGGAGAGCGTTCGATTAGAGAGGAAGAGATTGGCTGAAATAAAGGAGCTGGCTGATGAAGTTATTGATACGACTTCGACCAATATTTCTCAAATAAAGGAACATCTTACGAGAAAGTTTTTTAAGAAAAAAGATCGGAAGATGCAGATTATGGTTGTCAGTTTTGGGTATAAATACGGTATTCCTCTGGATTCGGATTTGGTTTTTGATACAAGGTTTTTACCCAATCCTTTTTATATTGACGAGCTGAGAAACAGGACAGGAAAGAACCCTAAGGTCAGGGAATTCGTCCTCAAAGAAGAGGAAACAAAAAAGTTTCTTTCCAAATTGTACAGCTTCGTCGATTTCTTGATACCCAGATTTATAGACGAAGGAAAAAGCAACTTGACAATTTCTACAGGTTGCACAGGAGGAAAGCACAGGTCTGTAATATTGGCTGAAAAGCTAAAGGATCACCTTAAGCATAAGAATTATAATGTAAGAATTTATCATCGTGATCTATTTAGATAAGTGACTCTGTTGATCGTTATTCTGCTCTCCAGAGAAAAAATGTAAATAAATACAGCCATTGATCTGTTTCTCGACTTAAAGTTGAAAAAAACTTAAGATTGGAAAGAGTAAATGGTAAAATGTATAAGGTAATAATTTGAGCTGAAAAAATAAATGCAAGAAATTTGTATTAAGCAGACTAACGGAAGAAGAAAATGATCGGTGGAGTCATAGTTTCCCACGGAAAATTAGCAGAGGAGATTTTAAACGCCCTGACGATTATCATCGGTGAGGCCGTGAACATAGAGGCTATTTCTATCGGGTGGTATGATGATGTTGAGGAATCGAAAAAAAAGATCAACGAATCACTGAAGAGCGTCGACCAGAAAAACGGAGTAGTTATTTTCACTGATATGTTTGGGGGAACAGCTTCTAACCTGAGTTTCTCTTTTCTTAAAAATGACCAAGTGGAAATCATTACAGGCGTCAACCTCCCGATGCTTATTAAGTTTGTTTCCCTCCAGAGAAGCAATAATCTAAAAGAAGTTGTAAATAAGGTTGTAGAACAGGGGAAAAAGAACATCCATCTTGCCAGCGCTCTTTTGAGTTCCAAGCATTAAGTTATGCTGAGGAGATGCTCAAGAAGAAAATCACGGTGAAGAACAAACTGGGGCTTCATGCCAGGGCTGCAGTTAAATTTGTCAATCTAGCAAACCGTTTCGGTTCTTCAGTGAGAATTGAAAAAGACGGAGCAGAAATTGACGGCAAGAGCATATTGGGGATACTCACTTTAGCTGCGGTCAAAGGCTCTCATATCACTTTAATAGTGTCAGGAAAGGACGAAGCCACAGCTCTCAAGGCCTTAGTGGCTCTTATCAATAATAAATTTCAAGAGAGAGAGTAGTATTTCATGGATTATTTCAGGCTGAGAGGAATTGGAGTTTCGCCAGGTATTGCCCTGGGTGAAGTCTTGCTCACAGAAAGAGTTATTTTTACTGAAAGAAAGGAAAGCATATCTCCTGATAAGGTTGAGCAAGAGCTAAAGAGGCTGAAAAGAGCAATCAAAAGAACAAAAGAGCAATTAACTCATATAAAAGACCAAATAAAAAAGAAAATGGGAGAGGAGTATTCCTTTATTTTTGAAGCGCATCTTCTTATCCTTGAAGGTAAGTCACTACACTCGGATTTTGAGAGAATCATCAAGGAAGAGAATTGCAGAGCAGAATGGTCGCTATCACGAGTTCATGATAAATACGGTAAGCTTTTTGAGTCTCTTAACGATGAGTACTTCAAGCAACGAAAGTCAGATATAACGGACGTCTTGGCGCGAGTCTACAGGAATCTTGAATCTGTGGACCAGAAAAAAGAAGATGAGGGGAGAGAAAAGATCTTGGTATCCCACGAACTCCTTCCTTCAGAGGCTGCTTTAAAACTCAGCAAAGGAAATGTCTTGGCTGTTGCGCTCGATATGGGTGGACAAACGTCTCATACAGCTATTCTCGCCCGTTCTTTAGATGTCCCGGCAGTGGTGGGTCTCCACAATATTTCTCAGAAAGTAAAAAACGGAGACACTTTGATTGTGGATGGTACGGATGGGGAGGTCCTGGTCAATCCACCTCTAGCTATAAGAAAAGAATTTTTAAGTAAGAAGCAAAAATATAATGACTACAGAAAAGAGCTCAGGAAAACAGCAAAATTGAGCTCTTTGACCTTAGATGATGTTAAGTTTTCTCCATTAGCCAATATCGAGCTTCCTGAAGAAGTTAACCTTGCTCTTTCTCTTGGAGCTGAAGGGATCGGCCTTTTTAGGTCTGAATTCATCTATCTTCAAAGTACATCTCTTCCCAGTGAGGAAGATCATTTTTCGATTTATTCTCGAATTGCCAAAGAGGCCTATCCTTATCCAGTCTATATCAGGACCGTTGATGTGGGAGGAGAAAAAAACCTGCCTCAGTTGAAGATAGAGAAGGAACCAAACCCAGCCCTTGGTTTGAGGGCTATAAGATTTTCCCTCCGGGATAAAGACCTATTCAAGATCCAGCTTAGGGCCATACTGAGAGCAAGTTTCCAAAAAAATGTCAGGATACTCATTCCTATGATAACAGAAATTGAGGAGGTGGAGGAGGTCAAGCTTCTCTTCCGAGAGGTCAAGGATGAGCTTAAAGCAAAGCGAATTAAATTCGATGAGAAAATTCCTCTTGGCGTAATGATTGAAGTGCCTGCTGCAGCGGCCATTACAGATTTGTTGGTAAAAGAAGTGGATTATTTAAGCATTGGCACCAATGATTTAATCCAGTATTACCTGGCAGTCGATCGTTCAAACGAATTTGTCTCATACCTGTATAAGCCTCTGCACCCTTCGATATTGAGATTGATAAAGTTTATCATTGAGACTGCCCATAGAGAGGGAAAAGAAATCACTGTTTGTGGAGAGATGGCTGCAGACCCTCTTTCTGCTATTGTCCTGCTAGGATTCGGCTTGACGAAATTTAGCATGAACCCGATCTTTATCCCCAGGATAAAAAAAGCTTTGCGTTCAGTAGAGCATAAAACTGTGAAAAGAGTCATGCAAAAAGCGATGACATTAAAGACTGCTCAAGAAATTGAAGAGTGTATTATTGAAAATATACTGGCAAAACATCCCGAGGCTTTCCTGATGGGGCAAGTGATTTAAATGAGGGGACATAAAATGGGGCCTGGCCCCATTTTCTCCAGAAAAAGCAGCCTGCGCTGAGAAAGGACCTGTCCCCTTTTTACTACAGAATAGGCTATTCCTTTTCTACGTTATCCCCTAAAAATACTATCTGGCTCAGTTGTTACTACTTCATATTCTGTAAGGCGATTAATTAAATTTCGACTTCGATAGTATTTTTTTATCTGAGAAGCCTTCTTTTTATCGAATACACCTAATAACTTCTTATACCCAGATTCGTCATAAAAATAGAGTACTTTTTTGCACTTCGCCCTTTTCAGGGCCTCATCTATTTGCTTTTGCATATTCGTGTCTAAAACTGTTTGCATTTTTTATCTCCGTGCTTATTGAAATGCAAAATTCATGCCAAAAATAGCTGCTATAGAAGTCATTCCCTTATCCACTTACTTAGCTTTATTAGTGAATTTGTGTAAATAAATTTTGCAGTTGTAAATTTTTTTCCATTTTAAGATTTTGCATCTTTTCAAAGCTGCTGATATCATTAGCTCGTGTCGTCGAGAATCTAGGAAAATTACAAAAGAAGTAAATATATTATGAGGGATAGCATAAAGGGTGTAGCTTCGGATATTAAAACCTCTGCGCACATAGTTGTTTTTACTGGCGCAGGGATATCAGTTGAAAGTGGTATACCAGCTTACAGAGGAGAAAATGGCCTCTGGAGTAAATATGATGCTAATTTATATGCCAACATAACTTATTTCCTTCAAGATCCATCTTATTACTGGAATTTTTTTAGAGAGGTCCGGTATCCTATGCTAAAGAAAGTAAAGCCAAACAAAGCCCATTTAGCTCTGGCCGAGCTTGAAGCGGTGGGAAACTTAAAAACCGTGATCACTCAGAATATAGATGGGCTTCATCAAGAAGCCGGTTCCTCTTCTGTCATAGAATTACACGGAACTACAAGGACTATTTATTGCCTGAACTGTTCTCGGGAATATTGCATGGATGAAGTCTTCTCCATGTTGGAGGCTCAAATCCCTCCTCTTTGCTCTGAATGTAAAGGGAATTTGAGGCCTGCTGTTGTTTTTTTTGGAGAGTCTTTGGATCCCCAAGTTCTGCGATTGGCTTTTGAGGAAGCTGAAAACTGCGATTTTCTCCTTGCCGTGGGAAGCTCCTTGGTTGTTCATCCGGCGGCTGATATTCCGAGGGTAGCAAAGCAAGGAGGCGCCGCATTAGCCATCATCAATAAACAGGAAACTCCCCTGGATGCTATCGCAGATTATGTGATTAATGATGAAGCGGGAAAAATTCTTCCCCAAATAATTCAAAGCTTAAAGTATGGCTAATTAATTCTATTTCGCTTTCTGCGTTCTTCCATATTCATCGTCAAGGCGCACAATATCTGATTCGTCAGAGTCTCCTATCCAGATCTCCATCACGCGAGCCTGCTTTGGCCCAAGGCAGCGAATACGATGAGGGCTTTTCCTGGGGATAAAGATCTCTTCGCCCTCTTCTGGCTGCCAGACTCTTTCGCCTTCGGTTACCTCAAGACCTTTATCCAGCACTACCCAGAATTCACTTCGCTGGCGATGATACTGAAGAGATAGAGACTCTCCAGGATTTACAGTGATAATTTTGATGCTTCTAGCTTGTTTATAGGGGAAAGAGCGGAATTTTCCCCATGGCCGAATGTCTTCTTTAATTTCTTTTTTGAAGTTTTCAATGTTGTTTTTCTTGTTTGAAGCCATCAATGCTCCTGAAGGTAATCTGGATTATTAAAAATCGGACTGAAGGACGAACCTATCCAAAGGAATTACTAGTAAATTTTTTAACCTTAAATAGATTAAAAGGGAACTTCGTCTTCTTCTTCCTTTTCCTTGTCAGGTGCTTCGGCTGTATCCTCAGGAAGATCAGGCGGGGGTTTAGGTTCTTCATAAGCTTGATCTTCAATCTGTTCTTCTCTCTTGCCAAGGAGGGTGATATTCTGGGCTTCAATTTCGGTTGCATATCTTTTATTACCTTCTCTGTCTTGCCAACTCCGAGTTCTTAATTTTCCTTCCAGGTAGATTTGTTTCCCCGGGTTCAAGTATTTTTCACAGAACTCGGCTAATTTCCCCCAGGTCACTATACGGTGCCATTCAGTCCGAATGTCTGATTCGTTTGTGCTGGGGTTGAAATAACGCTCGTTGGTTGCCAGAGTAAATTTAGCCACCGGCCTTTCTGTCTGGGGAAGATATCTCAATTCAGGTTTTACGCCGAGGCGCCCGATTAGAGTAACCTTGTTAAGGCTGTTGATATCTCTCATTTTCCGATAACAACTCCCTGATTTTTTGCTGAGCTATTTTTGTTTCTTCTTCAAGGGGATATTTGCTTATCAATAGCTTAAACACGATAAGAGACTCTTCCTTTTTTCCAAGCTCCATAAGGCTTATTCCCTTTTTCAAATAAGCTGCGGGAATCTTATCTCCCCGGGGGTAGTTAAGAAGAAGCTCGTTAAATTGCTCGATAGCTTCTGCGTATTTTTTCTGACTGAAGTAGCATTCTCCAATCCAGTATAAAGAATTGTCAGCAAGAGGACTTTCTGGAAATTGTTCTCGGTACATCTTGAAGCCATCAATCGCCAACTCGAAATTTCCCTTTCGATAATCTGAATAGGCCATGTTGTAAACTTCTTTGGGAGACAGATGAGTTGAGGGTGGCTCTTCAGGTTTTCTTCCGGTTTGCTCCTCTTTTTTTTCTTCTGCCTTCTTCCCGGTTTGTTCCACTTCTTTTTTATCATCTTTTGCTTTTTCTGGAGGAGAAGGCAGTTCTTGTTTGCCTTCCATATCTTCCTCTTGCTGTTCAGGGGAAGGAAGAGAAGCCATCTTTATTTCCGTGAGCCTCTCAGAAAATTTTATAAGCTGCAGGGTCATCGTTTCTAGTTTTTCAAGAACAATTTGATACTGGGTAGGGATTTTTTTCTGATCTTCTTTAAAACTTGCCTGCTCTGTTTGAAGGTGCTTCACCATATTCAGAAGTTCTTCTAATTGTTCCTTTATGAAATTTATGTCCTCGCTGTTCTTTTCTATTTTATCTTTAAGTTGAAGGAATTGTTGTCTGAGGACCTGAACATCTTCGTAGATCAATTCATAGGCTTTTTTCTTCTTATCAGCTCCGGCAGAAACGACGGCTAAAAGCAGGATAAGAAATACCCCGATTAATCTTTTGCTCATAACTATTTTCTGATAATTAAAAACTGAGCTCTTCTGTTTTTTTGCCAGGAAATCTCGTTATGCCCTGGATCTAAGGGCAGGCTTTTTCCATAAGAAATGGTTTTTATTCTTTCCGCAGAAATGCCGAGAGAGGCAAGATAATCAAGGGTGCTCTTGGCTCTTTTCTCACCTAGAGCTAGATTGTACTCCTCGGTCCCCCTTTCGTCGCAATGGCCTTCAATGAGGATTACTACAGCATCGTATTTCTTGAGCCACTCGGCATTTGCTTCAAGGACAGGTTTAGCGTCATCCCGAATAAAGTACTTGTCGTAATCAAAATGAATCATTTGCAAGGGAGCTTCCAGGTTGATTTCTTCAAGAGTTTTGCTCATGAAAATTTCTTCTTCCGTCAGTTCCGGCTCTTTCACCGTAACGGGTTCTTCTATTTTTTCGACTGGTTCAACCTTAGGTTGCTCCTCAACTTCAGGAGGAGGGGGAGGAGTCACTTCTTCTATTTTTGCTCGGCCCCGGCAGGATGAAAGAGCGGCGAAAACCATGAGGAAAGCCAAAGAAAGAATGATTAGTTTTTTCATTTAATCTCCTTTGAGTATTTTTTTCTCTCCCGATTTGTTCAGAAGAGCATTTTTTACCTTTACCTTATAATTTTATACCTGCAAACCCGTTCTATGTCAACATAACCATGATATTTCATGAATCTCATCCGTGCAAATCAAGAAAACGTACCAAATCCCGAATGCGATATTTTGTACTCAAGCAACGAATCTAGCAAATTATCTTATCGTGACCAATCAGGGAGTTTGTTTTCTCCATTAGAAGTGAGGCGGCGAAGGTTGGAGCCATCGTAATCAATGGTGTAAAGCTGTATTGTTCCTGTAAGGTTTGAGGAGAAAACAAGATGCCTGCCGTCAGGAGACCAGGAAGGAGTCTCGTTCCGGGCATTGCTCTCCGTGAGCTTGATAACTTGCTCTGTCCTGAGATTCAGGACATATATATCAAATATTTGGTCTACACGGGAAATGTAGGCAATTCTGTCTCCTGCAGGAGACCAGGCCGGTGCATCGTGATAGCTTCCCCCAAAGCTTATCCTCCTGACATTAGAGCCTTCGGCATCCATGATGTAAATTTGTGGAGTCCCTCCCCTGTCAGACGTAAAGGCAATTTCCCGGCTTGTCGGTGACCAGGAAGGAGCTGTGTCAATTGCTTTATTGAATGTCAATCTTTTTATCTTCTTGCCCTCGCTTGTAGCTACATAAATTTCGGGATTTCCTTCCTCCAAAGTAGAGCAGAAAGCTAATTTTTTTCCATCAGGAGAAAAGGTTGGAGCGAAGCTTGTTCCTTTGCTGACCACTTCAGTTATTTCTCCTTCAAACGGATTTAAAATATACAGGCCTGCCCTGTTGTTCCGGTAAGAGGTATAAGCGATCTTTTTCCCATCAGCAGACCAGGCTGGCATGTAGTCCTGATTTTTATTAAAGGTCACTCGCGTTTGGTTGTAGCCGTCATAGTCCATCATATAAAGTTCGTCGTTGCCATCTCTATTAGAGATAAAGACGATCTTGGAGGTGAAAAGTTCTCTTTCTCCATAAATTTTCATGATTTCATCAGCCATTTTGTGAGCTACCAGACGGAGAAGGTTTTTTTCTGATTGATACCGCTTTCCAAAAATGAATCGTCCAGCTTTGACGTCATATATTTTGCCTTCGAACAGAAATTTTTTCCCTTCGCTCTCCGGAACCTCGCCCACAAAAAGGATATTGGCCTGGATGGATTCCCAGTCCTTAAAAAATATTTCTTCAGGATTCAGGGGTCTTATGTAGCTGTAATAGCTCTTGGGCAAGAGTTGAAAAACCCGGCTGTATTTTAAATCGTCAGAGATGATTTTATGGAGTTCCCGAGCAATAGTTATTATTTCAGGCAAGGAAGAACGAACAATGAAATCGGGGAGAGCCAGAGGAATGGCTGGCATCCCTTCTTTTATGCTTATAACCACTTCCTGCTGAGGATGGAGTATTAATACTGAAAGAAAAATAAGAATTCCCCCCAGTAAAGTCCACTTTATTTTCATTTTGAGTGTTCAAATATCAAATATATTCCCAAATATTCATCCTCGTAGGCTCTTGGGAGGGGAGGAAATGGAGCTGATGTTTGTACGGCCCGAAGAGCGGACATATCCAGGGACCTTATTCCGCTTGACTCCTCGATTTTTGGTTCTGATATTTGGCCGTTCTTGTAAATTCTAAAATGGACAGTCGACTGGAAGCTGCCCGTGATTCCTGGGTCAACAAGAGAAGTGAACCAGTTGTTCGAGACTCTGTCTATTATGATTTGAAGATAATAAGTGAAAGGAAAGTTGGAGAGGCCAATTTGGGAGGAATACGCTGATCCGGTATCCGGGCCGCCGCCTAAACCGCCGCCGAGCCTTATACCAGAGCCTGGGCCAGTAGCTTTTCCTTTGCCAGAACCGGCTCCAGGCTCTCTGGTTCCAGCTGATTGTTTTTGAATAACAGCTTTTTTTTCTTTTTTTGTCCTTGTCTCTTTTTCGGGCTTTTCGACTGGATGTGTAAGGCTTGGGGCCTTCTCTTGCTGCAGCTTTTGAGGAGTGGTTAAATCTCTTAAAGTATCTCTTTCTGGCAAAGTCGTTTCTGCAATTTTTTCTTCACCTCCACCGCCTTCTCCGGATAAGCCCCCGCCTCCTTCACCTCCTCCAGGAAAAGAGATAAGCTCAACGTAATGAATCATTTCTCCTCTTGATGGCTTTTGTAAATGAGGAGTGAGGAGAATAAACAGGAAAAATGCCAGATGAACGGTGAAAGAAAGGAAGACAGCCCTTTTGAACGTGGGATTTCTTCTGCTGAGTGCTATCATTTTTTCTTTTTTTCCTCTGGCTCTATGGGTCTAGTTATGAGTCCAGTTACCTCCACACCCGCTTTTTTAGAAATATCAAGAATGCGCATAACAAAACCATAGGGAAGGCTCTCATCCGCGCGGATAAACACAATTTTCTTCTCTTTTCCATAGAAATATTCTTTCAATTTTTGCTCCAGCAAAAATTGATTGATGACAGAACTTTCAATGTGGATGTATTTATCCTTGGTGATAGTAAGGGTTAGGCCTTCTTCTGCAGGTGTTGATTCTGTTTCAGCTTGAGGAAGATTGACGCTAATCCCAGATTGAATCATCGGGGCTGTGACCATAAAAATGACCAGGAGAACAAGCATAACATCCACAAAAGGCGTGACGTTTATCTCTGACAGAGAAGTTCCGATACGTCTTTTGAAGGGCGGGTGCACTTTAAGGGCCATAGAGCTTCTCCGCAATGCTTAAAAATTCGAGAGAAAAATCTTCCATTTCAGTTATCAGGTCTTTTATTCGATGAAGGTAATGATTGTAAGCGATAACCGCAGGAATGGCAGCAAAGAGGCCTGCTGCCGTGGCAATGAGCGCTTCGGCAATTCCGGGAGCGACTATATCAAGACCTGCAGATCTGACTATCCCGATCCTCTGGAAGGCAACCATGATTCCCCACACGGTCCCGAACAGGCCAATGAAAGGAGTAACGCTTCCTGTTGTAGCCAGGAAGCTCATCATTTTTTCAAGTTTGGAGATTTCATTGTTTGATGCCTTAACCAGAGCTCGATTCACGCTTTCGAGCCTATCTAAGGTAAGAGGCCGTTCTGGATTGGATTGGCTCAGATAGGCCAGCTCTTTATATCCAGACTGAAAGAGCGAGGCCAGAGGGCTTCCGTGGTATTTCCTGGAGGCTTTATTCACCTCAGATAGATTATTGCTTTTTCGAAACACTTTCAGAAATTTTTCTGACTGAGAAAAAGCGGATTTCAAAGTCGTTCTTTTGAAGAAAATAACTGCCCACGAAAAGACTGAAAAGAAAATAAGGACGAGGATGACCAGCTGGACTACGATATTGGCCTCAATAATAAGTCTTATAAAGTTCATCAGTGGCTCTACAAAAAAGTAGCATATGACAGGGCTAAAGTCAATCTGGGATCAGACTTACAAAACTTGCATAAGTTGCGTTTTTATATGCAAAAATCATAATTAGGGTCAGGTCCTGCTTTTTGCCTTTCTTAAAAATCTCATACAAACACATTAAAATTTCACTGCAAGCATGAAAACGATACAGGTATCTCCTGTCTTCAGGATGAGATTTTACCATGTTCGCCTTCCCATTTTTAAAAAGAGCGGGATTTGCCCCAATCCAACGCGTTATTATAAATTGCATTTGTATGAGTAAAGGCAAAAAGCAAGACCTGACCCCAGTTGATCTCGATTGACAAAATCTAGATTAAGTAATAGATTTGATATCTTAATCAAGAAGAAGAGAATGGCTTAAAAAGGAGGCAATCTATTAAAGCAGAAAGGAGATTTCAGCCAGCTCAATTCCTGGCTATAAGTTTTATCATAGCCATATTGGTAGGGACTTTCCTTCTTCTTCTTCCTTTTAGTACAAAATCAGGCCACATTTCTCTTGTTGATGCTCTTTTTACAGCTACATCCGGAGTTTGTGTGACCGGTCTTATTGTCCGGGATACAGCCACATACTTCACTCCCTTCGGTCAGGCCGTTATCCTGATTCTGTTTCAATTGGGTGGACTTGGAATTATGACTTTCTCAACCCTTATTCTTTTGGTTGCTGGAAAAAGAATTTCCATTAAAGACAGGATCATCATTCAGCAGGGATATCATCATGGGGCACCTAAAGATTTTAAATCTCTCATCAAGAATATATTTTTCTATGCATTGACTCTTGAAGTTGCAGGAACTCTCTCTCTTTTTCTTCGGTGGCAGAAAGATTTCTCCTGGCAAAAGGCTCTTTCGCATTCAGCTTTTCATTCCATCTCGGCTTTTTGTAATGCAGGCTTTTCTCTTTTTAGCCGCAGTTTCCTTTCGTACAGGAGTGATACGTGGATAAATATCACCCTCTTTTTTCTGATAATACTCGGCGGAATAGGATTTTTAGTACTTCAAGAAATGAAGGGAGTCTTTTCTGCTGCTTTAAGAGGACGGAAAACCAGAATTTCTCTCCATGCCAAGCTAGTTCTTTCCTTGACTTCGTTCCTGATTTTTTTTTCGTCCGTTCTATTTCTGGCTATTGAGTGGAATCACTCGTTAAAAATGTTCACCCTGAAAGAAAAGATTTTCTCTTCCATCTTCCAAGTCGTAACTCCTCGCACAGCCGGATTCAACACGATGGATTTGAATTCATTAAGTTTCTCCGCTGTCCTGCTTTTAATTATGTTGATGTTTATAGGAGCCTCTTCGGGCTCAACAGGTGGAGGTGTCAAGACAAGTTCCATTGGTGTGATACTCGGATTCTTGAAATCTAAAATAACAGCCAGGGATTCTGTTAATCTTTTTCGTAGAACTCTACCTCTGGAATCAGTCATGAAGGCCTTCACAGTCATTACTTTGGCCATATGCATCATTTTTTTATCTTCCTTTATTATCCTGCTAACCCAACCAGTGGCAAGCATGAAGGAAGCGCTTTTTGAAGTTTTTTCTGCATTCGGCACGGTCGGGCTTTCTCTGGGCATAACATCAAAACTGACCACCTTCGGTAAAATTGTGATTATCTTAACCATGTACATCGGGAGGATTGGGCCCTTAACCTTGTTGTATGCTTTCAGCCGGAAGAAGTCCTTCGGGAGATTTGAGTATGTTGAAGAAACTGTTATGATAGGATAGAATCAGGAAAGGAGACTTCAGATATGAAATTTGCAGTGATAGGGCTTGGAAGCTTTGGATCAAACATTGCTAAAACTCTTTGCGAGAAAGGGAATGAAGTGTTAGCGATAGACGAAGATAAAGAGAAGATTGAAGAAGTAAAGAATTTTGTCTCTCATGCCATAAGCATGGACGCCGCTGATAAGGAGAATCTTCAGGCTATGGGGATCCAAGATATGGATGTTGTGATCGTGAGTTTAGGGCCAGAGATGGAAGCTTCCATACTCACTGTTCTTTATCTGAATGAGATTGGGACTAAACGTATAGTGGCCAAAGCTCTGACAGAAGATCATGCCAAAATTCTAGATTCAGTTGGAGCCACCGAGGTTATCTATCCAGAGAAGGATATGGCCATTAAGACCGCCCTGAAATTGAGCTGCCCCAATGTGCTGGAATACCTCCCTCTTATTTCTGGTTTTGGTATCCAGGAGATTGCACCCCCAGAAAAATTTATCGGAAAAAGTTTAAAAGAGCTTGATTTGAGAAACAAGTACGGTATTCAAGTTATTGCTATCAAAGAGCTTATCCCAGAAAAAACGACTTTTGTTCCTAAAGCAGATTTTGTCTTAAAGGACAGTGATATTTTGATCATTATGGGGGAAGAAAAACAGCTCGAAAAGATAAACTCGCTATAATCTTTTTAACCTCGCTAGGGGACAGGCCCTGTTTTTATAAGAAAGAGGATATTCTCAACTTGAGGACATAACATCAGAAAATGGGGCCTGGCCCCATTTTTTCGCAATTTTTCTAGCTTCTGGGTTTTAGATGCTTATATTTGTTGCACCTGTTTTTCTGTATTTGACTATCTCTTTTTAATTTGATATATAAACGAAGGATATCACAGAAAAAGAGAAAAGAGAGAAATTGCTTCTTGATCAGAATTGATCAAAAACAAATTTCTATAAATCCAGGGTTTGGATAGCAAAATAAAAGAAAAAATGTTATTCTATAAAAAAAATTATTAACAGGACTTATGACCAGCGGAAACATCCTCATTCTAAATAAAAATCCTGAAGAAATAGCACTCTTAGACAAGTTATGCGGAAAAATTGGCACTGCTCATTCTTCTTCCAGCCTTGAGAGAGCAATTTCCCTCCTTGAGTCTATAGATTTCAATGTGCTCGTTGTGGATTGTTCTCTGGCCAGCTATCCTTTCCTTAAAGGATTGCTAGAAAAGCCAACGAGTATCATTATCACGGGTAGAGAAGAAAAGAAAATTAAAGAAATAATTAACGAATGGCCTTTGAACCGCTATGTAGACTACCATATCATCCTTTTTGAAGAACACGATGAGAAAGCTTTCCTCCGAACTCTTAAGAAAGCGTCCGAACACTCCTTGCTTAAAATAGAAGTTGAGAATCTTATACATTATATTGAGCGGACTAAAGTTGAGATAAAGGATGCTTACTCCGAAATCAAAGAGATTAAAAATTTTGTAAATGAATGTATTATCAAAGAGTTAGAAAAGCGTTTAGAATTAGAGGCAAAACATATATGGTTCAGAAAGGAAAAGCAGAAAATAGAAGAGATTTTAAAAAATATTTATGTAGCTAACGATGTTACAAGTCTACTGGATACTGTCTACGAGATAAAAGAAATTATCCGAGCCAGCGGCATTTCAATTTACATTCTGGATGAAGATGAGACTCTCGGAAAATTCCTCAAACCGTTAGTATGGGATGATGCTTTCTTGCTTCATCCTGATATTTCAAAGCATATCGTCTTAATAGATTCGCAAGATTTCGCGGCCTTCGTTGCCCGTTACCGTCAGGAAATCAATATCACTGATTTATCAAACGACATTCGGATGTCTAAAAGATATGTGGAGCAATTTAAACCTCCCTTAAAGAACATACTGTGCGTCCCCATCATGCATGACCAGGAAGTCATAGGCGTGCTGGAAGTCTACGACAAGATACACACCAAAGGATCGAGCCAAGAAGGTTTCACAAAAGAAGACGAGCAGATTATGCGTACTCTATCCGAGCATATATCCTTAGCCATCACAAAACTAAATCTGATTCAGTATGACGCCCTTACGGGTTTGTTGCGCCCCGATCCTTTCTTTGATAACGTAATCCAGAAGCTAGAATCTCAGAGGAAAAGGCGCGAAGAAAAAGAATCATATGCCATGGTGATGGGTGATGTCGACTGGTTTAAGAACTATAACGACCGAAATGGCCATGAAGCGGGAAACCTCGTACTCAGAGAGTTGGCGAAGGCCCTTAAGTCTTCGACCAGAGATCAAGATTTTCTCTGCCGGTATGGAGGAGAAGAATTCCTGTTCTTTCTCACAGGATTAAAAGACCTGGAAGAAGCTTGCCTGTTTACAGAAAGGATAAGGAAAAATATCGAAGAACATTATTTTAAATTCCAGGAATATCAGCCCAGAAAAAACCTGACTATGAGTTTTGGCATAACTTACTTTACCAAGGAGAGGATTGATTCCCTGGAAATGATTTCCAAAAGTGATTTAAAAAAGATGGCCAATGAAGCAGATATTGCCTTGGCAGAAGCAAAGGGCAAAGAGTCTTCGGCCTTAATGACGCAGGGGAAGAAAGATTCAGCCACGGTTAAAAACAGGGTCTGTATCTATTACGGAAAGCCAACAGATGAGCTGGAAAAAGAAGAAGCCATCAGACCTTTCGAGAGAAGATTCCTTCAGGAAAGAAGGAGATTCGAAAGATTCTATACATCAACTATTCTTATATTCAAAACAAATGGCGCTAGCAACGTGGCTCAGACAATAAACATAAGTTTAGTGGGGTTAAAAATTTCCTCAGAGTCAGAGCCTCCTCGTGATCATACTCTTGATTTGATGTTAGTTTTGAAGGATAAAGCCTATCAGTTTAAAGCGGATGTTGTCTATTCTGAAAAAATAGAAAAGAATTTTTTCCGTTATTATTCAGGGTTAAAATTTATAGATCTTTCAGCAGACGACAAAACGATCTTGGAAGATTATTTTTCTTCTCTAGCTGCAGAAGAGAAATCATCTCTACCCCATTAAAACAGCTCAATCTACTCTATTCCTAATTCCTCAATCACGGACTTTAAATAAGCAGCCCACGGAGTGATTCGCTCATAATACGCATTTTTGATTTTTTTTGCGAACTCATTAAAAGAATGGAATTCATTCTGGTCACTCCAATTCTCCATGCTCACCTTTTCAAGAATATCTTTGAGAACGTCCATATTTAAAATATCTAAGGTAAATTTAGGCAAAGAGCACGTTTCTTTTTCGCACAATCGAACACTTCCTAATATAATTTTCCGAAGGCTCTTTTGAAATCTTAAGATTTCTTGTTTTATAAAAAACTGGTCTTTTGGAGATTCAGCTTGAGTGAGTTTTGTAAAAAGCTTTTTTGCTTCATCCAGGTCCCTATTCAAATTTGAAACAAAACTCTCCCCGTCCAGAATCATTTTATCCTTATTCTGAAAATAACTCACTTCACCGTCATTCTTAGCTCTTTCAGATTTCCGGAACTTGGCGAGAGTTTCGAATGCCTCTTGAAAATCTGTATCACCCTTTAAAATGCTCTTTTCCGATTCTCCTTTGGCCGACGGCTCTTTGTCTTTTGCCTCATTCTCCTCAGATAAAGTGGATTCCGCAGCTTCATTCGTCTTTGGCTTTTTGACATGAAGTTCATCTTCTTTACTCACTTCTGATTCCTCAATATCCTCTTCGGCTTTTCTTTTTTCTATTGTTATCTTCGCTTCAGGTTCGGGTGTCTCTGCGGAACTTAAAAGTTCTTTAATCTTCTTCAGTTTTGTCAGCTCGTGCTTTAAATCAGCATTTTCAAGTTCTCTTGTCTCCAGGCCTTCAGCCACAATTCCGAATTTCTCTTCAAGATCTTTTCTCAAGATGGCGGTTTTTTCCTCAGCCGCGTGATGGAATTCCTCAAGCTTATGGTTCAACTCGCTTACTTTTTTTATCTCTTCGAGTGTTTGGCCAGTCAGAGTATCTATTTCTGCCAAGAATTGAAGCGCCTTGTTAATATGTTCTTTTATCTGATTTTTCATATCTGCCTTATTATTTTCAAACTCAGCAAGCGTGGTTCGGTAATTTACTAAAGCTTTTTTCTCATCCTCAAGCTCCCTTTCAATTTGCTCAATCTTTTTTTTAGCTTCTTCTTTCTCCTGTTGAATCTTTCCCTCAAGCTCCTTCTCTATTTCCTGTTTTTTCTTGTTGAATATTTTCTCTAACTGATTCTCAACCTCTTTGATGATTGTAGTTGGGTCACTGAGGATATCTTTGTTTTTTGTCATTTTTGCTTTTCCTTGCAGTATTTTTTCTTTTTTATTATTCTCAATAAAAAAAAATTGTCAAGAAAAGTTCATCTCCTAAAAAAAATAAGAGAAAAATTGGGGTCAAGTCTTGCTTTTTGCCTCTATATACTTCGTACTTTATTGGTGATTAAATTAGACTTCTAAGTATTTCCAGTGCGACTTGTTTGGCTTGTTTGCCGCTTTCTTTAGTAGGTCCTACGCACGAAGGACATCCTTCTTTACAGGGGCAGGCTGCGATCGTTTTCTGGCAGTGTTTAAGGAGTTCTTTTTCCAGATCAAAAAGAGAGGGGCTTAAACCTATCCCTCCAGGAAAGTTATCGAAGATGAACATATTCGGCTCGAAGGCGATATCCGTGAAGTCAGGCCGTTCCTCATCTCGGGTTATTTTTGTGGGAATGTTACGCGGGGGGACTGACTTCCCTGTGGTATTGTCCCCGATGGATACGCCGACATCATGGAGGTCACACATCATAAACAGGGGCGAGACATGATGGAGAAGATAAGCCAAGCCGAAAAGACCGTTTATCTTTTGCTCTGTGGAAAATGGAAGGGAATGGAAGATTTCAGAAGGAATGGTCAACCAGTAGGCTGTTGTATGCATTTCGTTTTGAGGAAGGCTCAGATCTCCTGCTCCTACGTTTTCCGAGGTGTAAAATTTTATTTTTTTGAAGCCGACAACCTGTGTAGCAACATGCACCTCGCCGTGGGAAATGGAACATCTCTCGAGGCTTTTCTTGTCAAAAACATCAAGGATTTTGATCTTGGTGTAGTCTATGGCATCTGTGAAATAATCGACGTCTGTTTTTTTGACATAGGCTTTTCTCTGGTCATAATCGAGCTTATCCACAAAGTATTGTTCTCCCTCACAGATATAGATAGCCTTTGGATGCAGGGTTGTGAGCGCAGAAGAAAAATCCACTTCAGCAATGGCTTTTGTTTTTTTACTTGTATCCACAACCACGAAATTATCGGAACTTATGCTCCTCAGGCTGACGCCGTCGGCAGGATAAACATCAGATGTCCAGAACCATTTGTCTTTTGAATGATGAACGAGCTTCTCCTCTTCCAGAAATTTGAGGATTTCGCTGATTTCAACACTCCCGAATTTCTCTTTCTCGGAAAAGGGAAGCTCAAAGGTTGCACACTCGATATGGCTGACAAGAATAGAGAGGTTATCCGGATTAATCAAAGCTTTCTCCGGATTTTTTGAGAAGAAGTAATCCGGGTGATTGATGATGAACTGGTCTATGGGGGCGCTTGAAGCGACTAGAACAGCGGCTGATTTTCCTGTTTTACGCCCGGCTCTTCCTGCCCTCTGCCAGGTACTCGAAATGGTGCCCGGGTAGCCTGCAAGCACGGCAACATCAAGACTTCCGATATCAATTCCTAATTCTAAGGCATTAGTAGAGATAACACCTTTTATTGTTCCTTCCCTCAAACCTTTTTCGATTTCTCTTCGTTTTAAAGGAAGATATCCTCCTCTGTAGCCGCGAATAAGGCCCTTGCTCTTTATTGTTTTTTCGATGTCCTCTTTAAGATAGGTGACCAAGACTTCGGTGATAAGGCGACTCTGAGCAAAAACGATGGTTTGAAGATCGCTCTTGATGAAGAGAGAAGCGACTCGCCGCGATTCATTGACATAAGAACGGCGAATACCCAAGAACTTATTGACCACCGGCGGATTGAAGAAGATAAAATACTTTTCTCCGCGAGGAGCGCCGTTGTTGTCAACAAGGGAAACCGGCTCTTCTGTCATTTTTTCCGCCATCTCTAGAGGATTAGCGATGGTGGCTGTACAGAGAATAAATTGGGGTTGGGCGCCGTAGAATTTAGCGATTCTCTTCAGTCTTCTCAAAATATTTGCCAGATGGCTGCCAAAGATACCCCGGTAATTGTGAAGCTCATCAATCACTATGTATTTCAAATTTTCGAAAAGTTTAATCCACTTTGTGTGGTGAGGCAAGATTCCCGTGTGAAGCATATCGGGGTTGGTCAGGATGATGTGTCCGCGAGCTCTTATGGCTTTTCGTGCATCCTGGGGTGTATCGCCGTCATAGGTGAAAATTCTGATTTCTTCCGCAAGATGTTTGATTGTCTCATTGAGCTCAGCCCTCTGGTCCTGAGAAAGAGCTTTTGTGGGGAAAAGATAGATTGCCCGACTCGAGGGATCTTTAAGGATTGCCTCAAGCACCGGGAGGTTGTAACAAAGCGTTTTTCCTGAAGCTGTGGGAGTGACAACAATAATGTTTTTTCCTTCCTTGAGCAAACGCCATGAAAGATGCTGATGCGTGTAGAGCTTTAAAAATCCTTTTTCTTTCAGGGCTTCGGCAAGAGCAGGATGGACCTCGGGAGGGTACTCGCAGTATTGTCCTTCCTGGGCAGGGATGTGCTTTATGGCCCGGATGGAGTCATTCTTGACACCAATTTCTTTTAAGAATTCTAAAGATTTGAGTAAATTCTCTTCTCTGCTCATCTTAAGTTAAAAAGAATCTTCGAAAACCCATTCCTATATTATTATTTTTACAAGGAGGGGGTCAACATAAACTGTTGGCTCAGACCTGCAAAACTTGAGTTTTTATTTACCTCTTCTTCAACAGGATAACTTTTTTATAATTCGGGATCATGTCTTATCATGGGAATGCCATACAGTATTATCGGGATCAGGCCTTATCATATTCGGGGTCAGGCCTTTTCCGAATGAATGTCATAGGGGCAAAAGGCAAGAAAAGTACATCTCCCGGTGACAAGGCCTGACCCCATGGCAAAAGCGCGGGAAAAGCACATTTACTGATGGCAGGGCCTGACCCTAACAAGCCTGAACCCAATGATAAGGTCTGACACCTCTTTTATTCAAGTTTTGCTTGTCTGACCCCGCTTTTGTTTTGTGCTAAAATAAATACTCATGTTAGAAGAGATTAAAGTAAAGAAAGCAGCTCAACATAACCTAAAAAAAATCGATGTAAACCTGCCGCGTAATAAATTGATTGTCGTTACTGGGCCGAGTGGCTCTGGAAAGTCCTCTCTTGCCTTTGACACTCTCTACGCTGAAGGACAGCGGCGCTACATTGAGTGCCTCTCAGCCTATGCTCGCCAGTATATTGAGCAGATGGAAAAGCCAGAAATGGAGTCGATTGAAGGCGTTTCTCCTTCCATTTCAATCGACCAAAGGACAATCTCTTCTAATCCTCGGTCTACGGTGGGTACAGTCACAGAGATTTATGACTTTTTGAGGGTTCTTTTTGCAAGAGTGGGATCTCCCCATTGTCCTCGATGCGGAAGAAAGGTGAGAGCTCAGACTCCTCAGCAAATCTTGAAGAGAATCTCTGATTCTTCCTCAGGCGAGAAAGTTAAGATTCTTTCTCCGGTTGTAAAGGGACGCAAAGGTGAATACCAGCGTCTTTTCAAGAAGCTGAGAAAAAAAGGCTTTCTTCGTCTTCGAGTAGACGGTCAGCTCAGGGAACTTGAGGAGGAAATTTTACTGGAGAAGACAAAAAAGCACAACATTGATATCTTGATCGACGAAATAAATGTTTCTTCTGCATCAGAAAGTAGATTAAAGGAAGCGGTAAATAAGGCTCTTGAGATTGCTAGCGGGGACCTCTTGTTGATAAGAAAAGGAGGAAAAGAAATTTATTACTCTTTAAACTTGTTGTGTCCTTTCTGTGAGATCAGCCTTCCAGATCTTGAGCCCCGGAATTTTTCCTTCAACAGCCCGTACGGAGCCTGCCCTCGCTGCAATGGCCTCGGCTTTGAAACCGTTTTGGACATGCGGGGTGAAGTGGAGCTTACAGATGAAGTCTGCCCCCTCTGCGAAGGAGGCCGGCTTAAGAAGGAAAGTCTGGCTGTGAAAGTAGGTGACAGGAGTATTTATGAGCTGACTTCCCTGCCCGTAAGCAAGCTGTTTGATGAATTTGTTACCTTTAAGTTTTCCTCCTCTGAAGAGTTGATCGCTTCAAGAATAAGGAAGGAGATTCTTTCACGCCTTGAAATCATGGTTGAACTGGGAATGCCATACATCCAGTTATCCCGAACGACCGCTTCTCTCTCGGGAGGTGAAGCTCGGCGCCTTCGTCTTGCTGCGCAGGTTGGAGCACGCCTGAGGGGCATACTCTATGTCCTGGATGAGCCTACAATCGGTCTTCATCAAAGAGATAACCGCCGTTTGATTTCCTTGTTGAGAGAGATTAGAGACCAGGGGAATTCTGTAATTGTTGTTGAACACGATGAACAGACGATTCGCTCAGCTGATTTTATCCTGGATTTAGGCCCTGGTGCCGGGGAAGGAGGAGGATTTAAAGTAATTGAAGGAAATTTAGATCTCATCCTTTCCTCTCCAGTTTCTTTAACTTCGCAATATCTTAGAGGGGAAAGAAGTATCCTCGTTCCTTTAAAGCGGAGAAAGCCAAAAGGCTGGCTTAAGATTATTGATGCGTCAGAGCACAATTTGAAAAATATAGATGTTCGGATTCCAGTCTCAGTCATGATAGGTGTCACCGGCGTTTCGGGTTCAGGGAAGAGTACCCTTGTCTACGATATCCTTTTCAAAAAACTCTTGAACATATACTACAGGGCTAAACAAAGACCTGGGAAACACAAAGCTATTTCAGGAGTTGATCAAGTTAACAAAGTAGTCTCAGTTGATCAGAAAGCCATTGGTCGAACGCCTCGGTCAAACCCAGCCACCTATACTGGATTTTTCACTCCTCTGAGGCGGCTTTTTTCTCTTATCCCAGAGTCAAGAATGAGAGGGTATTCGGCAAGCCGTTTCAGTTTTAATCTCCCAGGAGGACGATGTGAGGAATGTCGAGGAGCAGGAGTCAGAAAAATCGAGATGCATTTTTTACCCGATGTTTTTGTAACCTGCGACCGCTGCCGAGGAAAACGGTACAATACGGAGACTCTTTCTGTCCGATATAAAGGGAAAAATATTGCGGATTATTTGGATATGACTGTTGATGAAGCCTACGAATATTTAAAGGCTGTTCCGATTCTGAAGAGAAAGCTGGGAACATTGAATAAAGTAGGCTTGGGCTACATAAGGTTAGGTCAGCCAGCCCCTACCCTCTCAGGGGGAGAAGCTCAGAGAATCAAGCTGACCAAGGAGCTGAGCCGGAAAGATACAGGGAATACTCTGTATCTACTGGATGAGCCTACCACGGGTCTCCATTTTGAAGATGTCCGCAAGCTTCTAGAAGTTCTTTCGGAGTTGGTAGAATTGGGTAATACTGTAGTAATCATTGAACATAATCTTGATGTTATCAAGTATTGTGATTATATTATAGACTTGGGTCCTGAAGGAGGTGAAAAGGGAGGCTGGATTGTTGCTCAGGGTGTTCCAGAAAAAGTGGCAGAAGCAGAAAATTCTCACACTGGAAGGTTCCTAAAGAGGATCTTTACAGAAGGAAAGCCAATTTTCGAATAAAAAATGGCATTTAAGGATATATTAGGCAATAGCCGAGTAAAAAAAATCCTGAGGAAAGCTCTGCAGAAAAGCAAGGTTCCCAATTCTATACTTTTCTGTGGGCCGAGGGGAATCGGCAAGAGGGATATGGCTTTGGTGTTGGCAAAAGCGATGAACTGCGAGAGAAAAAAAGACGATGCCTGCGAGGTTTGTCCATCATGCAATGCAATTAATGCGGGGAATTTTCCCGATGTCATCGAGATTTCTCCTGAGAAAGAAGTGATACAGATTGACCAGGTGAGGATGTTGAGAAAAATAGCTTATTTGAAGCCTATGATGGGAAAGAGAAGAGTCTTTGTTGTTGTTGATGCTGATAAAATGAAGGAAGAAGCAGCAAATTCTCTTTTGAAAGTATTGGAAGAACCCCCTCTTTTTTCATATATTATCCTTGTTGCTCATAATCCTTTTCTTATTATGTCTACCATAAAATCTCGATGTCAGGTATTACTTTTCTCTCCCATCTCTAAAGAAGATATAGGAAAAATTTTAGTGGACAAGGGATGCGAGGAGAAAAAAGCCAGTATTATTTCTCTCCTTGTTCATGGGAATCTTAAACAAGCTTTAAGTTTGGAATGGGAAGAGGTTCAGGATAAAAGAACGAAAGCCTGGCAGCTTTTCCTCTCTCTTCTCAGGAAGGGAAACGTTGCTCTCTTTTTGAGGGATTATGCTACCTCTCAAAGGGCTCTAGTCAGGGATGAGTGGGAGCAGATCTTGGAGATGCTATCATCTTTTTGCCGAGATTCAATCCTGCTCAAAGAAAAGGGCGACAGACGCCTGCTGATGAACCCTGACTATGAGGAAGAAATCAGGAAAATAGAGACGCTAATGAGCCTCGAGGGGTTGATGGATTGCCTGACAAAGATAGATTATGCGATTTATGGTTTAGAAAAAAATCTTAATGTGAATTTGCTTGTCAGTTCATTTTTTTCATATTTTAAGGAATGGGAATATGTCTGAGATTATCTGTGTACTTTCTGAGCTTTCGGGTAAAGTTTTTCGGGCCAAAAAGGGCGAAGAAGATTTAAAGAGAGGAGATTTCTGTATTGTTGAATCAGAGTTGGGTGGCGATTTTGTGCTTGTTATAGATACATCGAGCGAGGTATGCAGTCATCTGAAATCTGCCCAGGATGCAGTCAAGGTTATTCGAAAAGCCACCGAAGAAGACGAGAAAAAACACAAATGGCTTAGGAAGAAAGAAAAGAAGGCTTTTAACTTTTGCCTGAAGAGGATCAAAAGTCGAAATTTGCCGATGAAATTAGTCATGGTAAGGTACTTCTTTGATGAGAAAAAAGGAATATTTTACTATACGGCAGATGGCCGCATTGATTTCAGGCAGCTCGTGAAGGACTTAGCTAAAGAATTCAAGATGCGGATTGAAATGCGCCAGGTTGGAGTCCGGGACGAGGCAAAGATGGTCGGAGGACTCGGAGTTTGTGGACGCCAGCTTTGCTGTTTTAGCTTCATGAAAGATTTTAAACCTGTAACCATTCAGAAAGCAAAAAAACAGCAGATTGTCATCAATCCTACTAAGATATCCGGGTTGTGTGGCCGATTGATGTGTTGCCTCGGCTTTGAAGAGGAAAGTCGGGGTCGGATGTATACAGAAGAAGAAGCGGAAGAGGATCAGTGAGAGATATATTCAGGATAGGGGGTGAATGGACAGCGTTCTATTCGCTTCTGCTGATTTTGAAGTGAACCTTGCTTGAAATGGCGATGAGGGTTCCTTCGGCTGAGAAAGCCTTCACCTCCCAGGAATATTTTTCACCCAAAGTCATCTGTTTTCTAATTTTTTCCGGAAGAACAATGAAGTTATCTTTTGTTGTTGCAGCCCATAACTTCTGTCCATCATCATAGATGTAGATTTTGTATTCCACATCATCATCGGAATCTTTCCATTCGAACTTTGAAGGGACTATTCTTATATCTATTACAGGGGATATGAGAGTTATTGATTCCCCCCTGACTTTTTCCTCACTTATGAAAAATTGAGGTGCAGCGAGCTTGAAATATGGGATAACAACGCAGATGACGATGAGGAGCAAAGCTGCGTAAACTGAAATCAGTGCCCACTGCTTAGGAGTAAAGAGTGAAGCGATTTTTTCAAACCAGGCCGCTCCTTTTCCCTCTTCAACAACGTATTCATCTTGAAAGATCATATCTCCTTTTAGTTTGATGATGGAAATAAGCTCGTCTCTTTCCACCATTTTTTCAAAGCAATTGGGGCAGTTGAAATAATGCTCCTCGAATTTCTTCTTTTTCTCATCATCTAATCTATCAAATAGATAATCATCGATTAGATGTTCACATTTACACATTTTCATGCTATTTTCCTGTCATAATATTAATTCAATAAGTTTAGTCGTAGCAGGAGTGAAAAATGGAAAAAAATTCATTTTTTCACCAATTTTTTTAGGAGTTTCTGGGAATAGTTCACGCGTTCGCTAACCCTATGAGGAGTGATGCACAGCTTTTTAGCAACTTCCTCTCTCGAAAGTCCTTTATAATAATAGAGATGAAGGACTTCTCTGTATTTAGGCTTGAGTTTTTTTATCGCGTGTGCAATTAATTCAGCCCTTTCTTTGTTTTCAATGTGTTCATGAGGATCGGGATAAGGAGTCGGCTCTGGGGCGTGTTTCAGCACCTTGCTTTTTTGCCTTATGTAATCTATTATCCTGCGGCTGGTGATAGTATATATAAATGTTCCAATCGAAGATTCTCCCCTAAACTCCTTCTTATTTATTTTTTCTATGACATTAGTGATAATTTCATTAACAATATCTTCCCAATCTGGATTGGAAGCTCCTAAGGATTTTCTAACTCTAAAACGGATAACAGGACCATATTTAGCGTAAATTTCTTCTAAATTAGTATCCTGTTTCTTTTTTTCCATTTTTAACCCGCTTCTCTTGTTCCTTAATATTATACGGACATTGACATCAGATGACAAGCGTGGATTTTCAATTTTTTGCGCTCAGTTGCGACTAAGTCTTATGCCCAAAAAATTTGAAGATTGTTAGTTGAAAAAGAGTTTTCACAATTTGTTAAAAGCAAATTCCTTTCTTTTGGGCATTAGCGAGTAGCCTGATGCAGCCAATGAGACGGGGACAAACCTCACACGGGGATTATTCTCACGCAATAAGAGAAAATACATTACTTGCTAACGATAATAGAAACAGGAAAAATTCCTTTTATCAGTCTTTAATCACTAGAAGTCTTAATCTTCATACTTCCAAGGAGGCAGATAAAAGCGAATTTGCTCTTGGCTCCAATCCTTATAATTTCATGATTTTAAATAAGGGGAAAGCTCCATGGAAAAGGGAAGGTTCAAAGCCTCCCTTAGCCTTTGTCTTAAGTGAAGAGAAAGAGGAGCAGGATTATTCGTCTTGGGGTATGGAAAGCACGGAGGTCAGGAAGATGTCATCGGCTAGAAATATACTAAGGTACATGGATCTTCACTACGGGAATATTTTTAAGGATCAAACCTCTAATATTGAAGAAGATATCGCAGAAAAGCAGATATTTTTTAACACGAGCCTTATCTATTTAATTGCCGCGACTGACGGCAATGAAGATAGCATAGGCCATTCTAAGCTTGTGGCCAGTTACACTACGCTTTTGACCAAAGATCTCGGGATTGAAGATAAGAATTTTTTGGTCAATATCCAGAGAGGGGCTTTGCTTCATGATGTCGGAAAAATTGGGATACCCGAATTCATATTGAGAAAAGCCAGGTCTCTATCCGAAAGAGAAAAAGAGATTTTACATGAACATCCACTTTTGGGCTATGAGATGATAGAGGAATTTGATTTTTTGAAGAAAGCAGCCCATGTCGTTTTATATCATCATGAGAGGTATGACGGAAGCGGATATCCTTTTAGTTTGGTTGGAGAGGAAATTCCCCTGGAAGCGAGAATCTTTTCTTTGGCTGATACATTAGATGCCATAACTTCTGATAGGCCCTACAGGAAAGGAAAAAGCTTTGAAGAAGCTTTGAGAGAAATGGAGAAATGTCGAGGTTGCCAGTTTGACCCAGTCCTTTTGGATGTATTCCTTTCCATTCCGATAGAAAAGTGGCAGGATATAAAAGCGGAAACTCTGGCTGCCCTTAGTCTTCCCATGGTTCACTGATATCACTCCCACCTTTAAAGTCTAACGCTTAGACTTACTCTTGCCTTTATATTATGTAGTGCCTTGGTTTATTCGCATGACCTAATTGATTTATGTGGCATTATTAATTTGCAGGTGCTTGGTTTCTTGTAGGGGTTTGATTTCTTTGTAGGGCTTAATTAATTTGTAGGGG
>WVXO01000050.1:0-29058 GCA_011773465.1 Candidatus Aminicenantota bacterium | reverse complement strand
GTAGGGGGTTGATTTATCAAGCCCACCTTATAAAAAAATAATCAATTTTATGGTTTGATTAATCAAGTCCGCCCCACAATGTGAATAAATGCTGGAGGGATTAAACTATGAACTCCTCTTAGAGAGACTTTATTATGTTACAGAGTTAGCAGGAATGTATAATCGTATAAAGTCGCTATGTTTGTTGGCTTGAAATTTGCTCAATCACTTTAGCATAGAGCTCAGCAGTATGAAAGATCTTAAAGGGATGGCTCTCTTTCCTCAGGCTTGCCCTTAGCTGGAAAAGGCAGCCTGGGCAGTCAGTAGCAACGAGCGAAGCTTCGCTTTTAAGAATTTTTTTCTTTTTTTTCTCCCATATGATTGCTGAAATTTCCGGGTTTTTTAGCGAGAAGACTCCGCAAAATCCGCAGCAGGTGAATGGCTCCTCTTCTTCGATAGGGTTAAGGGCCAAAGCCTGAAGGATTGTTTTTGGCTCATCCTTTAGCTTTAGCGAGTTCAGATAATGGCATGGATAATGATAGAATACCTTTTCTTTTTTGAGAGTTTTCTTTGTTTCTGGGAATAATCCATTTTTTGTCATAAATTCTGTAAAGTCGAAGATTTTCTCTCTCCAGCAGGAAGATTTTGATTCGAGTTCGGGATAGAGTTTTTTGAGTATAGAATTTCCAGTCGGACAAACTGTAAGAATATAGTCGGGGTTTTCTCTCTCGAAAGATTCTAGGTTTTTTAAAGCCAGATTTTGAACATCTTTTTTATGCCCCAAGTGAAGACTGGGTGCTCCGCAGCAAGCCTGGTCAGACGGCGAAACCACATCAAAGCCAAAATGAGAAAGGATGGTACGGATGCTTTCCCGAATTTCGGGGAAGAAGAACTTAACCAGGCATCCCTGGAAGAGGTAAACTTTTGCTCCTTTTTTCTCTTTGAGCGGCTTGCTTTTTTTTAAGTTAACTGCCGGAAGTGATTTTCCTTTTGCCCAGGCAAAAGGAAGACTCTTTAAGTACCCATCTTTCTTCCACAGCTCTTGCAGGATGGAAAGGGCCTTTGCTGCTCTCTCTGCAAGGTTCTTTTTTCTAAAGAAGGTTGAAAGAGTTCTTTCCCATAATTTTGGGCCACTCTTGCTCTTAAGCTTAAGCATAATATCGCCTATAGGGATTCCAACTGGGCAGAACTCCTCGCATTTTTTGCAATCTGAACAAAAATCGAGCAGAGATAAATAATCTTTGAGAGACTCCGTTATTGAAGTCAGTAAGACACCAATGCCTCCAGGATAGACAGGTCCCCCATAAACATGACCACCCAAGGATTGAAAGATGGGGCAAACTAACATACATCCTCCACATTTCAGGCAGTTGAGAATTTTATCAAGATCCTTATCCTGGCTTATCCTGAGCCTTCCGTTATCGAGGATAATGATGTGGAGCTCCTGCGGTCCGTGAACACCCACGACCAATTCTTTTTCGATGTCAGTGGTGCGACTTGGCCCGGTAATGAAGGACACATAGGACGTCATTTTGAGCCCCGAGGAGGCGAGAATTAGTGCTCTGGAGAGAGTGATTGCTTGTTCCAGAGTTTCAACGAATTTTTCCGTCGTTACCAAAGCTATATGTACAGGAGGAAGAGAAGTGGCGAGGCGGGCATTTCCTTCGTTGCTGATGATGACTAGAGTCCCTGACTCGGCCACGGCAAGGTTAGCTCCTGAGATTCCTATGTCAGCCTCCATGAAGTATTTTCGCATCTCTTCCCGCGCGAGCTGCACTATTTTTTTTGGATCAGGAGGGACCGCTTTTCCTAGATGGCGGCTGAGAAGCTCTGCTATTTCCTCTTTAGTCTTGTGGAGGGCAGGAGCAGTGATATGGGAAGGTTTTTCTTTTGCAAGCTGGATGATCCATTCTCCAAGATCAGTTTCAACAATCTTGTATCCTTTTTTCTGGAGAAAACTATTAAGCTGGATTTCTTCACTCACCATGGATTTGGATTTAACTATAAGTTTGGCTTGCTTCTGCCGCAGTATTTTTTCAATCAGAGAAAGAGCATCATGTGGAGCTGAGGCTTCATAGACTTGGGCTCCGGCTTTTGTAGCTTCTTTGGTGAATTTTTTAATAAGCTGCGGAAGCTGCTTGATACACTCTTCTCTTATGACTTTCGCCTTTTCTTTGTAATCTTCCCAGGGGATTTCATTCTTTGTGGCATTGAATTTCTTGAAATGATGCAGAGAAGCTTTTTCAAGGGCTTTCTTAAGGTTTTCGTTTTGAAGGGCTTTTTTTATCTCTCTTTTCTTTTTTCTGGGGGGAAACACTCATTCCTCTTTCTTCATCTTATCTAGATACGATTGGGGATCGACCAGAAACTCTCTGGGCTTGCTTCCCTCGGAAGGACCCAATATTCCCTCATGTTCCATCTGGTCAATGATCCTGGCGGCCCGGGCGTAGCCCAACTTGAGCTTTCTCTGAAGATAAGAGGCGGAAGCTTGACCTGTGAGGAGGACAAGCTCAAGAGCTCTGTCATAGAGTTCATCTTTTTCCCCAATTTCCTCCCATATCTGGTCAGTTTGGTGTTTAAGAGTTCTGACAATTTTTTCATCGTAGCTCGGGCTTGCCTGTTCCTTAACAAACTTAACCAATCTGGTGATTTCAGGAACAGAAATATAAGAACAGTGCAATCTTATCAGGCGAGGATAATTAGGAGGCATAAAGAGCAGGTCTCCAAGGCCAAGGAGTTTTTCAGCTCCAGCTGTGTCAATAATGATTCGAGAGTCGACTTTTGAGGGAACGCGAAAGGCTATACGACTAGAAAAGTTATTTTTGATAGTCCCTGTTATGACATCTATCGAAGGACGCTGAGTAGCCATTACGAGGTGAATGCCAACGGCTCGAGCTAGTTGAGCTAGGCGGGCAATGCAATACTCCACATCTTGAGCTCCGATCATCATCAACTCCGCTAATTCATCGATGATGATGACAAGATAAGGGATAAGTTTGAGTTTTTCCTTCTCCTCTTCTGTGAGTTTTCCTTTTTCCTCTTTCAGTATTTGTTTTGCCTTTTGATTGTATTGTTCGATGTTTCTTACTTTGAGGTAACCCAGCCTTTGGTATCGTTCTTCCATTTTTTTTATGGTATCCAATAAAATCACACCTGCTTTCTTGGCGTCCTTGATAACAGGGCTGAGAAGGTGAGGAATACCATCCCAAAATGTGAATTCTAGTCTTTTGGGATCGATGAGGATGAGCTTGACTTCTTCTGGCGAAGCCTTGAAAAGAATGCTGGCGATAAGCGAATTGAGGGCAACGCTCTTTCCCGTTCCTGTAGCCCCGGCAATAAGAAGATGGGGCATGATGGACAGGTCTGTTATATAGATTTCACCATGAATAGTTTTTCCCACAGCAAAAGTCAGCTTAGAGGGAGATTCTTGGAATTTTTCCGATTGTATTACGTCTCTGAGCTTAATGATTTCTCTCTTGTTATTAGGGATTTCAACTCCCAGAGAAGATCTGCCGGGCATTCTCTGGACTCTGACTGATTCTGCCCCTAATGCTAGGGACAGGTCTTCTGTGAGATTAGCCACCTGACTTACTTTTATTCCTGGGTATGGATAGAATTCATAAGTGGTGACCACAGGGCCTGGATGATACTCTTTGACTTCTCCCTCGACGCGGAATTCCCCCAATTTCTCCTCTATACGTTGTTTTTTTTCAAGGAGCTCGTCTTTATCGATTTTTTCATAGGATTTTCCAGGATCCAAAAGGGTAAGAGGTGGAAAATTGTAGTCCCCTTTTACTTCCATTTCCGGAAAAAGATACTTTTCGGGCATTGGAGGAGGGGCAGGTTTTTTAAGCTCAGCCTCTGGCGCTGGTCCTATATCTATTTCCTTTTTTCTTTTTTTGAGCTCTGCTTTTTTAATCTTTTTCTCTCTCAGCAAAGAATATTTTTCGACAATCTTTTTCCTCATCTTCTCCCGACGCTTTAATTTTTGGTAGCGAACAATTCGGATCCTGATTTCTTTAAAAGCGAAACGAAAAAATCGCTGAAAGAGGCGGAAGATTGTTCCAAAAGAAATTTTAGTGGAGAAGATGAAAAAAAGGATGAGGAGAACAAAAAGAACTAGGTAGGTTCCAACACGGTCAAAATATCGAATCAAAAAAGAAGATACCAGTTTACCGATAAGACCTCCCCCCGAGAGTTCTGTTCCCTCCAGAGAAAAACTTCGGAACATCATGAAACAAAGAGAACTTACGATGATAACGAGAAAAAGAGCCCCGGCAGTTTTTAAGAAGAATCGCTTCTCCCTCTCGGAAGAGAAAGTCTGGAGACCAAGGTATAAAAGCGCTAAAGGCAGAAGGAAAGAAGCGAGTCCTAAAACTTGAAGTATAGCATCCGAGAGGTATGCGCCAACTCTTCCTGTGTAATTATGGATTTTTTGGCTGGCAACAGAGGCATTGGCCCAACCTGTGTTGGTCCAGGAAGGATCCCGGGAATCATAACTGATGAGGCTTAGGAAGATGAAAACAGCCAAGAAAATGAGACAGATTCCAGCTATTTCAAAAGATCGTATTCCCCTTTTTCTCAGAAGTTTTAGAGAAGACGCCTCTAATATATCCCTTCTCTTCTTTTTCATTGTCAGAATTATATCATATTTATATTGTTTTACTAAATGCAGGGATTCGATTTCTCGTAGGAGTTTGATTCATCTGTAGGGGCTTGATTCATCAAGCCCACCTTTTATTACTATACGGATTATATTGATATGTAGGGGTTTGATTTATCAAACCCACCTTATTCTTCTATTCGATAGAAAAAATTAAAAAGAGACACAAACTGGGAAATTGATATTTGCTCGGGGCGGAGATTCCTCTCTATTCCAAATTTGCCAAGCGCCTCGTCTATCAGAGGCAGAGGGAAGTTGAGTATTTCTAAATTCTTGCGAAGAACTTTTCTTCTATGTTTGAAAGCCCCCTTTAGAAATTGTCGAAAGAGTTCTTCCTGGTCTATTAAAAAGAGAGGATGGTCTCTTCTCTCCAAAGAAATCAAGGCGGAGTGAACTTTAGGAGGAGGAGCGAAACTTCCTGGAGGGACCAGAAAAAGAAGCTTTGCAGAAAAATGGATCTGGAAGAGGATAGAGAGAGGAGCATAATTTTTCGACCCGGGCTGGCTACAAATTCTTTCCGCCACCTCCTTCTGGAGAAGAAAGACACACCCTGATAGGACTTCCCTCTCTTGAAGCACCTTGAACAGCAGCGGTGATGAAACAGAATAGGGCAGATTTCCGACAAGTTTCGCCTTATTTTTAAAGTTTTGGGCTTTAATGAGCTCGCTGAAATTAACTTTCAAGATGTCTTCTTCTAGAATTGTTAAATTCGGAATGTCTTTTTTCTGGAGGAAAGGGATGAAAGCCGGGTCCTTCTCGATGGCGATAACTTTTCCCGCTTTTGCTGCCAGAAAAAATGTTAGTGCTCCCTTACCTGCTCCTATTTCGATGATAAGGTCTTCCTTGCTTGGCGAGATGTGTCGAATGATCTTTTTTAGGACATCATGGTCTTTCAAGAAATGCTGACCCAATGCCTTTATTTTTGTTCTTTTCATCCCCTTTAATATGAGAGATTAGGTCATTTTCTGGATTTGTGGGTCCAACCATTGAGGAAAGCCACAACCAGGGCGGCCATGATGGAGGCAGCACCGATGGAATAGGTTATGGCAATCCCGAAGTTATGAATCAATATCGGAGCCGCTGCTGTGATAAATCCTCCTCCCAGCATGGGTTCATAGATAATTTGCTTGAAGCCAAAGGATTTTGCCGCCGGGGTCTTGAAGTTCGGATCAGCAACACGAAGTAATAGAAGACCCAGTGCTGTGACTCCCGTCTGCATGCCATATTCGGTTATGCTCCGCTCAAACCAGGCATCGGGAAGCATGCGCGGCGCGATAAACCATGTAGCAAAAAGAACCCAGGCTAGACCGGCAATCATCAAAATTGAAAACGGTAAGAAATAGGCAAAAAACACATCAAGCTTTATGGAGGCGATGGCCGATATTACCAGGAAATCAAGTGCGAGTCCCAGGATGCGGTCGAATGTTCGTCTATCCAGATACTTTGAAAGCCCGGTTTTACTGGCAAAAATCTGGATAAAAAGACCCCCCAGCATGGCCAGTGGAAACAGCGGAAAGGCTTTAAAGAGGTCGGGCTCCATGTTGGCGCTCAGGCTTTTGATGCCTTTGAGCATATACCATCCGATAAGAATCGCTACACCGACAAACGCGGCATGAAAGGCAAAAGGTTCGAGCGTATCAGGAGATATGGTTGTGATCGAACCATGCGTTCTCTTATCTGGCGGTATCAGGCCACGGGTTTCCGCTGGAGTTAGCTGTTTGGGGGATTTGATGACTTTTGTGAAGCCGCGCCTTGCGGCCAGATTGATCATGGCCATTCCGAAGATAACTGCGCTTATGACGCCGACTGTTGCGGACATTAAACCAAGGTCAGACCCGGCTTGGAAGCCTAGCTGACTGAACGCTTCGGCCATCCCGGCCGCTGTTCCGTGTCCTCCAGAGAAACCGATTTCGAGTAGGCATCCGAAGAAATGCGGGACGCCGAATACCGGCGTGAGCAATATGACAGAAATTCCCACACCGACCATATACTGTCCCATGCCTACTAGCCAACCATAGCATAATTGCGGCCCTCCTTCTTTCCAGATGGACTTGAGGGAGGGAACAGCAAATCCGAGAAAAAGGCAGGCAAAGACGATGTTGATCAACCGGCCCGGATAGAGCGACCAGGAGTTCATAATCTCATGCGGGATGAAGGTGAAGAGGTACCTCCCGCAGACATATGGCCCAAGAAGAAGTCCTATAAATCCGGCAATGACAGATGCTGGCAAAAATAGCCTCTGAAGCAAAAAAAACCTTGTGCGTAGATATTTGCCGATGAGAAGCAAAAGGCTCAACCAGCAGATATCTACCATCAGTTTTGTGAGTTGATCGCCAGTTATTGCCATTATGAGTTTCGTTACGCAAGAAAATTGGAATTCATATCGTACTCAGATTGATCCTGCCTCCTTTACTCTAGAAGCGCTTTATGGAAATGTTGTTATTATCCTTTTGTCATTGTTCTCAGCGCATTTGAAGTGCATCACTCAGGTCTATGGTGGATTGAGTTCTTTCTCTGAATGGGCGATGACTGTCGCCGCAGCTACATCGCCGGTGATATTGATAACGGTACGGGACATATCCAGGATGCGTTCCACGCCTAGGATGAGTGCGATGCCTTCCAGGGGGATACCCACTTGTTTGAGCACGATAACCAGCATGAGCACGCCCATGGCTGGCGCTCCGGCAGCACCGATGGAGGCGAGCGTTGCGGTAAGGATGATGGCCAGCTGATCGCCGACTCCCAGGTTCATGCCATAGACTTGGGCGATAAAAATGGCTGTTACCCCCTGATAGAGAGCTGTTCCGTCCATATTTATGGTCGCACCCAGCGGAAGGACGAAACTTGAAATCTGCTTTGAAACGCCGATGTTGTCTTCCGCGCATTCCATAGTGACCGGCAGTGTGGCGGAGCTTGAGCAAGTGCTGAAGGCAATCAATTGAGCTTTGATAATCCCCTTCCAGAACTTAAAATAGGGATATTTTGTGAAGAGCGATACAACAGCCGGGTAGGTGAAAGCGAGGATGAGCAGCCCTCCGATAACGACCGCACAATATCGGGCAAGGGACACCAATATATCAACGCCGAATCTGCCGATAACTGTAGCGATGAGGGCGAAGACAGCATACGGAGCGATTTTTATCACAATCTCGACGATTTTAATCATGATGTCATTTATTGCTTCGAAAAACGAAATGACCGGCTTCATTTTTTCCTTGTTAAGAAGAGAGATGATCACGCCCATAAATATCGCAATGAAGATGACTTGTAGCATGTTGGCTTGCACAAATGAACCGGCTGGATTGTCAGGAATGATGTCGATGAGGACTTCCCCTATGGTGGGCCTCTCCTCGGCACGCATTGCCTCCATACCTGCGGTCTCCCCGTAGCTCGCCTTGAGCTCAGCCTGAACGGTTTCAGGGATATTGCTGCCGGGTTTTAGGCTGTTAGCCAGAAAAAGGCCAAGGGCAACAGCCGACACATAATAGCAAGCATAGAAGGCGAATATTTTGGTGCCAACACGTCCTAGTTTTCTCAGATTGCCGAGAGATGCAACCCCTACTAGCAAAGAAGCAAAAATCAGCGGGATCACAACCATTTTTATGAGACGGATAAACGCCGTTCCCACAGGGCGGATGACCGCTGCATCCGGGCCAAAGACTAGACCAACGACAGCTCCCAGGATCAGTCCGGCGAAGATCTGCGTCGGCACGCTTGTCCGGCGAAGGGTTGTTAAAATCAGGATAGCAACAGCCCCCAGCATCAGCAGGATCTGGATGATTTTGATGCTGAGAGCGTCTGCGGGGTGGCCCAGAGTATAAGCAATAGCACAGAGAGCAGCAGCAGCAACAGCTCCGGAGATTCTCCTCATGAGTCCTCCTTACCTCCAGGGTGGCTTTTGGTTAGATAATGTTATTGCACTGTTCATGATTAAAGTCAATATTTCAGAAAATTAAAATTCATAATATCTGCTTGTTCTTCTTAAGTCAATTTACGTTTGTTTTTTTGAATTCTTGAATAAAGATTTCTTATTGGGCAGGAAGGAAATCAGGGAATTTAATTATATCTAAAAGAATTAAAGACATTATTAGTATTAAAACAATCAATACGATCCGGATGATCCCTTCTCCCTTTTTCACAGAAACCTTTGCTGACCACCATGCTCCAGTTGCAGTTCCGGCTGCAAGGGCCAGGCCGAACTTCCAGTTCACGTTGTTGGTGAAAATGAAAATAAGCAGGGCTGGAATTGTATAGATAAATATTATAAAAACCTTGTGCATGTTGACACGGACAAGGCTGAGTCTCATCAGATGGTAGATCGATGCCATCAGCACGAAACCCACCCCGGCTTGGATAAAACCTCCATAAAGTCCGACAGCAAACATTGCAGGATAGATAAACCAGCAATTATGATGAAGGCTTTCGTTTGGGTTTTTCCTTTGATTTGATTTCCTGAAAAGCATCGAGATGATAACACCAATCATGACATAACCTAAAATATTCTCAAAGAGTTCATCGCTGATGTTGACCGCGATGATCGAGCCAGCTATAGCTCCTGGCAGGGCGAAAGCAGCCAATTTTAAGCTAAGTTTGAATTCGGAGTATTTTTCCTGACGAAAGGATAAAATCGCAGAAAAATTTTGAATAAGGATACCGAAACGGTTGGTTCCGTTTGCTACGGAACCATCGAGTCCAAGAAATATGAGCGTAGGGAGGGTAATTGCGGATCCACCACCAGCCATGACGTTGGTGAACCCTATCAGAGAACCGATTCCAAACAGAAGAACCAGCCTTAATAACTCATCCATTGGTTTTACTTTAGAGAAGCATATGAGTCAGGATATTTTACCATTCTGAGAGCAAGATGCAAAAATTTTTTCACAAAAAAGGTACAGGAATTAAGACGTCTTTGAGAAGAGTGGCAAGGCGAGATGAGATCGCCCTTAAAGCCATCTATTTATAAGAGCGATTAGGCTTAGGCGAGAAGTTATTGATGCGGAAGTAAGGGCTGTATCTAGGTTAAAACCTGATGCTAAATCCGGCTCTGTATTTGGGATCCAAGCCGCTTTTCATGGGGTAGACGATCTCAGAGAAAAGAAATAAAAAATTTGTTCCGACTGATATATAAGGATACTGAAATCCTTCATTCCTGGAGAATTGATATCCGCCTCCTGCGTATAGCTTGAAGATAAGAATTTTTGGAGGGAACAAATATACTGCCCCTCCCTGGAACTCTAGATCTTTTGTTGAATCTCGATAGTCAATGTTTCCCGTTGCATACACGTTATTAGCGACACGAAGTTTGGCGCCCAGGCTGGCAGGTTTAAAAAACCAGGAAAAGGTTAAATAGTTTTTTGATGAAGAATTGCTCTGCTGCTTGGCCAAAAGTTCAGTCGAGCCAATCGAGAGAATTAAGACCATCAGAATACTGATCGAAAGAAGCTTTCTCATTCTTTCCTCCTCTCTGTTTTTTGATTCTACCTGGAATTATAGCAAATATCATGCCAATTCTATTTGCCCTAAGCCGCTCCTTTTTTCGCCCAAAAAAGAGGACAGGTGTAAAAAATTTAATCATATTCTTCTCGTCAGGGATTCTTTATTCTCGATTATGGAATTGGGATGCCTATTTATCGAGGATCCTTGTAGGAAGGGACCATCCGAGAGGGTGATAAGAAGCTTTCACCCTGCTGGCAAAAAACAGAGCCTCGTTGCGTATCGATCCCTAAGCTCTGAAAAACATCCGGGAAGAAGATCGCCCCAGTTTCTTAAAGATTCAAGTCAGCTCGCCTTGGACTCCTTGCTCTCCTCAATCTCGGCAGGAAGTTTTATTTTTGTGGAGATTGGTGGCGGCTGAGTTCCTTCCTTCAACATCTGCACAATGCCATCGAAGAAGGAATTGTCGGAAATCATGACCGAGGGAGCTAAGATTTCACTCTTATACTTTCCTCCTTCTCGTAGCTCAACCTTTTCATTGGCAACAACTTTACCCTCCACTTCACCTTCGATGATTACATGCTCTGCCTTCACTTTACCTTTCAGCTTTCTTGTCTTGCTCACCGGCAAGACTGCAGTAAGGTCAATCTTTCCCTCGAATTGTCCGTTAAGAAAAAGATTGTGAGAGCCCTTTACGTTGCCAACTACGCTTAATCCATCAAAAATCCCTATTGTTTCTGTTTTCTGAGCTTTTTCGAGCATACGTCGATTCAATTTTGTCAAAAACCCCTGCTATATTCGAATTTTCCAAGGCATATTTTTGGGAAGGGATTTACTTTTACTGTTAATTTTCAATTTTTTTGATCTTCTGTGTTTCCTACCTGAGTATGAACGCGCAAGGATTTTGCTAATTTTGCGCAGGAAAGCTTATAGCACAGGAAAAATCCGATGTCAAAATGATTGTTATGCAGGCGTTGGATTCATCAAATCCATTTATACCTACGGTAAAATGCGGGCTTGATAAATCAAGCCCCTCCATTAAGATGGTATAATCGTGATTTTACAAAGTGTTACGGAATTATTGAGCTTACGAACCTGCTAGTTTCTCCAGTTTTTTCTAATTTTCGTTATCCATAGATGAAAGTGAAAAAAATTATAGGTTTTCTTAGATGAAAAAGAGAAGGTCTATTTCTCCGGCCTCTATCCCTTTCGCCTTTCCCGTTTCCTGCGTTGCGCCTTGCGACGTTCCTTCCAAGATCGCCTTTCGTCCCCAGATCGGCGCTCAGGTCCTGGATATCTTAAAGCATCTTTTTTATCTTTCCTAACCATATTGCACCCTTCGGTTTCAATTAGTTTCTTCTAACATTCCACAAAAGTCATGCCAAATCAAATATAGATTCGGAGCTTGTTTATTGCGCTTGAGCTAAGAAGTAATCAGAGATTCGGATGTTATATTTATTGGGATTTAAGGATTTTGCAATAGTCCTTTTATATTCCATTGTTTCCGGGTCCATTTCTATTAAATCTACAATTTCGCCGTCAATTTTATTGCCTATCCTATCAGTAATAAGTTTCACTTTTGGTCTGAGTAGAAATGCCACTTCTGATTTTGCCTCAGTTACAATTGCCAGCTCCTTAGTGTTAAGAACCACAAGGGAACCGATAGGATAAACTCCTATCATGTTAGCGAAAACCTTGAGCAAACTGGGATCAAATTCTGTTCCGCTTTTCTCTAACATAAGGCTTACGGCCTCGTCTCTAGTTAAGGTATGCTTTCTATAAGGTCTTTTAGTGGTTACAGAGTCAAAAAAATCACACATTTTAACTATCTTACTGAAGAGATCGATATGATCCTTTTTCCAGTATCTGGGGTATCCAGAGAGGTTTGCCCAGAGGTGGTGTTCCAGGGTAACATAAAGGGTTTTTATGGGAAGAAAGCTAAATTCTTTGAGTATGATCAATTTTTGGACACCTTGATAGGTATGTTTTTCCATTATTTTTCTTTCTTTTTTGCTTAATTTACCTTTTTTATCCAGAATTTTTTTTGGAATCTCTAATTTTCCGATATCGTGGAAAAAAGCGCTTACGCCCAGGTCTAATAATTCTTTTTTTTCAAGACCTAATCTTTTTCCAAAACAAATGGCCAAAACGCAGACATTGGTCGAGTGATTAAGGGTGTATTCATCATAGTCTTTTATATTGGTTAAGCCGATCATGAAAGACTCATCTTTGCTCACGAGATTGACTATGGATTGGACAAGTCTTCGAGTTGTTTTTAATCGGATCCTTTTTTTCTGTTTTTCTCTTTCAAAGGATTCTTTAAGGTGGGTAACACTCTTGAAAAAGACCTTTTTAGCGGATTTCTTAACTTCCTCTTGTTTCATTAAGGCGGCTAATTCAAAAGGATGGATTTTTTCTAAAAGTACATGGCTTATTCCCTTCCTTTCTATTTTCAGTTCAAAATCTTCAAAAGGATTTTTTTCATTTACTTTTTCATTAGCGAAGAGATATATAAATTCTCTCAGCTCCTGCTCAGCCAAGTCAGGGCTGAAGCTGATTGATCCTACTTCTTTTATTCTGAACTCATTGGATAAAAACTTAAAGTAGTGGTAGCTTAGGAAGGCAAATTTGACTCTAGTGTTGTTAAAGAATAATGTGTCTTCCTTAAACTCAAATACGGCTTCCTTTTCATCTTCTAAAATATTTTGCATTAAGGTGAAAACAATATGGACCTGTTTTAAAAAGGTAATGTTATTGGCTTCAAAGATTTGAGCGGTTCTTAAGGCTGAAGAAAAGCGGATAAATATCTCATTTATCTTTTTGAATGTAACTTTCTCATCCGATTTCCTAGAATCTATATCCTCTTTTTGATTATTTTTTTTCATGGGATTAGACACTTTGCTCACTAGTTTGAGTTTGATTAGGTTTATCCTTGTTGGCTATTTTCTTCAACGCTAGCTTGCAAGCTCGACGAATCATTTTATTCCGTATCTTAGTTCCTTCCATAATAATATCCACAGCTTTGGGAGTAGCCATTGTCCTCAATGCAGAAACTGCGCAGAGGCGAGTCTCATTCTGCTTGGACATGGAAAAAATACTCCATTTTTTCAATATGGATCCAAGGAGGGCAATAACTTCTCCGTTTTTAGTGTTTGCTAGAAAACTTAGAATAGCTTTTTTCTCATGCTTGCTCCTGCTCTTAAAATCTTTTTCTTGAGCCAATTGAATGACTTGGTTTAATGTGGTTTTATCTCCAAGATATTTGAGGTTCATGGCAGCCCTAGTGCGAACTTCTTCATCCTCATCAGAAAGAAATTTCATTAGAATCTGATTTGCAGTTTTATCTTTAATTTTGCTTAAAGCGTGGATAATTTCTAGCCTTATTGCTTTATGTTTTAAGTCAGCAAGACTGATTAGGTAGGGTAGAATTTTTTTCCCGCCTATTCTCCCTAGTATAACCACAATTTCCTTCGTAAGAGAAGCTCTAGTTACGCTGGCGGTCTTAATAAAAGAATTTAAATCTTTTGGGCCAAGCTCATGGAGAAAGGCTGAAGCCTCCTCAAGGAGAAAAGGATCTTTTGAGTATTCCCAGATATCGCCCACAATAGGAAAAGCGCTGGGGCCAATAAGCCTTAAGTATTGAAAGAAAGAGTCATAGTCTTTTATTTGTCCATCCAAAAATATTTTTCTCAAGGAAGCTATAAAACTTTCTCCTTTGCTATTCTGAAGGACTATCTCTAGTGATTTCTCCTTTTCTTCATTTTGGCCTTGAAACATGTCCTTTAGCTCTTGGATACGGCCCAGAATTAAAGAAGCTAAGGCAAAATTGGATTTATGGACGATTTCCTTATAGCATTGATTAAGAACGTTTAAAGTAGCAGAAAATTGGTCAAGTCTTTCCTCTAAGAAAAGGATTTCAAAAAGCATATTTACCATCGCCACCATAGGAGGCATTTCTCGGAATTCTGAGAGCATTAACTTCAGCTCAGGAGTTTCCCCCTGGCACGCGGCTGCTACATGATAGGGTAGATTAAAGTCTTCCAGACTTTTATTGTCTTCTTCCTCTTTCAGATCAAGATTTAGTTGAAGCCCTAAAGCAATGCTTCTTTTATAGAGATCTATCTTATCGTCTGCGGTAAGGGTTATTGAGCCTTTTGAAAATTCTTTTTTATCAACAGAGCCAATTTCTCCTCCACGTCCAATATCCGTGTCAAGAAATTCATCAATGGCAAAATATCGGATATGTGCAAAATCTTTTGCCCAAAGAGTGTTAACAATATCACTATCTTCTAAGGAGAGAGTAGATTCTTCTCTTATGAGTTCAAAAAAATCTTTAAGCTCGCTCTTTTTCAGACCTTCGTGAAAAGATAGCTGTCTTAGTCCATCTTTAAAGAAGAAAAAAGGAAGGCTGTTCTCTTTTTCCTCTTCTTGAAAGAGAATCTCCCCCTTGTAGGAAAAGCTAAATTCCCCCACGCTGACTACTAGCTCTTCATATTCATCAAGAAATTCTGTCATCCTCTCATAAAGAGAATCTATAGATTTTTTAGCAGCAGGATTATCAGCAGGATAAAGCTTTATCGATGAAAATGTTGCATCAAAGCACCTGAGGATACCCGCTGCCTTTTCTAATTCATCAGACAGGAGTTCTTGGCCAGGCTTCAAGCTAGTCTTTAATTTTGGAGAGTCCATTATTAACTCTCTTTTTAGCATAAGTTGGGTACAAGTATGGTAATTAGAAAAGGCTGACGGATTCAATACTCTAAACAGGTGAATCCATAGATGATTTTTAATATTTTCTCCTCACCTTCTTAGAGGAGAAAAATTTCACCCCGGAGGACATAAATTTTAGAGTTAAAAGGATAGTATTGATATGAGTTCTGTTAAATTTGCTTGATATGATGAGAATAAATCATCCTTTTAGGTGAGGAAAAAATGAGGAAAATCATTCCAGAAATCATCTCAAAAGGCTATTTACGTCCAGGAGAGATTTTTATTAATTTAAACTTGACATAATAATATGAAGCTCTGACCGGGCTTTATGCGGGATTGAGATGAGAAAGAAAGGACTGCTCTCCCTGAGGCAGCAAAGCGCTCAAAGGCAACTCGGATTTGGCAAAATACTGATGTCCCTGATGCCGGCTGTTTTAGCAAAAGGGGGTTTATGAAAATATTAGGTGAGAGCTTTCTCCAGCCGGCCCAAGAAAGCCATAAATATTATACTAGATTATGCAAGAATTACAAGTTTGTAGGTACTACTTTTGGATAGCTTTGGGACACAAATTGTAAGGCAGGAACTCAAAATTAAGGCAATCATAAGCAAATGACTGATTACTCAAGAAATTTCACATATCATTTGAAAATAAATTTGACTATTTTCTTGGTAATGATTATTTTATTACTTAAGGAACACAGGGGAAATTAGGCGATGAAGTGCCCCCAATGTGATTTAGAAAATCCCAATGATAGCCGTTTTTGTAGCAGGTGTGGCACTAAGATTACGCCTTCTGGGAAAATTACTTTGTCTAAAGAGTCTGTTCAATCCTCAACGAAAGAATTTAAGATTGGTAGCACATTTGCAGGAAGGTACATGATCATCGAAGATTTGGGAAAAGGTGGTATGGGCAGTGTCTATAAAGTTCTGGATAAGGAGGTAGAGGAGAAGATAGCTCTAAAACTCTTGAATCCTGAAATTGCAGCTAATGAAAAAACAATTACGCGCTTCCGGAACGAGCTTAAGATTGCCCGAAAGATATCCCACAAGAATGTTTGTCGGATATATGACCTCAGCAGAGCTGAAGGAATCTACTACATAACCATGGAATACATGACCGGCGAAGATTTAAAGAGCATGATCAGAATGATGGGGCAATTAAGTGTAGGGAAAGCTTTGTTCATAGCCGAGCAGGTGTGCGAGGGGCTGGCCGAAGCCCACCGGAAAGGGATTGTACACAGGGATTTAAAGCCTCAAAACATCATGGTCGATAAGGAGGGTAACGCTCGGATCATGGACTTTGGGATAGCTCGCTCCCTCGAGACAAAAGGGGTAACAGATACAGGAATTATGATCGGGACTCCTGAGTACATGTCTCCTGAGCAGGTGGAGGGGAAGCAAGCAGACCATCGGTCGGATATTTATTCTTTAGGAGTGATTCTCTATGAGATGGTGACAGGGAGAATACCTTTTGATGGGGAGACTTCTTTAAGCATAGCCTTGAAGCATAAGAACGAAACACCTAGGGACCCAACAGAGCTAAATAATAAGATTCCTGAAGCTCTCAGCCAAATGATACTGAAATGCATGGAAAAAGCTGGAGAGAAGAGATATCAAACAGCAGAGGAACTTATCTCTGAACTGAACAGGATTGAGAAGGATCTGCCTACTGCAGAGAGATTTATACCAGTAGAAAAGACTGAAGAAATAAAATCAGAGGAAGTTGAAGAAGAGGAAGAATTAGAGGAAATTGAGTTAAAAAAATCCATTGCGGTGCTTCCTTTCGCGGACTTGAGCCTCCAGAAGGATCAAGAATATTTTTGTGATGGTTTGGCAGAGGAAATAATAAATGCACTGACTGGAATCGAAAAACTTCGGGTTGTTGCTCGTAACTCCTCTTTTTCATTCAAGGAAAGCGATGTAAAGATACGTAAGATTGGCAGCACACTTTATGTAGAGACTTTGCTCGATGGCAGTGTAAGAAAAGCTGATACTAAGCTTCACGTTACAGTTAAGCTTATCAAGGTTTCGGATGGCTCCAGTCTCTGGTCAAGAGAATACGAACGTAAGTTGACCGATGTGTTCGCCATTCAGGATGAAATACTCCTGGAAGTTATGGAGAAACTCGAGATCAGGCTTCATGAAAAAGAGAAGAAACTCCTCCTGAAGCATCATCCGGAAGATTTGGAGGGTTATGATCTATATTTGAGAGGCCGCAGTTTCTTGAACAGGGAAATAGGACAAGTTATGGAGAAAGCTCTCTTGTGTTTCAAGAAGGCGATTAAAAAGATCCCGGACTATGCGCAGGCCTATACGGGGCTGGCGCTCTCTTATATTCGTCTGGGTTTATGGGATTATATGCCCCCAAAAGATGTATACCCGAAAGCAAAGAAAGCAGCAGAGAAAGCAATCGAGATCGACGAAACGCTCGCCGAAGCTCACTGCTCTCTGGGAGTAGTTAAAATGTTATACGACTGGGACTGGGAAGGCGCTGAGAAAGAGCTGAAAGAAGCAATCAGGCTTAGCCCCAATTACGCGGAAGGCCATGATGCTTATGCCGGATATTTGAGCGCAACTGGGAAGAAGAATGAAGCCATCGTAGAAGCCGAGATAGCAGTCGATCTTGACCCGCTCTCGTGGTATTTTAACGCGAACCTTGGCATGTATTTACTGAGAGCAGGCAGACAGCGAGAAGAGAAAGAGCGGTTTCGGCAGATACTAAGTATTGGAACGGTCCATCCCCATATGCATCGGATGATGGGGCAGGCTTATTTACTTGATTCAAAATATGATGTAGGTCTTGCAGAGATTAAAAAGGCTCTGGACATGTCAGGAAACAATCCAATGATATTAGGAGGCCTGGGATGGGGCTACGCGGTGGCTGGCCAAAAGGCAGAGGCGCAGAATGTGCTCGACGAGTTGAAAAAGAGGTCAGGAGGAGAGTACATCAGGCCGTATTACTTTGCCCAAATCTATAGTGGTCTTGGGGAGAAGGATCTGGCCTTTAAATGGCTCTTGAAAGCCTACGAGCAGAGTGATATATCCTTAGCCACCATACTTGTAGATGAAACCCTCGATAATCTACGCTCAGACACTAGATTCAATCTCATCCTTAAGAAAATGGAATTGGTATGAGATTGAGCAATAGATCATTCAATCAAATCTAAACCAAATCTCAACCCAACCTTAACTAATTCTATTTCAGAATGCTTTATATTATAATGGAATAAATTTGGGGAAGATTACCTTATGGATGCAAAATTCAATTTTTAAGGTAAACCTGCGCGTAAATAATTATTTAAAGCAATACGGAAACTCGAGGTTATTGGTCCGATATTAGATGCATTTAAATCAATATTTCCATTTTGTAGGATTTAGCCTTCCTTTTTTCCTTAGATTAGTCATTCTTGTTAAATGTCAAATTTAACTCCAAAATTTCTATCAAGTGGAATGAAGCTTCCCCTCGTTTGACCTCAGAGTTTTCAAATGATACAAGTAATTAAATGCAAAAAACCTTAGTATTTGAACTCCACATATTATGAACTTTCGCATGAGGAATAATGTGAGATTTGGGTTAATAGTTCCTTCATCGAACACGACGATGGAGGCTGAGTTTTGGAGGATGATATCCGGTTGGGCGACGGTGCATACCGCACGAATGAGACTCGAAAAGATCACAGTTAATGAGCTGGAAGAAATGGAAGAGCAGATGTTAGAAGCAGTAATTCGTATTGCTGATGCAGAAGTCAACATCATAGGGTATGGCTGCACTTCAGGAAGCCTGTTAAAGGGAAAAGATCACGGCGGAGAGATAGAGAGAAAGATAACGGAGAAGACCGGGATTCCTGCTGTGGCAACAGCCAAGGCTGTGATTGAAGCTCTGAACAAGCTTCAGATAAAAAAACTATGTGTCGCCACTCCCTACATTGAGGAGATAAACGAGCTAGAAAAAAGTTTTCTTGAGCAAAACAAAATAGATGTTTTAAATATTAAGGGTTTGGGTATAGCACAAAACAGGGAAGTTGGGAGTAAGAATCCAAACGTTGCCTGTGAGTTAGCCAAGGAAGTATATAAACAGGAAGCTCAGGGGATATTTATTAGCTGCACAAACTTCAAGACCATAGAAGTGATAGATAAACTTGAAAAAGAGCTGGGTGTGCCCGTTGTATCAAGCAATACCGCGACTTTATGGGCTATGATGAAGAAAGCGAGCACTAAGAGAAAGCTAAGAAAATACGGAAGGCTTTTGTTGCAATAGTTCTTAAAATCCATTGGTATTCCTCTCAATCCATTTTTCCTCACGACTCATTTTTCCTCGCAATCTATTTTTCATCAAAACTCTAGTGGTTGACACCGCCTAAAGGTGGGAAAAAATCACCTTCAATATCACCTTTGAAGAGGATTGATTTCTGAGAAGGTTATGAAGAAAATGACCAGAGAGGAAGAAGGATGAAAAAAATAATCCTTTTCGCATTATCTGTTGCTTTACTCTTAGGCGGATGCACTGCTGATAAGACAGGAAACTTCGAACTCTACTTGACAGATCAGCCGATTGATGGTTTAGAACAAGTGCTAATCACCATTACAGCGATTAAAGTCCAAAAAGATGATGGATCAATAATAACCGTGTGGGAAGGCGAGAGAACATTTGATTTGCTTCTGCTGCGGGACATAGAGGAGCGTATAATAGATGTTGAGTTAGAACAGGGGACGTACACGCATGTTATCGTTGTTATAAGCGGGGCGGCGGTTGTTGTCCATGGGATAACTTACGAAATCACTATATCACCCAGCTTAGAGGTGAGAATCCCTGTGGCTTTCACTGTTCTGAATAATCATGTCACTGAAGTCGTTTTAGATTTTCAGGCAGATCAATCTATAGAAGGATTTGGAGATCAGTATCTGCTAATTCCTGTTATCACAGTAAAAAGAGTAAGCTAATAGCTAAAGTGCGAGAAAAGTAGAATAAGCAGTTCTTAATTTGTACTTAAGAAGCTGCAAAGATCCTTAAAATAACCTCTTTCCAATGATTTAGCCTCTTCTTTCCATCCACTCTAAAACCCTTTTGACTTGTTTTCGTAAAAATATATGGCAGATATTGTTGAAGTCCATATATCCTCAGCCATGAACGAGAAAAACATGAGAATTAATTCGGCAAAATTCCGCTTGTTTTATGAGGAGAAAGAATAAATTTTTCCTTTCCCGAGATTGAAATATCAATTAAAATAATTGGTTCATATTTACTGTATTTTAAAAAGAAGTGACGTTTGCTTCCAAATATCTCGTAATATTATTTATATTGAAGGATGGAAATACTATACTGAATCGAATGAAGATAAAAATAAACATCAATAATAAATTAAAATGAGAATAAGCGGAGGAAATCTTATGAATAAATTAATGATTTCATGTTTAATAGCCTTGCTCTTGGTTCCAGCTTTATACGGCCAGGAGCTCATGGGTGAAGATATCGTTCAGAAAGTCAATGACTTGTTTAATGTCGAGTCTGGTTACGCAAAAGCAAAAATGACAATCGTGACCACCTCAGGCCAGAAAAGAACTTTTATTTATGACTCATGGAGTAAAAACAAAGGAGAGAAAAATCTTGTGCGGTATCTGGAACCAAGACGCGTAAAAGGCCAGGCGACATTGATGCTGAACAATGCCGATGATATCTGGATGTATTTTCCGCGAACACAACGTGTCCGAAAACTTGCTTCCCATGCCAAAAAACAGAAAATGCAGGGGAGTGATTTTTCTTATGAGGATATGGGCAGCGGAGATGCCTTTATCAACGATTTCAGTCCAAAAAGACTCAAGGATGAAAAAATGGAGGGATACGATTGCTATAAATTAGAGTTAACGCGCAAACCAGATAGTGACGTTTCCTATTCCAGGTTGATCATGTGGGTAATCAAAGAGAATTTTGTTCCCGTAGTTATTGACTATTATGACGAGGATGACCCTACTCTTCAGGAGAAAAGATTGGTTGAGAGCGATATTCGGGTCATCGATGACATCCCCACGGCGATGAAGGTAGTCATGTATAACAAAAATGACAACACTCAAACCGAGCTCGAACTTCTCGAGGTGAAATACAATATTACCCTAGAGGACAGCATGTTTACAGAAAGGGGATTAAAAAAATGAAAAAATGGCTTCCTGTACTGGTTTTTTTCTCCCTTAGCCTCTCCGTATATTCTGGTCAGGATAGTGTTGAGCTATTCGGATATTTCGAATCTCAAGCTATGGGTGCGGACATTAAAAACGAATTCTTGCTTCTCTATTCCAACAAGTTAAGGGTGGATCTAAAAACCAGTTTATCAGAAAAAGTCACTTTCGCCGCGAATTTCGATTACATAACCTTTCATGGTAAGACAGACTGGAACATACTCGATTTTTTGCCCTCTGACGTCACTGCTGAGGTTCCCGCTGGAACGGAGTCTTTCTATATGCTCCCTTTCTCAGACCGCCATTTTCTCGACAACGCTTACCTAAAGCTCTCGTTTAAACATTTTGACCTGACCGTGGGCAAACAGCAGATTTCTCTGGGGACCGGTTATGTCTGGAATCCGACCGACGTGTTTAATATAAAAGAACTCTTCGATCCTACCTACGAACAGCCCGGTCACAATGCCCTGCGGTTGGACGTTCCGCTGGGATCCATGTACACGCTCACTACCCTCTTCGCTCCCGAGGATACATGGAAAGACTCGGCTAAATTGATTCAGCTCAAGGGAAGGATTTCCCATTTCGATTATTCATTAATCGGGATAGAAAAGGTCTGGCGTTTTCATGATTATACGCAGTTTGATTTTGAAAACATGAATTTTCTAGAACTGCCGGGGAAAAGGCAGCTCCTCGGCGCAAGCACAGCCGGCGAGCTTTTAGGATTAGGAGTTTGGGCAGAATATGCCTATAACTGGATGGAAAATTCCGAAGATTTCTATGAACTTGTGGTCGGAACAGATTACACTTTCAATTTTCAAACCTACATGATGATTGAGTATTACAGGAATACCTTGGGCAAGACCGATTATGAACATTACAACCTCAATGATTGGATGCGGATGATAGCATTGGAACAGAAGGCCATCTCCCGCGATCAAGTCTATGTCTTCATCCAGCACCCGGCTACTGATTTAATGTCTGTTGGGATTTCAACGATTTACAGTATTTCGGATAACAGCTTGGCTCTGGTTCCGACCCTGAATTATTCTTTTTCAGATAATGTGGAGATTTTTGCTTATCTGAATTTTAATATTGGCAAGGAAGGAAAAGTTTTTGCCAAAAATATGGGTAATGGCGGGATGATTCGAGCTCGAGTGTATTTTTAATTAGCAAGCGGGAGGAGAAAATTAATGAGAGAAAAGATCCTTAAGAAACTGGCTAACTGGCATACTTCCTATCCCTGGAGAATGGCCCTGGTTGTTTTGCTTCTTACCGTTATTTTTGCTGCTTTTACCAGGCGGCTAAGCATAACCATGCGCACATCGGATTTGCTGCCAGAGCGTAACCCAAAAGTTATCCAATTCAATAAGATAATAGACGAATTCACCACAGCCACAAACCTCATCGTAGTCGTTCAAGGTGAAGAAAAACGCATCAAAGAGTTTGCAGATAAGCTCGCCCCCCAAATCTTAGAGACAAGAGATACAAGCAGGAATGATTCACTCCAAAGGCAAATCGATAAACTTCAAAAAAAGATAGACAGATTGAAAGCAAAGGAGAAAGAGTCGAAAATAGCAGAGCTTCAGCCTGAAATCAAAACGCTGCAATCCCAGATGAATTTCAAACTGTTTCAGCGTGTTGATTATAAAGTGGATGTAGATTTTTTAAGAAATCATATGCTGATGCTAATTAAAGAAGATGATTTAAAGAACATGAAGGATGTTTTCATGGACCCCAACTTGATTGGTTTGCTGACAAATCTCAATAACTCGATGGAAAAGGAGTACGTCGGTCGGGAAGAGTCGATTTCCACCAGGGAGAAAGAAGACGGAGCAGTATCGTTTTTGGAGGGCATTCAAAATCTGGTGCTCAACCTACAAAAAGCAACAGGCGATGGAGATATCTCAGACGAAGAAATAGAGATAGCTGTGGATAAACTTCTTTTCGGCGAACCGTATGCCCTTTCCTATGATAAAAAGGCGCTTATTTTAAACGCCATTCCCAACTTCACCTTGATGGATAGGAATTTTATCATGAGCTCAACGGTGGCTGTCCAGGCCGTTGTCGATAACCTGCTAAAGGATTTTCCTGACGTTGAGGCAGGGCTGTGCGGAGCGATACCCAAGGAGCATGATGAACAGATCTATGCTCTGAGGAGTTTTGGGTATACTACAGTGATCGCTTTTATAGCCATTTTGCTCCTGCTCATGATTTCCTTCAGGATGTGGGTGGCTCCAGTTTTCGCCGTAATCAATCTCATGTTTGGTGTGTTATGGGCGCTCGGAAGTGCTGCTGTAGTGGTCGGGCAGCTAAACATGATTACTTCCATGCTGGCTGTGATTGTTCTTGGACTGGGTATTGATTTTTCTATCCATCTTATCTCCGGATTCACAGAAAGACGTGCTGCCGGAGATACCATAGCTGTAGCCATGGAGAGCACATTTTTAAAAAGTGGAAAAGGGATTGTGACAGGAGCAATGACAACAGCTTGTGCTTTCTATGCTCTGGTCGTAAGTTCCTCCAGAGCCATGAAAGAAATGGGATTGGTTACGGGAACAGGCCTTGTGGCGATTCTTTTGGCCACTATGCTCTGCTTGCCAGTCATGTTGGTGTGGAGAGAGCGCCTGCGAGATAGAAGGCGTGAGAGAAGAAAAGGAGTAGAGAGATTCGTCGAGCGAGATATCTCCTTTCGTTTTCTGGGTCGTGCCGGAGAATGGCTCAGTAAGAATTATGCCTTTTCAATAGTTGCCTCGATTGTGTTAAGCGCCTTACTTATCTGGTCAGCATCAAGAATCCGTTGGGATTATGATTACAGGAATATGGAACCAGATGTCCCTTCGATCTGGCTTCTGGATACAATAATGGAAAAGTTTGATTTAAGCATGGATTATGCTTTGGTTTTAGCCGATGATGTCAGCGAATCCTATGATCTGTCAGAAAAGTACCGTGAACTGGGTTCAGTGGCCATAACTGAAGACATCTCAGTCTTTGTCCCCTCCGAAGAACAGCAGAAGAAAAGGATTCCTCATATAAAAGAGGTCCTTGAGAAAATCCAATCCGCTCGTGTAAAGCAAGCAGTGCTTCCGGGCGAGTTGTCCGTTTTGAGAGATGAGATAGGACGGCTGGAGATGAACATCATGGAAATGCAGGATATGGCCTTCATCGGAGGACAGGACAAAGTTGATAATAAATGCAAAGAGATCGTGGGAGACCCCGAGAACCCTAATTCCAAGAATATCATCCAGGATTTGCTGCAAATGCTGTATTCTAATGTTTCGGCAAGTGCCCGAGGATTCTCCAATTTTCAGCGGAATTTCGGGCCCTATTTTAAAGAGTCTGTAATCAGGATGAGCTCGACCGAGTCCATCCAGTTGGAAGAGCTTCCAGTAACAATCCTGGATCGCTACAGCAATAGAACCAGGGATCAATTTCTAATAACAGTCTATCCAGCCGGGAGTATTTATGATGGGGAGTTTCTTAATAAGTTCGCTGCGGATGTAGAAAGGGTGAGCGAAAAAGCAACCGGTATGCCCCCCTTATTTGTAGCCCTTCTCAAAATATTCGGCCGTGATGGACGAAACGCGATCATATTGACTCTGGTAGTTGTATTTTTTCTGTTATGGGTTGATTTTAAAAAACCAGGCCATGCCTTGATGGCAATGATCCCCCTGGCTTTGGGTGTGTTCTGGATGGTCGGCCTGATGAACTTGACTGGCATCCAGCTTTCCATGATGACTGTCATGGGCCTTCCGTTGATCATCGGCATCGGGATTGACGATGGAGTACACATCCTGCATCGATGGAGAAGCGAGGGGAAGGGCAAAATCCAGATAGTCTTTTCCAGCACGGGAAAAGCAATCTTTCTCACTTCTCTAACAACAATGTTCGCCTTCGGTTCATTGATGTTCTCTGCTTTTCCTGGTTGGGGTATGTTTGGAGGTTCGCTCTTCCTGGGAGTGGCAGCCTGTTTCCTGACAACTGTAATCATATTGCCTGGAATCCTAGGAATTATCGAAAAATAAATTGATTTGATTTATCTGTACAGGCTTTTGTATGGGTTTGATTCATCAAGCCCACATTTTAATTATCTATGGATTTTGTTTAATTGTAGGGGCTTGATTTATCAAGCCCATGTTTTTGAATATATAGATGAACTGAACGGATTTTATTTTTCTTGTCTAGGGATTTGATTTATTTGTAGGGGTTTGATTCATCAAGCCCACCTTATTTTAGATGTAAGGATTTATTTCGTCTGCTCCTTCAGCTTTTTGCCGCAGTGCGGGCAGACCTTCCAGTTCTCCTCGGATGGTTTCCCGCATTCTGGACATGCCGTATGGAGTCTCGCCGCACAATAAGGGCAGAACACGAATGTAGAATCGACCTTTTTCTGACAGCTTGGACATTCTTGTGTTGCTCGTTCCACCTTAGGAGCTTGGATGCCGCCTGAACGAACAATAAGATAGATCAACAATCCGATTATATTACCGATTAGCACCAGAAGAGCCCATAATATTCCGCTCATACCGCGGCGTTCCGCATCCCGATAAACCCAAACAATCACAAAAATCCATATTATCAAAAGTGCGATAGAGAACATGGAATTAGAAAGACGGACAAGCGAGGGGCCGAAATGAATAGTTTCAATATCCGGGAGGCGCAACGAGTGGAGCGCTCCAGAGAGAAGGCCAAAGGGAGCGACAATCAAAGGGGTTATGCGCCACATCAGGGCTAAAATAATTATAACTATTAGGATTAATCCTATTGTTTTTTCGGTTGAAGTTGCCATTATTAACCTCCTTATCCATGCCCAGATTCAGGCTCAGGGCGTGGTCGATTATATTTTTTAAGTTGCATTGGCGTTCATCGGCATGCCTCTTGTATCCTGTATCTTCCCTCGATACCTGCGAATCAAAATGGGTGCGAATAGAAGCATAACTGCGTTTTGGATGATGATGGTTAGAGCCACAACTGATTTAAATGTCAGGGTTTGATCCAATCTGATTTCTTTAAATATTGGGACTATTAGAATCACCGTCAAAATGATAAGAGGAAGGAGTGCTACCCATACATATTTAGGTATGGGTTCTGAAGGAGTCAGCTGGTCAGTTTTCGTAGTAGCTGCAGGCTCCCTGCCCATCTCAGTGTGAATCCTCAGCCGGATTTTTTGCGCTAGGTCTGGCGAAATGACGGGTTGGGGCATTACTTTGATGCCCGTCCGAATTTTTTCAAGGTCGTCTCGGAAGCGAGCGCAGAGCGCACAACGGACAACATGTGTCTCTATCGCAGTCAATTCTTCCTGACTTAGATCCTCTTCTGAGGAATCAATGATTAAACGCTCGATGTCTTTACATCGCATTTTACTTCCTCTTTATTCTTGGATTTCTTGCCATATTTCCAAAGCTCCCGCCTCAGCCGGCTAACGGCGCGGTGCATCAGCGATTTGACCGTTCCGACCGGAATCCCGAGGATATCGCTTATTTCCGCTTGTCTAAAATCTGCGATCTCTTTAAGCACAAATACGCGACGCTGTCGATCCGGCAACCTGGCCAGGGCCTGGTTGATATCCCTCCCCATGTCTTCCTGATACTCTTCGTCTAAATTAACTGAGATGGGCTTTTCGCGTAGGACTGGGAATACAGAATTTGCTTTTTCAAGGCTCATGGCTTTTTGGAAAAAAAATAATCTTCTAATCCTTTTCTTACGCAGCTCATCCCGGTGCAGATTGGCGACTATTGTGAATATCCAGGCTTTTATACTTTTCATTTTAACCTCTTCGGGCAGTTTTTTTGCAATCCGGAGCCAGGCTTCTTGAAACAAATCTTCTGCATCTCCTCTGTTCTGCGTAAGATAATAAGCAAAGCCGAAGACATCATTCTGATATTTGGCGTACAGATTGTCGAATGCCGGATGGATAATCTGTCCTGTATCATGGACGCATCTGCTGTCATCATTTTCCATGATTCGTTATTCTATCACGAATTTCACTAACTAAGACGTGCGAGAGGAAAAAAAGTTCTAGTCGCATAAAAGCTGTAGGGGTTTGATTTATCAAACCCACCTTTTTGAATATATAAATGAACTGAAAGGGTTTTGTTTTTCTTGTGAATGGGCTTGATTCATCAGGCCTACCTTATATATATAGAACAATTCCAAAAATTAAATAAAATAGGGCAATTATTCCGCGTCAGGGATTCTTACAGGAATCTTCCTATTCTTTAGCCATGGCCTGTTTTCGCAAATCGGGTGATAATTTCTCAATAGCATATCTCAAGGCTGTTCTGGGCATCTCTTTCTTATTCCTCATCACATATTCAAAAACCTTTTTTGGCTCATGATCGGCTGCCACCTTCAACATCCAGCCATAGCCTTTTTGAACCATATCGTCTTTATCCAGAAGTAGGATATCTGCAATCTCAAAAACAGGTTCGAGCGATTCTTTCTTTTCTATAGAATAAATCAGAATAACTGCCGCTCCCCTTCGTACCCATCTATTCTTTGAAACAGCCCATTTTTTAACTTTGGGAAAGTAATCTGGAAATTTGTAAATAAAGGCACCCAGTGCCCGGCAGCAAAGGCTATCACACGCAGCCCAGTTTGTAACATATTTTTTCAGCCAGGATTCCAAGATCGTAAAGTCTTTTTTTTCATATTGATGCCTCAGACGAAAGGCCCAGTCAAAAGCGACTCCCCGCTCTTCCATGAAGCCCGATTCCAATAGTTTCTCGCATAAGCTGAATATTTCCTGTTTGGGTCTATCTTGTATGGCTGGAAAATATTTCTTAGTGATCTTTCTGAAAATAGGAGTTTTCACACCCAACAATTTGACTTCTTCTTTGAAAAACCTTTGAATAGACTGGCGGTGTTTCTCATCGGCATTTTCCCGTAACTCCTTCCTTATATCCTGAATAACCTTATCCTCTCCTGACATAATCTTACCTCCTAAAAAATGGAAGATTAGAGATGCTTTAAACGCTTACTTCTGGAAAAGGGGTGCAGGTAATGAACGCTGTGGACACTTACTTCTGGCACGAAGGACAAATATAACACGAGCCGCCAAGATAACTGATCTTCTGGATCTTTGTTCCGCAGTTAGGGCAGGGCTTATCTTTCGTCTGCCTGTCCATTATTGGATTATACTTGCCGGGATTATCATAAATGTCCCGCTCAGCGGTTCTTCCATTTTGCCGAATCGCCTGATTGATTGTGTCCTTCACCGCACTATAGAGAGCCTTCTTTTCATCGGAACTAATATCGGCAACCTTTCTTTTCGGGCTGATTTTTGCCCGGAACAGGATGTCCTGCAGATAGGCGTTTCCGATTCCAGCAACACTCTTCCCGTTAGTGAAGAATGTCTTGACACTGTCTTTTTCCTTATCTTCATAGTGCTCACAGAGCTCGATGAAGCGCTTAACCCTGAACGAAGCGTCAGCAGGAGAAATGGCTTTGGCTCGGACCCTGGTCCACTTAGTCTGCTCCCATTCTTTCAAAGTTGATATGAAACCCCATCCTTGAATGGCTACAGTAAAGGAGGAATCGTCCTCAAATTTAAGGAAAAGGTGATATTTATCGGGGAGCATTGTGCCTGGAACATGATACAGGAGTTTTCCACCGAATTCGTCGATGACCAGTGCTTGGTCCGGCTCCAGCCCGATGTGGATGCCGCGGCCTACGGAGGTAACTTCTCCAATGGTTTTTTTAAATAACAGTTTTTCTAATTTTCTCTGGGATGGTTTGTAAAACACCCATTTATGGGGGCTATTTCCGGTATTGCATTCGACGATACGTTTGCCTCTTATCGTTTGGTTGAGTTGAGCTGCGATGGCAACGGCTTCAGGGAGTTCTATCATGAGATCCCTCCTTTATACGATATGAATTTATTGGCTTATTCAGACAAAGAATATACAGAAGGTTATAACAAAAATCAAGATAAGGCGACAAGGGCAAATCTATATCATAGTAATGCTACTGAAAATCGAAAAAGGATCAAAAAGGCGAAAAAGAAGCGAAAAAGGGGACAGGCTACTTTTTGCCACGAATTAGAGACATGGCGAGCGTAGCGCAGCAATCCTGTTTACTTAGAAAAAGTAGCCTGTCCCCTTTT
>WVXO01000069.1 GCA_011773465.1 Candidatus Aminicenantota bacterium | reverse complement strand
TCATAAGACCACATCAAGCCGGGAATCTTCTTTTCTTTTAGGAGCAGGTCGAAGGTCGTTATTCCCATATGGAGTTCCTCTCCTTCTTCTCCGCCAGCCGAGAAATAAAGGAATTTGCCGTTTATTTCATCGGGATGAACGGATTCCAACAGACTGCTTAAAAGGGCTTTGTTTTCAGCCATCCTCAGGCTCGGGCTTGTGGCTATATATCCATTAAAAAGAGAGGGGTATTTGAGCAATGTATAGATGGAAAAATAACCTGCTAAAGAATGGCCGAAAAGAATCCTGTAATCTCGTATTCTGAATTTCTTTCCGAGAAAGGGAAAAAGCTCCTCATGCATGAATCGGAGAAAATTCGCAGTTCCCTTTTCTGTCTCATCGTTGATTTTGTAGAGAGGGTGGAGATCCCGGCGCCTGTCCGTGTTTGGAACTCCCACGACAACCATACGGGGAAAATAGTTAGGAGACATCATATCCACAATGCTGACGCAGTAGTTGAAGACCCATCCTCCATCCAGGACCAACATCACTGGATACGGTTTATCTGAGATTTCATAGTCATCGGGCAGATAGATTTCGAGCGGCCGCCACTCACCCAGAATCTCCGAATACATTTGGATTTTCTCCCCTATGATAATCTTCTGGCCTGTGTCTTTTTCCTGAGCAGGCAATGCTGATTGGCCAAAAACTAGAACAACGAGCAGTATGATATAAAGTTTGGTTTTCATCTTTTTCTTCCTCTCTGTTATCAGTACGATTGTATACTATATCACTTATCTCATTAAGTGCTAATCGTATACATCCTTTTTAATTTATTTTGCCTTCATTCCCAATTTTAATCAGCAATAAACATGCCAATATTACCCCCTGGAATTTTCGAATGCATGTTCAGCACTATATGTCCATTCTCAAACAACTTATGTACGCAATCGAACAGAAATAAATATTCCTCCGATCAACTTTATAAAAGAGAAGAGCCAGGATTCCTTTGCTCTGCATTCCAGTCTTAACCTTCTCTTTTGCCTGATAAAGCAGTTCCCAAGCCATTTTGGTATCAACACCTCTTACATAGAATCTTTTTACGTGCGTTATAGCCTCTTCTATACGTACTCGAATGGAAATTCAGGCATGAATTTTTCGCCACTCAAATAAAAAGCGGCTGCGTTGCATTCCGTTGATTCGATCAAGCATAAACATCTAAAAACATAGGCATCTAAAAAGAAGAACCTTTTCCTTTTTACATTGTGTATCTATTTTCATTCATTTACGTTCATAAAAATGAATATTCTATTCGTAGATAAATTTTATAGAGGAGAACTAGCAGAAGGCATAAAACCTGAGGCTAGGGATATAAAGCTATGAGATAGGGTCAAAAACGCCAAATCGTCTCATTTTGTGAAATGAAAGAGACATTCCTCTCCTTTGTAGGCCTCTTCTTCGTATGTTATTTTAAGTTTCCAGCCTGCTTTTTCTGCCCTGTCCTGCCAGATGGTCTCAAACATCCGGCAATAATCTTCATAAGAGATTTGTTCTTTGAGGTCAGCAGCGGCTTTATAAAGTGCGAAATAAATCAATTCCATTCGCACTAAAGCCTCTTCATCCTCCAGTTTTTCAAGCGTGACCTTGTTTCCTCTTAGGTTGGCTTGCTCGCAGCAGAGATAAAGTATAAAAGCTTTTTTTGGCGTAACAAACGGAGCCCTTACCTGCGATGCGACAAAATATCCAGGTCCATCCCGAAACCAATTGAAAGCAAAATCTTTGCCTTTCTCTTTTGAGAGAAAATTAAAAAGCCGCACCTGCTTGCTCACGCGCCATTCTTCACGATCCTTTGCTTTCGTTTCCTCTGGTATATCCGGAAACACTGAAGTAGGTGGGGCGGGAGTTTTATCTAATCGAATAAATATTGTTTCTAATTGATGAAAATACCATCTATCTCCCTCTGTAAGAAATGTGAAGCAAAAATCAACCTTACGACCTTCAGAAGTCAAAGGAAGTATAAAAATAACTTTATTATCGACGCGAAAGTATTCTGGTTCAGCTTCCAATACTTCCGGTGGTGCATATTCTTTTATTTGTTTAAGCCATCCTAGAATTGTTTCTTTCCAGGCATCATCGAAAGGTCGAATTTTATCTAATGTCATCTGATCATTCCTCAAAGTCTTCATAAATTCTTTCCAGATTTTTAACTCATCTTGTGAACTGGCCAGATGGGATGTAGCTATGTTCTTAGATGAGAGAGAGGGCAAGGTCCGCTATCAGTATTCGAGACAGGGCTCACAAGAGGAACGGATGGATTATCTGGAATTTATCGCCCGTGTCACCTCACACATCCCCGATAAGGGACAGGTTAT
>WVXO01000007.1:102569-105366 GCA_011773465.1 Candidatus Aminicenantota bacterium | reverse complement strand
CTCTCTATACCTATGCCATCCTCTAGCGATCCTGTATACCCAAATATCTTAGGGATTCAGTTCTTAAACAAAAAAGATATTCAAAACGCTAGATCTTTGTTGGAAAGAGCGCATCGAAAGAATCCGAATTCGGCTAAATTTGCCTTTGATTTTTGTCGGGTACTTTTTATAGCCAAGGATTATCAAACAGTGAAACAGACGGCTATTCCATTTTTGCAGCATGAAAATAGACATGAATTTTTGGACATTTTAGGGCGATCTTGCCAGGCCTTGGGCGAATTTGAGCAAGCCATTTCTTATTATAAAGAATATCTTTCTCATTACGGGACTAATCTCCAAGTTCTTAATTCCATCGGAGAGTGCTATTATAAAGTGGGTAACAAAGAAGAGGCTTTGATTGCCTGGGAAAGATCTTTGGAACTTAATCCTGAACAAGAAAGATTAAAAAATCTGGTGCAATCAATAAAGGAAAAAAGATGAAAAAATCAGTTTATCGTCCAAAAAAATTTTTTTCTTTCTCTATCCGGTCTCCTGCTTACTGCCTTCTTTTTTTCCTCTGCTTACTATTCATTGAATCATGTGCATCTTATAGATTAGAAAAGCTCTTAGACCTGGAAAGCAAAGAATTTCTATCTAAGGTGAGATATATCATCACTAAACAAGAGCGAAAGATCTTTCTTAACCTTCCCCCCTCAGATAGAGATAATTTCATTGAAGAATTCTGGAGAAAGAGAGATCCCGATCCTTATACAGAAGAGAATGAGTTTAAAGAAGAATATTTTGCTAGAATTGAAGAGGCAAACAGACTCTTTAGAGAGGGAGGAACCCCGGGTTGGCTCCAAGATAGAGGGAGAATTTACATTCTGATCGGGCCTCCTGATCGAAGAGATCAGTATCCGAGAGGATCCTCTTTTTATGGGAAACCAATGGAAGTATGGCATTATGGTTTTTTCCCCATCGTTTTTATTGATCACGCATGGAACGGCGACTATAAATTAGAACCGCTTAGTGCGCAACAAATATCTGAAATTAATAAAGCCCAAAAAATGGGAAAATCAGAAATAGCCGCAAAAGAAAAAGAATCGATTTTTAATTTCGATTTAGATATAGAAAAAGTTGGACCACGTAAGGTGATCATTCGAATAGCGATTCCTTATAAAAATATCTGGTTTGTAAACGAGGAAAATCAATTAAAAACAACCTTAGGGCTATCTACGGAAATTTTTGATTCCTCTGAAAATAAAGTATGGGCCCATAAAAAAGATTATCCCCTCTCTTTATTAGAAGAAAACTTGAAAGATATTTTCGGGAAAGATTATATAATAGAAGTTGCTGTTGAGCTTGAGCCCGGAAAGTACTCTCTGACTGTTGAGCTAGAAAATAAAACGGACAAGAGACGGGTAAGGAAAAAAACAAAATTTTCTGTCTAACGGGATTTAACGGCCATTTATCAGCAAAAAAAATAACATAATATTGCTATGGCTGAGAACAACAATCCGGAAGGAGATACAGAATGAGGAATAAAAGCTTCTTCAAACTATCATTATTCATTGTCATTATGCTCTCTTTCACAAGTTTTATGCTCGCTCAAGCGGGACGGGGAACAGCAAGAATCTCAGGAGTGGTTAAAGATGAACAGGGGAATGGAATAAAATCAGCTAAGATTTTTATGCAGTTTCTAGAAGATGAGCAGGTAACGCGAGAGATAAGTGTCAATAAAAAAGGTGAATGGGCTGTTATGGGTCTTGGGACAGGGACATGGCGAGTGACTGCTTCGGCCGAAGGTTATATTTCTGTTTATCAAGATGTTTATATCCAGCAGTTAGAAAGAAATCCAAAAATCACTTTAGTCCTGAAAAAAATCATACAATCTGATCAAGCCATGATTGAAGATGAATCGTCTTTAGGTCTTCTTGAAAAAACGAATCAACTCTTCACTGAGGAAAAATACGATGAGGCGATTGATCTCTTAAAGCAATTTCTTGAAATGAATCCCAATGTCTACCAAGCTTATATCAATATCGGTGATTGTTATAGAGAGAAAGGAGAACTTGAACAAGCCATAGTGGAATACAATAAAGCTCTGGAACAAGCCAAAAAAGACGAATTGATGGGAAAGGAAATGACAGCGAAGGCTCTTGCTCGCATCGGTGAATGCCATATGAGAAAAGAGGATTTTGAAAAAGCACAAGACTATTTCAAACTATCCATAGAATCATACCCTGAAAATGAAATCTTAGCCTACAATGTCGGCGAAATCTATTTCTCAAATCAAAAAATAGATGAAGCGATTTATTATTTTGAATTATCAACACAGATTAAATCCGATTGGGGACCACCTTACTTAAAATTAGGCTATACCTATCTAAACAAGGGGGATTTTGAGAAAGCCAAGCTGAATTTAAATAAATTTTTAGAACTTGACCCCGAATCTCCAGAAGCACCCAGAGTTAAAAATATGATTGATTACTTAGAAAAAATAAAGAAATAATCATATCTTATTCTATGATGATCTAACGCAAGTATGTAATTGGCCTTCTTTCTTTTTCTTCCCTTAGTTGGTTTTTTTCACGGGTAATCTATCAAAAAATGGACACACATTGGAGATGCCCTACATCATCATGTTATTTATCCTATTTTTTTAGCATCTTTTCTAAAGTAATGAGCTCTTTCCGAACTTCCCTTACTCTGGCTTCATCCTCTCCTTGAGCATTTTCCAAGTATAATTTTAGATAATGAATGGCCTCTTCTAAGTCTTCTTTCTTCCTTAAAGCGACAGCTAAGTTTAAATAGGAGA
>WVXO01000007.1:0-102561 GCA_011773465.1 Candidatus Aminicenantota bacterium | reverse complement strand
CCCCAAATTGCCATAAGTGATTCCGAGATTCTGATAGATCTGGTAATCATCAGGATACTCTAATTTTAGACTGTTATAAAACTCTATAGCTTGATTGAACATTCCAGACATAGCTAGATTGATCGCATAGTTCATTCTGAGAAATTTGTTTTCTGGCTCAATTTCTAAGGCTTTTTTATAATAACTTAAGGCCTCTTCTTTTTTCCCCATAATTCCCAGTATCCAAGCTGAAGCAAGAAGCGCATCAAAATATCGCGGATTAATCTTCAACACAGCTTGCATTGATTCTAGGGCCTTCTTCAATCTTCCCAATAGCAGGTAGGTGTGACCTAATCTTGAGAGAAGAATTTCAGAATCAGGAATTTTCTGTATTCCCTTTTCTAAAACTTGAATAGCTTCATCAAAATTTTTCGCTTTGGCATACATAAGTGCTAAATTGACATAACTTGAAGGAGTTGCAGGCCTTATGGAGAGAATTTTTTCAAAAATTTTTGCAGCCTCTTGGTAATTTCCTTGAAATTCATAAATTTCAGCCTGATGAACCATCCTATGCTCATCAAGCCTGTCTTTTGGATCAGGCAATTGCCCTTTTGGAATATTCTCAGCAAGGTCAACATAACCCAGAGATCTCAACCTCTCCTTCTCTTCAGCGGTTATCTCTCTCTTTTCTGTCCTAAGCTCTGAAGAATAATTTTTCATCATTTCTTTAAGTTTATCTTTCTTTTCTGAAGCCACTTTTTTCTCTCTCTCGAATGCATTTATCTTCTCTTCAGGATCTTTTTTCAAATTATATAATTCTTCCTTTGGAGCCTGAATATATTTCCAGTCACCATCAATCACACCAATCAACTCAGACCAGCCATAATTCTCTTTTGGATAATAGGTTTCAATATAAGAACTGAGATTTTCTTTTCTCCTCCCTTCGATGTAAGGCAAGAGGCTTATCCCTTGAATTTCTTTGGTCAACGGAATGTTAAGCATGTCTAAGATAGAAGGCATAAGATCTATCAGCCTTACTCTTGCTTTTACAACCTTCCCTGGGGGAAGATTATCCTCAGCATAAAACACAAGAGGGACTTTCATGGTCACATCATAAAGAAAAACGCCATGGCCACCGACCTCTTTTTCTCCGAAAGCTTCGCCATGATCTCCGACTAGAATGACCAATGTTTTATCGAGGATATCTTTTTCTCTTAATTTTTCAATGGTTTTACCAACATAATAATCCATATAGGCTATCTCTCCATCATAAGGGCTGTCTAAAAATTCTTCTTTAAAAGGGGAAGGGGGATCATAGGGAAGATGAGGATCGAAAAAATGAACCCAACAAAAAATTTGCTCAGATGCGTTTTTATCCAGCCAATCGGAAAAGGAAGCAAAAACTTTATCAGCTTTTTTTTCAGATTTTAGTGCTTTGAAAATCTCCTCTTCTGCAAATTTGTCATCATAAAAATCAAAACCTTGGTCAAGTCCAAAACGTGAGTCAACAGTAAAGGAACTGACAAAAGCTGCTGTTTTAAATTCCTTGCTTTTCAATATTTCGGCCAAAGTTAAAAGTTCAGGATTGAGATAGTAGGTGCCGTTGTTGCGCACTCGGTGATAGAGGGGGTATGTTCCGGTTAGGATCGAACAATGAGAAGGGCAGGTCAAAGGAACCTGGCAATATGTATTTGAAAACTTAACTCCGCCTAAGGCCAAGGAATCCAAATTTGGAGTTTTTGCCTTTTCGTAACCATAGCAGCCAATTCTATCAGCTCGAGTTGTATCTAAAGTCACTAGCAAAACATTGAGAAGGCTATTCCTCTTGACACTTTTCTTGGGGATAAAAAAAAGAAACAATAAAATCACTATCATTAAAAGAAATAAAAGAGGAAAGAGATAAATTAGGATTTTCTCGGGCTTCTTGGCAATTTGCTCTTCTTTTCTTATTTCTTGAGGATGGATTTTTTCGATTGGACGGACCTTTGGTGATCTTTTTTTCTTCTTTCTTTTTTTCTTGGACATAGCTGTGATATTAAAAATTTACACGATAAAGAGAAGCACGTCAAATCAATTCCCAAAGGAAAAAAAAGCCCTCTTCCCGACTTGCCGGGAAGAGGGCTTCGAGCTTCTGTTTCGACTTCGGATCAGAAGACGAGTTTGACTCCTATCCTAGCTGAAATTGGCGGATAGAATTCTAGCGATTGATTGAATCTGGGATCACGCAGAAAATCAGATGGCAATTCCCAATCTCCTTTAATCAATTCATCTTCCGTTACTTCCACTCTGCCCCGTGTTAGACGAGACCATACTCGTCGTGCAATATCAACATTTAAGAGATTATCTATGTTGAGGCTGAATTGGAGTCTGTATCTGCCGCCAAGATTCAGATTATATTCAGCGTAAGCATTGACAAACCACAAGAATGGTGTTCGTCCCAAATTCCCTCTATTAAAGGGATAATAGCCATTAGCCTCAACTGTCCATTCCTCAGAGATCGGAGTTCCGCTCACGGCGTTGATAACCCCACCAAGAGTTAAGCCAAACGGAAGAGAGTAAGCGCCGTAGAATTTAAAGGCGTGTGTTCTATCAGTTGGCAGGGGGCCGTCCTGCTTCTCAAGGTCTTTGGTGTAGGCCAGATGCCAGAGGTCGAAGTATCTTTCCAGATTGGGACCAACTCTACCGTATTCATCGGAGCTTGCCAGACCAGAATAGTTACCTGTCAGTCTGCTCCAGGTATAGGAGAAGCCTGCTAGCCAGTTGTTGCTGAAGCGCTTATCCAGATCAAAATTAACGGCCCAGTATTCACGTTTAGCTTTGGGAGTTTCGGGGTAAGTAGGATCAAATTTTCCGGTTCCGACGCCCTCATGTTGAGAATAACCATAGCCTGGATTAGTGGTATAATACATTTCTCCAACCCCGGGTACAAACACACCCACATCTTCGATAGCATAGCGAAGATGCTTCTGGACAAAACGAATCGAAGTAGACAGGTTTTCCATCAACATTCTTTCCACGCCAAAGGAGATCTCCTGCTGGCTCATGGGCTTCAAATCAGGATCCGTGCTTTCAAAACTGGGGGGGCGCCAATTCACTACGCCCATGAATGTTCCTGGGTAGTAGTCGTTGACTCCAAGCTGATCCCATTCATAGCTGTCCAACGTGTAGTAGGCACTACTCCATTTGAATCCGCCATAGGCATGGGCAGCCATGTAAAGCTTGAAGACATCAAAATACAGTCCATAACTGCCAAAGATCTTTGTGCTCGCATCACCAAATACATCGTAAATGAAGCCAATTCTGGGGGCTAATTTGTCCTGGAATTTGAACTCAATTGGTTTAACATCCGCAAATCCTGGTTCGTCACTATAGCTGGGGACAAATTCGTGCTCGGTACGAACACCAGCGTTTATAGTGAGTTTTCCGTTGGCAAAATCTGGAGTCCAACTGTCTTGTATGTAGAGCGCCCAGCGAGTGCTAACAGGATTATAGATCATGCCGTAAGGACCAGTTGCTGCGTTTCCACGGACAGAATAGTAGCCGTATGTCCCTCTGCCGGGAGGAACGATCTCTCCACCCAGGACAAAATCCATATCCCATGAGAGGTAGACAACTGGCATAGAATTAGTTCTATCAACATCTTCTATCTGGCGAACCCATTGGACACCAGCTTTCCATGAATGTTCACCGGCTAGATTTACAAAATAATTGAAATCCGCATTGACATATCCTTTGGCTCTGATCAGCTTTTTGTACTCGTAAACTGTTGATCTTGACCAAGGTTGCCATCCAGCTGGTCTTATATACTCATCAGGAATATCATTTGTGGGATCCGCATCTGTATTGAATTGCTCGTTCGATGTGTAAGGGTAGCCACCTGTTTCTGATTGAAACCTCCACCATGGGTGGGGTGCAGTAAACAATTGCTTCTTTTGATCCCTATGGAAGTAACCGCCCCTGAGGCTGACCAAGAAATTGGTTCCTAGGGTTAAATCAGCGGATGCGGCAGCAGACCAGTTGGGATAGCTAAAGCCAAAAACTGAATAATCTGTGTCTGGACTTCCTCCAGTTCGAGGTGCAAGGTCGCCTTTGTATTTCCTGAAGTTGTTAACAAAACTGGCGCTCAAGCGTAAACTTCCAAAGGGTTGGGTTGTTATCTTCCCCTGGAAATTATAATGTTTCCACTTCCGTGTATACTCATTAGCCTCTGTTTCTCCTGGGAAGACGACAGGTCTTGTGATATTGTTGAATACGGGTAGGAATGAACCAAAGAACCACAGTCTGTCCTTCAATATGTAGCCGCCAACACTGAAGCCGACTTCGTATCTTTGATCTCTTACTTTTCCCATAAGGTGCTCATAATTGACATACTCGGCTTGGCTAACGTCTTCTGGCTTCAGACGGAGAGTGTTTCTTTCCGTGCCGGTCAGCCAAGGGCCGCTGTAGTAACCGATTAGTTCACCGTGGTATTCATTTCCTCCTGAGCGAGTGATCACACTGACAACACCTCCTAAGGCGCCACCATACTCTGCCTGGTAGCCGCTGGCTTTGATTTGAATCTCATCAACAAATTCAAAAGCAGCGCTTTGACCTCTTACTCCCGTGATCATGTTGGTAATATCTGTACCGTCGATATAATACATGTTTTCAGCACCGGAAGCACCGTCCACTGATATTCCACCGAGCCAGGGTTCATTGGAGACTCCTGGAACCGCGGTCACTAAGGTGTCGAAGTTTCTGCCCTTGGGTAGCATCTGAAACATCTCTTTACTCAAGATCATTCCTTTGTAGGTGTTCTTGACATCGATTAAAGGTGACCGTCCCAAGACGGTGATTTGTTCTTCTACGACGCCAGGAGTCATGGTGATGTCAACTGTTAAAGTCTGTTCTTGGCTGAGAACAATACCCTTCCTGATAACCGTATTGAATGCTTGAAGAGTATATGTGATCGTATATGTTCCAGGTGGCAAGCCAAAAATACGATAGACTCCCATTTCATCTGTCAATACTGAAGATACACCTATCAGTTTCGGGCTAGTGGCTTCAATTGTAACTCCCGGAAGAGGATTCCCTTGATCATCGACGACAGTCCCTATGATTCTATTGTTGTATGTTGGAACTTGGGCTAAGAGCATTCCTCCAATAAGGATCACACCGAGAAAGGTGCAAAAGAAAGGTCGAAATTTACTCAATTTTACCCCTCCTTTTAATCCCTGAATTCCGTTTTCGGATAGGCAAGGATTAAAATTTTTTGTTCAGCGTGTATCTTTAGGTATTTATTGCTGAACCGATCAGTGTCCCTAGAATGCAAGTCTTATAAATTCTTACACTCTAACAATAAGCCAAGAATTTTGCGCCTGCTTGATTATCACCTCCTTTAATTTTATTTTTAGAAGATAATGCTCTTCCCCTTTATTGTGTAATGGAGCAACATTATTTCTAGCAAGTTTAGTGCCAAATTAGTCTTTTCTAATTAATATTGTTAACTTCTTGAAAATAAAAGGTTTATATTAGCTTGTGGAAGTTGTAATAAAAGCTGAAATCTAGATTAATCCAAAAAAATGAATTTAATCCAAATTTTTGATTTTTTAGACAGGTTGAATTTAAAATTTTCTTCCCTCAATTTCGATAATTTTTCCGTTATAACGAGTGCTCCTCTTTATCCCTTTCACTATCCAAAAAAATGACCGGAAATGAAGAGAAGATGGGCTCTAGCTATTATTTTCTATTTCTTTTTTAATTCTTTCCTTAGCAATCTCTAAAATTCGTAAAATATCTTCATGCTGGGTGGATGATGCATTATTGTAATCCATTAAAGTATGTTCGAATCCATGATTTGGGATTAGATCATCTATCACGAAACGTACTGTTTGCATAGCTGTATTATGATGATTGTATTCTCCCATTTTCTCTATTGATGCGTGTCTTAAAGCGCAAAAAAGACTCCATTGATTGTTTTTGATATCATCATCGCATTTTCTATCATCGTTTTTGTTCCAATTAGTCGAATCTGCCAATAATTGCTCTGTCATTTCTAGAGTTTCTAAATCAACTTTACTTGCAGGAGGGCAGTACCACCAATATATTGCAAAAATTACTTTATCATCTTGAATATTCAGCATTTCCCATAAAAAATACTCTAAGGTAGTTTTCATATAAATATCTTCAGTTCCTCTATGCCGAACAACTTCATATTTTATTTGGGTCTTTCTTCCGTCAGGATATGCGAGAGTTCCAGTTATTTCCTGATTTCTTACCAATGATATTAAAGTTTTCATATCTAATCCATTCAATCCGTTTTTTAAAAATTTATCAGGGATATCCATAGAAATTTTAAATCCTTCAAGGTGTTCGTTAGATCCCTCCAATCTGCCATTCTGAATGTGTAATGTGAATCTTAGGTAATTATCAGGTAAAGTATCTTGTGTACATGATTGATATACGCATAAAATGAAAAAAAAGAAAAAAATCAATAAGTATTTTTTCACCTCATTCCTTTTATAAAAATAACATACAACGTTCCTCTAAAAGAATTAATTAAGACTTTCCTTTTGTTGTTTTCCACAGATCCCTCGCCTTTTATCCAAATTATCATCGTCTGAAATAGCTAAGTGAGCTTATTACAAACTAAAAAGCAAAGCAAATAGCAACAAAAACAAGGCAAATAGCAACAAAAACAAGGCAAATAGCCACAAAAACGAGGCGGCAAGCTGAAAAACAACCCAGCACTGAGCTATGAGGTAGACTTCACTTCATAAAGAGCACAGCGGGCACCGCCGTGCTAAGTGAAAACTTAGAGGAGGGAAGCTATTTCGTCTCTTCTCCGGTCATCGGGTCCTTGAGTTTGACCATGTGGACCTTCCCTAGCTTATCCAGTGGGCCCGGCCATTGGTCCCCGCCCTTGTTGCATGGCTCGAAGTCTCCGACAATCATGATGACGGCTTTGTCCGGATGGATGTACTTGCTGGCGACTTCTTTGACCTTTGCCTTGGTTACAGATTTGATCTTATCTCGATAGGTATTATAGTAATCCATTGGTTTGCCTGTCATCTCGAGGTTCGCGAAGGTGGACATGGTGGCTTGAGGGGATTCGAAAGAGTTGGAAAAACTTTCCAGGTAGTAGTTGATTGCGGTCTCCATCTCGTCGTCTGAGACAGGCTCCTTGCGGATGCGGTTGAACTCGTTGATGATCAATGAGATCGCATAGCCAACCGTGGAAGACTTGGTCTGGACGTATCCGGCGAACGTTCCCGGATATCCCCAGCGGTACCTGAACCGGCTACCTGTGTTATAGGCCAGGCCCTCGTCTGACCGGACTTTCGTCACGATGCGGGACGTGAAGCTTCCCCCTCCGAGAATGAAATTCATGACTTGAACAGCGAAGTAGTCAGGGTTGGTGTCCTCGATTCCCAAATGTCCGAGACTGATGTAGCCCTGATTGATTTTCTTCTGGATGAAATAGACGCCAGGCTCAGGCTGAGGGAACTTCTTGGAGAACGACGGAATAGTGACTTTCTTATTCTTCCAGCCCGCGACGATCTTGTTGATCTTTGCTTTGAGCTTGGACTTATCAAAATCACCCGATGCTGCCAGGATGATGTTTTTAGGGAAGAAATACTGCGCATGAATTGTTTTCAGTTCCGTTCCAGTGATGCTTTCATAGGTTGTTTTGTTGGGCTGCCATGTCAGTGGGTGATACCCATAGATCAGGCTTTCGTATTCGCGGCTCAATATCCCACTCGGCTGGTCATTGGCCTGCCGAAGCCCCTGGATGAGCCGGACCTTTGCCAGATTCAGTGGAGCTTCCCTGAATTCTGGGTTCATCAGAACGTCGAAAAAGATGTCGAGACTCTCATCGAAGTCCTTACTCAAGATTGAGAGGGACAGTGTTGAGGTCCGCTCACTCGCTCTGAAGCTCAGAGAGCCTCCGAGGAATTCTATTCTCTCTTTAATGGCAGTTCCTTCCTTGGTCTTGGTGCCACCATCGATCAGTGTCTCACTCATGATTGAGTCGAGGCCCTGCTTATCCTTTGAAACGTACAGACCACCGAAGTTGATGATCGCAGATATGTTGAACAGCGGCAAGCTGTGGTCCTCTTGGATATAGCCGCGCAGGCCGTTTGAGAACTCTGTGCGGAAATCTTTGGGGTTGGGGGGGTCATATTTAAGCGGAGGAAATTTCAGGTCGGAAGGCTTCTGGACTTGAGTAAGTCCTACCGAAATGCATAAAAAGCAGATAGTAAATAGTATGGCTAGCGTTTTTTTCATCTTATCCTCCTTCTTTGGCGACTCATTTTTCGCCTGTAAATGGCCGTAAGGCTGTTGTCTTTAACAAAGTACTTCGAGGTCACGCGTTTGATATCGTCGTTCGTAACGTTCTTCATATCGTCAAAGTCGGTGAGGATCGAGCGCCAGCCCCGGTTGAGTTCGGCCGTACCAACTCTCCTTGCCAAGCCCCTTGTACTGGCGAGGCTTCGGATGAACATAGCCTCAAACCGGTTCTTGGCCTTCTGGATCTCTTCGGAAGTCACTCCTTCTTGCTTGATCTTTTCGATCTCCACCCAGATCTCCTTTTCCAAATCTTCAGGCTGGATATTCTTGTCGAAGCGCGGTGTGGCGTTAAACTGAAAGGCGCCTACATACCATTGCGGTCGGCTGCGAGCGGAGACGCTGACCGCAATTTGTTTTTCCTGGACAAGGATTTTATAAAGTCGTCCGGTTCCGCCACCACCTCTTCCACGGAAACGTCCTCGGCCACCACCTCCGCCCGAACCTAGCACATCGGCCAGGACTGAAAGTGCAGCCACGTCAGGATTGCCTTGCTGCGGCGTGTGAAACATCATCCGAAGGCTGGTTGGTGCAGGGCCCTCTCCATACATCCTTTTTTCGGAGTACTGAGGGGGCTCATACGTCCTGATGGGTTCCACGTCCGGGCCCTTCGGAATGCCGCCAAAATATTTCTCGGCCATCTCGATGATTTTCTGGGAATCGAGATCACCTACATAGATAGCAACGGCATTATTGGGCACGTAGAAGCTGTTATGGAAATCGATGAGGTCTGCCTTGGTGACTTTTCGCAGATCGTCCATCCAACCTATGACGCTCCAGTGATAGGGCGACGCAGCATAGAAAGCGGCGCTGACCTGTTCGCTGAATAAGAAGCCCGGCCTGTTCTCGCTCAGGCGGCGTTCCTCCATGACAACATCCTTTTCGGAGTAAAACTCGCGGAAATAAGCGTTCAACATCCGGTCAGATTCGAGCAGCATCTGGAGCTCGACTTTATTAGAAGGGAGCGTCACGTAATACCCCGTGGTTTCATTTCCGGTGGAAGCGTTGAGACCTGTGCCGCCGTTCTTCATGTACAGGGCCCAGAGGTCGTCTTTGATGATATACTGTTTCTCAGCTTTGACCAGTTCTTCATATTCTTTCTGCCACTGAGCAACCTTTTCTTTGTCGGCGCTGTCGGCCTTCCAGAATTTCTCCCGGTAGATTTTATCGATGAGCTCATCGATCTTCTTGTTGATCGCATCGTCTTTTTCGTAGTCTGTGACACCCATCATTTTGGTTCCCTTGAACATCATGTGTTCATGGAGATGAGCGAGGCCAGTGATGCCCGGACGTTCGTTGATCGAGCCGACTTTATAATAGATGTGGCAGACGACGCGCGGAACGCCAGGCTTTTTAATCATAAGGATTTTCATCCCGTTGGAAAGTACATGTTCCTTAACGTCGAGATTAATTTCAGCGGCAGTGATCAGCGAAGCGAACACAAGCAGTGTGAAGAGAAGAACAAGAGTGCGTTTCATGCGATTTGCCTCCTTTAATCTTATAATTTTAATTTGCCTCTTTACTCGTTTATTATTATTGATAAGAATTTCTTTTTGGTACTTGTCACAAATCCATCACGTTTTATCTAAACCATCACCCTTTGAAAATGATGAATGAGCTTATCACACTCAAAACAGCCAGGTCAATAGTCACAGGAACGAGGCAGCAGCCAAAAAACAATCCAAACTCAGCTATGAGATAGACTTCACTTGTTGAAAATTTAATGAAACTGATAAACGTAATGACAGAGAAACTTTGATCTAAAATAACTTAAGGGGCCTTTGCTTCCGTATTTTGACCGAAAAAAAGAAGTATATTGACAACCTCCTCCTGGCTTAGGCTTGTCCCATCTTGGGGAGAATCGATGATTCGGAAGTTAAAAAAGGGGCAATTCCCATCATACCAGCGGAAAGTAAAAGGCTTTCCCGTCTTTGTCCTCTTTTCAACCTCCTTTTCATTCAGTAAGTCTCCGAGTCCTCTTAGATTCACCTCTTTCTCTGGGTCAACTCCAAGGATATATCTTTTGTTCCAAAAATTTGTTGCGAGAAATCCGAAGCCTTCCCGCAAGGAAGAATTCTCCCTGTCTCTCCGGGCCCATTCCTTAAGAAGAAAACTTTGTGGATTTTTAATGACAAGGCCATCGACTTTCTTTTTCCCGCTTCCTTTGGTCAGCGGTAAATGAAGAATTATTTTTCGAGCCCTGTTGATATCAGATAGATAGCTGAAATAATCATCTTCCGCTTTTCTCATTGCCCATCCGTATCTGTCAATACCTGAAAAGAGAGCTTTATTATCAAGGATTTCATATCCTTCTTCTGACTTGGAATACAAGAAATTCATAAATTTTAAACCCTCTCTTACCCTTTCAAGGTTGCTCTCCTCCTCTCCTCTTTTTATTTCGGAAAAGAGAGAACGAAGAATGGAGTATGGAGTAGAGGTAAGATCAATATCCTTGGGCAACGCAGAGCAATCGACCATTCTGGCATAATGAGCAATTTTTTCCATAGAAGGATCGATCTTGCCTATTTCTATTAGTTTTAACGCGAGGAAAATTGATGAGATAGAATCAAAATCAGGAAGGCGGTGGGTTACGATTCTCAGTTTAATGGGCTCTTCTTTTTTTCCCGCAATATCCTCCCTGATGTGATGCAGGACAAGATTAGGATGTTTCGCGATTAAGGATGCTGTGCATTCGACTTCGGCCTCAGGATGATGGTGGTCAATAACCCCCGGCACGGTTTTCATCCCAACATCCAAAATTAACACGCCTTTAGCTGGTCTCAAATCTTCGCCATAATTGACAAATTGATAGGTGACATCCATTTTTTCTATATTTATATTATCTAACGAATTTTTTCTCTTTCCTCAAGAAATTTAACGATTTTTGCGCTTCCAGAGGGAACAGGATAGGAGCGTAGTGCTTTGAGTGTGACCCACCTATGACGACCCTTATTGAGTTGGGTTTCATTTTTTAAGCTGCATTCATAGGCGTAAAGAGTTACCTGGAATTGAGTGTAGGCATGGTGGACTCTGGTCAGGAATCTTTCGTCTTTTACTTCTGAAGAGAGTTCCTCTTTTATTTCCCGATGGAGTGCTTCTTCCAGTTTTTCCCCCTCTTTTCTTTTTCCGCCAGGAAACTCCCAGAGATCTGCTAAAAGGCCCTTAGAAGGTCTTTTCTGAATCAGGTACTTCCTATTCTTTCTGATTATGGCGACGACAGCCTCAATCTTGCGATAATTTCTATTTTTAGGTCGGGGGATAACTTCCTGCTTGCCTTCTTCATAAGCTTGACAGAACTGGCTTATAGGGCAGAGAAAACAAAGAGGATTTTTAGGCCGGCAAACTAAAGCACCAAGCTCCATCAAGGCTTGATTGAAAAAACTCGTTTCTTTTGGAGGAAAGTAAAATTTGAAAAATTCAAAGAGGGCTTTATCGTTTGCGGGATTCAGTTTATATCGCTCCCCTAACTGCCTCATCAAAACCCGGCGCACATTGGCGTCCAAGGCAGGATAGGATTTATTAAAAGCAAAGCTGAGGACCGCAGCTGTTGTATAAGGGCCGAAACCTGGCAATTTTCTCATTTCTTCATAATTCTGAGGAATTTTGCCCCCGAATTTGTCCGTTATTATCTTCGAAGCCCTGTGCAAGTTCTTTGCTCTTTGATAATAACCCAGTCCCTGCCAGGCCTTTAGCACTTTCTGAAGAGTGGCTTGGCTTAGACTCTTGACATCAGGAAAAAGCTTTATCCATTCTCTGTAATAGGGGAGAACGGCCTGAACAGTTGTCTGCTGAAGCATAACCTCAGAAATCCAGATTTTGTAAGAATCATGGATTTCTCGCCAGGGGAGCTTCCTGCTGTGTGTTTTATACCACGCGCGCAATCTTTTGCGAAAGGAAGCTGCATATTTTGGTCTGTTTTCCATTTGTAATAGGTCGCGTTTTTCCTTATTGTTTTATGGTCTCTTCTAAAAATGGACTCTCTGTCTCACGTTTCTTTATCCTTCAATGTTCAAAATCCTTTTACCATGATTTGGCACTCTTTGGCAAAAAATATGCCTACACTTTTCGGCTCTAAAACAACAGGTGGAATATTCAGTGGGTCAGACTGTTTAATAAAAATAGTGATTTTGTCCATTTCATAGAAGATAAATAAAACTCCAAATTGTAATAAAAGAATAAGGGGACAGGCAACTTTTAAAAATGTACAAGTTTTGCAAGTCTACTCCCATTTTTCCCCTTTTTTCCTCCTTGACAACGGAATCTTTCTATTATATTTTTTTTTAAGAGACAATACGGAAAAAGCTGAAATTAGCGGTTTTATGGGTGTAGGGATACCCGTTCTCAATAAGGGGAAGCGCAGCAGTTTCCTTGAAACGGGTTATGTTTAGCTAATAATTCCTCCTCGATGGCGATGAATACCCTAACCTTCTTAGATGAGGGAATATAATCAGTACTCACCTTGAAAAATCCTCTTTACTGATGATTGACAGCAGGCGAAACCTTTGCAATCATAAAAGCACGTTATGATTTTCTTACAGAACCCATAAGGAAGCATATGAAGCCCTAAATCTGGAAAAATGAAAAATATAGGTAAATACAAAATTACCAGTATACTCGGAAAGGGAGCCATGGGGATTGTCTATAAAGCTCTTGATCCCGACATAAATCGAGAGGTGGCTATCAAGACTATACGTTTCGATCTGATCTCTGAGGAAAGTGATAGAGAAGAAATGATGGAAAGGTTCATGAGAGAAGCTCAAGCGGCAGGTAAGCTAACACACTCAAATATTATTACTATCTACGATGTCGGCAGAGGGAAAGACATGACCTATATTGTTATGCAGTTTATTGAAGGTAAGAGTCTCCAAAAAGTAATTAGTTCGGGTGAAAAAATTTCTCTACAAGAAGTCATCCAGCTCATGGATCAGTTATGCAACGCTTTAGATTATGCTCACGATAATGGAATCGTCCACAGAGATATTAAGCCAGCCAATATTTTATTGGATAAAGAGGGGAAACCTTTTATTGTTGACTTTGGTGTGGCTCGACTTGAGACATCGACCTTGACTGAAGCGGAGACGACGCTGGGTACGCCAAGTTATACGTCTCCAGAACAGGTTATGGGAAAAAAGGTAGATAGGCGTTCAGATATATTCTCATTAGGGAGTATCCTGTATGAACTTCTCACGGGAAAAAGGGCTTTTCAAGCTCAAAGTATCCCAACAGTAATTTATAAGATTATCAATGAAGAGCCAGTCGCTCTGACTGAAGTAAAAAAAGGTCTACCAATTGGTTTTGAAAAGATAGTTTGTAAAGCTCTTGCTAAAGATCCAAAAGATCGTTACCAAACCTGTGGCGAGCTCGCTACAGATTTGCACAATTTTGACCAGCTTTCAGATAAGACAATACCCGTTACCATGATTAAAGAGGAACTTCCAACTTTAATGACGAAAAGAAAGCGGAAACTGTGGCCTATCATTGCTATTTCTGCTGCTGTGATCCTCTTGGCCGCTGCAGGAGCGGGCTATTTTTCCTACCCAAAGATAGGAAAAATACCTATTCTTTCAGGCCTATTCAAAGCAATTAAGGCAGAAGAACCTCCCCTATCTTCGCCGCCAGAAGCCGCCGTTCCTGGAAGCATAGAGGATAAGCTGAACAGGACCAAGGAGAGCTTTGATAAAGCGGACTATGCTGAGGCAGTCAGGCTGGCAGAAGAGGTTCTTGCCGAAGATGCAGAAAATATTAAAGCCCAGGAATATTTAAGTGAAGCAAAAAGTAAAATGGGTGAAGTACTAGTTACTCAAACTCCGGGAACGGCAGAAATTAAGAGAGAGACGCCTTCCATACCTCAAGATAAAAAGCCCGAAGTTGCTGAAACCGAAAAAAAGATAGATACAACAAAACCTGCACAACTTCCCCAGACAAAGCCTATCATTCCTGGAAGCACAGAGGATAAACTGAACAGAGCTAAAGAAAGTTTTGAGAGAGGCGATTATGACGAGGCTATCAGGCTGACAGAAGAGGTTCTTGCCATATACCCCAAAAACAATACAGCTCAAGACTATATCACTAAAGCGAAGAATGAAATTATGATCGCCCAAATGCTGGAGACCGGGATAAGCAGTTATAAAAAAAGAGATTATAGGCAATGTTTGCAGGAAATGGAAAAAATTTTGAAGTTGAATAAAGATCACAAAGAAGCAAAAAAATATTGGAATTGGGCGGATAGAGCCATTTATGAAGCTAATTCTAAAAATGAAATTAAGCAAATAATAGAAAGTCTGAGGAAGGCTGAGGAAGAAAAGGACCTGCCAGTAATTCTCTATTATATCGGATCTCCAGATCTCAGGAGTCTAAAAAGAACTGATGCAACGTTTATCTTTAATAATTTTGATGATATAAATTCTGTCATTGACGGGTCACGAATTTCGATTGAATTTAAAGATAGAAGACATGCTGAAGTAAAATTTTCTAATTTATCGGCCGCTGTTAATAAACAAACTGGTCAGAGGACGAAGGTTTTTGAGGGACAAGTAATCTGGACAATGGAAAAGCAAGAAAATATATGGAAAATTACAAAGGAAGATAAGATATAAAGAAAAGAAATTGATTGAATTATCAAGAAAAACGCTTATGGTTTAAGAGAGGAGAGAAAAATGGAATCAAAGAATTTTAGCGGGGGAATAAGATTATTAAGTATTTTTCTTCTTTTTTTCCTTCTCGTATCTCTTGAGGCAGCTCCCGTTAAGATAAAGGTTATTCTTGATAATGCCAGTATAAAAGCGACTCGTGCAATCGGAGGGAAGACTCTTACCAGGGTTCCTCTAAATACAATTTTGGATGCTGAGAGTAAAATAGGAGATTGGTACAAGGTTACTTGGCAAGGATCCTCTGGCTATATTCATGCCATGAACGTTGATGAAGTGAGTGAAAGGGAATTGGCCGGGTTAGAAGCAGTAGGCCCGGGCAGACCCTTCAAATCTCAGCCTGAAATAGTAGCAGAGATTGAAATCAAAATGGAAGAAGGCCGAAAACTGATAAGACAAGATAAAGATTTTGAAAAAGCCATAAGCGCCCTAGAGCCTCTGATTGCTGAGGTTTTTAAAGTTGCAGACCACAAGAAACAGAGAGAATTGGGAGCTGAGCTTTATTTATGGCTTGGTCTCGCCTCTGCTGAACAAGGCGATGCGTATTCTGCCTTGAATGAATTCAAGAGCATGTTTAAAGTCAATTACACTTATGCAAAGGAGATAACCCGCAATATCCTTGATCCCCAAGTTGTCGCCTTAATAGAACAAGCAGAGAAACTATATTTGGGATTAATCACAGAATATTCTGTTGAGATCTCTACTGTGCCTAAGGAGGCAAAAATAAAAGTCAACGGTGAGGAAATAGGGCTTTCTCCTGAAATATACAGAACCTCCAACCCTAAGATTGTCATTGAAATCGAAAAAGCAGGGTACAAGTCAGTTAGAGAGGAATTCTTTATCACCCAAGCTACTACAGGAAAAGAATATACCTTAGAGAGAGCCGGGATAGATGTGGAAGTAAAATCCGCTCCAGAAGGCGCAAAAGTTTATCTTGACGGTGAGGATACAAAGCAAGTGACCAACTGTGTACTGAAGATTGTACCGTTTGGCTCTCACAAAATAAAGCTAATGAAAGAAAATTACGCAGAATGGGAAGACGAGATAAAAATAGAAGCAGGAAAGAAATCTTTAGTCTTTGAAATGGCCCTAACTCCTAATAAATATGAATATATTCTTAAATGGGGTGGGCCTGCGAGCGAGCTATTCGATCAGCCTTCTGGAATAGCAGTAGATAAGGATAACAATATCTATATTGTTGATTCAGCACGGATTAAGATGAAAAAGATTAATCCAAAAGGGAGAGTCCAGACCTCATGGGGAGATTCTGGGAAACAATTTAAGATAATAAAAAATCCTACGAGCATTGCTGTTGATAATCAGGGCAATGTCTATATCACAGATGCTAAAACTCACAGCTTTATGAAATTTGATAGGGCAGGGATTTATAAAAGAAAGTGGGGCACGGAAGGCGCTGGAAATCTCCAGTTTAAAACTCCCTCTGGAGTTGCGGTTGACGGCAAAAATGATATTTATATTGTTGATTCTGGAAACCACCGTGTAAAGAAATACAATAGCCGGGGTGCTTTAAATAAAATATGGGGAAAGCAAGGAACTGCAGATGGCGATTTTGTCTATCCAAAAGGAATTGCTGTAAGTCAAAAAAACGAAGTTTTCGTTATTGATAGAGCCCGGGTTCAAAAATTCTCTTCAGAAGGAGAATTCATTGCTTCATGGGGAAAAAGAGGCACAGCCGATGGCGCGTTTAACAATCCCCAGGGAATATTTATTGATAATAATAACTTCGTATATGTGGCCGATTCTGGTAGTAATAGAATTCAGAAATTTGATGAAAATGGTAAGTTTATAGCTAAATGGGGGACTCCAGGAGTAAATAACGGTCAGATGCAATACCCCGTCGATATTGCCATTGATAGTAGAGGCTATGTCTATGTTGTTGAAAGAAAAAACAACAGAGTTCAATTATTCAGCGTTGTCGGCCCATCTGAGTCTAAGTAGCAAAATATTTAAAATAACAAAAAGTCCTGAAAATAAAATTTTCCGTTTTTTGTTTTAAGAGAATCTCGATCTTCTCTTTTTTCCTCTTTTTTTACCTTTAATTCTGATCCTGAATAAATTGCTAGATGTTCTATTATATAGCGGAAATTTTATGTCCTTAATATTAAGCATTCCTTTGATGGCTTTCTCCAATTCGTTGACGAGGTTTGTTTTAATATTATATCCTGGGTTTAGGTGGAAAAAATGAAAAGAAGAATCTTTCTTTTAGTTGTGTTAATCCATGCAATTCTGATCATATGCCTCTCGGTTTCAGGAGAGGTGAGAGTAAAAGAAATTGAGATGAATATTCCCGCATACTATACAGGTCCTGATGACCCGAGTCCTCCTCTCTGGAATTTAAGGGTTTATCCTTATCCGATGCAGACTGATATAAGTCGTGAGAAGATTACAGCAAAATACAGAGTGGTAGTGATGGAAAACGATTACATCCAAATTATGATCATGCCTGATGTAGGAGGAAGAATTCTCGCTGCTATCGACAAAACAAACAACAATTTTGACTTCATTTATCACAATCATGTGATGAAGCCGGGTCTTGTAGCCTTGAGAGGTGCTTGGCTCTCTGGCGGGATTGAGTGGAACTTTCCAACCCTTGGCCATACAGTAAACACGTTCTCCCCTGTAAATTACAAGATTTTCAACAATGAAGACGGGAGCATTACCTGTGTGGTAGGGACAGAAGAGTGGGTAAGAAGGATGAAGTGGGAAGTATTTATCAGCATTTTCCCAAACAGGTCTTATTTCAAAACCAGGATAAGGCTTTACAACAGAACTCTTACTCATAACAACGGATATTTCTGGGCAAACGCAGCAACCCACGCCAAAAAGAAGACAAGAGTAGTTTTCCCTCCTGCCGAATACACTTATTCTGGCAGCAGAAAGAGTCCGCAGCCCTGGCCTGTCTATCAAGGAAAAGATGTTTCATGGTATGAAAATACAGCCTACGCTCATGATTATTTCTGCGGGACCCCAGGAGATTACAACGGTGCCTACAATTACGAAGAAGATAACGGCACAGCTCATTATGCCTCCAGATATGAAAGCCCGGGGAAAAAGTTCTGGACTTGGGGAACAGCTCCCAGTGGAACTATTTGGGAGGATCTTCTTACAGATGAAGATGGTCAGTACATTGAAGTCCAGGCAGGAAGACTTCTCACACAGGGCGACGCCTGGATTTTTGAGCCTCATCTTATCGAGGAATGGGATGAGTGGTGGTATCCGTTAAAGAATATGCACGGATTTGTAAAGGCAAATCCTGATGCTGCTCTGAACCTGGAATTGAAAGAGGACGGAGTCTTTATTGCTCTTAACACCACAAAGGTATTCAATAACGCTGAAATAAAACTTTTTTGCGGAGAAAGGCAGATATTTTCAGAGAGGCTGGCTATCTCTCCCGATGGATTTTATAAAAAGGAGATTCCTTCTAGAGAATGCAGGGGAATTTACACGCTTAAATTGCTGGATAAATACGGGCAGAAAATTATAGACTACTCGACAGAAAAGAAAGAAGCTTCCCCTCCTGAGCTCCAACCAGACTTTTCAATGCAGGAGAGTGATTCAACGGAGATAATTTTTCTCAAAGGTTATTATTCGATGAAACACTGGGATAATGAAGAAGCCATGTACTACTTCATGAAGGCACTTGAGGCAGATCCTGAATTTTCTCCTGCCCTTAAATGGCTTGGAATAATATATTACAAAACAGGAAGAACTAAGGAAGCGCTTGAATTATTTGAGAAAGTGCTCGAAAGAAATGAAGACGATCATACGGCGCGCTATTACAGAGCTCTTTCTAAAATAAAGCTCGGAATTGTGCAGGGCCCGGAGGAGGATCTTTATATGATCTCAAGAAGGGCTGCTTACAGGCATGTTGCTCCTTATCTTCTTGCTGCTCTGGAGTTTGAAAAGAAAAATTATAGAAAAGCAGGGGAATTGTTGAGAAAAGCACTCAGAAACAACTCCCTTGATGTGAAAGCAAGAGTTATGCTTGCCGCCTCGGAAAGACATCTTAACAATAAGGCGGAAGCTGAAACACTCATAGAATCTGTCTTAAAAGAGGACCCTATTTCTCCTCTTGCACTATTGGAGAGAAAGCTGTTCTCTAAGGAGAGCGAGCTTGATATTTTTAGGACGGATCCAGAATATTATCTTGAAGCTGCTGTTGATTATTCAGAAATGAACCTCACCGATGACGCCATTCGCGTCCTCGAGATATATGGCGAAAATGCCAATGCCAGAGATTATCCTATCCTTTATTACTATCTTGGGTTCTTTAACGACAAACTCGGGCGCGAAGAAGAAGCAGCAGCGTACTTTAAAAAAGGAGCAACCTGCAGTCCAGATTACGTTTTTCCCTTCAGAGTTGAAACCGAAAATGTGCTGAAACTTGCTATAGAATATAATCCTTCTGATTGGAAAGCCCACTACTATCTTGGAAATCTTCTTGTGGCTAAGCTGAGGTGGGAAGAAGGACTTGAATACTTTAAAAATGCTGCAGGTTTTTCACCCGAGTTTTCAGTGCTTTACAGAAATCTTGGAGAGATTTACTGGAAGAAGTTCAAAGATTATGAGAGGGCTCGAGCAATGTATAAGAAGGCAGTGTCCTTCGCTCTTGATGATTATCGTCTTTATGTGGCTCTTGATGAACTATACGCTTTAGCCAAGGAACACTCTGCAAGAGCAAAACTTTATAGAGACGCTCCTCGCAGTGTAAAGAAGAACTTCAACTACTTACTCAAGAGAGCGCAATATTATGTAGACACAAGGCAATACGCAAAAGCATTTAAAATATTGAAGAGCAATACTTTTCTTCCATGGGAGGGCTGGACAGGTGCAAGGGAGATATTCGTGCTCGCTCACCTGGGAAGAGCTTATTCTTATATGACGAAGGGAAAATACAAGAAAGCAATAAATGACTTTTTCGAAGCTATGCAGTATCCAGAAAACCTGGGAACAGGAAGACCTATGCACCCATTATTTACCAGAGAATACTTCTTTATAGGATTATGCTATGAAAGGATGGGGAATATGCAGAGGGCAGAAAAATATATCAATAAGGTCAAAGTGGAGACAACTGGAGTTCCAACAGTCCATTCATATTATAAGGCTCTCTCATTGCGAAAACTTGGAGAGGTAAATGAAGCAGAGAGGCTGTTGACGGAAATGAAATTAAAGAGTGAAAGCCTGATCGAGCACAGCAGGAAAATAAAGGCCCAATATTATCTTTGGGCATCAATGGCATGTGATGCTCTTGGAGAAAAAATTCGAGCTAGAGAATACCTGAGAAAAGCTGCTGAAATAGACCCATCCTCTAGATGGGCAGCCCTTTTTGCCTCTGAAATTAAACTTTTGGAATAGATTTCATTTAACATTTGACATCGCTTTTTCTTTTATATAAATTATCCAAGAGCCAAGCGGAGGAAAGCAAAAATCTCTTTACTTCAAAATCGAAAGGAAAGAGCCTAGATGAGGATACAGTAGAAAGAAGAATAGAATGAATACATTAAAAATCGATAGTGATTTAGCTGAGTTAGATAAGATGAGAGCTTTTTTGAAGAAGAGTTTAAAAGGATTGAGTGTTTCAGATAAAGATTATTTTAAGATAGAACTCGCGCTCCTGGAGATATGTGTAAATATTATCAGATATGCCTATCCAAATGATAAAGGCGAAATCTTTCTTAAGATCTGGTTGGACGAGGGAAAGATGTTTCTGGAAATAAGGGATTGGGGTGTTCCTTTTGATCCTAGAGGATTAGAGGAGCCTGATATTCAGGAAATCATCAAGAGCGAAAAGAAAGGTGGGCTTGGAGTTTTCCTCTCCCGCAGGCTTATGGACGGATTTGATTACAAACGAGAGAAAGACCAAAACGTTCTTACAATTTATAAAACAATAAAGAAAACGCAGGCCTCTTTCTAATCGTATAAGACCTTATCCTCCCCCATTTTCTTGATACGATCCTCAACCCACTTAATTATCAGGTCCTTCCGAACAAGCACTGCCTCGATTTCTTTATCTGTCAGGTACTCTCCGACGACACCTCTAATCACTTCTGCATTCAAAGATTTTATCTTCTCATAAATAGCACGGGGAAGTTCCTTCATGATAAATGTCGGGCCTTCTTTGTATTTCTCGTCATAGATGAGTTTTTTGGTGAATTTCTTAGCGGTCCGGAACGATCGGGAGTGGTCAATCAGGATCATTCGCCAATCCTCTGTGATGAGATATTGATTTTGATGTCTATCTTCATTGGCAATCAAGTTATCAAAAGCCCGCTGCTTGTAGAATGCTCTATTCCAATAAAAGACTTTGACAGAGGGGGTCTTAATTTTCTCCTCGAATTTCTTTTTGAGGCTCATCATTGATTCAACCCACAACTGACAGGAGCCACGATTTCCCTGAAATCTTCTTTCCACGGTGGGTGGAACCATATTCAAGCCTAAATACTTATCTAAACGGTAAGCAGCAATTTCCCACTTCCAGCTTTCCATAAATCCTTTCGTCCGTCCTTCTACATCTTTCCATATGGCATTATTTGTGACTCCGTCTTTTTCCAGAGTAAGAACCCAGGGCTCGGTCACAGCTTCTCGCTTGTCGAAAGGCTGGTCTTGAGCGACAATTTCTGCTGTCTTGAGGAATTCTTCCCATTTCTCTCTCTCTGCCACTTCTTCTTTGGTGAATTGAGCTATGGATTGGAAACTAAACCCTAAAATAATCACAAGACCGAAAAAGATAATTAGTCTTTTTTTCATTTTGCTCTCCTCATTTTTAATTTTGATTTTCCGCCTTACTTATCTAAAAAATAGCCTGAACTCATTTTAAATTTATATTTTAATATAGAACCTTATCTTCGCCTTGTTCCTTTACCATCTCCTCAATTTCTTTAAGAAGAAGCTCCTTGCGGATGAGGATAGCTTTGATCTCCTTTTCCTTTAAATAGGGGCCCACAGCGTTTTTTATATTATCATAGTTCAGAGCTTTGACTTTTTCTACAAAAGACCGAGGAAGTCGTCTGAAGAGCTGGGGCCGGCCAGCGGCTTTTTTCAATCCCTTGGCCCCATACATGAGTTTCTTTGTGTATTTTTTGCTAGACCGGAATGCGCGGGAATGATCGATCAGAATCGTACGCCAGTCTTTAGTATAGAGGATATTCTGCTGCGTTCGATCATCGTTTCCGATCAAGCTGTCAAAAGCCCTCGTTAAATATTTCATATTCTCTTTGTTGTTGAATTTTGAACGAGGAATCCCGATTTTTTGTTCAAATACAGTGAGCTCACTGAACTCAACTTGAACCCAAAACTGAAGTGAGCCTTGTTTCCCTTTGAATTCTCTCTCGACTGTGGGTGGAATCAAGTTTAGCTCCAAAAGTTTATCCATTTCGTAAGCTGCGATTTCGTACTGCCATCCCTCAAGAAAGCCCTTTTGCATTCCCCTTGGATTTTTCCAAGCGCCGCTCATTTCAACATCTCCCTTTTTTAAGAAGAGTCTGATCGGTTTTGTAACGCCTTCTGGTATGTCTTCGAATCTCACGATCTCTGCAGTTTTGAGAAATTCCTCAATTTCTTGTCTTTGAGCAATTTCAGCAGGGGTGAACTGTCCGTTGACTACATAGCCTTGGCTGGCAAGAATGAATAGAGCTATTGTAAGTAATACCTTCCGTCTCATTTTCGCTCCTCCAAGTTTCAAACTTCCCCTCAAATTTTTCTAATAATATAATTACATTTTAAAAAAAAATCAAATCAAAAATATCATTTGAGAACAGATTTGTAAGACTAGAATTTTCGTTTATTTTTTCTTTGGAGTTCTAGTCTTTACTTCATTCCGTGTAAAAAATTCGAGTTTTGCAAGTCTGATCCCATTGGCATGAATTTCTTTAATATTGTTAATCTCCTGTTCGGCTTTTGTAGGGGCTTGATTCATCAAGCCCGCACTTTTAAAGAAATAACAATTGCCTTATAATAAATGAAATTTAGCTTTTCTTGAACTTCTTTTAGAGATAAAAAGAGAATCGGGAATGAAAATAAAGCTTTTTTTGATGGGTGCTTTAATTCTATTTGTCAGTTGTTCGCCAAAAAAAAACTCGACAACCATTCGATTTCCTCTAGATTGGCTGGGAATTCCTGGGTATGGAGTGAACATCGACCAGCAGAGTTTTGTGGAACCTTCAGGTATCTGTTTTCATCCCCTTAGAAAAACTCTTTTTATCGTGAGCGATGAAGGAGAAATTGCTGAAATAAAGACTGATGGTACTCCTGTTTTTAACCTGAAGGTCCCCGGAGATTTGGAAGGGATAACAGTTGATCCTGAATCAGGACTTCTGTACATCATAAAAGAAGGGGATGATTTCATTCTGGAGTTTGACCCAGATATGAGAGAAGTCAAGCGAGTATTTCCTATCGGCAGAGAATTCCAGGGAAATCCTAACTTTCTCCAAAAACAGAAGGGCTACGATCAAGGGATTGAATCCATTGCTTTTGTCTCTGATAAAGATCATCCTGAAGGCGGGACTTTCTATGCTGGAAATCAATGGGATCCTCCTTGTATAATGGAAATTCTGGTTCCTCTTAGATCGAGCCAAGCTGAGACGGCCGAGGCAAAGATTATCCGGGTTTTACCCTTCAAAATGGATGATCCTGCAGGCATGTATTATGATCAAAAAACAGCTAATCTAAATGTTGTCAGCGATGCATATAACATCTTGGTGGAGATAACTCTTAAGGGGAAATTAGTCAGGGAATATGCTTTCCCTGGGGACAATCAGGAAGGTCTTGCCAAGGATGATGAAGGCTTTTTGTACGTTGCTCAGGGTAAGGGGGGAATCATCAAGCTTAAAGACCTGCGCTAATCTTGCTTGCCTTGCTTGTACTACTTTTCGCCAGGTTTCATATATTCTACATACTCTGTTCTTTTGGCTGATAATTTTTTATGCTCTTGGAAGATTAAAATGCAAATGATTATCCAGATCAAAACCAGAACAACATTGACCATGGCAACATTTTCGATACTAAAAAAAGCTAGATAAGTTGTGCACAAGAAAACAAGCAAGGCAGCCATCACATCGCCTGCTCGATGGAAGAAGGTTTTTGTCACAGCTTGAGCTTTGTATTTTTCTTCCCTTGAAGTGATTAGAAAGAGAGAATGCCGGGCCGTATTCACAAGAGAATAATCAGCACCATTTTCAATAGCTTTTACCCATTTTACCAGTACGAGAGCTGCTCCAAGGCTCACAAAGAAATATCCTCCCAGGGCAAGTACTGGAAGGACGAAGATCGCCACCCTAACTCCAAACCATTTAAAAATCCGAGATACGACAAATAGCTGAACGAACATGGCGAAGAGATTCTGGATGTTATAGAAGCTTGCATAGAATTTAGTCATAAATTCCGTTTCTATGGCTTTGGCTGCAGCGACTTCGGCTACTTTGTCTAATATAAATACACCATTGGTGTTGATAAAGTTCATCAAAAGAACAAAAAAACCGATGTAGAGAAGATATCGACTTTTAAAAAGAAGCTGGAAAGCTCCTCCCTTTTCAAGAGGCTTCTCCTGTACTTCTACCTTTAGTTTTTCCTCTTGACTAACCTTTGAGACTTTAGCCTCAATTCTCTTTATCTCTCTTTGATGAATAATCCAGGTAAATAAGATACAAATACCCAGTATTCCTCCTGATACGAGGAGCAACTGAAATTTTCCAAGAGGATCCACAAGCCAATTAGTTATGATTCCTCCCGCAAAACCTCCAAAGACTGCGCCAAAAGCTATAAGAGGGAATAAACGTTTCCCTTCATCCTCCGTGTATAAGTCGTTGGCAAAACCCCAGAATTGGGCAATAACCACCAAGTTAAATATGCCTACCCAAATAAAAAAGACGATGCCCATAGCTCTAGGCCCAACACCTGATAAATGCAAAATATAAAAGATTCCTATATTGGAAATGAAAAAGAGCGTTACCCAGGTGATTAATTTCTGACGAGGGAATTTGGAAGCAATCCTGCTGAATATTTTAACCACAAATATTAGCAAGACTGCTGCAACTGCACTAAGATAAAGTTTAATGTTAGCACCCCATTCCTCAACAATTAAAGCATCTCTTATTGGCTTTAGGATGTAATAGGCTGTAAGGAGCAAAAAGACATTAAGCGTTAAAAGGAAGACCGTTAAAGCTTCGTCAGGATGGACAACTGTGAAAATTCTAAGAATCTTATAAGCGAATCCGGGTGCTTTTTGCCCTCTTTGCACCATCTCTTCATTTCCCGAGTTTTTCATTGAATCCTCCCCTTATATTTTCCCCATGATTTTCTGTTGAGATATTTTTTCTCTTTTCCTTGAGGCAAACGTCAGACTTACTAAGAGCAAAAAGGAATTTACCATGCCCACTTTTCAATCTGGCATATCTTAAATTTACGGGCAATATATTAGAATTAAAATTAGTTGTCAACCCAAATCTCAGGTCAAACTAACCATTTCTATAATTTCTTTTTCCACTATTTCTGTGAATAAGTTTGTTGAAAAGTAAGCAGCTTCTTTTTTTAATAAATTGATTTAATTATGATTATGGTAATTTGCACAATTTTTGGTCACGGAGATTTAGCTGTTCATAAAGCGAATCTGCGGGATTGAATTTTATGTTTTATATGGTGTGGTGTCAGATAATTTTAGGAAGAGAGGATGGATTCTTCAGCTTTTTTTTCGATTAATTTTTTGATCTTTTCAATGATGAGTTCTTTTCTTTTCAGCAACATGCTCATTTCTTCATCATTTAGATAATGCTCTAGCTTGGCTTTAATCTTTTCATCTTCCAATTTTATCAAGTTTTGACAAAGCTTCTTGGAACAGCCCGTTATTTCACATTCTGGGATTAACTCTGGGGAAGGAGCAAAGGCTTCAGAGAAGTCAACCCTCCAGACTTTCCAGTCTTTCTTATGCATTATTAGGATATCATCCAACTCTCTCTCTCCGCAAAAAGAGGGGGAATAAGTCAAGTTTTCAAAAACACTTAAGTCTTCCATAGTATTTTTAAACTTCTCAGGATCTGGTGGTTTAATATTCTTCATTCTTCGGACACTTTCATTTAGAGCGCCTTCTATGAATATCTGGAGCGAACCTTTTCTGCCTTCTATTTCTCTTTCTACGACAGGAGGGATTAGATTAAGATCAAGGAGTTTATCCAGTTCGTATGCTGCAATTCCATATTTATAGCTGTCAGGGATAAGGGCGTCTGGCCTAGTTGCATCTAAAAGCTTAAAGAATCCATAGCGCGAAATTTTTCCATCATCCAGGCTTATTATCCAATTTTCTCCTCTGCCTCCAGCTCGTCTTTTAGATACAATCTTAGCGGTCCTCAGGAAATTCTCCAGCTTTTTTTGTTTTGCATTTTCTTGAGTAACTGCTTGTGATTTTGATTGAACCCAAGTCCCAGAGAAAAAGCAGATGAAAATCATAATGATCAAGGCTTTCTTATTTTTCATTGTCTAGTCCCCATACATCGAATTTCCCCTTGTTTATAATCAAGGCGCTGAGACGTCCACGCATGTATTTTCTGTAGGGTTCTGAAATGCCAGTATCAATTATCCAAATCCTTCCTTGAAAAAGCTGCATATCTTCCTTTGTCTGAATTACTTTAGGCGTATGAGCTATTACCATGTATTCAGCCTCGAGGTTGTTTAATATTCTATCCACGTTTTCTTTAAAATCATCTTGATTCTTTGTAGCAAACTCCCGATACCAGTATGGCCCATCCTGCGCGTAGACAATTTGACGCCGATAATCTGGAATCCTAGGCTGTGTAAAATTCATTGCCGCCCGCCTCAGGTCTTCTAGCTCTACGCGTAGGCGGTTATTTATTTTCTTTAATTCCCATTTAGAGAATTTCTCGCTGACTCCTCCGTGGACAAATATGATATTATTGATCTTAATTACAGCATTTTGTTTAAGGATCCATTTTCCGTATATTTTATTGAAGTTGCTTATGTATTCACTTCTAGCCGGATGTCTACGGTTGGTTCTTAATTCATTATACATATTCTCCCAGAATGGCATTAAATTACTATCTAAGGATGAATCCAAGCCAGTCTTTTTAGTTGGATTATTCCCCAGTATTTTTCTGAATTTTTTTACTTGCTTTTCCCTGTACCCATCAGGAAGAAAGGAAACAAGTTGGCGTAGAGTAAATTCTTCACGATTAAAGATTTGACCAGTGATATTCAATTCTTCATGATTGCCAATCAACATGTGAACCTTGCCTCCTGCCTTTTCGGCTTCTTTTTCCAGTCTCATCAACAAGTCAAAAATCTCCTTGGCGTAATCACCTCTATCTAATACATCGCCGATTTGAACCAGATGAGTCCTTCCTCCCGTCCAGTGGAGTTCTTTATCTATTAATCCTGTTCCTTTCAGAATTTTTATGAAGGCCTTGTAATCACCGTGTATGTCACCAACGGCGACAATCTTTTTGATATCAGTCCATATGCACTGTATATCTGCAGCATACAGATGGGCCAGAAAGGCAAGGACAAGAACGGCTAATAGCAGTAAAGTTTTAGTTTTTCTCATCATGATCCTAATGGCGTCGCTCTTCATAGCATTTTCCATAGATTCAAAGTAGCATATTTATCCAGTTTAGGTCGTTTTTAATTTAAGTGCCCACTAATAATGTAAAGTAATGATATTAAATGTCAAGAATATTGTCTGATGAATAGAAAGATTTCATTTTAGTACAGGAACTGGAAAGTACTGGATAAAGGACCTCTACTCTTACGATTTCAGATTAATCAGGGAAATTCAGGAGTGCTTTCAAATTTGTATATTATAAGATCAGTGTGTCTTCTCAATGCAATTTTTGCTTTTCATCAATATTTTGTTTTTGACATCGGATTTTTCCTGTGCTATAAATCTCAGCAGAAAATGGTTAAGAGCGCGTTTATGCCTTACTCAGGCTAAGAGTGGAGATGACCGGGGAATATCGCAGGAGAAAAAAAGATTCCTATCTGCCTAGATCTTGAGGTAGAAGAAAAATTCAGATGCGAAAAGAGAAAGATTCGGAAAGAAGAAAAGCTCCAAGGGTTTTGGTCAGAGTAAACGTCCAACTCTGGGAGGACTATAAGATTGAAAAAAAGGCAAAAGGATATATTAAGAATATCTGCCTGGATGGGATGTGTGTCGTTACTAATATCCGCTTTCCCCTAGGCACGGATTTGATTTTCAACTTGAATTTACCCGGGGACCTTAATATCAATATATATGGAAATATCATCTGGGAGAGAGAAGACGAAGAGGTTTTTTCATATGGTGTAAAGTTTACAGAGCTTGATTTTAGAGAAAAGCCAAAACTCTATAGATTTATTCTTGTCACAATTTTGCTGAATGAGAAGAAGTGAGTCCCTGTTTAGTGTAGGGGTTTGATTCATCAAATCTGCGCTCTCTTAATATAAGGGTGTGATACGTAAAATTCGCATAGTTATTTTATTATATAAGAATTTGTGTTTGATAAATCAAGCAGCTACGATAAATCAAGCGCCTACAGAAAAAGTCCTAATAAATAAATCAAACGGTACAATAGACAACCCGCACAACAATAAATAATGGATTGACTTTAGATTTCTCTTTTGATAAAAGCTAAGAGAAAGCCGAAAAGAATTGGTTTCAGTAGGAAAGGAGAAGGAAAATCCCAAGATATTGCAAAATTGAGAAAGGATTTAAGGGGAATGAGATAATTAAAAATCGTGATCAATCCAGAGAATTAGTCAATAGGAAAAATTGAGAGCATAGAGAGGATGGAATAAAATGGAAATTAATACAAGAGAAAAAACAGATGTTATTATTTTTGATATCGAGGGGGAAATAAGAAGATCGGATATAACCGATGTCACTCTTCACCAGCTCGTTAAAGATCAATTGGATGCCGGAAAAAGGAACATACTTCTCAATTTTCAGAATGTCGATTTCATCGATAGCTTTGGGGTAGGGGAGATCTTAGCCAGCTATATTTCTACTCATAATTTAGGGGGAAAGCTCAAGATAGCAAAGATATCAAAGAAACTTTACCTCGTTTTTCAAGTCACAATGCTTACTAAAGTGCTTGAAATTTTTGACGCAGAAGAAGTAGCCCTAGAAAGCTTTTTTAAGGATCAGTAACTATCACAATCCTCTTATAGTCGAGTCATTTTATGGCAAAAAACCTCCTTAATAGAATTCTATCGCGCTTTGTAGAAATCAAACCTGGCGAAGAGGTCATAGCTTCCCTTCTTTTTCTTTATCTTTTCCTTATTATGTTTCCGTATTACATTATTAAACCCTATAGAGATGCAAAATACTTAATTGAGCTAACATCAGCAAGACTACCTTATGCCTATTTGTTAACAGCCCTTTTTATGGGTTTTTTCGTCCATTTTTATACCAAGCTTCAAGTCAGAATTCAGAGACGCGTCTTAATAATCTCAAGCGTTACATTTTTTGCTCTCACCTGTTTACTTTCTCGTTGGCTTTTTGATCAAGAATTGAGTTGGATGCCTCTCGCTTTTTGGGTGTGGGCCAACACTTTTATTGTGGTCCTTGTAACCCAATTCTGGATATTAGTAAATGATGTTTTTAATCCGAGAGAAGTCAAAAGGCTGATCGGCTTTTTTGGCAGCGGAGGGCTGTTAGGAGGTATTTTAGGGGGAGTGCTGACAGGCCTTTTAGGTCGAGATATGCCCGATATTGTTCTTATCATTGCTTCTGGATTGCTTATACTCAGTATTTTTGTCGTAAATCATATATTCATTTGGCACAGAAAAAAGTCCGCTCCATCTGATCAGGTGGGTCATAAGCATAGAGAAACAGGAGAAGAACAAGTTAAGGTTGGCTTTATAGACTGTTTTAATACAGTGAGGAAAAATTATTATTTAAAACTTCTGGCTGGAGTTGTGACCTTAACATTCATTGTTTCAACATTTATTGATTGGCAGTCCAAGACTGTAATCGACATTAGAATAGAGAGAATGGATGAAAAGTTGGAATTTTTTGGATATTTCCATGCAGCATTGTTGGTTATTCCTTTTCTCATATCAATATTGATGTCAAGCAATATCCTTAAACGCTATGGGATTCGTGTTACTCTGTTACTATTCCCTCTTGTATTATTGCTTTGTATTTTTGGAATAGGTTATTGGCCAGAAGTTTTTGTATTTGCCCTTGCTATCAAAGCTGGCGATAAAAGCCTCTCTTTTTCTATTAACCAGTACGTGCGGGAGCTCCTTTATATTCCTATCTCGCCTGAGCTTAAGTACAAAGCAAAAGTATTTATCGATATGTTTCTAAATAGATTTGCCAAAGGCATTGGGGCCTTGATACTGTTATTTTTAGTTTATGTCTATCTTCCCCCTGAAAATTGGCAGTGGGATTGGAGAGATAAAGTTCAACTTGTGAGCATTATTGGTGTTATTTTTATCGGAGCATGGCTTCTTCTTAACATAAAAGTAAGCAAAGAATATACCAATATTGTTAAACAGAAACTGGAGATGAAGTGGGATCGCGGGGATAGAGTAGTTGCTGAAAAGATGGATGTGGATTATACAAAATTAGTTTTTGATACCATAGAGAGCAGGAATAGAAGTTCAGTTTTATATGCCATGCATCTTTTTGACTTGATAAAGCAAGATAAACTCACTCCTGAGGTGAAAAAACTAATCTCTTATAAAGCGGATGAAAGGAAAGTTTCTTCATTAGGGGGTCTGTTTGAATCTGGGGAGATAACTTTAGTTCCTGAAATGGACGATATGCTAAGTGAAGAAGTCCTGGATAAAGAGGTTAAAGAGATAATGTCCCTGGATGTTTATCAAGAGGTGATGAAGGGATACATTGATAAAGTCCTGGTTGATAAGACTGATGACACTGAGACATCAAAGATGGAATTAGCCAAAGCCATTGGATTGATGGAATCTCATTCTCCTCTTGCTCAGAAACTCGAGGAACTTCTTGAAGATGAATCGCCAGAAGTGAGCAAATACGCTATTGAAAGTGCAGCGCGGCTAAAGAGAAGAGAGCATGTTCCCGCCCTAATATATAAGTTGCATAATCCTTTAACTAGGGAAGATGCCTGTACTGCCCTTGAAAAATACGGGGAAAGGATTGTCGGTACATTGTCAGATTATTTGAGAGATTACGATGAGGATTTTGGGCTGCGCCGAGAAGTGGCCTCAGTTTTAGCTCGTATTCCAATTCAAGATTCTGCGGATTTCTTAGCCTGGGAATTGGCAGAAGATGATGGGGATATGGACCCTGAGCTCATTGATGCTTTGGATAGGATTCGTTCTAGAAAGCCTGATATTCAGGTCCAGGAAGAGGTTATCAAGACTAAAATATTTAAGGAAATAAAGAAATACTACCAGATTCTCATTAAATTTTACGATCAAAAGTCTAAAGCTAAGAAGCCAAAGATAAGCGAAAAATTATCAGAGAATCTGGCTGCTTCCATGATGAATGTTTTTAAATTATTGGGGCTCATCTATCCCCATGAAGATATTTTCAGAGCCTATCAGAATATAAGGACCGGAACAAAGGATTCTGTGGATTATGCTGTTGAACTTCTTGATAATATATTACCGAAACAGATTAGAGATATCGTCTTTCCCCTTATTGAAGAACTTCACCTGGAGGAAAGGGTGAAAAGATGCCGAACCCTTCTGAAAACTTTTCCTAAAGTTTAAAAAATTTTATGGCTAAGAACTTGCTTCATAGAATTTTATCGCGGCCCGTTGATGTCAGGCCTGAGGAGATCTCTACATCTTTGCTTATGTTTTCTTATTTTTTTCTGATCACCTCTTCTGCCTACATCATCAAGCTGGTCAAGATTTCCGATTTTCTGGATAAGCTTTCATCCAGCAGACTTCCTTACGCTTATCTTTTGACAGCTATCTTAATAGGTTTTTTTGTCACTTTAAACTCCAGACTGCTGCAGGTCATGAAAAGACAATTATACATATCTCTCAGCTTGGCTTTTTTCATAACGTGTCTTTTAATTTTCTGGCTACTTTTCACTCAGGGAAGGAACTGGCTGCCTTTGGCCTACTGGAATTGGATTTCTATGGTATTCTGGTTTTGGGCAGATATATTCTTGGTAACCTCGGTCACTCAATTCTGGATATTAGTTAATGATATTTATAATCCTCGTCAAGCAAAAAGGCTGGTTGGCTTTTTAGTGAGCGGGGGGCTTTTAGGTGGAGTTGCAGGAGCTCTCCTTGCTTCTCTGTCTAAAATAGTCGGAACCGAAAATCTGCTCTTAATTTGCCCTTTTATGCTTGTTATCTGTTTCGTCATCGTCAATCGTGTTCATAGAATCATTCAAAGAGAAGGGAAAGAAGAAGTTAAGCCATCCGAAGTACAAAAGAAGCCAAAAATTGGATATGGTAAGAGCTTTGGCTTGTTGAGAAAAAATCGACATTTGTTGCTTTTGACCGGAATTATGGCTGTGGCCATCGTTGTTACAACTTTGATTGATTTTCAGTTCAATTATTTCGTCGAGGATACCTATCCGAACAAGGATGCGAGAACTGCTTTTCTTGGCATATTTTTTACCGTATTTCTTATTTTTTCTAATCTCCTTCATGCTTTCTCAACCAACCGCATCTTGAAAAATTTTGGAATTCGGATTGCTCTTTTGGTTGCTCCGCTCTTTTTGCTGGTTTTCTCTTTCGCTATTTTTATTTTCCCTTTTGCTCTAATTTACTGGGCTCTAATCATCAAGGGAACTGATAAAAGTCTTGCTCATTCACTCAACCAATCTGTCAGGGAACTGCTCTACATCCCTATCCCTCCCGAGATCAAGTACAAAGCAAAAGTATTCATCGATATGTTCGTCAATAAATTTGCTAAAGGCATAGGAGCTCTTCTTATTCTTTTATTTTTCTCAGTCTTAAGCCTTGAGATCAAATATATAAGCACTATCGCCATCGTGTTCACGCTTATCTGGATCATTCTCAATCTTTTGATTACCAAGGAATACGTGAATATTGTGAAAAGAAACCTTGAGATAAAATGGCAAGATGCCGATAAATTTGTTGCTGAAAAGATTGATATTAATATGACTAAGCTGGTTTTCGACACCATCGAAAGTAAGAAAAGAAGTTCGGTTCTGTATGCCATGAATCTTTTTGACCTTGTCAAAAAAGAAAATTTAAGTTCTAAGCTGAAAAAAATAATTTCTTATAAATCTGATGAAGTAAGAGCGAGTTCCATGGATTCCCTTCTTGAAGTGGACGGAGAAGTGTTAATTCCAGAGACTGAAGATTCTCTCGATGAGGAGAGTCTTGATGCTCAGGTAAAGGAAATCATGTCCCTGAATGTTTATCAAAAACTGATGAAAGACCATCTTGATAAAATTGTAGGCGGGGAAGGCAAAGAGGAAGAAGTTTCCCGGATGGAGGCAGCCAAGGTTATGGGAATGATGGAGCCCACTCCCTCTGTCGTCCATAATCTAAGAAAACTGCTCAGGGATAAATCGCCAGAAGTAGTCAGTTATGCTCTTGAGAGCGCTGGCAAGCTAAAAAAGCGCGAGTTAGTGCCTTTTATCATCCAAAATTTAAAAAACCCCTTCCTCCAAAGAGTTGCCAGCAAAACTTTAGCAGAATATGGAGTTAAAATTATAGGCACCTTAAAAGATTATTTGGGAGATCCGAGTGAAGATACGCGCTTGAGAAAGGCTATCCCTGACATATTGGCTAAAACAGGCGCTCAAAGAGCAGCAGATGTATTAGCCTTGGAATTGAGAAAAGAAAGCAGGGATGTCGAATCTGAAATCATCAGCGCTATGTATAAGATGAGATCAGAAAAACCTCATATTCGTTTCCGAGAACAGATTGTGGTGCCTCAAATAACTCGGGAAATAAAAGAATCTTACCTGATTCTGAAAGAAATTTATGACTTGAAAACTGATAAGAAAAAAGAGTTCTTGGCTAAAGATTTAGAGAATAATTTAGCTCGATCCCTCAAGTATATTTTTGAATTGCTAAGTCTGATCTATCCCCAGGAAGATATCATAAAAGCTTATCAAAATATCACTACTGGAACAAAAAAAGCAATAGATTATTCAATAGAACTTCTCGACAACATCGTGAAGAAAGAAGTGATGGAAGTTCTCCTGCCTCTCATCGAAGATATTCCGTTTGAAGATAAAGTTAAGAAAGGCAAAAAAATGCTTAAGATTTTAGAGAAAATTGAATTTTCTGAAGCATAAAAGCAAAGCCGAACGTCAGGGAACATAATAGCGCGTATTTGGGAATAAATAGTTAGACATTGTAAGTGGCTTCATTCGCGAGATAGAAGAAAGAATTATGAAAAAAAAGATTCTTCTTACACATTTGTGAGCGCAAGAACGAATATCAAAGAGGTAAATTTTCTTGAAATTTATTTGTTATTAGTTTTATAATTATTAGCGCAAACTAAAATGCCCAAACTATACGTATATCAAAAAAAAGGAGAGGATTATACTATTCCTCTTAAAAAAAATAGAATATCTATTGGCCGCTCTGCTGATAATGACATCAGCATTCTTGATCCATTCTGTTCAGGGCATCATGCTTACATTTATCCTTCAGAAGAGGGTTGGGTAGTCCGAGACAATGCCAGCAAGAACGGAACCTTCCTGAACGGTAAGAAAATCAAAGCTGAGGTCGAGCTTAAAAAAGGAGATGAAGTCCTTATTGGATCAACGAGGATCGTCTTCGATAAGGAAATTCCCACGCACGTGGAAGTTACGGAATCACCCACCTCCTCGGCAAATGTTAATACCATAATGCAAGTGGAAGAGCTTTTAACCAAGACCGAAATTGATACAACTCTAAAAGCCAGTCTCGCGCCTGTTGATTTGGAAAAGGTCAGAGTAGAGCACAGAGCTTTCTCCATAATGAGTGACGTTAGTAAAGCTCTTCTTCTCCATCAACCTATAACTGAGCTCCTGGATAACATCATGGATTTGATCTGTGAGAATCTCCCTATGGACAGAGGAATTCTGATGCTAAAAGAAGGCAATCCTGCTCAATTCATTCCCAAAGTGATTCGTATCAACGATAAGAACCTTAAGGGTCAAAAGATTCAGGTAAGCCAGAGTATTATAAATATGGCTGTTGATAAAAATTCCTCAGTCCTAACTTCTGATGCCCAGGCTGACACCCGTTTCAGGGCCATGGAAAGCATTATTAAATCCGATATCCATTCGGCAATGTGTGTTCCTTTATGGAACAACAGGGAAATCATAGGAATTATCTATTCAGACCGGATATCGAACCTTGAGCAGTTCACGGATGAGGATCTCAAGCTTTTGACTCTTCTGTCTAATGTGGCTGCGGTAAAGATCGAGAATGCTATGCGTGTTGAGCAAACTATGGAGCTAGAAAGGATTAAAAAAGAGCTTGCCTTGGCTGCCAAGATTCAAGAAGACTTTCTCCCCAAAGAAAACCCAACATGCAAAAAGTTTGAAATTATCGGCTATAATACTCCCTGCTATCAAGTTGGCGGGGATTATTATGATTTTATCGATATCGATCCTTCTCGTTTAGGTATTGTTATTGCGGATGTTTCCGGAAAAGGAGTAGGCGCTTCCCTCCTCATGGCTTCATTAAGAGCAGCTCTTCAATCAGAGGTTTACTCTGAATACAACATAGAGGATATGGCTGTTAAGCTGAATGATTTCGTCCACCGCAGTTCTGCCCCAAATGCTTTTATAACTTTTTTCTTCTGCGAGCTGAATAAAAATAATGGCGAGCTTAAATATATCAATGCTGGTCATAATCCTCCGCTTATCATCGATAAAAAAGGGAAAGTCACCCGCTTGGAAAGCTGCGGCTTATGCTTGGGAATGTTTCCTTCGAGTACCTATGATATAAAAAAAGTCAAAATAAACCTTGGAGAGATGGCTATTCTTTATACAGATGGAATTACTGAAAGTCGGAGTAAAGATAATAAAGAATTCGATGAAAAAAGACTCATAAAGCTACTTCAAAAGCATGCTAAATTGCAAGCTCCTAAAATACTGAAGAAAGTCTATGAGGAGCTCGATTCATTCACTGCTGGTGCTGATCGAATGGATGATATGACTCTGGTCATCATCCAGAGAACTTCTTAGCCTTTCCTTTCAGAAATAAATTCCAGTTTTAGCTGATTAAGGTGATTAGCACATATCTATATCATGTCGTTATCGAGCCTGGTGGCGATATAGACGGGTCTCTCCGGCCCACAAGGATTTCCAGTCCGCTTGTACGGACTAAATCCCTACAAATCGGGTCTAACGCGCGCTTGATTAGGCTACGACACTTCCTTTTCTTGTGAACTGTGATCCAGATACTGTGTCCCTGTGCGTTTGGATGGAGATGCGGCTGAGCTGGTTACTCCGACGGTGTCCTATCCTCGAGGCGGCTTGACGATAAATGGAGGATCGTCTGTCCAGATTTTCCCATCTTTATAAACGGCAACCATGTAGCTGTAGTAACTATAGTAACCATGTCGTGTATCCTTTGGGACTGTAACTCGTATTTCGCTTCCATCAACTGAGCGGTATCGACCTTTTACAGGAGTATGCCAGCCAATATGAATGGCAAAAGGACATTCGTTTGTACATTTCCAGACGACAGTATCCCCTTGATCAGCTAAAATTATAGGATTTTCATAAGTAAATTTCCCATCATCGTCCACAGTAATAGTAACTGTATGTGTTTCAGGATTTCCGGCTGCATCCATTTTCCCTCCTTTCCCTTCCTTTATCCTAATAAAATTTGGCGATAAAGGTCGGTATTTTAAATTTAAATTGTTAACGATATCTATACTTTTTATTTGCTATCGTTTCCAAGCTGTTTGATCCTATGTCATTGGATCCTTGTTATTGATCCCATGTCATTCCGAGCGAAGCGTGACAATCTCATCATTAAAAGTGGGTTTGATAAATCGAGCCCTACACTATAAATATGCGGATTTGATGAATCCAATTGCTACAGTTTCAAGCAATCTCCCTCATTCGACTAGTTTTTGGTAACGAGGATCTGCTCGTAGCCCAGAAAGATCGGGGTGATCTCGAACTTCCATGATGGAGCCACCGCGCTCGATATATTCTTGAAGGGCTTGAATTGCCTGGTCACGTTGGTTGATAATTTCAAAGACTAAGACACAATCGAGAATAATCGGAACATCATTTGGTGCCAGGCTACGTGCCTTGGAAATTTCAGCCAGCGCCATTTGAGAGTCTCCTGACTTTGCATAAAAAACAGCCAAACTGGACCGGAGCTGGGCATCACCAGGGTTAATTTCCAGTTCTTTATTAGCTATTTTAATGGCCCGTTGATAGGCTTCTGGGGCTTTTTCTGAATATCCGGGAGTGTAGCGATAGCTATCAGCCAAGTTCGCCCAAATTACATGGGTATCCTCTCCCACTCCCAACTCAATCGCTTCTTCGTACATAGCCAAAGCATCGGCGTAGCGGCGTTGCATAAAATATATCAGACCCATATTAGAATAGGCATCTGAACTAGGTTTAATGGCGATGGATTTTTCGAACATAGCCTCTGCTTGGTCGTTTTGGCCCAATAGATAATAGATAGCGATCAGGTTATTATAATCGAGAATATTTTCTGTTGCTAATGCGATAGCGCGGTTGTACATTTTTTCCGCCTTAACGTTACGACCGTAGATATAGTAAAAAAAGCCCAATCGACTGTATCCATGCCAGTAACTCGGCTTTAATTTAATGGCCTGTTTATATGTCTCCTCTGCTTTTTCCAGTCTCCCGAGATTTTCATAGACCTCTGCTAATTCTTGCACAGCGTCGTAGTTTACAGGATCGTCTAACAGCGCCTGCTGAAATTCTTTAATCGCGTCCTCGTATTGACCTGCTTCTCTATAGATAATTCCCAGTCTGACATGAACTGAGGCCAGGTTGTCACTGATTTCAATTGCCTTGGTGCATGATAATCGGGCTTTTTCAAGCAATTCAGAGTTTTTTGTCAGTTTGTACTTCCGCCAAAAAGCTTTTCCTAATCCTCCGTGAGCTAAGGCAAAGTGGGGATCTTGCTCGATTGCACGCTGGAATAAGCTAATTGCAGTTTCGAGGGTTTCTTCTTTCTCGTTGCGCTCCATGTAGCCAAGGCCCTGCAAGTAAGACTCGTAGGCCCCGGGTATAGTGGTGCCTCCTGAGGTCAATATGTCGCGCATGTGCGGCTGTAATTTTACTTCAAGCATCTCCACCATTTTGAAGATGGCATCTTTCTGCAATGCCGAAATATTTGCGATATGATCAGTCATAATCTGTGATTTCAGTTCACGCTGGGTTTTTGTATCAACCAGCTTCAAAGTCAAGCTGAACATATCGCCGATGCGCTTAAAGCTTCCCATTACAGCCAAGGAAACTCTAAAGACTCGCTCTGCTTCGCTGGGACTGGTGATTTCAAATTCATGTACATCAATAGAAGGCAGTATAAAAAGCCGCCTTTGGAATTGTTCCAGTTGAGTAAGCTTGCTGGTCAGATTTTCCACGAGTCCGTCACAAAAAGCCCTCTCCTCTGCATCGCCGCCCACGATGGTGAAAGGAAGAATCGCCAGGCTCTTCTCTGCGGGGATTATCTCAAAACCTAACCAGTTCTGCACAATCCTACGGGTTGGAGGTAAAACCAGCAAAAATACCAGGATTAATATAACTGCACCGATAGGGAGGGCCATCTTGCGCATAAGCCGCGGGAAAGGACGGGCTAGGGTAGCTGTTGGGGTGGGATAGGTAGCTGTTGCTGCGGCCATAGCAGTTTTTCCTGTAGTCATATCTCGCTTCAAACGGTTCAGGTCTGCAATCAGGTCAGCCGAAGTCTGATATCGCTCGCTGGGCTCTTTCTCCAGGCATTTGTTCACGATTGCCTCAAGCTCCAGAGGAACGCCACTGTGTAAGCTCGTAATGGGTTGGGGATTTTTATTAAGGATAGAATGCAAAATTACCTGCTCGTGTTCCCCTTTGAACGGAACTTGCCCGGTAAGCATCTCATACAAAACAACGCCAAGAGACCAGATATCTGTCCTATGATCAAGAGGTTCTGCGCTAGCCTGTTCAGGAGACATATAGGCCACTGTCCCCATGAAGGCGGCCGGCCTGGTGATCTCTGTCCCCCCAGCTAATTTGGCTATGCCAAAATCCATTATCTTAGCCTGGCCTTTGTCAGTCACCATTATATTGGAGCTTTTGATATCTCGATGAAAGACTTTTTTCTCGTGAGCCTCCTGCAATCCTTGAGCAACCTGTATGCCAATATCCAGGACCTCTTCCAGTTTCAGAGGAGCTGATTTGATCTTGTCGTTCAAACTTTGACCTTTGATATAAGCCATGGCTATGAAGGTTTTTCCTTTGGCTTCATCAATTTCATAGATGGTACAGATGTTGGGGTGATCCAGTGCAGCGGCAGCTTGCGCTTCACGCACAAAACGTGTTTTTTCCTCCGCTACTTCCATGGCCTGGGTTCTTATGAATTTTAGGGTGACAGTACGTTTGAGTTTTGTATCCTCGGCCTTATAGACTATACCCATGCCTCCTTCGCCGAGTTTTTCAATGATTTTGTAGTGGGAGATGGTTTGGCCGATCATTTTTTATTCTGACCTTTTGGTACGCTTACTCAATCCGATTAATTTATTTGTTAGTGTTTTCCCTTATGGAGATAAGCGTAATATACCATACTTTTCCTATCAAAGCGAAAATTAAATGTGTTGATCGATGGCAAAAGCAAGAACAACTCGGGGCAAGAGGACAGGAACAGGCAATAATTTTTGTATTGCCCGTTTATCTTTTATTTTGTATCCAATACAATCAAGGATTACCACATCTACTTTTTCTTGAGAAAAATTTTGGGCTATTTCTTTCCAGCTTTTTCCCTTGGCATAAGGAGATTTAGCCTCCACAACAACTTTATCTTTTTTCCATTTTTTCTTAGCATTATTAATTTGACTTTCCAAGGGAACCACTACTCCAAGGCACTTTACTTGAATTATGCGATTAATCAAAAACCTTAGAGAATTAAACGGGAAAATGACTGATGGGGGAAATTCTGTCTTTTGAAAATCATGAGTACAGAGTACTCCCACTGCCTTCACCTTCATTTTCGTTTTCATTGAATCAATAGCCTCAGGTAGGAGAGAGCTTATTTCTTTCTCGCTAAGTTGAACCGAGCTGCCTTTCCTTAAACGAGTGACCAACGGTGTTTCCCCTCTTTTGGGCTTTAAGCGTCTAATTTCCTTAGGGGTGAGATTATCCAGTAAGCCTTTTTCCAGAATTTTTATGTGAGGAAGAAAAAAAGGTTTCATTTCAGGCACTACGTCTTCTCTGGGAGACTGACCGATGGTGAGAAGTCCTACCTTGACTAAAGCCATTCTTCACCTATTAGAAATAAAGCCATCTTTTTTGTGCGATTATTATCCTTTATCTAATAATTATCAGGAATTGTCAAAAAATATTCACCATAAATGATGGTAGAAAATGGCCTTATTTCCTTATTTCTCTCGAAATTATATATTTTAATGAGATTGCTTCGCTTCACTCGCAGTGATATATTATTAGGAGATTGTTTTGCTTCTTTCAGTGCTTGCCCGCATTATGGCTTTACATTTTTCAAGTTGAAGTATCACACCCTTTATTCTTTATTTTTATGAGATTGCCACGCTCCCTTCGGTCGCTCGCAATGACAATTTATTTTCTTCCCAGTGTTTTTAAATGTTCAAAAGAGCCGTAGAGAGAAATTAATCTCTGGAATTCCTTCTTATCGTAAAAGGAGCATTCTCCCTCTCCGTAGGCTTTTGCCACTTCCACCACAAATCTCGTCGCCATTTCTATATCTATCGCTTGATTGGCGCCAGTAGCGCATCCTGGGACAGGAACCTCGGTCGTTATGGCTACTCCAACCACCGGAGCACTTGTCGCGGTTCCTGGCTGCATGATACTGTTGAGATGGTAGATTTCATTCCCATAGGGAGTAATATCCTGTGTCGTTATAGGAAAAACGACAGGTAATTTACCTGTAACTATCTGCATGATATCCAGCAAATCTTCGCTCACTCTCAGTATGTAACCGTCTTTTAAGGTAGGAGAGATGGCAAAACCTTTACTGTTGATCACTCGGTTCCCTTTGGTCGTATCAATAGAGAGGATTGCTTCCATTCGCTCATCTACCTCGTATTTGTTCATCGTCTCTAGAGAAACAGGTGAATCCATAAAAGGAACAGGCTCATGGGGAATGATAGGGGAGCAGGGACAGAGATGCGTGGCGATGATGACGTCGCCTTTGAGTACATCTCCTTTTTTTCTCATTCCTGCGATTTTCGCTGCAGCAGCCAAGGCGGTTATGGCTCCGTCAGCATCAGATACAAGGCCAATCTTATGAGGCCTGGCGCCTATTCCCCCCAGGCGACCTATTATGCCTAGAGTGGGCGCATTATCCGCATTCGAGCTTCCCGCATTTGATTTACTCTCTTTTTCTCCTTTTGACTTTCCCTCTTTCTTACCCGTTATTATTCCTTCTTTTTCTCCTCTTATTTTTTCTTCCTTCTCTCCCTTTGGCAGCCCTTCTTTTCTTCCCTCTGATATTCCTTCTTTGCCTCTGATGGTTATCTTCACAAATTCAGTCTCTCCTTTATCTTCTTTAATTTTTCGAGTTTCAATTTCTGATTCGTCTATCCCATGCTTCAGAAAGAATTCTTTTATCTCATCTCCCTTAATTACCGGAGTATCCAGTAATTCGCAAACTTCGATTACCTGTTTAAATGACATGGCTTACTCCTTTTCAGGGAAAATTTTCATCACCGTAAAATAGAGAATAATTGAAGATATTATTCCATTAAATGCAAAGACGGAAAAGGGAAAAATTTTAATCGTGAACGGATGTCCGGAGCTAGTCCAGCCTATTAGAAAAGAGACAAGATAAACACCTAAGGCCTTATAGTTTACTTTGGAAAAAGTTTTTTCCCTAAAATCACGCACTTTTAATCTTCTCAAAATATAATAATCGCAGATAAAAATACCTCCAATGGGTCCGATGCTCACAGCCAAAATTTTTAAGAAAAGTTCCAATCTTTCCAAGATGCCAAAAGCAGCAAATAGAGAGGCGAATACACCTACTCCGATAGTGACTATCCACCTTTTTGTCTGAAAAATATTATTCAAAGCCAGAACAGATGAGTAGATGTTGCTGTCATTTGTCGTCCATTGGGCTAAAAGGAGAACGAGAAATCCGATGAATCCCAATCCAAGATATTGGTTATCGATTACTAGCTCTGGAAGTCTTTCGTGATATATTCCTGTATTCATGGATAAAACAGAGCCAACAAGATGAAGGAAAGCACTGACCAGCATGGCTATGATTGCTGCCAGAAAGATATCTTTCATTCGAGGACGGGCATAACGAAATATATCTGCGCTTGTTATTGCTCCCACGATAAATCCTCCTGCTACTATCGAGGCCGCAGCTCCTAAAGTTAAAGGGTAGGGGTCAGGCTTATGGCTAAGGGCTAATGAAACCAGATTTTCAGAAGGCAGGAAATGAAAACCCATTTTTATGATTCCCCATAAAAAGATTGCGATCATAAACGGAGAAGCCATCCAGCTAAGAGCACTTAAGCCTCGAATGCCAAAAATAGCAGGAATCATCATTACAATCCCGCATAAAAAGGAGAAGATAGGTAGCGAGAAATCCGTTTTAAAATAGAATTGGATGGTTCGAGCAAAAAAAGCCGCTTGAACCCCAAACCAGCCGATAAGCGATAAAGCTATGGAGAGAGAGATTATGATTGCTCCTATCCGACCGAAGGAAAAATTGGCTATTAAGGGTGTGGAAAACCCTGTTTTTGCCCCGATATACCCTGTGAGGCCCATCATAACAACGAGGATAATTTCTCCTAGAATATAAGAGATTATCACACTTGAAATTTTTCCCAAGCCCAAACCAATCATCATCCCCCGAAATATAGCTGACATAACCACAGCTATCCCAATCCAGATAACTGCCAGGTTTAGCCAGGTTTTTCTTTGAGTTAAAGGCACAGACTCTAAAGAAAAGTCTTCCAAGACCTGGGAAGCTTCCCTGCTTTTATTCATCAGTGATTAGTAAAGTAATATACAAAAAAGCAAGCCTCGTCAATTCTACTTTTGCTCTCTAATAAAAATTGCAATGGAAATGCAGGGAAATTATTGAAAAAAAAGCAGAACTATCTATTTGACATCAAATTTTCCCTGTGCTATAAATTTTTAAGCATAGGAGGAGAGAGATTTATTTACGGGCTGTGGACATACCGAGCTTGCCCGATTTCAAGCTGGAATGATCAAAGGCCGGGGAGAATTGAAAATAGGCAAAAAAACCAGATTCTTACCCATTATTGGGCTCTGGGTCTGTTGTAACGAACTTTATCCCCTCAAGACCTATTCCCTTGGTTAAAACAAATGGCTAAACCAGGCGATAAAATAAAACAATACGAAGTTCTCGAACAACTCGGGAAAGGAGGGATGGGCGAAGTCTACCTTGCCCAGGACACAGCCCTCGATCGAAAGGTTGCCATCAAATTCCTGCCAGAAAAAATGCAAAAAGATAGCACAGCCAAAATGCGATTACTCCGGGAGGCCAAAGCCGCTGCCTCCTTGGATCATCCCTTTATATGCAAGATTTACGAGACAGGGGAGATCGACAACAAATCTTATATCGTGATGGAGTACGTCGAGGGTAAGGATTTGAGGGATAAATTGGATGAAGGGCTTCTTCCCTTGAGAGATTCTCTTCAAATGGCTTTAGAGATCGCGGAGGCTTTAGAAGAGGCTCATGGAAAAGGAATTGCCCATCGCGACCTAAAACCCGCTAACATCATGCTCACACCTCAGGGCCATGTCAAAGTCATGGATTTTGGCTTGGCTAAACAAATACTTCCCAAAGGGGAGGAGGCTATTACAAAAACCCTAACGCAGGCCTCGCTAACAGAACAGGGCGCCATAGTAGGGACTTTAGCCTATATGTCTCCTGAACAGGCCCGAGGCGATGAGATAGATGAGAGAAGTGACATTTTTTCTTTAGGAATCCTCCTTTACGAAATGGCATCGGGAAATCATCCTTTTTCAAAACCCAGTGCTATAGAAACTCTAAGCTCCATCCTTAGGGACCCCACGCCTGCTGTTAGTGTCAAGCCAAAAATAGTGAATCCGGTGCTCAGCCCCATGCTGCGAAGAGCTTTGGCCAAGGATCCTGCGGACAGGTATCAAAAGGTGGCAGAATTCGCGGTCGATATTCGAAAGTTGCTGAGAGATACTGTTGGAGGGCCTCGTCTTCTTTTCCGCGGATGGCAATTAGCAGCTGCGGCTTTCTTAGTCATCGCCATGTTAGCAACTGGCGCCTGGTTTTTATTCCTTCGGGGCCCGGTGAGTTCTCAGGAACCCGGCACAGAGACTATCTCCGTGCTGGTTGCCAACTTTCAGAATCAAACAGGTGACGAAATTCTTGATGGGGTTCTTGAGAAAGCTTTGGATATCAGTTTAGCAGATGCCTCATTCATCCATATTCACAACCGTCAAGACGCGCTTAGACTAGCAACCGAACTTGACCCTCTTGCAGGTGAAACCCTGAATAGAGAGCTGGCTCAGTTAGTGAGTCGGAGGGCAGGCGTTAATGTGGTTGTTGGAGGATCAATTGAAGAAAGCGATAAAGGGTATACGGTTAAAGTTTGGGCTCTAGACACGGTCAAATCAGAGAACGTTTATGAGGACTCGATAAACATCGGAACAAAAGGCGAAGTATTAAAAGCGGCTGATAGAGTTTCAGCTAAGCTGAGGTCGAACCTCGGTGATATCTCAGCTGATTCTGTGGAAGCTCTGACTAAAGAGACTTTCACTACGACATCTCTAGAGGCGATGAAAGCCTATGCTCTTGCTCAGAAACTCGATGATCAAGGAAAGTCGGAAGAGGCCCTCAAAGAATATCTAAGGGCTATCGATCATGACCCGAATTTCGGCCGTGCCTACTCAGGAGTGGCACTTATTTATGCTAACAGCGGCCGCTATGAAGAAGCCGAGCCTTATTTTCAAGAGGCTTTGAAAAGAATTGACCAGATGACCGATCGGGAAAAACACAGAGACCTGGGTCTATATGCTTCGATTAAAAGAGATTTTAAAAAAGCAATAGATGAATATAGTGCCTTGTTGGAGAAATACCCGGGTGATTATGTTGTCCATGCTCAGCTTGCCATATCTTATTTTTATGCTCGCAATTTGCCCAAAGCCCTTGAAGAAGGACGCCTCGACGTAAAATATAATCCTCAGGGCGTCCATGCCCATAATAACCTTAGTTGGTATGCCTTGGGAGCCGGAGATTTAGAGACAGCTGAGAAAGAATCACGGAAAGCCATGGAACTTGAGCCTGGTTACGTGAAAGCCTATATTACTCTGGCATTGACGCAACTGGCAAAAGACGAACTTGAGCAAGCTGCTGAGACATACCATCAACTTAAGGACGTGAGCTCCTATGGGAAGACATTGTCAGCTACAGGTTTGGCTGACCTTGCCGTCTATGAAGGTCGGCTGGCGGAAGCTATAGAAATTCTCGAGGAAGGAATCGCCTTTGATCTTGAGAACAAGCAGGTATTCGACGCTGCTGAAAAATGTATCGTGCTTGCTCACGCCTATCTCCTTCAAGAGAAAGAAGAGCTTGCGTCTAAAGCTGCAGACCGCGCAGTAGGAATCAGAGATGATGCAGAAATAGTGTTTTCTGCTGCTCTAGTTTATTTGAATTCTGGCCAGGATGATAAGGCTCGCAGCCTGCAAGCAGAATTGTTTAAAAGGACTCAACCAGAACCTCGTGTGTATGCCAAATTAATCGGAGGTGAAATGAGCAGAGCAAGGGGCGACATCGGCAATGCTGTGAATCTTTTTCATGAAGCAAAGGACTCAATTGATATGTGGATTGGCCATTATTTCCTTGGGTTGGCTTACATGGATGCTGAGGACTACACAGCGGCCTATTCAGAGTTTGAGACATGCCTTAAACGCGGAGGGGAAGCTGCTTCAGTTTTTTTTAACGATACTCCCACGCATCGATATCTGTCTCCTGTTTACTACTACCTTGGACGGGCTCAGGAAGGTCTAGGAAGTGGTGCTGCTTCTGAATCATACAATAAATTCCTGAAAATCAAGGAAAAGGATGATGGAAGTGACCCGATGGTCAAAGATGCCCGCCGCCGTCTAGATTCTCTATGATTTATTTGAAGATAAGATATCCTTAAGTCATACAGTTTACACTTCAGCTTTCAACGTGAATTATTGCCCGTACTTGACTGTGGCGAAATCAAAACCTGTTGCGACTCCTCCAATCATTCCTTTACTTCTGCCTGTTACATAAACATTTCCTAATGCATCAATAACCAGGGCTCTTGCTTCATCATCGCCAAAAGTACTGTCATACCTTACTCGCCAGACCATATTTCCAGAACTGTCATATTTAATCGTAAAATAGTTAAAGTCTCCTCCGTCTTGGCTCCTTCCAGTTACATAGATATTTCCGGCTGTGTCTATGGCGATGTCAGCGGCTTCATCATCGCCACTATTGTCATACCTTTCAACCCACAATTCCTCTCCGGTACTGCTGTACATAATTGTGACATAGTCATTGTTCATACCATTGAAGCTATAACCTGTCACATAAACATTTCCTAATGCATCTACTCCAATTGCCACGGCTTCATCATTACCATTTGCTGGTCCATAATTGTATCTTTTTACCCACAATCTTTCACCATTAGAACTGTACTTTATTGTCACGATGTCGAAATCTAATCCGCTTCCTTGACTCCTGCCTGTTACATAGATATTTCCATATAAATCAACTGCAATAGCAGCAGCTTCATCCCGTGCATTTGCTACATCCCTATTGTCATACCTGTCAGCCCAGGCTACACTTCCATTATTAGCATTGTATTTTATTGTAAAGTAATCGTAATGCAGCACATCAATATTTTTGTTTAGGCTATATTCACTTCTTCCTGTAATGATTACATTTCCCTCTAAATCTAGTGCAGCGGCAGTGGCCACATCATGGCCGTTTCGGCGAGCATCATATCGCTCATCCCAAATTATCTCTCCCAAGGTGTCAAATTTAACTGTAGCGTAATCAGAATGCTCATATTTCATTCCTCTGAAGCTGTCTCCAGTTACATAGAAATCTCCAGATGCATCAACAACGATGTCATTACCCTTATCCCCCTTATGCGCAGGCCCATCGTATCTTGCGCTCAAGCGTTCAACTCCCGAACTATCGTAACTGATAGTGTAAAAATCTTCCCCTTTATTAAAGCTAAAGCTATAACCTGTCACATAAACATTTCCTGAGCCATCAAGGGCAAGGGCTGAAGCTTCATCATTTCCTTCTCCTCCATCATACCTGAGAACTCCAGTTGTTCCCCAGTCCGGATTTGGTGTACCATTAGAGAGATAGTTTATTGTTGCATAGTCATTGTCTGTTCCGTTTGAACTATAACCAGTCACATAAACATTTTCTCCTGATTGATCAACGCCAATGTCGTTCGCTTCATCAGCACCATTCGCAGAGTCATTGTTATACCGTTGAACCCACTTCTCTAAGCTTTTAAATATGGCAGTTATGGTATGATCCGACCTGACATTGATAAACGTATATGAGGTCATTGGTCCCTCAGGCGTACCATTTACCAAGACATCCTCTAACATGTAGCCTTCATCAACTGTTATAGTAAATGTCTGGTCAAGTCCGCAAAATACCGTCACGTCACCTTCAGGATCTATGCTTCCGCCCACTCCTGCAGCGGCTTTTATGATAAATGTGTCTCTTTCAAATGTAGCGTGAATCGTATGGTCTTGATTTACACTTGCGAATTTATATGTTGTCGGCACCGGTACCTGTGATAAAGGTACACCGTCTATGTACAAAGCCTGTATGTGAAAGCAATCATCAGGGATTATGGTGAATGTCTGGCTATCTCCGCATAATACCGTCACGTCACCTTCAGGATCTATGCTTCCGCCCGGACCTGCTGTGGCTTCAATGTTAACATCACACCCAATTGAAATATTGAATGTCCTTCGAGCGACTTGTTGAGGATCGCTTTCGTCCTTTACTTCTACGGTGAAGGAATAATCCTGCGGGTACGTAGCATTGGGATCATAGACAGGTGACCCCGATATTATTCCATCGGAAGATAATGTTAAACCAGGAGGTAGCATAGATTCTCCATTTTGCAGTATTTCTGTCCAATATCTATATTTCCATACGTCGTCGTCGGGATCGTCTGGGTCACCATAAATTATGTCAAATGGCTCACCACCATAAGCTTCTAGGGTGGTGGTCGTGTATGTATCGCCTACTGATCCTACAGGAAGTGGATCAGCGACAATATAGAGTGCAGTCTCAAGCTCTATTATGCCATCGGCGTTAGCTGCCTGGGGTATGACTACTCCAGCTACTCTTGTAGCGTAATCTTCAGGAATAAAGTCCTCTTGTGTTCCGCCATTGCTCATAATTGCTGCTTCCTGCGTACTTCCACCGCTTTCTTGAGTGGGCTCGGGATCAATGAGTCTCAAAGTACAGATGGCTGTCTCTCCTGGCGCAAGGAAAAAAGTGTTATGGCGATTGAGAGGATTGCGGAGATCTCCATGACGATTGAGAGGATGCCGGTTAAGGGGATTTTCATATGATAGAACAAGTTCGTGGTGCTCTTCTTCACTCAGGTCGCACCCATCAGGCATAGGTGTGCTAGTAACGCGGTAGATAAGGAGCTGAGATGCAACTGAAGGATCATCTCCAATAATCTCGAAGGAGTAAGCAGACGTATTGTCGCTCTGGTTTTGTACTGACCAAGTAACCTCTGCAACCTGCCCATCGGGTGCACTTCCTATACTCGAATGGCGATTGAGAGGATTGATGATTGCGTCATGTCTATTTAAGGGATGCCTATTACAAGGAGTTAGGATATCTGGATTAGAGGATTCTAATAGTTCAGCCAACACTTCAGGAGTGAAAACAACGTCTTCACTAAACACAGTAGCATCACCAAAATCTGCCAGGGCAAGGTCCTCAGTTATTACGAACGGAGCATCATATTCTAGAACCTGCTCAGGATCAATAAGGCCTGTATTGACAGGATCAGGATTTAGTATGACAGAGCTTTTAAGCCCTGTTGAAGCTTCTTCAACAGTGACTCTGAATGTCGCGAGAGGATCAGTATAGGGTTGGACAAAGACTGTTAGTGTTATTGATGAATGAGGAAAAACAGATACGTCCACTATCCTTCCGTTTTGGCTACAATACTCAAATGGGCATTCTTCCCCTATAGGAGTCTCAAATTCCCAGAATGATGCATTCATGCCAGGGGTTGCATCAATATCAATCGTAAGTCGAATAAGTTTTTCGTTATCTGTTAAGTTTCTTACGAATACAAGAAATGTTCTTCTGTCTCCGTAAAGCGGCTTAGTGTTGACAGGACAACCAACCTGAATGCCCTGAGTAACTGGGGCAGTGTATATGTTTTGATTCCGCATTCCTGCTGTAATGTCGTCAATACAGTTTCCACTTCCTGGAGGCCAATTTGGAGGTTGATAGATTGTCCAATCAGGGTCCTCCGGTACAGTCACGTCACGGTTACAGGCAAAGACGATATAACAAAGGGTAGGATCAAACTCTCCTTCTCCTGTATTAAAGCGCCAAGTTCCACTTTCATAATCGCGCATGATCATAGGAGAAGGTGCACTATCAATATAATCTCCCATAAAGGAAGCATATCCTCCCTCGAACATGGCGTAATTTGGGTGACTAGACTGGACCTGTTTTATTACTGGGGGTAAGCCACTTATATGAATAGGATCGCCGTTCGCGTCTAGTAAATCACCTGTTATTGGATCAGTCACTGCTGTGTAGAGATATCGAGAAACTTGGACTGAATCGCCAAAAGCTGGATTATCGGGATAAGGAAGACTGGGAGTTGAGAGATTTGCTTGTGCTGCCCGTACATCCATGGTTTGACCCTCTCCGATAATTTCGGGCAATTCATTCCAAAGACTGTTTCGTGTATCATACCACGTTGCTAATAGCGTGCCGCCAGCACAGGCTAAGGAAGGCATAATCTGATGGCCGCGACCTTGATGGCTATCAATTGGTGTAGGATCAGACCATTGCTCTCCATCCAATGTTGTTTTGATAACAATTCGAGGCACGTCGGCCAGAGTACCTTCTTCTACTCCTAGCTGAGACCAGGCCACATAAACTAAACCATTGCGGTCCACGGCTATGGCAGGAAAAGCGCTGGTCCGAAATCTTTCGGCAGCTGTGTACTGATCAAAAGGATCAATCTCAGCAATCATGTTAGCTTTGGTGAATGTCAGGCCCCCATCAGTTGATTTGCACATAATGATGGCATGGGGTATACCATACTCTTCGCGTGCATACTGTCGCCAGACAATATAGATTGTACCGTCATAAGGGCTCACGACAACGTTCGTACCTTGACAGATGTGTACATCTTCGCTCAGTTTAATTGGTTTTCCCCAGCTATTTCCACAGTCTGATGATTTAGCGAACATAATCTTGCTATGATCTCCGGAGGGTGAGCTGCCTAGAAAAATGCTGTACACCATGTAGACATCGAACCGTGGAATAGTCTGTGTATAACTAGGAGCGTCGATTGTCACTATATCGTTTTCATCACTAGGAGCGGCTACTGCAATCCATGGCTTGTCTGCAAACTGTCCTGAAGTTCCTTCGTCAATAATATTTACATCTATGTACTCTATTGAGTCCGTCTCGCCGATTGCTTGAGTATTATTATCAATATACCGAGCGACAAAAATGGCACTTTCTCCATTCTTGACTCTGTCAAAAACAATGCCGCTGGTGAAGAAAAGTCCAGATGAACCCGCACGTACTGTGGGATCACAAGCAGTGCTATATTCGTGAAGTGGGGAAGCTATTCCCTCAGGCGTGATATCCTGAGGATACCCTGGGAGAATGTGGGTTGTCCAGGATTGACCGCTATTATAGGATGTGAACATTCCCACCCATGCGTCACCGCTTGCCGAAGCTCTTAGATCGATTCCAGGTAACGGTCCCTCTGAAAAAGGTACATATACTGTACGGTAGTCGTTAGCAGCCGCAAGAAGATGCATCGGATTGCGTGTAGAAACGGCCATAGACGGTTCGTTTTGCCTCTGAAGATATGGATCGCCAGTATCAAGCATTAATTCATCAGTATCAGGGTCTGTTTGTGGATATGGGGCCAAATTCACGTTTCGGCCGACGAATAAGCCCAGACCAAGATATTGGGATTTAGTAGGAATTCCGGTTGCTAGCAAAAATGCAGCAGCAACCACTAAAAATAAAAATAAGCGACGTATAGACATGATTACCCTCCTAATACATATTTTCTATAGAATCTGGGAGTTGATTACCTATAGAGATTGAAACACCTCGAGAGACACCAAAATTTGAAGAAACGGATAAAATAGTCTGAGCTGCTTTGAAAATAGAGAATGTCTTTGAATACTTGAAAAATAGGCTCTCTTTTAATGATAATTTGCGATTTTTACTGGCTATTGGTCATTTCCCTCCTTTTCCCCGGAGAGCGCAGAATTTTATCCTAATAAAAATGAAAAGTCAAGAAAAAATGTAAAATTATTTTCCTATGGATGGGGCATTTTTCCACGCTTGATATTTGCGTTTCATCTCCTAAGCTTAATAATCCATGGGCGGTCTCAATATCTTTTTTTAGCATAATGTAACGCGCTTTCTTCATTTGAAATTTCTTTTCCTGCTTCTTCATCTATTTTATTTGACTGGACACGATTATTGAATTTCGATGTAAAGGAACTCGATATTTAAAATTTGGAACTTAATTTAATTTGAAATGAGGATATGGTGATCTTATGTAATGAAGCAGTTATTATAAAAAGATCGGAATATTCTAAGTTGGTCTTTTATTATTGCTCTTTCTCTTCTACATCTTGCTCTGGCTTCCAATCGTCTATGGATTGTGGGAATTCCTCAAGAAAAGCTGAATCCACCCGGAAAAGATAATTGAATCTTGCGTTTTTCACCACTACTTTTTTTGATTCTTTGTCTTCAGAACCGATAAGGACTGTGACTTCTTTGAATTTGTCTTCATCCTCTTCCACCCAAATTTTGATTTCAGCTTGAGGATTGTCTAGGCCGTGATCTTTTAGATTCAGGCTCAATGGAGGATCGATAAATTCTTCAGCCTCAAGGCTTTCTATTTTGCGGATGAATGTCTGAATTTTACTCTTATCCGCTTCTTCTTTTATGGGAGATTCAAAGTTCCAGTTTTCCTCCTCATCTTTTACAAGCTCCCAGTCTATCTCTCCCATCTTCAGATGAAGGCGGTTTGCTTCCCAGCTGTAGAAATTGGCAACTTCTTTTTCCCTTAATTCCTCTGCCTCTTTTTCTAAATCAGAAAGGAAGGTGTCTTCTGCTTCGATAATTTTGGTGGAGAGGGAAGTGGTGGCATAAAGTTTGTCCTCTTCTTTATGCAGGGAAAATGTCACTTCCCGGTTTTCAAGAGGCATGCCCAGAGTTATTTCATATTCAGGACGGTCAAGACCGTATTTTTTCACATCATCCTTTTTCTTCTCTTCGGAGACAAACTCTTTTGCTTTCAGGCCAGAAAGAGAGGAAAGGATATTATCGATTTTGCTTGATTGGGCGAGAGCATTGACGGGATTTCTAAAGAACCATTCTTCTCCTTTTTTCGAAGCCACCCATCGAGTTTTTTTTGCCCGGAGTTTTAAACTTTTCACATCGTCTGTCTCAAACTTAAAGATATTCTTCTCGCGAAAATCAAAGAAACTTTTCTCCATCATACTTTTGAGATGGCTGGGGATGAGGACGACCCTTGTTTCATCATCTCTTTTGGCAAAAAAAGTGCTGTCCAGGGGATTTTCCATACCGACGAGGATTCTTATTGGCTCATCCTTATCTTTAAACCAGAGGTTTATTTCCTTTTGGGGAATACCGTATTTTTGAAGCTCCTTTGGCACTTCCTCCACCACTCTCTCAATTTTAAGGTCGGAAAAATCATCAGCGAAGCGGTCGACTTCGTACTTATCAGCTTTTGCTTCGAGGGGCTCAGTGATGAGCCATTCTCCTTTTTCGTCTTTTTGGAAGGTGATGGTTTCATCCTCTTTTTTAAGAGTTACTTTCCGGACATCATCTGTGGAAAGGGCGAGGAGTTTCTCCTCTTCATCCTTTTCACCTTTTCCTTTGAATTCGAAGAATAAGACAAAAGCCAGAAGAACAAGGAAAATCGCAAAGAGAATGATCGTGGTTTTGAATTTCATAGGGACTTTCTCCTTACCCAAATTGAAATTCCTGTGACAAGAACAACAAGAGGTAGAATAATGAGTGAAACGAAGAAGAGCATTCTCCCTTGGGTAGCAGTCATATGGATCGTCCTGGGGGAGGATGTTTTGGGCTGGATGGAAATTAGGTCTGCCTCTTCAGTCAGCCAGCTGACTGTATTCAGGAAGAAATTTCCGTTTCCAGAGAAGTTGAAATAACGATTGGTGGCAAAATCTGAATCACCAAAAACTGCCAGGCGGCCTTCTTGTTTTATCTTTTCCGCTTCTTCTGTTTGTTTTTCTTCTTTAGCTTCTTTTTCTTTCATATCTTTTTCCTGCGCTTTTATTTTTTCTTCTTTTGACTCTTTTTCAAGTTCTTCTTCACCTCTAGCTTCTTTCTTTTCGCCTTTCTGTTCTTCCGTTTCTTTTTCTTCCTTAGGTTCTTCTTTCTCTTCTTTCTTTGGTTCTACGGTCACAACTGCTGCAATAGAGATGGGGCCTTCTTTATCTTTGTCTTTGTTAAATGATACCTGTGTTTCTTCAAGCTGCCTTTCTGACCAGGAATTAGGGCTTGTTTTGGCCAGGATGTCTGCCGAGATTCCCTCCGGCTTTTCCTCAACTACATTTACGGAGCGGGCAAAAGGGAAAAAGGTTGCATAACGGAATTTGCTTGTGATCTGGTGGTATTCGTATTCGCTCACTATGGGCATGAAATAATCTCCTCCCATGAGGCGAGATACAGTATCCACGATTAGGTCATCTTCGAGCTGAATTCCGTACTCTTCAAGGAAAGATTTAAGGCCTGGAGCAGTTTCTGGGTCGACCATAAAAAAGACTCTGCCGCCCTCGTTTATGAAGTTTCGGATTGTCTCCAGTTCGTTGGGAAGGAGGTCCTTCTCAGCCCCGGGAATCACAAGAAGAGAACAATCTTGGGGAAAAGTATCTGAAAGAGCTAGAGTCAGCTTTTTGACTTCATAAGCGAGTTTTTCTAACTCTTCTTTGGCTAATGCATACCCTCTCTCACCACTCTCTTCGATGCTTGCCTCACCGTGGCCTTCGAGAAAATAGAGTACTTTTTTCTTTTCTCTCGAGACTTTGATGATGGCGTTGGTGATGTCCTCCTCGTTTGAGGAAGTGATGCGGCTTTCTTTATCTCCGCTTTCAAAGATTGTTGTGCCGTCTTGAGTTACATCGTATCTTTTGACCATGCCTGGATTTTTGTCAGGATCGATAAATTCATACTTTATTTTTTTGGAATGATAATTGTAGATTTTCAACAGGTTTTCCATTTTAGCCTGGCTGATGTTTCCTTCACGGAAGAAACATATGGCGCTAACCTCGTCTTTCAGGTTTTTCAAGACTTTAATGGATTGGTCAGAGAGGCTGTGAAGTTTAGCTTCGGTAAAGTCAAACCTGTGATGGTGGCGGGAAAAGAAATAGTTGATGAGAACCAGAATAGCGAGGACAAGGATAACGATAAAAATCAAGTTGCCGGAATAGATGAAAGATTTTCGCTTAAAGCTTTGTTTGAGAACCGAAAGATTGAGGATGATGTAAGCTGCTAAGGCGGCTACTCCTAAGAGCCCTAAGACGAGAGCAATTGTTTTTTTATAAGGCCAGATTCTAAGGGATACAAGAGACAAGAATATCAGGGCTAAAGCTATGTAATTCAAGTATTGCTTGATTTTTTCCATTTTTTACCTCCACCTTCTGGATTGAATGACAGAATGAGTCAGAAAAAGACCCAAAAAGATGAAGCTGAGGTAATAAACGAGGTCAGTTGTATCCAGAATTCCTCGTGTCATGTCATCAAAATGCTGAAAAAAGGAAAGATAGTTGAGGACGCTCTTCCACATTCCTCCTGCTGAGTAAGAAGCCCAGTTCAGAATCCAGAAGAGAAGAAGGGCGCCGAAAGTCAGGATTGCCGAGACAATCTGGTTTTCGGTAAGAGAGGAGAAGAAAATTCCTATTGATATGAAGGCTGCTCCCACGAGGAATAAACCTAGATAGCCGTTCAGGATGGGGGCAGGCTCTGGATTTCCGTAGGCAAAAACAAAAATGGAAAGGATTCCAGTCAAAAAGAGCATCACCAGCAGGACAAAAAGAGAGGCAAAATATTTGCCAAGGATTATCTGGTTTACAGAAATAGGTGAGGTGAAGAGCAACTCATCCGTTTGCCTTTTCTTTTCTTCTGAAAAAAGACGCATGGTGAGCAGAGGTATCATGAGGAGGAGAATAATACTCATATTGTGAAAGAGAGGAGAGTAAACCATCTGGTTTATGTTGAGTTGCTGATAATAATATTGATTTTGTGCCATTTGAAGAGACTGGGAGTTGAACCACCAGACGAGACTATAAAAGAAAAATCCTATCAGAACCAGAAATACAGTGATTACCACGTAGGCGATAGGGGAGGTAAAGTAAGCTTTTACTTCTTTTTTGCAGATAGCCCATATGTTTTTCATTGCTCGACACCTCCTGAGATAACCTTGAGATAGAGGTCTTCGATATTCATGGCGAGAGGCCTCATCTCGATAAGCCCTAATTCTTTATCAACGACGAGCTTTGTTATCTCATCTCGCACGTCCTTTCCTTTAGTCCATTCTATCTTGAACTCATCATCTACAAGGCTGACTTCGTCGACGCCATGAATTTTCTTCAGGAGTGAAAGGATGCTTTTTTCTCCCTTCTTGAGTTTAATTACGACTCCTTCCTTTTCCTTGAAAGAAGCGGTGAGCTCTTCTAAGGAGCCAGATGCCATGAGATTGCCTTCGTTGATGATGACAACTCCATCGCAAGTTTGAGTTACTTCAGCGAGGATATGAGTTGAAAGGAGGATAGTCCTTTCTCCTTTGAGGGACTTTATGAGCCGTCTTATTTCTATGATTTGGGCTGGGTCAAGGCCGATAGTTGGCTCGTCTAAGACAAGCACTTGAGGGTCGTGGATGAGGGCTTGAGCGATACCCACTCTCTGCTTGAAACCCCGAGAAATATTCTTGATGAGCCTCCCTCGCACCGTTTCTAAGCCGCTTATTGCTACGGATTTCTCTACAGCTTCTTTTCTTTGAGATGCGGGGATTTGTTTGATTTCTGATACAAAATTCAGGTAGGAATGAACCGTCATTTCAGGGTAAAGAGGTACATTTTCAGGGAGATAGCCTGTGATTTTTTTGACATCGTTGGGTTTCTCAAAAACATCATAGTCAGCTACAGAGGCTTTTCCGTCAGTAGCAGGCAAATATCCGGTGAGAATTCTCATGGTTGTTGTTTTTCCAGCAGCATTTGGCCCGAGAAGTCCCCAGATTTTTCCCTTTTCAACTTTGAAATTTAAGTTTTTAACAGCTACAAGATCCCCGTATTTTTTGGTCAAGTTTTCAACTTCAATCATTTTTTCACTCCCTCCTGTTCATAGATAATAAATTATAAATTGTAAATATTTCATATTTCAATTAATTCAAGGTGGGTTTGATGAATCGAACCCTACAGAATCAAAAGGTGGACTTGATAAATCAAGCTCCTACAATATTAACTCTATTACATCAGTTCTGGTTGCGGGATCCCCATGAGCGAAAGAGCGTGCTTGAGTATTTCTCTGATGTAATAGATAGTTAAGATACGAATTTTCTTTATCTCCCTATTTTCTTCAGCAAGAATCGAATAGAGATGGTAGTAAGCGTTAAACTTCTGACAGAGGTTAAAAGAGTATTTTGCTAAGTGCGAGAATTCCAGAGAGCGGATGGAATGGAGAACTTCTTCTTCAAGCTGTGAAGCATAGAGGACCAGATCCCAGAAATCAGCCTGCTCTGATTCAGCAAGCTTATGCAACGGAATATGGTCTGAAGAAAGAAGAGTCTGAACATCCTTCTCCTCAAAATTTTCTCTTTCCTTCAGCTTGCGAAAGATGCTGTTTATTCTGACCAGCGTGTACTGGAGATAAGGGCCTGTTTCTCCCTCAAAACTGAGGGCTTCTTCAAAGTCAAAAACAATGAGAGAATTTCGGGCGAATTTGAGCATGAAGTAGCGGAGTGCTCCGCTGGCTATTTTGTGAGCTGTTTCCTTTTTCAGGTTTTCTGAAAGCTCAGGATTTCTTTTCTCCACCTCCGCTAAGGCCTTTTCTTCGAGTCTGTCTAGCAGATCATCGGCTTTCACGCCCAGTCCTTTTCTCCCGGAGACTTCAAGGAAGTCCTTTTCTTTTTCTTCTTCTGAAACGCTCAGATTGAGCTCTTTCAGACTTTTTGGAGAGAGGGCAACCATCTCGTAGGAGAAATGGATGGATTTTTTGGCTTGAGATAAATACTTCAAAGATTTTAGGCCCTGGACGACAATTTTCTGGAGATAAGCCTGCCTTATATCTATAACATTATAGACCTGACTTCCTTTTCCGAATGAAGGAGATTCCTTCCCGGGTGTGGTGATAGATATCCAGACGATCTTGTCGTCCTCTTTGATAAAGGGTTCATAATAAAAATCTTCTTCCAGAAGACCGAATTTCCAGAGCTGATAGGCAATATCCTTACCCACATAGGTCACTGTTCCGTCAGAACGGACTATGATCTTTTCCTTTTCAGACTCGTCCTCTGGATACATCACCCAACATCCCTTATTTTCCCCTTCTTTTACCAAGGAAATAGCCTTCTTTTCCTTCAGGAGCGAAAAAGCTTTTTCCCAGAACTTAAGATGGAGGATGCTGCTTTCGCAGGGGAGAAAGTCATAACTGATTCCGATTCTTTCCATGGTCTGGAGATGAGCTTTAATTATTCGGCGGGAGATATAGTGGGCTGTTTCATGTTCAGGATTTTTGCCTTGCTCTATTTTTTTTAGAATTTCAGATCTTCTGGTCTCTCCTTGGGGATTACTCTCAAAATAAGAAGAGACGCGCGCATAAAGGTCCCAGCAGTAATAGTCAAATTTGTCCTTTATTTTTTTGATTTGGGGCAGGCTCTTTTTCTCGAGCTCCATGAAGCCGAAGACAACATCCGCCACCTGGACCCCAGTGTCGTCTATGTAATTCTGGATTTCGACTGTTTCTCCTTTGTATTTGAGGCAGCGCCCGAGGGTATCGCCGAGACAGGCGTTCCTGAGATGGCCTATGTGGGCTGCTTTATTGGGGTTAATGTTGGTGTGCTCGATTATGATTTTTTCTTCCTCTGGGGAGAGAGATGTTTTCCCGGTAGAGTGAAGCTGGTCGGAAAAGAACTTTTCACGCTCCAGGAAAAGGTTGATATAGCCAGGCCCTGCTGCTTCTATCTTTTCTACTCCTTCAAGAGGAGAAATAAGGGGAATGATTTCCTGGGCGAGCTTTCTTGGCTCTTTTTTCATTTTTTTTGCCAGGTGGAAAAGAAACGTCAGAGCCAAGTCACCCATTTTTTGCTGGGGAGTATAGCTTATTTCAAGCTCTGAGAGACGAAGAGAGTATTTTTCTTTCAGCAGTTTGTGAATTTTTTCTTTTAAGAAAGCTTTGAATTTAAGCATGATTGGTTTTTAATTATATCAGATTTAAGCCTAGGGACAAGACTTTGGACGATTTTTCTTGCATCAAGAAAAGTTATGTGTTAGTAAATTAATTTCATGGAGGAAGGTTTATGAAAGAAACTCGCCTTAATTCTTCTCATAAAAAGCTTGGCGCCAAGATGATCGAATTTTTTGGCTGGGAGATGCCTGTGGAATTTAGTGGAGTTATTGATGAGCATTTGGCTGTCCGCCAGAAAGCAGGACTCTTTGATGTGAGCCACATGGGAGAAATTGTAATTTCAGGAAGAATGGCTCTTGATTTTGTTCAGTATTTGACTCCCAACGATGCTGCTCGTCTAACTCCCGAGAAAGCTCAGTACTCCTGTTTGACCACTCCGCAAGGGACTTTTGTTGATGACCTCCTTGTCTACTGCCTGGATCCAGAAAAATACCTGCTGGTCGTGAACTGTGCTAATTCTGATAAGGATTATGAATGGATTCTGAGCCATAAAGAAGGTTTTGATGTGGAGGTTGAGAATAAAAGTGATGACTACACTCAGATCGCTCTTCAAGGTCCAAGGGCATTGGAAATTCTTAAACCTCTGATTGATGTTAATATAGAAGAGATGAATACGTTCGGAACAAGCTGGGGAGAAATAGAGAGAGAGGAAGTTCTTGTCTCCCGCACTGGTTACACTGGAGAGGATGGTTTTGAAGTATACACTCTTTCTTCCCGGCCAGAAAAAATCTGGGACGCTATCTTAGAGAAAGGAAAAGCCTTCAGTGTGGTTCCTGTAGGATTAGGCGCTCGAGATACTCTGCGCCTGGAAGCAAGGCTCATGCTTTATGGTAATGATATAGATGAGACTACAACGGTACTTGAAGCTGGGTTGGGGTGGCTTGTGAAGTACAAAAAAGGAGAGTTTTTAGGGAGAGATGCTCTCTTGAAGCAGAAGGAAGAGGGAATCAAGAGAAAGATAGTTGGCTTTGAGCTAATAGAGAGTGGAATAGCCCGGCCACATTACCCAGTCTTTGTAGAAGGGAAAAAAGTCTCTGAAGTAAATTCAGGCACTTTTTCTCCTTACTTTAAAAAGAGTATCGGCTTAACCTATCTTCCCGTTGAACATAAAGAAGAGGGAACAGAATTTGAGATTGGAATCAGAGATAAGAAAGTTAAGGCACGAGTGGTTCCTACTCCTTTTTACAAGAGAGGCGAAAAAGGTTAGAAAGACTGCATCGATGTCATTGCGAGGAGCGTAGAAGATTCCTTCGCTTTACCCGGAGCAGGCTGTACAATCTTAAACTTTTTCTTAGAGATTGCCACACTCCCTCCGGTCGCTGCAATGACAAATAATCATGTATTTTTTGTGCAAAGACATATAAAATGTGGGCTTGATAAATCAAACTCCTACAGGGTTGAATATAATGTAGGTTTGAAAAACCAAACCCGTAAAATGTGGGTTTGATGAATCAAGCCCGGACAGGATTGAATATAAAGCAGGAGGCGAAAGATGTATCCTGATGACTTTTATTACACCAAGGACCATGAGTGGATTCAGGTGAAAGGCGATAAGGCGACTGTAGGGATTACGGAGTTTGCTCAAAAGCAGCTCGGAGATGTTGTCTATGTCGAATTGCCTGAAATTGGAAAGAAACTGGAGTTCCATCAATCAATGGGAGTCGTTGAATCCGTTAAGGCGGTTTCTGATGTTTACTCCCCTGTTTCGGGGGAAGTGCTCGAGGTAAACAAGGGATTGAATGATTCCCCTGAACTTGTTAATCAAGATCCTCACGGTAAAGGCTGGTTTATTCGTCTTAAAATAAAGGATGAGACAGAACTCGAGAAGTTGATGCCAGCCTCTGAATACGAAAAATTTATAGAGGGGATCGAGGAGTAATTTATTTAAGTCGATCGAATTAAAATAGCGTGTATTTTGCATAAAATGGGGTGTATTTAACATACAAGGAATATTGAACATATGAGCTATATTTCACTGAGCGATAAAGACAAGAAAGAAATGATGGGCAAAATTGGCATCTCTTCTCTGGATGAACTTTTTCGCAGTATTCCCAAAGACATAAAGCTGAAAAGAGAGCTCAATGTTCCTCCTCCGATGACAGAACTCGAGTTGATTCAGCTTTTTGATAGAATATCCCAGAAAAACAACTATCAGAATTTTATTTCATTTTTAGGAGCAGGAGCTTACCGCCATGTGATTCCCTATATAGTGGATTACTTAAGTTCGAGGGGAGAATTTATTAGCCCCTACACTCCCTACCAACCTGAAGTAAGCCAGGGAACACTCCAGGTCATTTTTGAATTTCAGACTCTCATCTGCCAATTGACGGGAATGGATATTGCGAATGCTTCCCTTTATGATGGGGCTTCAGCTGCCGCTGAGGCAGTTCTTATGGCCCACCGCTTGAAGGGGAGACCAAAGGTTTTAGTTGCCAAAACCCTCCATCCTCATTACAGGAGAGTCATCCAAACGTATGTGAAAAACTTGGGAGTTGAGATTGAAGAGATCAAATATTCAGAGACAGGAGAGGCTGACATCAAAGATCTAAAAGGGAAACTGGATGATAAGATATCGGCTTTTGTCACTCAGTCACCCAATTTTATGGGGATAACAGAAAATCTTGAAAAGATTTCAGACCTTGCTCATAGCGTCCGGGCTTTATCCGTAGCTGTGATAGCAGAACCAATATCCCTTGGAATTTTTGAAGCCCCGGGGAAGCTGGGTGCTGATATTGTAGCAGGGGAAGGGCAGTCCTTTGGCATTCCCCTGAGTTTTGGCGGTCCTTATCTGGGATTCATGGCCTGTGGCGAAGAATTTATTCGCCAGTTCCCAGGAAGGATTGCAGGCCAGACAAAGGATGTAAATGGTAATAGAGGATTTGTTCTGACTTTATCCACGAGAGAACAGCATATAAGACGAGAAAGGGCCACTTCGAACATCTGCACTAACCAGGCTTGGTGTGCATTGAGGGCCACGATCTTTTTGGAAACTCTGGGCGGGGAGGGATTAAAGGAGCTTGCCTGGCAGAATATCCAGAAAGCCAGCTATGCCCTGGAAAAACTGAGCCAGATAAAGGGCGTAAAAAGAAAATTCAAGGGAAATTCTTTCAACGAATTTGTGCTCGAGTTCTCGGGAGGTTTCAAGAAAATCAGCGGCTTTCTCAGGAAAAAAGGAATTATCGGAGGCCTGAACATTGGTGAATACTACCCAGAGCTTAAGAAATGTGCCCTTGTTTGTGTGACCGAGATGCATAAGAGAGGTGATATAGATCGATTGGGGGCAGTATTAAAAGAAAGCCTAAAAGCAAAATAGAAAATGATTCGTGAACCTTTAATATTTGAAATAAGCGAGAAGGGAAAAAGAGCCTTTTCTCTGCCCGAGCTTGATGTCCCTTCCAAAAAGGACATACTTCGGAATCTTCCCGTAAGAAATGAAATAGAAGGTTTTCCTCAGGTATCAGAAGTGGAAGTTATCAGGCATTTTACCCGGCTTTCTCAGACAAATCATTGTATAGATGTGGGTTTTTATCCTCTGGGTTCGTGTACTATGAAATACAATCCCAAAATAAACGAAAAAATAGCATCTCTCTTGGAGTTTAACTCCTCGCATCCTGCTGCCCCGCTTGATTTAATCCAGGGAAATCTCGAGGTTCTTAAAACAACAGAGGAGCTTCTGGTCGAGTTGACAGGAATGGATGCTTTTTGTCTTCAGCCCGCAGCAGGGGCTCAGGGCGAGCTGGTCGGCATGATGCTTATTCGTGCCTACCTTGGTGAGAAGGGTGATCCGAGAAAAATCGTCCTCATTCCGGATTCAGCTCACGGAACAAATCCCTCAAGCGCTCATCTCTGTGGTTATCGTGTTCAAGAAATCCAATCCAATAAAAATGGAACGATTGATCTGCAAAGCCTCGCCCAGAACATGACAAAAGATGTGGCTGCCTTGATGATTACTAACCCGAATACATTAGGGATTTTTGAGGTTGACATAAAAAAAATAGCAGAAATTGTTCATTCCAAAGGTGGTTTTATCTACATGGATGGAGCTAACATGAACGCTCTGATAGGAGTCTGCAGACCTGGAGATATGGATGTCGATGTGATCCATCTGAATTTACACAAGACATTTTCCACGCCTCATGGAGGTGGCGGCCCTGGTTCTGGACCAGTAGGAGTGAAGCGAGTATTGAAGCCTTATCTTCCTCTTCCCATCATAGAGAGGAAAAGAGAAAAATATTATCTTAACTTTGACAGTCCGAAGAGTATCGGCAAAGTCCACAGCTTTTATGGAAATTACCTGGTTATCGTCAAAGCGCTGACTTATATTCTCTCCTTAGGGTGTGAAGGATTAAAGGAAGTCTCAGAAATTGCTGTTTTGAATTCTAACTATATCCGCAAGAGCTTGGAGAGAGAGTATTTTCTGAAATACAAGACACCTACTCTTCATGAGTGCGTTTTTTCAGATAAGTTTCAGAGAGAATATGGAGTCGAAAACATTGATATAGCCAAAAGGCTCATCGATTTTGGCCTGCACCCTCCGACCATGTCCTTTCCGCTGATTGTTCGTGGTGCTTTAATGACAGAACCCACAGAGACTGAAAGTAAGAGAGATCTTGATCTTTTCATAGATGCCATGAAACAGATCTCGAAAGAGGCAAAAAAGAATCCAGAGGTTGTGAAGTATGCTCCGCACGTATCCTATGTGCGGCGCCTGGACGAGACCACAGCTGCGCGGAATCCAATTCTAAGATGGACGGAGAAAAAGAAGTTATCAAGAAAAGAATAGAATGAGCATTCAAAATCTTATTATGGATCTTCAGAAATTCTGGGCTGAGCGAGGATGCTATCTTGCTCAATCTTATGACCTTGAAGTTGGAGCAGGAACCATGACTCCTGATACGTTTTTCAGAGTTCTTGATAAAAGACCGTGGAAAGTTGCCTACGTTCAGCCGTCGCGCCGGCCCACTGATGGCCGCTACGGAGAAAATCCTCACCGGGTCCAGAAGCACTTCCAATACCAGGTTATCATGAAGCCTGCTCCTTCGGACATTCAGCAAATCTACATTAAAAGTTTAGCTGCTCTGGGCATCAATCTCCAGGATCATGATATTCGTTTCGATGAAGATGACTGGGAAGCTCCCTCCATCGGTGCCTGGGGGGTGGGATGGCAGGTTTTGCTGGATGGCCTGGAGATCACTCAGTTTACTTACTTCCAGCAAGCAGGCGGGATTGACCTTTTTCCAGTGCCCGTTGAAATCACTTACGGCCTGGAAAGGCTAGAAATGTTTCTTGAGGGAAAGGATAATATATTTGACCTGAACTGGTCTGAAGATGTGAGCTACCAGGATTTGCGGTTCATCGAGGAGAGAGAGTTTTCAGAATACAATTTTAGCCTGGCAAACGTAAGGAGGCTTAAGGACTCTTTCCTTTTGAATGAGAAAGAGGCCAGGCTGCTCATCGATAAAGATCTGCTCCTTCCCGCATATGATATGTGTCTTAAATGTTCTCATTTTTTCAACCTTCTGGACTCTAGAGGAGCAATAAGTGTTACAGAAAGAGTTAAAATGATTGCTCAGATAAGAAATCTGGCCAGCCAGATTGCTGAAAAATACATAGCTAGGGAGAGTTCGCCCTGATGGAATTTATCTTAGAGATAAATACCGAAGAAATGCCTCCGGCACACGTGAAAACTGCTCTTGTACAACTGGAGGAGAAATTCAAAGAAGAACTCTCTTCGCAGAATATCGATAGGGGACAAATTGAAACATACGGAACCTGCCGTCGTTTGGTTGTTGTCGGTGATTTTGCTCTGTCCCAAAAAGATAGAGAAAAAGAAATTATCGGTCCTCCTAAAGATGTCGGGATTAGGGAGGACGGAACTTTTTCTTCAGCAGCCCAGGGATTTGCCAAGTCTCAAGGAGTGAGAGTCAGTGAACTTAAGGTTATAAAGACTGCAAAAGGAGAATATCTGGGTTTAAGAAAGATGGAAAAAGGAAAGCCTTCAGCAGATGTTCTCTCCGAGATTCTGCCTCAAATTGTTTCTTCCCTTTCCTTCCCTAAAATGATGAGATGGGGGGAAAGTTCTTTTAGATTTTCTCGCCCGATAAAAAATATTCTCTGTCTTTTTGACCGGAAGAAGCTTTCTTTTTCGGTTGGAGGAATACACGCAGGAAACTCAACAGTCGGTCACAAGATATATTTTCCCAATAAAACTAAAGTAAAATCCTTCAGAGAATATAAAGAGACTCTAAGAAAGATGAAGGTTGTGATCGATCAGGAAGAAAGAAGAAAGATGATTGTGAATCAGGTAGGGAGAAAGTTAGCCTCTCTCAAAGCTACTCTTCATCCGGATGAAGACCTCCTTGAAGGCCTTGTCTATGATGTAGAATATCCTCATGTAATCCTGGGTTCGTTTCCGGAAGAATATTTAGATTTACCTCTGGAAGTCTTAAGCACTGCCATGAGAGAAGGGCAAAAATTGTTCTCTATTGTCAAGGATAAGAAACAACTGCCTTTCTTTTTAGGTGTGGCCGATGCTTACCAGGATTCAAAGTCTCTTATTCGAAAGGGAAATGAGAGAGTGCTCAAGGCTCGATTGGATGATGCTAAGTTTTTCTGGGAACAAGACAGAAAGATAACTTTAAAAGACAAAGCAAAAGGCTTAGATAAGATTGTCTTGCAGGAGAAATTGGGGAGCTATGAGGATAAAACTCAGAGATTAAAGAAAACAGTTTCTTACCTGGCTGATAAGATCGAGGCCAAAAAGGAAAAGCAGCAAGTTATTCAGGCGGCTGAGCTTTCCAAGGTAGATCTTCTCACAGAGATAGTGAGAGAATTCCCCTCACTCCAGGGAAATGTAGGCGGGCTCTATGCCAGAGAAGAGAAATATCCTGTTCTGGTTTGGAAAGCGGTTTATGAACACTATCAGCCTGTAAGCCTGGATGATGAATCCCCCGCTTCCTTGACTGGAGCCATACTGTCCATAGCCGATAAATTGGACTCTATCGTGGGAGCGGTTGGAACCGGGATAACAGTGACAGGGTCCAGCGATCCATTTGGTTTACGAAGAAATGCTCAAGGTATTTGCAAGGTAATCATCGAGAGAAAACTTTGCTTATCTTTCTTGCGGCTTATGGACAAAGTGATTGCTGTTTACGGAGAGAAGCTTCAAGAGCCTAAAGAGAAAGTCAAGAGCTACTGCCTGGACTTCTTTTCAAACAGGTTGCGCTACATATTTGAGAGGCAAGGATATAGGTATGACTTGATCAATGCTACCGTTTCTGTAGGTATTGATAATATCTATCACTCTTATCTCAGGCTTAAGGCGCTGGATAGTCTTAAGGAAAGTCCCAGTTTTGAACCTTTGATCATCATCGCCAAAAGGGTAAACAATATTCTGAAAGACCAACCTCTGTTTAAGATCAATCAAGCACTGCTGGCTGAAAAGGAAGAGAGGGAGCTTTATACCACTTTTTCCATAATAAAGAATAATATCCTTCCGTTAATTTCAAAAGGAGATTTTTCCCAGGCGCAGAGAATTATTTTCAGGATAAGATCTTCAATAAATAAGTTTTTTGATAATGTTCTGGTAATGACCGATGAGATAAGAATGAGGCGAAATCGCCTGGCTCTTCTCCAAGCTATAAGCAAACTATTGATCCAGGTTGCGGATTACTCTCAAATAGTCATCGAGGGACAAAATTCCTCTAAATAATGGGATTTATTATTTCAGGATTTCAGGCTGACCTATTGGCTGGATATTAACTAGTCTATTTCAAATTTTTCAGTTTTAGCTTTTTCTTTAATTGTGTATTTTTGCTCAAGGGCGATTATTTTCACCATGTTTCCAGGATAATTTTCCCCTTGTTTTTCTCCATACGGATTAAACTGAACCCCGATAAAGTATTGATCTTTAGCCTCAAAATAAGAGATCCACCGCACTTTTCCATAGAGAGTTAAAGGAACTCTTTCACCAGGGACAGAAATATTCAACGTTACTTCAGCGTTCATCTGGGGAGGTTTCTTTCCCAAGAACTTGAGTCCTCTGCGGCTTATATCAATAAGAGGGGAAAATTCCTCTACATGTTCTTTGAACTGGTAGCTGACAGTAGCTCCAGGAATTTGGAACCGGATGCATGTCCTTTTTTCTATTCCGTGCTCTTCCAACTATGCTCTCCTCTTTTGCCCTGGTGGATTTCAGTTGATCTCTGAGTAGCAGCACCCGAAGCCGTCATTCAATTCAAAGGAAACAAAAAAATTCTTAATGCCTAAATTCTATCAGTAAAATTTATTTTTAGATATTATGCTGATTTATTAAATATTTATCAACTATCAATTTCATATTTCTCGACTTTAGTTTCTTTTTTAGTGGCAAATTTTTGTTCAAGTGAAATGATTTTAACCAGATTCCCGGGGTAATTATGCCCTTCCTTTTCTCCATAAGGATTAAATTGAACTCCAACCTGATACTGATCTTTGCTTTCCATAAAGGAAATCCATCGTATCTTTCCATGGAGGGTTAAGGGAATTCTTTCACCTGGAACGCTGATTTTCAAGGTTATGTCAGCATTAATATCAAGAGGGTATTTACCCAGAAACTTAGCTCCTCCCCGGCTCATATCTCCAAGAGGGGAAAATTCCTCTGAGTATTCATTTAACTCATAACTGATTGTAGCCCCTGGAATTTCAAACCGTTTGCATGTCCTTTTTCCTGCTTCCTTATTTTCCATGACTGATATCCTTCACTTGCGTGTTTTAGCTAAGGATTCATGTCACAAACAGCGATTTCAGAAAGCGTTTGGCCTTAATTTTTTATTTTTTCCAAATATGCTTCAGAAAACTTATCTTATCTGCACTGAACTTAAAATAAAAGCTTCCTCTCCTTGAAAAACGTATACACTATATCAAATTCCTTCTAAAAGTCAAAAAAAATGTAGATGAGACACAAAGGCCATGAAAGGATAAGAACTCTAAAATGCATTATAATCTGGAGCTGAGTTTTCCCTGAGCCGACTGCGGCAACATACTGCATCTGTAGCATTTTCGGCTTCATGAAGTCCTGTGACTTTTGTTTCATTTTTTTTTGTCTATCTAGATATATGAACAATGTAATGTCGTATTCAATTTCCTAGTATTTTTATCGACTAAAAAAGTGAAGAGAGGAAAGGAAGCTTTCATGAAAAAAAAGATAAGAGGCTTTACTCTCATTGAGCTACTTATCGCAGTTGCTGTTCTTGGCATTCTTGTTGCTATGTTTATTCCTAATGCCCTTACAGCAATCCATAAAAGCAAACAGAAAGCCACTATGAGAGACATTAGAACCATATCTGTGGCTATTACAGACTATGTTGCTGATAATGGAAGCACCTCTACTCAAGATGGCACTTATGATGGCAGTTCAGCTTTCTCTAATGCACTCTCGCCTTTTTATATCAAAACTCTCCCCATCAATGACAAGTGGGGAACTGGTTACCGAGTGTGGTGCGGTACGGCTGCGTCAGAATATGGAATTTCTGGCGCTCTAGCCGATGATTTTTTAGTGGCTTCTTTTGAACGTGATAAAAGACAAGAAAGTTTTACTTTCGATGAGAGTTCATATGGAGCTGGAATCTTTCAGGTCTTCTCCATTTCGGATTTCGATAAAGATTTGATCATGTGGAATGGCAACTGGATACGGTATCCAAGGATTGGCTCCAGCAGCGGCACTTAATTTTTTGGGAAATTTGCTTTCTCTGCTGTAAAAGGGGGACATTATCATCTAAAGTACCATCCTTCGAATATTTATATACAGATAAGCCCATTGATAAGGTCTTGGTGCTGTTGATGTTAAGCAGCGGAACTTTTAGGAATGTGCCTATCTTGACAAGAATGATAACGCCTATTAATAATGGTTATTGAGTTGATGAATTAAAGGATATTCCTTAGGGAAGGTCCCTATCCAGGCTGCTAATGGAAAGGGATTATTGCGGGACGGTTCTTATCTTAGAGTTCCTTGGTAGTGGGCGGTTAGCTGGCGCTTCCGTACATCTTCGGGGGTATAAGATGGCAGAAGAACTGGCGCAATGCGGTCTGTTTTGATTTTCGCCTTTTTCAGTTCATTCTCATAATTCGAGATATGCTCTAATGTTAGCGGACCAAGCTTCACAGATTTAACATATTTAGCGGCGTATTTCCCGGCGCGGCGTCCAAAAACATTATAATCCAGAACTGAATTTCCCATAAGCCGATTCCTTCCATGAACTCCGCCCGAGGTCTCCCCAGCCACATAAAGGCCAGGAATGTTTGTTTCACATCTTTCGTTTATCTCGATTCCACCATTTTGGTAATGAAGGGAGGGATAGACGAGCATAGGTTCTTTGGTAATGTCAATTCCGTAACGGATAAACTGACGGTGCATAGCCGGGAAATTCTTATTTATATATCCTTCACCTTGGAGCATCTCGATAAGAGGGGAGTCGAGCCAGACACCGAGCCGGCCGCTCGGAGTTTCGACGCCGTTATTTCTTTCAAGGCATTCTCTGATGAAGGCTGAACTCTCAACATCCCTGGGCTCCCGTGGAAATACAAATAGTTCGCCGTGTTTATTGAGAGGCTGCCCGCCAGCTCCTCTGATCTTTTCAGTGATCAAGAAGCCAGCAATCTGTTCAGGAAAGACTGAGCCAGTGGGATGATACTGAACAGAGTCCATGTAGAGGAGCTTGGCTCCTGCCCGGTAAGCGATGACAAGGCCATCACCGGTAGCTCCGTAATGATTGGTCGTGTCATATCCTCTTATATGAAGTCGCCCGTAGCCTCCTGTGGTGATGATCGTCGCCTTGGCTTTGACTGTAAAATATTCTTCTGTTTCGAGGTTGTACAGAATTCCGCCCGCACATCGTCCCTTATTATCCAGAATGAGCTCGACTGTGGGCATAAATTCGAGGAATGTGATTTTATCGGGATGATTTCTTACTACATCCATCAATGTCCTCATGATAATTGCGCCTGTATAATCGCGACAGGAATGCATCCTTTTTCTGGACGTTCCTCCTCCATGTAATACCTGTAACGAGCCGTCTTCATTTTTATCCCAGACAACTCCTAAATTTTCAAGCCACTTGACCACCTCAGGTCCATCCTCAGTGAGGGCTCGAACGAGATCAGGCTTGTTATCAAAATGGCCCCCGCCAATAGCGTCCAGATAGTGCGTGGTCGGGGAGTCTTGAGAAGTAACGGCTGCCTGCATGCCTCCCTGCGACATCATGGAGTTTGAATCCCCTAGGCGGAGTTTGGTAGAAATGATTGATTTAGCTCCGTTTTCCATGCCAATTATGGCAGCTGCACAGCCTGCGCCGCCTCCACCAATGATCAAGATGTCTGTTTCATACTCAGGCTGGGTCAAGTCGAAAAGCTCGGGCTTGATCCTGGAATGAGATTCCAGCATATCAGCCACTTCGGTAGTAAGTTTCTCCCCTTTATTCTGGCCTATATGGATTTTGCGTCTTGCTTCAGCTTTATAGTCAGGATGAAACTTATTGAGGACTTGCTCCCTTTCTTCAGCATTCATGGGAGGAAAAACAGGTTCTCCTGATTTTTCAAGCTCAAACCTTTTGTTGCGGGACTTAGCGACTTTTTCCAGTGATTCATTCATGTATTCTGGATACATCTGATGCTCCTTTTATTCGATGTCTCTTTCATAGTATTTCTTTTTCAGGTTTTCTTTTTTCATCTTCATGAATTCTTGGTACTCTTTATCGTATTTATGTTCTTTGACTTCTTTTATTCTTTTCTTAAGCTGTTTGCTCTCCTTGGTGAGGTATTTTCCATAGAGCCTCCTTGCCAGCAGTCCCACGTTGTACTGGACTATTTCCGCCGGGCACCTAATAGCGCACATGCCGCAGGAGAGACAGTCAAAGGAAAGGTCCATGACTTTTTCTATATCACCACGGATAGCGGCCTGGATATAATCCATGACTTCCAGGTCCTGGGGACAGGCTTTTGTACAGGTGTTACAGGCCACACAGCGAAAAACTTCAGGGTAGAGCTTTTGAAAAGTTGCGACATTCGCCTCTATCTTGTTGATATCATAAACAGGCCTTTGGGCAGGAATAGCCGGAAGCTGGGAAAGCCACATTCCGTCTTTAACGAGAGTTGTGCACGCCAGGCCTGTGTAAATCTTGTAATCGTCAGGAAGGCGGTAGACAGTGGCACAAGCACCGCAGAAACCCTCTCTACATCCTGCGCCTCTTATTATCTGATAACCTGAGTACTCGATGGCTCCCATTATTGTTGCTTCAGCCGGTACTTTATGGGCCTTGCCCATGATGAATACTGTAACCATTTCTTTATTTGTAGTCTTTTTTGCAGATTTAGCTTTGGCCCCTTTTACGGGCATCTTTTTAGCTGGTTTCTTTGTTGCCATCGTCAATATCTCCCTTTAATATTCCTGTTAATATTCCTGTGGTAATTTTTTAAGCTCGGCCCATGAGTAGACAGGGCCATCTTTACAAACATAGTGAAAGCCGATGTTGCATCTTCCGCATTTTCCGATACCGCATTTCATTTTATTCTCGACAGTTGTGTAGATCTGTTCGTCCTTAAACCCGAGTTCCTCGAGGGCTTTGATGACGAATTTGATCATGATCGGGGGTCCACAAGTGACTGCAATAGCATTTTTGGGGGAAGGATTTTTGTCTGTTACATTCTGAGGAACGAATCCGACAAACTCCTTCCATTCTGGTTCCTCGACATCTATCGAAAGATGGACGGGCATTTTCTTCTTAAGCTCTTCCAGCTCTTCCTTAAACACCAGGTCTTTGGACGTTCTGGCACCGTAAATCAGCATAAGGTCTCTATAGTCTCCTTTTTTGCCCAGAGCCGTGTTGAGGACAGACCAGATAGGAGCCAAGCCAATCCCCCCACCGATAAAGATGATATTTTTTCCTTTCCAGTCTTCTACGGGGAAGCTGTTGCCGTAAGGCCCTCTTATTCCGATGACGTCCCCGACCTGCATTTCATGAAGGGATGAAGTTACTCTTCCCATCTTCAAAATGCTAAACTGGAGGTAATCCTTCATAAGAGGGGAAGAGGAGATGGAGATCATTGATTCTCCTCTACCGAACACAGAAAGCATGGCACACTGTCCAGAACGGAATGAGAAATCATTCACGTTCAGAAACTGAGTCCTGAAAGTCTTGATAGGCCTTGCCCCGCCCACTTCTTCTTTTATTTCGATTATCTTTGCCAGTTTTGGAATATAGGTATTATGATCCATAATCTCTCGCCTTTTCGAGAACTTCTATGATATCTATGCCGACAGGGCATTTCGAAATGCACCTTCCGCAGCCTATGCATTGGTAATTTTTGTAAAGTTCGACAAAATACTGAAACTTATGAAGGATTCTCTGTCTCAACCGTGAGGCCTTATCAGGCCTTGGGTTGTGTCCTGAAGAATGCATTGTAAAATCAGGGAACTGACAGTTGTCCCAAGTCCTCACCCTTTCTCCTTTGATCGGAGAAGAAGAGGTGACTTCATCATTCATATCAAAGCAGTGGCAGGTTGGGCAGAGATAGGTGCAGATGCCGCACCGAATGCAACTTAAAGACTCATCATCCCAGAATGGTGAGGCGAACATATCTTTGAGCTTGGCTGGAATTTTCTCTGTTGCTTTGATCTGCCGTTTGATTTTCTTCTTGGATTCGGCCTTAATTTTTTCCAAGTCTTTCTTGTCCTTGGCTGTTGGGCTTTTGAAGAGGGCCTTGGCTGAATTCAGGAGCTCGTCTCCTTTTTTTGTGAAAGATTCTGCGTAGTATTTATCTCCTAAGTCAGTCATCAAAATATCCAGGCCTTCTTTAGAATGAGGGGAGCCATCAACCGAGAGACAGAAGCAGTTTGATGAAGGAGGTGTATTACAGGTGAGTCCAACAAGGGTTGTTGAGTTTCTTCTTTTCCAGTAGTAAGGATCTTTAAAATCGCCGCCAAAAACCTTATCTGTAAGAGTAAGAGCTTTTCCATCGCAGGGTCTCACGCCGAAGATAACAGCTGGCCTCTCCTCAGGAAGAATCTCTTTAACTTTGAGCTCGTCTTCGTTTGAAGTGCTGAACTCAAAGAGCACTTCTCTTTGAGGAAAAATGATTTTTTTTGGAGAGAGGACAGTGTTGAGATAATCCAGGTCTATGATTTCAGCATTCTTGATAACTTCGTAATTCCAGAAATCGCCTTCTTCTTGTGGGGAATATATTGTGTAAGATTCAAGCTTCTTCACCCACTGGGGTAAGGCTTTTTTTAACAGCACTTTTTCCATTTATTTACCTTATAAAGTCTTCCGGGTCTTCATCCTTAAAGCTCGAGACAAGAGAAGGTTGATCAGGATCAAAGCCCGCTTCATAGTCAAAAAGCTCTTTGGCTTCTTTTTCCAATTTCTTGTTCAAGAACCTTATGGGAATATCCAGAGGGCAGACTCTTTCGCATTCTCCACAGTCAATGCAGCGTCCAGTAAGATGGATGGCTCGGACAAAGTGATAGACAAAATTCTCTGAAGAGACGGGTGATTTTTCCAGCCATTTTATTTTTTGGGCCTTTTCTTCGGCAGGAGTGTCTGGAGTTACAACAAAACTTATGGTATCGACGACGCATTCATCACAATAGCACATCGGGCAAACAGACCGGCAGGCATAGCATCGAATGCATTTGTCAATCTGCTCCTTCCAGAATTTCCATCTTTCCTCAGGAGGTAAAGATTCGATTCTCTCCAGAGACTTAAAAGGATTTTCTATATTTCGTTTGGTTTTTTCTCCGATTAAGACATCATAGATGACTGGAAAATGAGCTTTGCATTCAAGGCATCTCTCAGAAAGCACCTCTTGCGCGGCAATTTTTATCTTTCCATCTTCTGTAGTGATAACAAAATCATCCTTTTCGCCAAACTCAACTTTTTCAGCTTTTTTCCCTTTTAGTTTTTTGGCAAGCTTTTTCTCATCGAGAACTCCGGTGTTTTCGCAGGAGATTCCTAATATATAAACATCATCTCTTTTGATAAATTCTTCTTGAAGCAAGACATTGATTGCTCTGCTGTCACATCCTTTCACAATTATTCCTACAGGTTTCTCATCAGGTTCCTTTTCCTTTGCTTTTCTTCTTTTTTCATCGCGGAGAAAGAGTGTTAGGTTATATACACAGGCTGGATTCCAGACCAGCTTCTCGACGTCTTCAGGATTTTTTATGAAGGCCGGTACTGGAAGCAGGCCATTTGAGCTGCTTTGGAGGCCGATGATATATTTGACTTTTCCTTCTTTCAAGATTTGGCTTGCTTCTTTTTTGAGCTCTTCGAGGTTTACCATTATTGAATTCTCCTCAGTTTTTTTTGAGGGCCGAGGGGTTTGAGTTCTTGGACGAAATCTTTGATGACTTGAGTATATTTTATTCCTTCTGCCGCCGAAACCCACGACATCTGGAAACGTTGAGGCTCAAGGCCAACATACTCTAAAAGCTTCTTGACCAAGGCAATTCTGCGACGCGCATAGAAGTTGCCCTTGATGTAGTGGCAATCGCCCGGATGACAGCCTGAAACGAGGACTCCGTCTGCCCCTTTGTTAAAAGCAGAGAATATATAGAGAGGGGAGACGCTCCCCGAGCACATGACAGTAATGGGTATAACATTGGATGGATATTCCATGCGGGAGACTCCAGCCAGATCGCTTCCGGCTGAGGAACACCACTTACAAAGAAAAGCAACTATTTTTGGTTCAAATTCTTCTGCCACTTTTTAGCCTCCGAGTGATGCCTTTATCATTTCATTTACTTGCAAAGGAGTCATATTTTTAACCTGGATAGCTGCCCTCAAGCAGGTGGCTGAACAAGTCCCGCATCCTTCGCAGAGAACTTCATTCACCTCGGCTTTGCCGTCTTTGAGGGAGAGAGCATCATAAGGACAGACCTGAACACACATTCCGCAGCCAGTGCAGAGGTTGATGTTGACCTTGGCTACTGTGGGAGCATGGTAAAGTCTGTCCTGGGATAAGATGGAGATAGCTTTGGCAGCAGCCCCGCTTGCTTGCGCCACAGCTTCAGGAATGTCTTTAGGTGCCTGAGCTGCTCCTGCAAGGAACATTCCAGATGTAACACTCTCCACGGGTCTGAGCTTTGGATGCGCTTCGGCAAGAAAGCCATCCTTGTCCATGGCGATTTTGAGTTTTTTGGCAAGTTCATCTGCTCCCTTCGAGGGTCGCGTGGCTGTAGCCAGAACCACCATATCGGCATCGATCTCGATATCTTTTCCAGTCAGGGTATCCACTCCCCAGACTTTTATTTTACCGTTATCCTCAAATATTTTTGAAACCTTTCCTCTGAGGTAGAGGACTCCATCATTTTCTACGGCTCTCTGGACGAATTCCTCGTAGTCTTTTCCCCCTGACCTGATATCGATATAAAAAACATAGGCCTGGCCATCATGAACGTGATGCTTGTAAAGCATGGCATGTTTGGCCGTGTACATGCAGCAGATTTTTGAGCAGTAAGCACAGTGAAGTTCAGGATCACGGGAACCAGCGCATTGGATAAAGACAACCTCCTTGGGTACTTTGTGGTCTGACGGTCTGAGAATTTTTCCCATTGTTGGTCCAGAGGCAGAGAGCAATCTTTCAAATTGAAGTCCATCGAGGACATCCGGGTATTTTCCATACCCGTATTCAGTCAACAATTCTTTTTCGTACAGATCGTATCCAGTGGCGACGATGATAGCCCCCACCTCTTCCTCCACGATTTCAGGTTTCATATCATAGTCGATTGCATCTGGCTCGCAAACATCTGCACACTTGCCGCAGGCAATCGGCAGGAGGCCTGGACAGGATTTTATGTCCAGAGTAAAGGTAGCTGGAATAGCCTGAGGAAAAGGAATATAAATCGCTCGCCGTCCGGTTAAACCGAGATCAAATTCGTTAGGCACGACCACTGGACAGACCTTGGTGCATTCATCACAGAGAGTACATTTGTCCGGGTCAACATAGGTGGGCTTTTTGAGAATTTTAACTTTAAAATTTCCCACATACCCGGAGATATCTTGAACTTCGCTGTAGGTCATGAGTTTTATCTTGGGGTGTTTGGAAACCTCCACCATTTTCGGAGTCAGGATACACTGGGAACAGTCGAGAGTAGGAAAGGTTTCAGAGAGCTGAATCATATGGCCCCCGATGGAAGGAGCTCTTTCTACCAGAATGACTTCGAAGCCAGTGTTGGCCAAGTCCAATGCGGATTGAATGCCTGCTATTCCTCCCCCAATAACCATAGCTTTCCTGGTGACAGGGACGCTTATCGGCTCCAGAGATTCATTCCTTCGCACTCTTTGCACAGTGCTCTTGGTAATTCTTATAGCTTTGTCGGTGGCTTTCTCCATATCCTTATGGACCCAGCTGCACTGTTCGCGGATATTAGCGATTTCACACTGGAACGCATTGAGTCCGGCTGACTTGGATGTATTCCTGAAGGTTGTCTCATGGAGCGTTGGGGAACAACAGGCGACAACCACGCTATCCAGCTTCTTTTCCTTTATGGCGTTGATAATAATATTCTGACCTGGATCAGAGCAGACGTAGACGTAATCTTCTGCGTGGACGACTCCTTTGTGCTTGGAAAGCTCCTTGGCGACCTTTTTGACGTCCACCGTTCCAGCTATATTTATGCCGCAGTGGCAAACAAAAATACCTGTTCGTTTCATTTTTTTACCTTTAAATTGGGGCCATTAAATTGGGGCCAGGCCCCATTTTTTCTAGGCCCCATTTTTTTCATTTTTTTACCTTTTGTTTTGAGGTTTTAGGTTTTTTCTCTTCAGCCAGGATTTTTTTTCCGTATTCATAACCTTTATCAAAAGCTTTCTTGTTAAGCTCAAGAAATCTTTCCGGGACTAAGCCGGGGAGTGCTTTTTTCATGGCCTCAGGAGAGACGACACGGGTTATTGCTGTGAAAAATCCCAGCATAACTAGGTTGGCGATAATACGATTCCCTAATTCTTCAGCAAACCTTGTAGAAGGAATAGAATAGCTCTTAATTTTTCCTCGAGGAGGTTTTGGCTTGACTAAATCCTTGTCTATGAGGAGAAGTCCATCTTCCCGTAATTCTGGTTCGTACTTGTCATATGCTTCCTGGGACATGGAGACAAGAATTTCAGGGGCTGAAATATAAGGATATAGGACTCGATCATCTGAGACAACGAGTTGAGAACTGCAGGCGCTTCCTCTGGCTTCAGGACCGAAGCTCTGGGTCATTGTCGCCTGCTTATTGTCAAAAAGAGAAAGGGCCTTTCCAGCAATTAAGCCGCAGCGAATGATTCCTTGACCACCAAAACCAGAAAACCTGATCTCAGTCATGGTTTCCTCCGTAAGGCTCGTATTTATCGCCTAAAACTTTACCGAGATGCTCATTCATGCAATCGAGAAAAGTTGGCTTATCTTTATCAACGAACTTGCCAACTATGAGCTTTCCCTGGTAGCTTATATCAAGTGTCTTCGTATCAGCACCGTGCTGAATTTCAGATTTTTCGTAATAATATTTCAGCAGGTTCAATCCATCGCCTAGTCGGTTTCTGCGAGCATAGAGAGTTACGCAAGGAGTGATGACTTCGATGAAAGAAAAGCCTCTCCTGCCGAGAGCTTCCTGCACAGATTTAGTCACTCTCCTTAAGTGAAGAGCAGTCCAGCGAGCAACATAAGTTGCCCCGCTGGCTTCAGCAAGATAGGGTAAGTTAAAAGGATACTCAAAATTGCCGAAAGGAGCAGTGGAGGCATTAGCCGAGATAGGGGTTGTGGCTGCTACTTGGCCTCCTGTCATGGCATAATTAAAATTGTTAACACAGATAATGACGAGATCCATATTTCTTCTTGCCGCATGGATGAAATGATTACCCCCAATCCCTGCAATATCTCCATCTCCGCTGAAAACAACGACTTTTAATTCGGGATTAGCCAGTTTTAATCCAGTGGCAACAGGCACAGCTCGGCCATGGGTTGTGTGAATAGAATCCAGTTTAACATAACCAGCAACTCTTCCTGTGCATCCGATTCCAGATATAATAGCAGTTTTATCCAGGTCAATTTCACTTTTCCTCAGGGCTTCGGCGAAGGAAGTAACTACAACACCTATGCCACAGCCCGGACACCAGATATGGGGAATCCTGTCCATTCTCAGTAAATTTTCGATCGGGTTTTTTCCTTCGCGACGATCTTCTTCCTTCATTTTGAAGCCTCCTTGATGGCTTTAAAAATATCTTCTGGATCATGGACCCAGCCGCCGCAGTGAGGAACACGAATGGCCGGAGCTTGACCGAAAGCGCATCGTTCAACTTCATAAACCACCTGGCCGTAATTTATCTCGGGGACAACGAACGCCTTAATTTTCTTGGCTAGCTCTTTTATTCTCTTTTCGGGAAAGGGCCAGACTGTAATAAGCCTTATCGTGCCCACTTTTATACCGGCTTTTCTCGCCTTACGAACTGCTCTTGTAGTAACCCTTGAGGTTATTCCGTAAGAAATAACTATGATTTCAGCGTTATCTGTTTCATCTTCCTCGAGTTTAATGATTTTATCTGCATTCATGTTAATTTTATCCACCAGATGAGGAACACAGACATTTTGGCATTCAGCGTTGATAACAGGGTAGCCGCGTTCGTCATGAGTTAATCCAGTGACGTGGAAGTGGTATCCGTCCCCAACTTTGACCATAAAGGGAATCATGTCTTCATCAGGCTTGAAAGGCAGGTATTTATCCTTTGGACCCTTGTACCATTTCCGCTCGACAAGTTCGATTTCTTCAGCAGGAGGGATCACTACTTTCTCGTGCATATGTCCTACACATTCGTCTGTCATGACAAAGCTGGGAACTCTGTAAATTTCGGATAGATTGAAAGCCTCGATGCAGAGGTCGAAACACTCCTGAGGAGAATCAGGAGAAAGGGCGATTATCTCGTAATCACCGTGGGAGCCCCATTTAACCTGCATCATGTCCTGCTGACCGGTTAAAGTAGGGAGCCCTGTTGAGGGTCCTCCTCTTTGGACATTGGCGATCACCAGGGGGGTTTCCAGCATGCAGGCCAGGCCTATATTTTCCATCATCAACGAAAAACCAGGGCCAGAAGTGACAGTCATAACTTTCTTCCCTCCCCAGGCAGCTCCTATCAAGGCTGCAATAGAGGCAAGCTCGTCTTCCATCTGGATGAAGACTCCTCCTACCTTGGGAATTCTTTCGGCAAATCTTTCAGCTGTTTCTGTGGAGGGAGTTATGGGATAGCCAGCAAAAAATCGGCATCCAGCCGCCAGAGCTCCCTCGGCAAGAGCATGGTCTCCGTCTAAATAATGAGCTCCGGTTAAGACTCCTTTAGGGTCTGCTTTCACCTTTTTCACCTTCTTCCTCCTCTTTTTTAAGAGTGACAAATATGGCAAATTCAGGACAAATTGTCTCGCAGAGTTGGCAGTAAAGGCAATCATCCTCATTCTTGACATAAGGGGGATGATAGCCCTTTACATTGAATTCTTCAGACATCTCTAGCACATCTTTGGGGCAGTATTCTGCACAGAATTGACATCCTTTGCACCTATCCTTATCAATATGGATTTTGCCCTTTTTTGCTTTTAAATCGCCAAAATAAACCATTTGATCCTCAGAGTAATCCTTTCTCTCTCAATACTGGCTTGGGATTAATATAATGGAGATCAAACCTTAAATCCTTCTCAGGACAACCCAAAGCAAGAGCCATGATCTGGGTGAAATAAAGGACCGGGATATTCTTGAACTCTGGATATTTTTTGACAGTTTCTTTCTGACGGTGGTCTAGATTAAAAGCACAGAGCGGACAGCTTACAGATACAAGCTCAGCGCCTTGAGATTGAGCCGAGGTAAGGATGTGGTATGTTCTATCAGCTACGTTTTCGGGTTTATCGACAGTTTGGTAAGAAGCGCAGCATTCAGTCTTATAAGGGAAATCTATGGCGTCTGCACCTAGCGTAGTTATGAGATTTTCTAAGACAGTCGGATTTTCAATATCGTCAAGTCCAATCTCTTTAGGACGGACTAGGAGACAGCCATAGTAGTTGGCTATCCTTAGATTTTTCAAAGGCTTTACTACTTTTTTAGCGATATTTTCGAATTTTATCTCATCTCTCAGCAGCTCCAAGAGGTGAAGGATCTTAACGTCTCCTTCGTATTCGACTTCCTCGCGATACATAAATTTATTTATCTTATCAAGGCTCTCTGGGTCGGATTTTACTCTTTCATTTGCTCTTTTTAAGGTATTGAAACACATGGCACAGAGAGTCATGACTTTGTTTGTGTTGGTTTCCTTGACTCGGATGAGGTTTCGGATAGGAGCCACGTGATGAATCAAGTCATCAGTGGCCAGCGAGAAGACAGTCCCGCAGCAGTTCCATCGATCAAGTTCTTCAGCTTCTACTTCGAGGCGCTTTAAAGAACATAAGGTTGAATCTTCAAAATTTTTCGCATTGTTTTTCAGAGTGCAACCAGGGTAATAACTTATTTTCATTATGAATCCTTATGCTATTTTGATTATAAAAAGTATAAACCATTGTTAAAAATTTATGATGTAAATTTCCTCAAACTGCTTATGATTGCAATAGGAGGAACATCTCCCTTTTCTGCATCTGAAAGTTTTTTAATCTTGAGGTGGTCTTCTCTCTTACGCAGCAATATTTCCCTTATGGCTTCTATGACTTCAGCAATGTTTATTCCTTTAGGACAGCGGGCGTTGCAGGTAAAGCAGGAAGCGCATATCCAGATGGATTTCGACTGCAAAAGCTCATCCTTGAAGCCAAGTTGAGCATAGCGGATTATTTGATTGGGAAGGATATCCATTTCAGAGACAGCTGGACAGCCTGCGGAACACTTGCCGCATTGATAACAGGCAAGAAGATTCTGGCCGCTTATTTCTTCTACCTTGGCAACAAAGGGATCTTTGATTTTTCTTTTGGAGATGTTGATTCTCATTAGGGCTTACTCACTTAAATAAAAGAGCACAATTTCCTATAGGTAATATAGGATAGGTAAAGAAATGAATTACTTTTCAGTACAACATAATTAGCGGATTCTGTCAAGAAATTTATGTTATTTTGGCAAGAAACCTGCCACTTTTTTTCTCTTTTCAGCCAAATTTTGGTTATAAAGGCAACAGTTTGATAAAAAGTTGGCATCTTTTCAATAAGCAGGACGAAAAAAAGGGACGGAAAAAAATGAAAAAATGCGCGCAAGCCCCATTTTTATAAAAAGTATAATAAAAAATTAAAGAAAATGGGGCCTGGCCCCATTTTGTGAAGACTTTTTTTTATAAAACATCGAGTCACGTCTCGACTTTTTTTATCCCATTTTTAGTTATAGCAGAGAAAATTATATTAAAAATTAGGATCTTTTCAGTCCTCCGAAGAGAAAAAGAATGCAGAATGAATTAAGGAGAAAGAGATACCTGAGAAGAAGGGGTAGCCCGACCAGAGGAATAAGGAAAGTAGAAACGGCAAGTGCTCCAAGGAAGGAACCGAGCAAATCCAGGCCATAGCCCAGACCGTAGTTCTTTTTCTCTCTTAAAAAGAGATTGTTGGATACGACAAACAAATCGCCCCCCAAAAAGCCGAGGAGAAGAAGATAAATAAAAAAGAAGAGTTCAGGAGGGTGTATCTTCAGAGCAAGATGGAGAAAGAGGACGAGGAGTAGTATGCCAAACTGGATGAAAGGTAGCAGAGCGAAATATATTTTTTTTCTTTTCTTCCCTCGATAAGAGCCTAAGAAAAGGCCTATCATAAAGCAGGTGAGAAGCAGCGCGATCCTGCGATAAACATATCCATACAGAGTTTGGAAGGAGATGATAACAATGATCTCAACGACTATAGTGGTGAAGCCCATGACAGCCAGAGGAACAAGGAAAAAAGGTGATTTCTTTCGTCTCCACCAGAGAATGATGAGAAGAGATATAAAAAGAATTAGAGGAAGATCCAATAGCCAGAAGAAAGGAACCTTGGAGAAGAAAGAAAATATTTTCCTTTCTAATCCTTTGAACTGAGTACTCCACAGCACAGAATTATAGAAATAGCTTATGGGAGAGAAGTCCTGGTTTATTGTTTTTTTGCCCGAAGATACTTTCTCTTTTATAAATTCTATCCTGAGCGAACTAAGACGAGAAAAGAGGAGCGGGGGACTTACATAGGAATTCTTGAGGTTTAAATCCTCGATTTTCTGGCTGAGTTCCTCGAATCCTATAGAGAGGGGCTGAGGCGAGCCTAGGAATATGTTCGTATCCCCAGGTACTACTTCTACGAAAGGGAACACCTCTTTGATGGTGAAATAAAGAGAGGAGAGGAAGTCTTGGAGCTCAAGACTGATATAATTTTCTGCAGAGGGAACGCGAAAGGAAAACACACCTTTCTCAGTCAGTTTTTCTCTCGCTTCAAGGAAGAATTCTTTGGTATAAAACCGATTGATTTGGGCTGTGGCCGGTTCAGGCAGGCTGAGGATTATCATATCGTATTTTTTCCGAGTTTCTTTGAGGAAAGCTCTTCCATCTTGATAAAATGTATGGATTCTTTCATTTTTCAAGGCACTCTTTTCTTTTTCGGGCAGAAATTGGAGGGAGAGGCGAATAATTTCAGGGTCGAGTTCGACGTAGTCAACCTCGACTTGAGAATATTTAAGAATCTGGCTCAATCCTCCACCTGCTCCTCCTCCCACCAACAGGACATTTCTTGCCCTAGGATTCTGGAGAAGAGCAAAATGGACAGATTCCTCAGAAGCAGCCAGATTAGGGGAGGAATAATCATGAAGGCTGTTGTTATAAAGGGATATCTGCTCCTCGGTTTTGAGAATCTGTAGTTTGCCGTACGGTGTATCTTTGCTTTTTATAAGAGAAAAGGGCTTCCAGTAGATTTTCTGGCTGGGGAAGTCAAAGGCGATGAAGGCCGCCAGGAAAATGAGGATAGAAAGGGGCAAAATAATTTGCTTTTTTTTGCCGAAGGAAAAGAAAATCAAGAGAGAAGCAGATCCTCCGACAATCGCTGCTCCCTGCCAGTTAGAGAAAACCGGGATGAGAAAAAGATAGACTATCAATCCTGCTGCGGAAGACCCCAAAGACTCTAAAAAGTAAACGCGATAAAGATCACCCTTCTGGAAATGGGCGTTGAAGACAAAAAGAATTCCCAGGGGGAAGCTTATAAAAAAAGCAAGTACAAGAGAAGAGAACAACATCGGGATAATTCCCGTTATCTCCCCAGGAAGCACTCTCAGAAAGAAGCGGGAAAACCTGAGGACTACGAGACAGAGGGGGAGAAAGAGTATAACAGCATAATAGGCTTGAGGAAATCTTAGGGGATGAAATTTTAATTTGGAGGCATAAATGCTTCCTAGCCCTCCCCACAATAGCCAGGAAGCAAGGATAAAACCAAAAGTGATTTCGTTTCCGTAGAAATGAACGGAGAATTCCCTCAACAAAAAAATTTGGAAGGAAAGAGCAAGGAAACCCAGAAGAAAAGGCGGGAGAAAAGTGATCAAATCCAGATCCCTGGAATGGGATTATCACAATATTTGCACTTTCCTCCTTTGAGAGCAATTTTACCTATGCTATAGCCTCTCCGCTCAATAACAATTTTTTTACAATTGGGACAATACGTGCTTTCTGCTGAATGACCGGGGACGTTTCCGATGTAAACATAACGAATCCCCTCTTCGAGAGCAATTTTATGAACTTTTTCTAAGGTGGATACAGGAGTTGGAGGAAGGTTTTTCACAAGGTACATAGGAACAAACTTCGAAAAATGGACTGGCACATCGGGTCCGATTTCTTTCACAATCCATTGGCACATCTTGCGGATTTCATCCGAGCTATCGTTTAGGTTAGGGATGACAAGATAGACCAGTTCAAGCCAGGCAGAGCTTTTATGAACGATTTTTATAGCATCAAGGACTGGCTGGAGCTCTCCTCTCACATATTTTGTGTAAAAGTCCTGGGAGAAAGCTTTAAGATCAATCTTTATCGCATCCACAACTTTTGTTAGGTCTTCCATAGGTTCGGGATTGATGTGCCCTCCAGTGATGACAGCGGTCCTGACCCCTTTTTTTCGGGCTTCTAAAGACGTGTCGTACATGTATTCATAGAAGACGACAGGCTCTGTGTAGGTATAGGCGATTACTGCACAGCGGTACTTCTTTGCAGTCTTCACCACTGCCCCGGGAGGAAAATCATAGTTCTGGATCTGTTCCGGTCTAACCTGGGATATCTCCCAATTCTGGCAGAATTTGCAGTTTACATTGCAGCCTGCAGTGGCGATGGACAGAGCGCTGCTTTTTGGCAGATAGTGAAAAAGAGGTTTTTTTTCGATAGGATCAAGTGCGATAGAGCAAGCCTTGCCGTAAACTAAGGTGTAGTAGGTACCCCCGATATTTTCTCTAACTCCACAGTAGCCTCTTTCCTTATCCCCCAATTTACAGAACCGAGGGCAAAGAGTACACTCTATTTCCCTGTCAGGGTGTTTCTTATAATAACGCGCTTCAACTTTTGAAAGGTTTGCCTCCTCTCCAAGGGCATAGAGATCCATAAGGAATGCCGGAAATGTAGAGGTTTGATTCATCAAACCCGCGCTTGCCAGAAAAGTGGCTCCTCCAGCTGTTTTGAAGAATTGTCTTCTTTTCATTCTAGTAAATCCAATAAGCAGCTATCCGGATTCAGGCAGTAAGATTGATTGGTATAACTTTTCATTTCTATGTTCATTAGCTTTGACATAAATTATTTTAATTTCACCAATTTTAAATTACAAATTTTCACCTTTTTTTATACGTCCTCTTCTATAATCTTTATCTCTTCCGGACTCGCCTTTCCTAATCCCATTTTTTCAGCAGTTTTAAGATAAACAGGGGCTCTTTTTTCTTCCTTTAAAGAGGCAAGTCCCTTCTTGGCTCTGAGCTTTTCAATGACCTGCCAGCCTACGTAGTCTGCTGCCACAGGGTCTAGGCTGAAAATAAGAGCCTCGTATTTTTCGGCCCACCGGGCATGGTAAGAAGGTCCACGATGATATTGAACGATCAGGCTGTCCAGGATGCTGAGTTTGTGCTTTTGCTTTATAAATTTTGTCTCAAAAAGCTCAGCTACAAAGGGATTGCAGTTAAAATCATGGTATTTATTGGGATTATGGACAGCCCCGAAATAATTTTTCATTCCTGCCGTGACTCCAGCCATGCCGTGGTCTTTTAAGATGGCAAGGCTTATGGAAGCTGTGATCTTATTCGATTGAATCGAGGAGAAAAGACTCCCGATATTGAGATATGAGGTGAGCTGAGAGTCATAGCCAAATCCTTTTGTATCTGTCCCAATAACCTTGATGCCTCCGCGGTTGAGGTTCAGACGGTAACCTGCTTCCCTCAATTCCCTGTTGGTTCGGTCCCAGATGATTATGTTTTTCGGCTGGATTCCGCCATCTTGAAGCAAACTGGCTAAGGAATAGGAAACTTCAGGCCGGGAAGATAGCTTTCTTCCGGCAATGGTGTTGATTTTTATCCCCAGCCTGTCTGAGTTTTTGAAGATTAGACGAAGGCTATCCTTTGGATTTTGGTTATCCATCAAGATTTGAATTCCCCGGTTATACATACTCAGGAGCTTCTTTTGATCTATATCTCCCCCTCCAGTCAGTACTCCCTTTCCTCTGATAAGAACGACTTTTGATGCCATTACAATTAAAAAGTACTCCTCTTTCCATGTGATGTCAATGGGACCTGTCAATAGGTCAAGTCTTTATTATATCTTTTGTAAGGGCTTGATTTATTTGTAGAGGGTTGATCAAATCCACATTTTAAACAAACTAATTATTTGTTACAGCCAAAGATTCGGTCTACTTTATTTAGGCTTGTCAAAAAAGGAATTTGAGCTTATAGTGAAAAAAGCCTAGTTTAAAGTTTGGAGTATTAATGATGAGAACTTCGAAAGCTAAAAAATTATCAAAACTCTTCCTTGCTTTTATGCTGTTATTTTCTTTTTTAAACGTGAGAGGAGCTCCACTAGAAGAGGAGGGTGTTTCTTCGCTCCATCACCTTTTGCCTGATGTTGTTACCTGGAAGATTACTGAAGCTCCCCAGGATTATTTTCCGGAAACACTTTTTGAGTATATCAATGGTGCTGCTGAGATTTACCTTTCTTATGATTTTAGAGAATTGACCGTAGGGCAGTATGAAAAAGGAGATAGCAATGCCTCTCTTATCTTAGAAATTTATGATATGGGAAATGAAAAAAACTCATTCGGGATTTACAGTGCAGAGCGATTTCCTGATAGTCAATCTATCTCTTTAGGCAACCAGGGATATCTAGAAGAAGAAACTCTGAATTTTATCGTCGGGAAATACTATGTTAAGCTTCTCTGTTTTGACAGCGGGGAGGAATCTGCGAACTTTCTGAAGATTTTTTCGAAGGAAGTTGTGAAAAGAGTCAAAGATAGAGGAGATCTCCCGCCTGCCCTTGCCTTTTTCCCTGATCAAGGGCTCGTACGAAACAGCGAGAAGTTTATCTTGCGCAATTTTATGGGCTATAGTTTTCTCCACAACGGATACCTGGCTAACTATAAACTTGGGGACCTTGAGTTTGATTGTTTTTTGATTGAGGGAGAAAACCCTGACGATGCCCAGAACATGCTAAAGCAATATCTGGAGAGAAGGAACAAGCAGAGCGTAGAGGAAATTTCTGCAGGTTATCGCATCAAAGACCGTTACTACCACAACATTTATCTAGGCAGAGTTAAGAATTACCTCTGCGGGGTAATGAAAATAAAGGACGAGTTTTTAGAAGTAGGGGATAAGTACTTTGGAATGTTGATCGAATCTTTAAAAAAATAATTATACTCTAAAAAGGGGACAGGCTACTTTTTCTAGAAGAAGGAGGATTATCTATGCTAGAGGACAGTTCAGGTAGAAAAGTGGCCTGCTTACATTTTTTCTGGCTTTATTTAATTGTTTTTCTCTTTTCAGAAAAAGTAGCCTGTCCCCTTTTTTTAATTTTGATTTTAATCCTAAATAGATTATAATGAGCAAAGAATTTAAGAAGAGCCGATGCAAGGGAATAAAGTTATTGCTGCCGCTCTTATAATTCTTGTTATTTTTGTCGTGGGGGTTTTTCTAAAACAGGCAAAGCCTGTTCTTTTTCCCTTTTTTTTGGCAATCTTTCTTTCCTTTATCCTCTCTCCAATCCTGGATTTCTTGACTCGCAAGAAAATTCCTCGAGCTGTTTCTATCTTATTTATTCTATTAATCAGTTTTTTTATTATCTACCTCTTAGGGCTTCTTTTTTATTCGAGCGGCAAAACTTTTGCCTCTGAGTTTCCAAAATACGGTCAGAAGATAAGCTCGATTTTAGCTTCGATCCAAGAGCAACTCAAGCTCACCTTTCCTAAGTGGGAAACTGTGGATTGGGTCGGACAACTTGATATTAACAAAATAGGAGGTTTTCTCCTTGCCTCTCTCGGTCCCTTTTTCTCTTTTATTGTTCTTCTTTTTCTGGTTTTCATCTTTCTTATTTTTATTTTAGCGGGCAGAGGAAATGTAAAAACAAAAATTGAAAAATCTTTTAGTAAAGAGAGAGCCTTACAGATTATCGATGTTATTCAGAAGATCGATAAACAAATCCAGAGGTACTTGGCTATAAAAACAATAATTAGCTTTTTCACGGGTGTTCTGGCAACCATTGTCCTGATGATTTTTGGTGTCGATTTTGCCATAGTTTTTGGCTTTTTCACATTTATCCTGAATTATATTCCTAACATCGGATCCATAATAGCCACTGCTCTGCCTTTAACCGTCGCAGTTTTTCAATTCGAAACTCTCTGGCCAGCTTTTTGGATTTTGATCATTCTGGGCTCGATTCAGATGACTATAGGAAACTTTATTGAGCCGAGGGTGATGGGACAGGGATTGGGATTGAGTACTCTTGTTGTTCTTTTTTTCCTCTTTTTCTGGGGCTGGCTGTGGGGGATTGCGGGCATGATTTTAGCTGTTCCCACTGCTGCGACTATAAAAATTGTCTGCGACAATATCCCTCAGCTTCATTTTGTCGGGGAACTTATGAGCAAGGGATAAAAATTCTATAGCATCTCTTCTATTTTATCTTCATGCTGATTCGGGTTATATCCCGTGCCCAGTAGATATAAAGAGGTTTTCCTTTTATATTCTTGAGGAGTAAAGAATCCCAATGTCGACTGTCCATGCTTTTATCACGGTTATCCCCTAAAACAAAACAGTGATCAAAAGGCACAATAACAGGGCCAAAATTATCTCTTCCTGGGTAAACCTTGTTATCATGATGAGCTTTATAGCCTTCCGGGAGGGGGACATCGTTTAAGTAAACCTGTTTGCTCTTTATCTCTATTTTCTCCCCTTCCAGGGCGATAATCCTTTTGATAAAAATTTTAGCGGGATCTCTGGGAGACTGGAGAACGACTAAATCCCCTCTTTGTAGTTTGTTTTTCTGGAAATATTTTAAATCGGCGACTAAATAATCACCGACGCGTAGAGTTGGTTCCATGCTTCCTGTGGGCATTTTGTATGCACTGAATCCCAATACTTTATTCATCAAAAAATTTGGAGGGAGCAGGACAATACTGTTGACTAAGAGAATAATGAGGAGATAGATATACCACTTATTGTATGGCTTGAGGACGAACTCTTTTTTCTTGATGGCCGTAAAGAATGCTTCGCCGATAATAAATAACAGGAAACACATAAAGATTAGGAGAATAATAGCCAATCCGTAAAAGCTATGATGGAGTCCTATTCGGAACATTATAATTGGTAGTAAAATTAGAGATAAAAGGAGGATAATTCCTTTTATAATCTGACCGTTATACAGCTGACCCAGGCCGGGAGCCAGCGAGGATAAAATCGCTGCCACTATTGGTTTTCTTTTTATCTTCTCCATCATTATTCTCCCTAAAATTAAGGGATGATGATTTTTTTCTGGCGGGATAGAAATATAGGAATTTGCTTTTTCAAGTTGCTATAATTTTCAATGTGTCTTGCCTTATTCACCATTCTCGATCTTGTTTTCGTTTATATCAAAATTAGAAGAGGCGGTCAATTTATGAAAAAGCTAAAGACGGATTCCTATTTTTTGATTTGACTCCTTCTTCAAAAATTGTTATTCTTTTGCCACCCAGGGAAGAGGGAAAAATGGGTATAAAATGTCCTCAGTGTCACTTTGAAAACCCTGAGGATACTATCTATTGTGGTAAGTGTGCCACTCAGCTTAAGTCCTCTGAGGAGGTCTCTGCCTCTCCTACAGAAACTGTCGAACCGCACAAAGAAGAATTAACCTCAGGCTCTACCTTTGCTGGAAGATATCAGATTATAGAAGAACTGGGTAAAGGCGGAATGGGCAAAGTTTATAGAGTAGTTGATAAGAAGTTAGATGAAGAAGTGGCCTTAAAACTCATAAAACCTGAAATAGCCTTTGATAGGAAAACAATCGAGCGATTTAGCAAAGAATTGAAATTTGCCCGTAAGATTGTCCATAAGAATGTAGGACGTATGTATGAACTCATGGAAGATGAAGGTAGATACTTCATCACTATGGAATATGTATCAGGTCAAGATTTAAAGGGATTAATCAGACAAACAGGTCAACTAACAATAGGAAAATCTATATCCATAGCTAAACAAGTGTGTGAGGGATTGGCAGAGGCTCACAAGCTGGGGGTCGTCCATCGAGATTTAAAACCCCACAATATTATGATAGATAAAGAGGGGAATGCCAGGATTATGGATTTTGGCATTGCAAGATCCCTTGAAGCAGAGGGGATAACAGATGCAAAAGCTATTATTGGAACGCCGAAGTACATGTCTCCCGAGCAGGTTGAAGGAGAGGAGGTAGACCAGCGTTCTGATATCTATTCTTTGGGAATAATCATTTATGAGATGGTAACCGAGAAGACACCTTTTGATGGCGATACCGCGTTGAGCATAGCTTTGAAGCACAAGACGCAAGCTCCTCCAGAACCGAGGGAATTTAATGCCCAGATTCCTGAGGATTTAAGCCAAGTGATACTTAAGTGCCTGGAGAAAGATAAACAGAAAAGGTATCAGAGTGCAGAGGAGGTCCTTTCAGAATTAAGCAGCATAGAGAAAAGATTTCCGACAGAGAAGATGATTATCTCAGAGAAAAGGCTTGGGTTAGAAACTAAAAGAAAGCGTTTTCAAAGTTTTTTAATCCCAGGAATTGTTCTTTTTGTTGCCGTAATCATTGTTGCTGGGTATTTTTTCTTTGGTCAACTTCGAAAAAATGGGGAGATTAGCACTAAATCAATCGGCGAGATGAAATGGAAAAGCTCTATCGCCATGCTCCCTGTCGAAGATTTAAGTCCGCAAAAAGATCAAGAATCACTTTGTGAAGCGATGCATGACGATATAATTACAAAACTCCGCATACTAATCCCCGATTTGAGAGTCATGTCAAAGCTTGCAGTCATGAGGTATACAAATAAGGATAAAAGTTCCACAGAAATTGGCAAGGAATTGAATGTCGAAACAATTCTTGAATCAAGTCTCCGAAAAGCAGGTGAAAATATCCAAATGAACGTAAGGTTGATTAATGTAAAGGATGGTTCTGTCATCTGGTCATACACTTTCAAGGAGAAGTCTGAAGGGCTTTTTAAAATTCAGGATGAGATATTCCAAGCTATTGCTTCGGAATTGAAGGTTCATCTCCAAGAAGAACAAATCCCGGTGATAAAAACAAGAGAACCAAAAAATATTAAAGCAAGAGAATATTATGTTTGGGGAAATCATTTTGAAGAGAAATACGCTAATTCTCGCCAGGAAAAAGATTTTGAGGAGGGAGTGAAAAATTATACAGAAGCTCTCAAGATCGATCCGAATTATGCCTTAGCCTATTGGAGTCTTGGCGATATTTACCAATTGCATTTTGCCTTCTCTCACTACGAAAACTGGAAAAGTTATGACTTGATGAATAAAAGTTATGAATCGGCTTACCAGATAAACCCAAATTTAGCAGAGGCAAACCTCGGTCTTGGATGGGCTTACTTTTTTAAAGAAGATTTGGACAGATCTTATTATTTTTTTAAGAAAGCCTTCGAGTTAGATGCTCATAATCCACTTGTTAGTTTTAACTTTGGATCTTTCCTCAGGAGCATCGGATTGTATTCACAGGCTATTAATTATTATTCTAGGTCCATTGAGCTTGATCCTTTATCTATATTACCTTATGTGATGCTATCTGATTGCTATGTCCGCATCGGAGAATTTGATGAAGTCGCAGATTGTGTAAATAAAGCATTAGATATAGAAGAAGATAATTACTGGTTTTATCTTGCGTATGCTGAAGCACTTATTATGATGAAAAAATACGATGATGCAGGAGAAAAAATCGGCCGAGCAGAAAAACTCAATCCCAAAAGTCCTAAAATCAGGAATTGTCGTGCTTTAATATTGGCAATAAAGGGAGAAAAAAAGAAAGCTCTGACCCTGATTGAAGGAATTGAAGGAAGAGATAAGTATCGCTATGATATTACAAGCATTTATTCTGTTTTAGGAATGAAAGATAAGGCCATTGAGAACATTAAAATAGGGATAGATACAGGATTTCGAGAGCTAAAAGAATATCGTTACACGTATCAAGTTTTAATAAATAATCCTTTTTATGAAAGCCTGCATGATGATCCTCGTTTCAAGGAAATAGTGGACAGAGAAAAGAAAAAGTATGACGAAAGGCTAGAGCGGTATGGTCAATTCTGATGAATGGAGAATATGAGTACTCCTCACCTTTTTTATAAATGATTCTGGAGGGCAGCTAGATTATCTCTAATAAAACTTAGAAGAGGAGGTTAAGAAATACACGGGCAAAGCAAGGAGGGGAATGTTTAATTTTATTTGCTCGGAAAAATCAACTATCATTCCCTGATTTTTTTCATAAACGGAAATGATAGATAAAATATATCTAATTAATTGATCTGAAAAGGAGGTTCTAAATGAAAAGAATTATTGCTATTTCAATTTGCTTAGTTTTTGTGTTATCAGCTAGCACGATTCCTCTTGCTCAAGAAAGAATGGAAAAAAGAATGACATTCAAAGAATTTAAAGAAATGGTTTATACTAGCATTCAGGAACGAAATGAAAATTTGGTAAGTCTTTTTAAAGAAGAAAAATATGACAAGATGGCTGAAATATTCTCACGTTATTCAAAGATTGTGACGCATGAAGATAAAGAAATTCTAGCAAGAGAGAGCGCAGATTATTGGAGAAAAGTGGCCAAGTTGGGAGGAACCGATTTACATTTCAAATTGAAGTTTTTTACTGGATGGGAATTAATGTTACGCGAAAAACCTCATCCTGAAGAAACAGATTTTGTAATTTTTGAAATTTCCATGTTCTCCTTCACAATTGGATCTAACGGTGATGATACAAATGGCGGTAGGACAGAATCGGCCCAAAGACATAGAGTAATGTGTGAAATAGATTGATAATATCCTGAAAAATTAACCTAGCAGTCAATTTGAAAAAGCAAGTAGATTCTTAAATAAGAGAACCAAACCCCAATTTTTCCCCACATCTTCAGGAAAAGGTTTGCACCTTCCATTTTAGTAGTTCACCTTGGCTTATTTGTCATTAAAGCTTGATATCTATAATCATAAAATGGAATATAGGAATTTAAATCAAGAAGTAGTGATGATTTTTTTCTGGCGGGATAGATCCTTTATTCTGGCGAAGCGCCTTAGGACCTGTTCGATATAATTTCTGCCGTCGAAGTCTCCCCTTGCCCAGAATTTGACTCCAAATATGATCCGCTCCAGGCACTGGATTTTTTCTTCTCTCTTATAGGTCGCCACTTCTCCCGGGAGGATGATCTTTCGTTCGTATCGGCATCTTTCTATATTCTGAAAGATCGCCTCTCCGATTTCGTTTTTTGGCTTGATTTTTTCTTCTTGAGTGATGAGAAGTCCTTTTTCTTTTTCAATCTTTTCTCTGGCATACTGCAGAGATAAAAGGGCTTCCTTATCAGTAAAATCCTCTTTTTTTTCTGCGTATTCTTTCAAAGGTGCTTCTATATGGACAGCAAGCCAGGCCATCCTCTCATCATTCAAAATGTCTTCTTCTGGGGAAAGAGCTCTTGGGAAGGTTGCTGGCTTCTTTTCAATAATTCGCTGCTCCTGGTAGGGTTTGTGTTTCTCGAGAAAGGTACAGCTTTGAGGGCAGTGTATTTCTTTTTCCCTGAGGAGACCGCAGCAAAGGCTGCACAGGTAATCTCCTAGGGCAACGCATTGCCTTTTTCCCTTTCTTTTTTTACATTTAGAGCATTTAGCCATTTGAGACAGGTTAAAGAGTGCGCTTTTAAAATTATAAAGAAATAATCAGGCACTTAACAGGTCAAGTGGAAGGCACCGATCGTCTTTTTTTTGGAAGCGAATTTGTTGAAACTTTGAACAGCCTTTTTTGTATTTTCGATGATAAGCTCTATCCCCTGAGATTGAGCTTGACTTTTCACTTCTTCTTCCACGCTCACTATACCGTAGAAACCGGTGCCGACTACGAAGACTTCAGGCTTCTCCTTGAGGACATCTTCAATGTCTTCGAGGCAAAGGTTATGACCAGATTTTCGCCACCAGGACTCATTTATTCTGTCTGGAAAAATGATAAGGTCAGAGGTGTATGTGCGACCATCCACATTCATTCGGCCAAAATCGTAAGATTCAATCATCTTCTTTTCTTCATGATGAATGTATCAGAGGTGAATGCCTTCATTTTTTTCCCAAAAAAATTCTTTAGGGCTTTTTGAGCAGCTTTTTGTTCAGCTTTCTTTTTGGAATTGCCTTTTGCCTTTGCCAGAGATTCCTTTTCGAAGAAAACTTCAACCACAAAGTTTTTCTTATGGTCGGGTCCCATTGTTGTGATGGTCTTATAAACAGGAGCAGGGAGATTTTCCCTCTGGAGATATTCTTGCAGAGCTGATTTATAGTTGTTGATTAAGTGACTATGGGCCCTTATTTTTTTGAAAAGAGAATCAAGGAGAGTATGCAGAAAATTTCTGGCGGCATCAAGTCCACCGTCTATATAGATAGCTGCTACTACTGCTTCGAAGGCTCCGGCTAAAATAGTCTTTTTTTTCCTCCCTCCGCTTTTTTCCTCCCCCTTGCCCAAGAGTATATTTTTGTCAAGCTTTATTTTCTTGCTGAAGGAAGAAAGCGAAGACGTTTTTGCTGCAGAGGATTTGAGCTTGGAGAGCTCACCTTCGGATGTATGAGGATAGGTGGTAAGGAGGTAGTCAGCAATGACGAGGCCAAGAACAGAATCTCCTAAGAATTCTAAAGTTTCATTGTCCGATTCCACACTTTGTGGATTTTCGTAAGCGTAAGAACTGTGGGTCAGGGCTTGGATTAGAAGAGACTTGTCTTTGAAACGATAGCCTAGCTTTTTTTCGAAGAGGGGGATATTTATTTTCATGAAGAAACTTATTTTTCCTCCTGGTTCGATTCCTATCTTATATAAGCTTTTTTAAGAAGAGAAAGGATATACGATTTTTCCTCCAACGATTGTCATTGCCGGAGTTCCTTTCAATTTCCAGCCTTGAAAAGGATTATTCCTGCTTTTTGATTTAAAGGTATTGACATCAACAACAATTTCTTTGTGAAGATCCAAGATGGTCAAATCAGCGTCGGCTCCCACACATATTTTCCCCTTGTTTTCGAGTCCAAGAAATAGAGAGGGAGTAGTGGATATCATTTTAATGAATTTATTGAGTGAAATGATATTTTTGCTCACAAGCCTATCCAGAAGTAGAGAAACGGCTGTTTCTAGACCGTTTATGCCACAGGGGGCTTTATCAAATTCAACGTCCTTTTCATCCGGCGTATGAGGAGCATGGTCAGTAGCAAAGACATCCACAATTCCTTCCTTAACTGCTTGAATTAAAGCTTGGATATCTTCTTTGCTTCTAAGGGGAGGATTTACTTTCAGGCTCGTGTCATAACCTTCAAGATAGGAATCGGTCAAAATAAGATGATGGGGAGCAACTTCTGTTGTGACTTTTATCTTTTTTTTCTTTGCATTTCTGACAATGTCCACAGCTCCTTTGGTACTCAAATGTGCAATATGAATATTTGCCTCAGCCTCTTGGGCAAGAATTGTGTCTCGAGCAACTATTATCTCCTCAGATGAAGCTGGGATGCCTTCTAGACCAAAGAGATAAGAATAATAACCCTCGTGCATTACACCTTCACTGCTTAGGTTCTTATCCTCGCAGTGCTCAATGATAAGAGTGTTTAGAGGTTTTGAATATTCCAGAGCACGACGCATGAGCTGACTGTCTTTTACAGATTGACCGTCGTCAGAAAAAGCAACAGCTCCTGCATCCACTAAGTCAGCCATATCTGTTAGTTCTTCGCCTCTTTGTCCTTTTGTTATGGATGCTATGGGAAAGATATTGACAACAGCTCTTTTCTTTGCCTCAGAGAGAATATACTCTGTCAACCCACGATTATCATTAATAGGATCAGTGTTAGGCATGCAGGCGACAGAAGTGAAACCTCCTTTGGCTGCAGCAAGAGCCCCGGTCTCAATGGTTTCTTTATCCTCCTGGCCTGGCTCTCGAAGATGGGCATGCATGTCTATAAAGCCTGGAGCGACTACTAACCTTGAGGCATCGATGATTTTTGCTCCCTTAGTCGCGATTTTTGCTTTTATCTCAGCAATTTTCCCCTTTTCTATTAAGAGATCTAACTTAGCGTCTTTTCCCGAAGAGGGATCAATGACTCTTCCGTTCTTAATCAAAAGCTTCACGATCTTTTCCTCCCAGCAAAAGGTAGAGAACCGCCATCCTGACCGCAATCCCGTTTTCTACCTGCTTGAGTATGACGGATTTCGCCGAATCAGCCATATCTGCTGAGATTTCGACACCCCTATTTATAGGACCAGGATGCATTATAATTGCGCTCTTTTTTGCGCGCCGGAATCTTTTTTCAGTCAGACTGTAAAGATTTCTGTATTCCCGAATAGATGGGAAGTAGTTTTTTTGCTGCCTTTCCAGCTGGATTCTGAGCATCATGATCACATCTGCTCCTTCCAGAGCTCTATCGATGTTGAAGTCTATGTCAACTCCAAATTTCTTTAATTCCAGGGGAACTAGAGGAGGGGGGCCAATAAGAACGACTCTTACTCCAAGTTTTCGGAGGAGAAAGATGTTGGATCGTGCGACTCGACTGTGAAGGATGTCTCCAACAATTGTAACTTTCAGGTCTTTAAAATTCTTTTTTTCCTGTCTTATCGTGAAGGCGTCAAGAAGTGCCTGGGTGGGATGCTCGTGAGATCCATCGCCCGCGTTTATGATGTGGGACTGACAGAAGGTAGTGGCAAAGTGGGGAACTCCTGAGCAAGAATGTCTGATTATTATAGCATCGGGATTCATGGCTTCGAGGTTTAAAATGGTGTCTTTCAAACTTTCTCCCTTAACTGTGCTGCTTGCGTCCTGATTAAAATTAACAATATCTGCGCTCAATCTTTTTGCTGCCAGCTCGAAAGAACTCCTAGTCCGGGTGCTGGGTTCAAAGAAGAGGTTGATTATGGTTTTCCCTCTTAAAGTTGGGACTTTCTTTACCTCTCGGGTAGAAATTTCATAAAAGGATTCTGCTGTATCCAGCACGGTAATAATTTCTGAAGGAGTTAGGCCCTGGATACCGAGAAGATGTTTATGTTTGAAGTCCAATTTCCTTTTCCTATTTCACTCCAGGAGGCTCTGTGATAAGGACCTCATCGATTTTGTCGATTTCTTTGAGCTGGACTTGGACAACCTCTCGCTTTGAGGTCGGAAGAAATTTCCCTACGTAATCAGCTCTGATAGGCAGCTCACGATGACCGCGGTCGATGAGGACAAGAAGCTGAATTGTCTTGGGCCGCCCCAAGTCGATCAAGCTGTCCATGGCAGCCCGGATTGTTCTTCCAGTAAAGAGAACGTCATCCACAAGAAGGACATCTTTTTTAGCTACAGAAAAATTTATATCTGTCTTCTTAACCATATGCTGAGCTTCTGATTCAGAGAAATCATCTCGATAGAGCGTTATGTCCAAAACCCCTACTGGAATATCCCTCTTTTCTAGCTCCTTGATTAATTTCGATATTCTCTTTCCCAGATAAATGCCTCTTGTCCTTATCCCGACGATAACCAAATTCTTCAGGTTGCGGTTGCGTTCAATGATTTCAGTGGTCATTCGTTGGATGGCTCTTTTTATCTTACGGGAATCCATTATCCTGGCTTTAATTTTTTCTAACATAAAATGACTCCTGAATTGGGGGGAAACTTTGTTCCTTTTTTGAAAAAAAATTCATTCTTTCCCTAAAAAACTATCTAGTTTTTTTATACTATAGAGATTTTCCCCTTAAAAAGCAAGGTTTATGAGTAAAAAGACCCAATAAGCATTAGATTCTTGTGGGATAGGTTTAAGCACCATTAAGCATTATTAAGCACTTTTTGTTACGCGTGTGTGACGTGGGGATAGTCTATATATATAGAGCGTCTGACTACGAATCAGAAGGTCGTAGGTTCGAATCCTGCCGGGCGTACCAGCCTTTCCTCTGTTAAGTCCTCATTTTGGCGTGGTCAACCGTACTCATAGTTAGGCAAGTTTAGGCAAAATCTGTGACGTGAGATGTGACGCGCGGAGGGGTCTATAATAAAAAGGCCAAGCCCGAAAGCCTGGCCGCGCCGATGTGCAAGAAACACATCATGATTTGCACTTGAGCAAATTATTGTTGTCATACTTTGAGAAAAATGTCAAGGGTGATTTTTTAATCGTAGGGGGTGATGTTTTGTGGAGCCGACCGGCATCGCACCGGCATACTCAAGTGCAAATCATGAGCTGTTTCTAATAACCGGCCCCACGAACTCTACTCAGCTGCAGCGTGAGCTTCTTTACAATTATTAAAGTACTTCTTTATCGAGTTATTGTCAAGGATGGTTGCGAATCGTTGCAAAATTCATGCCAAATTCTTATACTCCGCCATCAGTCTATCATGCGGAGAGAGGTCTCTCCCTTCTCATTTGACTTTACGAGAGCCTGAGAGTAAAATCACTTAGAATTTGTCAGCATCAAAATTTTAATTAAGGAGGTTGGTATGCCTTTTACTGATGAGACTATTCAGCAAGTATGGGAAAAAGGTACGGTTGTATCAAACAATGACCCAAATCTGTTCCGATGGGATGTCTGTAAGGCTTGGATTCGCCGAGACCATTATGGAAATAGAGACTCTCAGTACGGGTGGGAGATTGACCACATAAAATTAGAATCAGAAGGTGGTACAGATGATCTTAGAAATCTCCGTCCTCTCCAATGGCAGAATAACGCCGCCAGACAACCCGGCAGTTTCGACTGTGTGGTCACTTCATCTGGTGGAGATAATGTTCGTGTCAGATAAAGGGAGGTCAAAGAATGAGAAAAAAAGCCAAAATCAAAGAAGCGGAATACTTCCTAGCCCGGATGAAAGAGGAGCAGGACAATAGAGAGAATTTTGAGTTTAACCTTAGTGCCTTCCTTTCAGCCGCGCGTTCAGTACTCCAGTACGCATACGAGGAAGTGAAGAGGGCGAGGACAAGAGAGATGAGGTGGTACGAGAATTCTGTGTCAGGAAGTGAGATAACAGGATTTTTAAAAGACAAGCGAGACAACAACATTCACATAGACCCAGTCAAACCTCAAGCACATTATCATGTAGAAGTCCATGAAGTTATAGGTTTTTCTGGTTCATTGGAGGACGAAGTAAGAGACAAGAGCGGAAAGGTGATTGCACGAGGCTCACCGAAGAAACCTACACCCCGACCAGTAAAACAAAAGAAGCATGATGTTCCAGCAAAGGTAGAAGTCAAATACAAATTTCGTGACTGGACTGGAGATCAGGATGTCCTGACTTTATGCGAGAGCTACATTCAGGAGCTTGAAAAAGTAGTCAAGGACGGAGTCAGCAAAGGATTCATAACTGAGTAGAAACATCAATCATCCACACTTAAACACTTTATCCCGTGCTAGCGTGACCTTCGCCGCTCAAGTCAATACTCCCAAAAACGACAGGGCGATCTGCGTCGCAGTTTATCGATTATGTCAACTAACTACCCCAAGAGAAGTCCCTTTTTGAGTCTTTCCCGTATTATTTCTTAACTTGCGGGATAAAGCCCTTAGAATTTACCTTAATTTGGAATAGCAAAAGTCAATAATGGGGTATTTAAATTACAAAATGGGATATTAGAAACCATGATAATCCTCATTGTCTCCGTCTAAATATCTGATTCCCCCAAGTCCCAAGCCCTCACCATGCCTATAAATACCAAGTAAGATTTAGACCCCTCCCTCTATCCTCTGCCTATAGCTGAGTATAAGGCTATGGCTTCTCTGTGCTATCATGCCAGGATGCCCAGTATCAAGGGAAAGCCCAAATGACCACCCGTTACCCCCCATGGTATTAATTCTTTAATGATAATCACGGCTTGAACACAGAGATAGTTTCAAAGCATTTGCGGTCTGGTAGGAGATTATTGATATGGAATCAGGGCTATAAAATATGGGATATTTTTTAGCATATGGGGAGTCTGTCTTAAGGAGTATATATACTACTTAAGATGATAAAAGTGGGTTTGTTATAGTCTTTGCCCCGAAACTCTTGATTGAGATAAGAGGATTGAGTGATTGCTTGTATCTATGTAAGTAAGAATGGATTGAAAAGTTCCTAGAAAACTGCGTAATAATATAAAAAATTTTTAAAACATTGGCAGGATTAAGAAGTACTGTATTTCAGCCTGATATGCTCCTTATTTTAATTCCTATGGTCCAAAGACATGGACCACATTATTCCATGAATCCACAACATATAGATTATTATCTATATCAAAACAAACTCCCCAGATTCCAGGGCTAATCCCAGGAACAACAAACTCCTCAATGAATCCTCCGTACTCATCGTATATCTGAATCATCCCTTCAAACCAGTCTGTTACATACACAAGCCCGTAGTTGTCCACAGCAAGTCCCCCACAATTATCACATTGGCCTGGGGCTGTTCCAGGACCACTAAACTGGCTTAGGTATACACCATTATTTGTGAATGCCTGAACACGACCGTTGCCGCTATCGAGAACATACAATCTTCCGCCGTCTAGGCTTGCCCCAATGTCAATTGGTCCATTGAACTGACCATTTCCAGAACCAAGGATACCCCATGTAAGCACTGGGGCAAATGTGTAATCAAACCATCTTACCACATGGTTGGTTCGGTCAGGTACATAGATATCTCCGTTCTCAGCAATAAAACTGTCCCCTGGACTACCCGTGGTGGAAAATTTGTCAATATAATTTCCATCAGTATCAAATATCTGTATCCTGTTATTCCCGAAGTCCCCTACATAAAGATATCCATCAGGTGCATATTCAATAGAACTGGGGCGATCAAATTGGCCGTCTCCAGTACCTAAGGAACCCCACTGATCTAGGTAATTTCCATCAGAATCAAATTTTTGTATTCGGTAGTTAAAACCATCAGCAACATAAATATTTCCACTATCATCTACAGCAACATCTGTGGGATAGTCTAACTCTCCATCTCCAGTCCCGGAACTTCCGAATGAAAGTTTGAAAATATACAGCCCTGTAAGAATTACCTCATTGCTCGGAGTAGATGCTCCTGGAATGTTGTAGGCATAAACCTTATAGTAGAAATAATTCGTGGGCTTTGAGCCAAACACATCCACGTAAAAAGAGGAATACCTGTTGGTAACGGTTGTGACCAATGTGGAACTCTCTGTCACTCCTGGAGTGTCTGAACGATATAACCTGTATTCAGAGAAGTTACCATCCACATTGATTGTCCATACAATTTCCGCTGATGCTGTGGTACTGTTGAACCGCGGTGTTGACAGAACCACAGCACTCGGATTCGCTGGATTCCCTTGGTCCCCTTGAGACCCTGCTGGTCCTGTTGGCCCTTTACACGCCGTATTAAAAACCAGCAACAGAGCAAAGAAAATGCTTAAATATATCACTTTTTTCATCTTAACCTCCTTGTTAGTTTATTTGCAAATAGCAAACACATAACACTCTTGAGAAATCCTGTCAATAGTATTCTGCCAGTTGATAAAGATAGATAGAGGCTCTTATATTTTAGTTTGATGCCCATATCTAATATACAACACAATGAAGCCTATAGAAGATAGTCAGTTTTATGATACAAAATATTTTTAGCATAATGGAGAGAGTTCATTTAGTGTCTATATAGAGGTCTAAAGATGCCCCGATTTAAAAAGTTGCCTGTCTTCTCTTTTGGTTCTGTGCTTGCCCGATTTGTCCATCAAGATAGATATTGCTGTGCGGGTAAAAATGGATTGAAAAGTTGGATTGACCAACACTTGAATTGGCAGCAGGTGTCAAATCAAGTTCTGCTCAGAGGGTGATTATCTATTTCTCCCCCTCCTTCGGCTTAAGCTCCATGCCGAGTTGCTGATAAAACCTTAAAAGGTTATTTTCTTCCCAACTTTCAGCAATTTTTCGATTTTCAATTCGTATTATTTCAATGCCACTAAATTCAATCTTATTGCCTGTAGCAGGGATTCCTTCAACGTCCCCTGTATGAGTACCCCTGAGGGCATACCTCGTTATTACCTTGTCTCCTTTTACGATTACATCTTCGTTAATAAAAGTCATATCAGGAAATGCTGTCTTATGCTGCTCAATAGCCTTTCTATTAATCTCTATTATTTCTTCTGAGGAATAATCGCCTCCGTCCGATGCATGCCATACAAAGTCAGGAAAAAGATTTCCTTTATTGCTTCTAAATCGCCACTTTCCCATGCTTCATTGTACCGTGTAGCAAAAGCCTTATTCGCTTCCTCAACTGCTGCCTGGGCTTTGAATTCTTCAAGCTCTGCCATCGCTTCTTTGTCCTGGCAGCCGACCATAAAGCATAAAATCAGAGCCATGGATAGAATAATGATAAGTTTTTTCATGTTGCCCTTCCCACTGATTATTTCTTTCTATTTTAGTTAAAATCTTGATGTTTTGAAGGAGTATTAATGTCTTCCCTTTTTTTCAGCCATTTTTCAATTTGGGCTTTTTGGTTCTCATAGATTTCCTGTTCTTTTTTTATCAAGTCGATCGCTTCAGGCATCGAAGGCAAATTGGTAGGATACACAGGTAGTGTTGATAGATCTTCCCCTGCAAGAGCTTTTTCCGCGATTCGAAAACTTCGCTCTACAAATTCATTCACTAACTCTTTTCCCATTTCTTTTGATGCTTGTGCGGGCGCATTCCAATAGCCTTGCCAGTCGGCTCTTTCGTATGCTCGAAGAAACTCACCGAAATCCTTTGTTACAAAAGGCGGTAAGTCCTTGTATACTGGTTTGACCAGGTTGCCACATAGGTAGAGATTCGCAGAAGTTTCCGCTGCACAAGCGTGGCCTGCCATCCCATATCTTTCCAACCAATCCTCTCCTAGGTACTTCTTTATTACCTCCTCGGTGTAAAAACCTTCGCCGAAGACTAGACCGGTTATGTGTATCATCCTTGTGTTGTATGTCTCGCTGACGAAAGCAGCCGCATCATTAAAAGCGACATTATGCAAGGGACCTCCATGAGAATGAATGATGAATATATTCTTGAATCCTTTGCGCGCTATAGTCACTCCGAGATCGATTGCTAGATTTCGTAAAGTTTCAAATCTGACCATAAAGTCACCAATATGATCGAATTGCCGGGCTATCCCGCCAGCGCCTCCAATAATGTGTCAAAGATCTCCCCATTGAGCAGCTCATCCCTGAGTTTACCTATG
>WVXO01000034.1 GCA_011773465.1 Candidatus Aminicenantota bacterium | reverse complement strand
TTTTCCAGTTATAAAACGTTGACCTCGGTACTTCGAATTCACGACAAGCCTCGGCTACAGTGCGACAAACTTTGGCATATTCAAGAACTGTCCATTTGAAACGGACTCTGAATGCCTCTTTGACTTCTTTTTGCATATCCCAGAGCTCCTTTTTGTAGCTTACAAAATAACACAAAGTGTCCAGGAGGGTCTGACATACCTACAGATAAAAATGTCAGATAAATACTCTTTAAAATTAGACTCAATGGAATTAGACGACACACAAGCTAAAGTAATAAAACGTGCTGAAGAGCAAGCCGAAGAAGAGTATGCTGAACAATTAACTAAAAGCTAATTTTGCCAAGACGGGGAAAGATGATTGGAAGCCAAAGACCCTAAAGCCCTGGCTTCCCGATGGTTGAAAAAGACGGCAGAGCGTAATTAGCACCTCATTAGGGGAGACAGTTGGGGGGAGAGAAATTCTCATAAGGAGATAAAATCTTAACAAACTTTTAACAAACTTTTAACAAAGCTTTGACAACTTTCCTCTTACTAAAGCTTAAATTAGCAGAGGAGAATCAAGGTGAAAAAGGGCAAAAAATTCATAGCATTGTTTCTTGTTTTCTCTTTAATGATGCTTTCTGTAAATCTGTCTGCTAAAGAAAGACGAGGAGCTAAGCTCATAGTCATAAAAAAGAACGGACAACTAATAGAAGGGGAACTAATCACAGTTAAGCCAAATTCGCTTCTTTTATTGGATTCAGGAACAGGAGCTGATGTATCAGTGGATATTTATGACATTAAGGTTATTAAAATTATGAAGGTATCAGAGGTTTGGAAAGAGGATAAATTGTCAGCACGACATAAGATAAAATCCTACTCTCCAACAATTGCAATAGCAATTTAAATAGATAAGGTAGATTTATGCCTTAAAAAATCAAATAAGGAGGTGAGATTAATAGGAAAATGAAAAACTAAAAGCTGATTGTGTCAGAATTAAAATAAGGAGGGGAAAATGTCAAAAGGATTCCAGAAACAAATTTCAATCTTTTTTGCAATTTCTTCCATGATTTTCCTAATCTTTGGAAATACGGCCATTGCTGAAACCTGGGATGTCTATCCTGCAATGACTCGAGCAGAAATTCAGGCTGTGGTTGATTCAGCTTCAGATGGAGACTCCATCTATTTTCATGCAGGAACTTATGATTGGAGCAGTGCTCCTTTAACGAAAAGAGGAGATAACGAAGGAGCAATTAATATCATCGATAAGAGTCTCATCATAAAAGGAGAGCTTGATACTTTAATTGTTGGCCGCGAAAGCGTAGATCCCACTGGAGATGATCCAGAAGGAGTGAATGCTTTTTATGTTGTGGATTTGAATTTAGATAATGATGTTACTTTTGATGGTCTAAATTTTCAAACTTTTTTAAGGGTTATCAATGCTGCTTATCTTATTATTCCTCCAGGAGAACATTATATTGCAGAGCCGAATGCCAGAAATATTACTGTAAAAAATTGTACATTTACTGATATTCATCGTGATGCTGTCTCATTATCCAACGTAAGAGGGAATATTTTAATTCAGAATAATGAAATGTCTACAGGTAGGATGGGAATGTTTATAGATTGGTGGTGGAGCGAGAACCACGAAGATTGGCAGCCTGATGATTCGCACGTTCAAATTCTTGGAAATAAAATTAATTCTGTTAGGAGGGGTGTCTACCTTGCCATGACCACAAATGTTGTTGTTCAACAAAATACGATAATTTGTGAAGGTTGGGGAATAGATAATAGATATGCAAGAAAAGGAACTGTTATATCTAACAATTCTCTGTTCGATTGTATGCGTGGAATATTTATTTTAGGACGTTGGCGTTACGGAATAAGACACGAGGCAGAAGGAGCTGTTATTGAAGGAAATAAACTAATTGATATAAGTTATTTTGGCATCTATATTGCTGGCGATGCAAGCTTTGGACATACAGTAAGCAAGAATGAGATTCATATGGCACCAGGGAGTCGCGTAGGAATTTATACAGTAGCTCATGACTGTTATTATGGGCAGAATAAAATAAGCGGGTCAGGCCGCTTTGCATTCTTGTTAGATTGGTGGAATTACATTCCTGACGGTGGATATTTTGTATATGCCCATCATATAACTCTACAAGCGAACAACGTAAGCCAATTCTCACCTTATTATTGTCATTTTTATCTTTATTATGGAACTCACGATAATCTAGTTGTCGGCTCTGGAATAGGACATAATACCTATATTGACGTTGGATATAACAATAGGATTACAGGTGTAACTCCAATGGCCGGTGGGATTGGCCAGGATCTCAGTGAGGCCGTAAAGGAAAGAAATGAGGAATTAAAAGAGGCAAGAATAATTCAAAATTGATCTTCATCGAATTCATATTAGAATCACGATTCTGGCTGATTTTTTTTACTTCTGGGTATTGTTCCGTTTCAGCTAAATTCGAACCACTTGTGATATATCCTTAGCGATGGTTTCAGAATTCCTCGACCTCTGGAAAGACGCCGACCCTGGTATAGCTGAAGTTGAGAATGCCAAGAATAGGCTAGCTGGGTTGAAAAGTAATTGAGGCCACTGGGAGCCAAATCCCCTAAAGCCCTGGCTTCTCGATTCTGAAAAAGACAACGAAACTGAAAAATAAACTAGAGACACCAGAAGAACTTCTCTCCAAATTGGATTCTTAAACGCACGTTCCATGAAAGCCACCACAAGGATAAAAGCACCTATATTGAGCGTTGTCATATTTTTGAAGTAATCGTATTGGTGTTTAAGAGACTCAAGTCGGATTTTTATAAATTCAATTGTAAGTCTTGTCTGACTTGGCATTTCTGTGCTCGCCATAACCTCCTAAATGATCTCTCTAGAGAGCGATTATTTCTCGGTATCCATAAATGCTTTTATAAGTGCCTTTGGTTCACCTTTCCAGAATGACTTGAATCTCATCTTGCTACGCTTACCAATCGGATACTTGGCGATGAGGAGATATTCGCCGTTGGAGTGTTCAAAAAAAGCATCTAAAATGGCCTTAACAAATTTTAAATTTATCTTTTTTTCGCACATAAACACCTCCTCTTTTACTTTGGTTTTATAGTATTCCAGAGGGTGAAGGTGTGTCAATCTAGGTTACCAGCAGAGAAAGTCTAGAAACACTTCTCCAGCTCTCTTGTCGTCTTCCTCAAATCCCTTCTGGTCAAATAAATTTCTTGTTTTTCTCGTAAGTAATCTCTATGCTTTAATCTCTGGGAGTCACGGAGTCTTAATGGGAGGGATTACAGCATACGCTGGCTGTTTAGGGAAACAAGCAAAAGGGGAATATGGGTAAATGTCCAATGACGGGATCTTGCCCAGCCAGCTAAGCAAGCTTACAGTTAATATAACATATTTCCAATTTATAAATCTCCTTCTGGGCACGACAAAAAGCGACATAAAGCGACAAGAAACGACATTACATCGAAAATATTAGACAATCGTTAATTAATTGTTTATTTCATAGTAAGAAAAAAGGGAAACAAATGGAAATACTTGAGAAGCTCATTGAACAACTCACTCAGGAAGTTGCGCAAATAGAGACTAAGGGGCGAGAACTCACGCCCGATGAGATAGCGCGCGTTCAAGCGATCCAGACGTGCATACCACTTCTTCGGCAGGCTATCACTGTTCTTCGCGTTGAACCCGCTGCGAACTTGATCACGTATAAGATAGTCAGTGATTCCGACGGAAAACTAAAACGGTGTGCCAGGATCGCGTGCAACTTCTGGAATCGATTCATCATTCCTAAGTCCTCGATAGTAATCCGACTGGGTATATTTACCTCGGCGGGCACCACGATTGCCAGGGCATACAAGCCCTACAAGAAGGAGGGTGTTGTCTATGGCGTCGTCGAGTTTAATACCAAGTACATGTCGGAGTTCAAGGACAATGATATCTCCGGGACGATTATCCACGAAATCGGTCACACGCTTGGCTTTGGCTGGGATAAGTGGAGGGACCTCTTTGATTCCGAAACAGGCTTGTTCTCTAGTAATGCAATCGCTAAGCTTGGTGCACTACAGGACATGGTCGTCGAGACCGAACACGGGCCAGGCACCCGATACTCTCACTGGGATGAGGAAAGATTCGACAAAGAGCTTATGACGGGATTCAAGGATATAGGTGAACATGTCCTTCCAGTGACGATCGGAGTCATGAAGCTATTGGATCATCGCATTAACGAGAAGCTATCAGAGAAAACCGACTTAAAAACCTTGATGGATGCGCTTGCACAAGTCGTGTTTTCCCGGCAGGTCGAGGCTAAGGCACTCGATCTCGATCACTTCGAGGATACAGAAATCTGGGAGAACATTCCTCATGACGAAAAGCTAACGTAAAACCAGGAATTAAATCAATCATATCTGCCATCACAAAAGAGAAATTTTATAAGTTTTTTTTATCAATAATAGATTTATAATATCCTTCTATTGGATCATTGATGCCTGTTTCATTAAAAGATCGACGTCTTCTTCGCTGTCAAGTATATGCATTTTTCTATGGAAATATGGACATAATGCAACTGTATTGATGAGTACAAGATGTCTAAACATAAGTTACTTTCTCCCGTGACAATCAGCCGCACGCTCCTCATCCTCAGGGACATTCATAAAATTCCGTTGAGTGGAACAATCATAGCAGAGCTTGGCGTAGATGGTTGGAGTTTCTAGAAATAGTAGATACTGAGCTTGAAATGATTCTTGCATAGAAAATTCCTCGATCTCTGGAAGGACGCTGACCCTGGTATTGCTTTGCGTTGACACAAGTCTATATTTGATTTGACACTCCTCTCATAAATTATTATGCTATTGCCACGTAAGCTGAGGGAACAATGGGCGTAAAGTGTCCTAAATGCAACACCGAGAACACCTCTGACTCCGAATTCTGTAAGAAGTGCGCAACGCCGCTTCCTACATCGAAAGAAATCCCTGTCACTGAGACCCTCGAAACTCCTAAAGAAGAACTAACCACAGGCTCCACCTTTGCAGGAAGATACCAGATCATCGAAGAGCTGGGCAAGGGAGGTATGGGTAAAGTCTACAAGGCTCAGGATACTGACCTTAAAGAGAAGGTGGCGATTAAGCTCCTGAAGCCCGAGATAGCTGCTGACAAAAAGACGATCGAACGCTTCAGGAACGAGCTGAAGTTTGCCCGTAAAATCAGGCATAAGAATGTCTGCCAGATGTATGACTTGAATAAAGAGGAAGGTGCGCATTACATCACCATGGAATATGTGGATGGAAAAGATTTGAAGAGCATGATCAGGATGATGGGGCAGTTGAGTTCGGGGAAGACGATTTTCATAGCCAAGCAGGTCTGCGAAGGTCTGGCTGAGGCTCACCGCTTAGGAGTCATTCATCGTGATTTAAAGCCCCAGAACGTGATGGTTGATGAAGATGGGAATGCAAGAATCATGGATTTCGGGATAGCCCGTTCCCTAAAGACAAAAGGGATAACAGCCACAGGAGTGATGATTGGCACACCTGAATATATGTCACCTGAGCAGGTAGAGGGCAAGGAAGTCGACCAGCGTTCAGACATTTATTCGCTTGGAGTAATCCTGTATGAGATGGTAACCGGGAGAGTTCCTTTTGAAGGAGATACACCGTTCACGATTGGAGTGAAGCACAGGAGTGAGGAACCAAAAGATCCTAAAGAACTAAACACCCAGCTTCCAGAAGACCTCAACCTTGTTATCCTTCGCTGCCTGGAGAAAGATAGAGAAAAAAGATACCAGAGCGCAGGGGAAGTGCGGGCAGAACTCACCAGGATAGAAAAAGGTATCCCAACGACTGAAATAGAGATCCCCAAGCGAAAGCCCCTCACTTCGAGAGAGATAACAGTAACATTTGGCTTGAAGAAGCTTTTCATTCCTGCTTTAGTTGTTATTGCCCTTATAATCGCAGCAATAATTATTTGGCAACTCCTTCCCTCAAAGGAGGTTATCCCTATCCCATCTGATAAACCTTCTCTTGCTGTCATGTACTTTAAGAACAACACTGGAGATGAAAATTTAGAACACTGGAGAACAATGCTTTCTAATTTGTTGATTGCAGACCTCACTCAATCCAAACATATCAGGGTGTTGAGTGAAGATAAGCTCTTCAATATCCTCAGCCAATTGAACCAACTAGAAGCAGAAACTTATTCTTCTGAAGTTCTGGAAAAAGTGGCAGCTCAAGGCAGAGTTAATCACATATTGCAGGGAGCATATGCCAAGGCGGATGATGAATTCAGAATCAATGTCATGCTTCAGGAAGCAAGTACAGGAGAACTCATTGGTTCAGAGTCAGTAGCGGGAAAAGGCGAAGGGAGTATCTTCTCTATGGTGGACCAGTTGACAAGGAAAATTAAGGAAAATTTCAAGCTTTCTGCAGAAGAGATGGCCAGCGACTTGGACAGGGAAGTAGGGAAGATCACCACCAGCTCTCCTGAAGCGTATAAATATTATAGTGAGGCAAGAAAGTATCACAACACGGGAGAAGATAGTGAAGCTATCCCATTTTACGAGAAAGCAGTAGCAGTAGATCCTGAGTTTGCAATGGCCTATAGAGGAATGGCGATGGCTTATAGTAATCTGGGTTATAGAGCTAGGCAGAGGAATTATTTGCAAAAAGCCTTAGAATTTAGTGATCGAGTATCTGATAGAGAGCGCTATTGGATCCAGACAGATTACTATAGCTTATCAGAAAAGACGTATGATAAAGCCATTGAGGCCTTTAATAAATTATTGCAGCTTTATCCCAACGATTTAAAAGGAAATAACGGCCTAGGGTTGTTATATAGCAATTTAGAAGAATGGGATAAGGCAATAGAACGATTTGAGGTGCTAATCCTGAACAAAGATGAAGCTTATTTCTCCTATCTGAATCAAGCATCAGCATATAAAGCCAAAGGATTATACGATGAGGCTAGGGAGGTCCTTGAGAATTATCTAAATAATTTTCAAGATGATTCTGTAATCCGTTTGGGTTTAGCGCTTAATTATCATTGTCAAGGTAAATATGATCTTGCCCTTGAAGAAGTGAATAAAGCTATTTCCCTTAATCCCACTTTCTGTCCTAATTTTGTGGTAAAAGGTGACATTTACCTTTACAGCCGGAATTTGATTAAAGCAGAAGAGGAATACCAGAAGCTTTTAGAGGAAAAAGAACCATCTGACTTTAATTGGGGTCTGGGTAGATTTGCTTGTTTGTATTTATTAAAGGGAAGATTCAAGGATTCAATAGCGCAGGCCAAAAAGGCACTTGAGCTAGCAGAAAATCTTGGCGAAAAGCTATGGATAAGCGATTGGCAGTTATTTTTAGTAGATGTGGACTTAAAATTATTAGGCAATCCTGAGCAGGCTCTGGAAAAGTTGAATACAGCATGGAACAGCGCTGTTGAAGAGGAAAGCCTAGGCGCGCAGAGATGGATTTTATATTCGAAAGGACTGAGTTACCTTCAAATGAAATCAATTGATGAAGCACGGAGAATGGCAGATGAACTTCAGGAGATGATCAAGAAAGGAATGAACAAGAAAGAAATAAGACTTTATCATCATTTGTTAGGTATGATAGAGCTTGAGGCAGGGAAATTTTCCAAAGCTATTGAATATTTTAAGGAAGCTATATCTTTGTTACCTTTTCAACGTAGCGCGTTTGGTGATGAACATGCACTATTTATTGATCCTTTAGCTCTAGCCTATTATAAATCAGGGGATTTGGAGAAGGCTCGGGAAGAATATGAAAGAATAATTTCCCTTACAACGGGCAGACTGTGGTATGGAGACATCTATGCCAAGAGCTTTTATATGCTCGGTACGATCTACGAAGAGCTGGACAATAAAGCTAACGCTTTAGAGCATTACGAGAAATTCCTTGACCTCTGGAAAGACGCTGACCCTGGTCTCGCTGAGGTTGAGGATGCAAGAAAGAGACTGGCTGGGTTGAAGAGCCATTGAATAATATGTCGTGAAATATATACAAATGTGTAACAGATTTCGCTTAAACCCGCTTACTTTGGCTTAATGGTACTTAAAGAATTTCGCTAGCTACCCCTGAAATAAGAGAACCAGCAGGGGGATTTGAACCCCCGACCTTCTGATTCGTAGTCAGACGCTCCTCATAATAAACCAAACGGATTTAAAGCGGAGTTTTGAAGTGAAACGATCTGCTATTGTATTAAAATGGCAAAAAATAGGAGAGAAAATGCTTACTTAGCTTCTTTCGGAGGATATAATGCCGCAACGATCCATATAGTAGCCACAGAACCAATAATTGCGGGCACAATATAAACATCCCAAAATTTAAACCACCAATGCCCCCATATCCATCCTAGCCAAGCACCTACCCAACCAACAAAAATCTCAGCAATAAAGCCTTGTATTCCTTTGCCAATTCTTTTCTTTAAGACATAAAACAATATCGCCGAGATTACAATGCTGATAATAATTAAGACTACACATGCTAAAAAACTCATTCCGATCATCGGTTGTTACCTCCTTTTTTTATTTTTAAGGCACAGACTCGACTTATTTATTTAAACTGCAATTGCAGTTGTTGGAAAAAGGGATTCTTTATTGTGGGTAAAGACAATTTATTCTTCCCCGATACCTTATTGCCCAGAGGTGCTTATACTTTAAGCATTCACTTATTATTTGTCAAGATTTTATTGCTTAGATGTCAATCTAGCGCCTCATTTCGCTTTTGGGCATGTCTGACAAATTCTTTAATCAACCCACTATATCCAAGACCAGTTTATCTCTCGCTGATTCTTGCTTGGGGGGATATGGATTGAGGTTAAGAGACGAAGTTATTGAGAATTCCCCTTCCTCTCAACCGTCTTTCTTTATTAGGCGATATTACGCACTGCGGCCTTTGCAAATCAATGATATTCGGTCAAAAAGAAAGAGGCGGATTTTGACGCTAGCAGGGAAGCCCGCGTTAGGCAACGTGCCTATCATCGAACCCAAATAGTTAGGCTGACTTGGCTGGGTCGGTCTGTTCGTTGGGTGAAATTCCTAATCCTTACTTCGACAATGAAGCGGTAGTTAAACTTCAATGGCGAAGAAGATATTGGTGTTACTCAAAATCCCGACAATCTCCTTACCATCGAAAACAGGCGCTCTCCTAATGCCAATCTGATTGAACAGTCTGGCGCAGTACTTCAGCTCGAGACCAGGGGAGACCATGACGAGCGGCTTTGTCATGATCTCAAAGACGTGGACTACATCGGGATCCCTCCCCGGATCGACGACCTTGCTAACCACATCCTTGCGGGTCATAATCCCCCACGCGTCCTCGAGGTCTCTTCGGTTCACTACCAAGCTGGAGACCCCTTTCTCCTTCATGAGCCTGATAGCATTGGCCGCCGTCTCGTTGCCGTCAATGTATACCACATTCTTGGTCATGACATCAGCGGCTCTGGCCAACCTTACTTCTTTCAAAGCTTTTTCCTCCATTTTACCATCTCCCTTCTATCAATTTTATATTACTTTGCCGACGCAGCTTCAATAATCCATAAAGTGGCTTGTGCCACATTTCCAACCACTTCATTTCGCCTAACGGTTTCGGCTTAAGCGAAGCGCCGATTGTAAGCTTAATCATCAGAAGTATTAGGGGTAGAATAAAGAGCAGGCGTAGAGGTTTAGGTTAGGCCTATCCTTTTCTGCCCCATTCGTCTGGCAATGCCTCACTAGCCTAACCATGCTCTATCTCCAGCTTCCAACTAAGAAACTTATAGCAGAGGAAAAATTTACTGTCAAAATATGATATAATAAATAAGGTTCCCTTTGGCCGGCTGGAGAGAGTTCCCACCTTTGATGATTCCCATCAAATCCCCCTTTTTGCTGACAACGGCCGGCATGTGTGCACATAAATTGTGCAAAATTCTAGAAATATAAATAGTTCAATTTATTACAAAAGAAATTTTCTAAATTTCAACAGAGATTTTCACAGAAGTAGTGGAAAAAAAGATGAGGAGGAGGAACTCTTTTATCCTAAGTTTATTTCACCTTTAGGTGTTTAATTCCCAAAGCTGTCTTTTTTAACGATAATCCTGTGCTTCATGATCTGTAAGCTTCTAATATCACAATCTAGGAAAGACATCCAATGGTAGTACTCAAATGGAAACTCTCTGCTGGACAAAATCTCATGGTGTATAAAGATTGCAAGTATATCATTAAGGATTTAGCTACTTGCTATCAAAGGACTATATTAGTTCTCTGTATCTTTTTTACTTAATAATTCTTTTTCCTTCTTTCTCTCGAGGAGCAAGAACGTACCTTTTAAATTCTCCCTCAAAGCCTGAATCTCCCAATTTCTTCACTGAAGCTACAAATGACCCCCAGTCTCCCGTGCCAAGCGAATCAACTACTTGTTGCCAGTCTGCTCTGTTTGAGAGATATGCTAGAAATATATCATTGGATTCTTTAAACAATTCTAAATATTTATCAACTGTTATTTCTCCAAAATAGCCAGGTGCATTCAAAAGCAAAAATGTTAGAATTTTTAGCCTTTTTTCTGTCAACTTACCTTCATTAAAATTTTTATCTAAGAAAGAAACAAAAGACATTTCATCATATTTTTATCTGTTTCGGCTAGCCTATTCAGAACCTCAAAATACGCAAATAAACGAGGAATTTTTTTTATGGCATCAAAATACTTATTTGGATTATTGATAAAATTCATTACAATTATCAATTTTTCTTCAGAAAAAGAATTTAGAAAATCATTAACAAAAGTGTATTTTTCCCTTGCCACGTCTAACATATTTCTATTTTCATCTGATTTTCTGCAGTAAAAAGAAACAAGCAAAAAAATAATTAGAATTGCACACACTTTTTTACTCATCTTTTCCTCCAATTTTTCAAAATTGAATTATTTTCTATTATAAAATCATTTTTCTACCTTTATGTGTGTGAGTGGATCTTTTTTTGAAAAACGTTCACTTATTTCGGCCATCGCTTTTTCAGTTGTACGGATGCATCCCTTAGTTGCATTTTAACAGCCAATTTAGCCTAATTGATCTGCTTTTTTCTTTCTGTCCTGCATGAACTCCGTATCCCTCGTAATCTTTAGCTTCGAAAATATAAAATTCCTGAGCTGCTGACAGAATCAGATAGGCTGTTAGATAGATATTTCCTGATTAAATGCCAAGAATAGCGCTATGTCGCGAAAGGTGAAGGATCATGTCCGTAGGAAACAATATTTTATTTATCCCAAAAGCCTGGGTATTCAATTAAGCAGACCTCTATTTGGCCCGCTCTATCGTAGAAACTTTAGAAACTCTTTCAAAACTTTTATGCACTCATCTCTTATTTCTATTAAGTCTTTATCCTTGATGCTCTCAAGTGCTTTAATTCTTAGCTTTATTTCTGACTTCTGAGCTTCAAACCGGTCTACATATTCATCTCCAACTGGATAGAGAGGAGGACCACGTCTTATAATATTAACTATATCTTTATGGTTCTTCAATTCTTCGAGAAACAATTTTGTATTTATCCTGATTAAATCGCCCAGAGCTTTATTTAATCGATGAGTAAACCATCCATATCGAATTCACCTGATCCGATTTATAGTAGTACTTATTCCCCTGCTCCTTGGGCCTGTATTCTGCGATGAGCTTGTCCTCTACTTTCGCGTAGCTTATTCTCAATAATCTATTTATTGTTTACTAAAAAGAGCGGTCTAAAGCAGATTATTGTTGAGGTTGAATTGATTGTTAATCTATTGATAGATTGCTTATTCTTATTCTTTAATATCAATGTTAAAATATTCTGAAATTTTTTTCAGAATTTCATCATCTTGAAAAACGCCATAGAATATTTTAGGTTTCTTATTATTTCCAAATAGAATTAACGCAACAATATGTTCTTTAGTGTTGATATTGATCCTTTCTTCAATTCCAGTCGAATATTTGAAGATCATATTTTTTGAACCTGAGAAACTTGGGTCAAATCCATATTTTTTTAATATTTCAATTGCCTTCTCTGCATAACGATAAAAGTCATATAATATCTCATCAACTTCATATTTTAACTTTTCTTCGAGAAGATTGTATTCTGCCTGAGAAATAGCAAAGAATAGAATTGTATTTTCTTTTATAATTAGAGGCTTATCTGGTGCTTCAGTAATATTTTTCCTTTTTGTTTCATCTTGAATAGCTTGAGCTTTTCGATTTTCTTGTTCATTAATGATACTTTTATTTTCTGAGTTATCAGTACAGCAACTTCCTATAAAAAAAGATAATAAAAAAATACATGTTAAAAAAATTCTTATTTTTATAAGGTTATTAATCATTTTTTCCCCATTGAAATTTCTTTAGAAAATTTCTCAAGCTTATCCAAAGCTTATACTGAGATCGTGCCCTTTCTATTAACTCAGCTCTTTTTTCCATTCCGCCATGTATTTTTTTATAGAAATGGGGTGGATCTGGAACTGGACGGAAATATCCTCCCCAATTTATTCCCTCTTTTTCTGCTAATTTAACTGCCAACTTTCTTTTGTTTGCAGGGATGCATGAAATATTAATATCAACGGCAAAGCCAGCTTCATGAAGGCTTTTTCCAGGTCGAGCGGGTGTTATTGCATTTGGATCTTTATGCAATTCTCTTTGTCTTTCAGCAGTACGGAATGCTTCATTTATCATAATCTTTATACCTGCTTGCTCAGTTTTATAAATCCATCTTTGAACAAGTGGATAAGAAGCATCATCCAAGTATGTCTTTCCAATTCCAGGCAAATTTACCGGAATAAGGTCTCTTCCATCCGGGTCCATAAATGTCACCGGATTGTTCCTGCAGTAGGAATACAAGTTCCACAACTGCGGGTTGGAGATGGCTTCCTCCCTGTCCAGCACCGGGTCAACGGAGATAAAGCGGTAACTGCTGTAGCCATAATACCTTGCTCCGAAATAATCCAGCCCGGTATCACCGTCTCTCTCCTTGCCCGAGAACTTCAGCTTAGGATCGTAGATGTTTTCCCAGGTCTTCTGGATTCCTCCGTAGGGGTCGTAGGCGGCTGAATACACCACTGTCCCTGAATCACTTGTTATCATTCTTATGGAGTTGAACTAGTCAGGAATATGGGAATAGCACTTGTTCTTCTGGAGTCTGTACTCAACGATGAGTTGCCCTTCTAAAAAGGCAGATCCTTAACCTACTCTTAGTTTTTGTTATAATCTGCAAAGAGAATTCAATATTATTTATCTTTTTAAATCAATCTCAAAATACTCGGATACTTTCTCCAAAATTTCGTCAGCTAAAACAATACCATAATGCATCTCTGGTTTCTTCTTTTTGTTAAATAAAGCAAATGCAACTAAATATTCAGAAGTATCAAAAAAAAGTTCTTCCTTATCTCTGTTTGGATAGTGAAAAATTATTTTTTTAGCTGATGTTATGTCATGTTGAATCCCATTTTTCTCCAGAATTCCAGCAACTCTATTCACGTAAGCATAAAAATCACTTAACAATTCAACAATTTCATATTGAATATCCTGAGAATAATTTTTATACTCTTCATCTGTAAGTCTTAGAAATAACACCATTTTCTCTTTAACATGATAAGTCTTTGTTGCGCTAATACCAGAAGCAGAATTTCTTTTTTGGTCAATATCTTCGGTAATAACTTGAGAGTTTTCCGATTTTTGCTCAATCAATGAATTTCTATTATTGATTTTTCTTGTATAGCAATTAACAAGGAAAATGAATGATAGTCCAAGCCAAAAAGAAAGCTTTGTCAATTTAATTAAAAATCTTATCATCAGTTAACCCCTTTTAAATTCTCCCTAGTATAGAAGAAGGATTTTTAAAAAACCATACCCAAAAGTGAAATTGAGATTGCGCTCGTCTTATGAACTCTGGCCTCTTTTCCCTTCCTCCGGGAACTTCTTTGTAAAAATGCCATGGCTCCTTAAATAAAAAAGCTCCACCCCAACTAAGTCGCTCTGCTTTTGCAAATTTTAGAACTAATTCTTTTTTACTTTTGTCTATTTTAGACCACTTAATGTCAACAGCAAAGCCAGCCTCATGCAGACTGGCTTTTGCAGCGTTTAAATTGGGATCATTATAATATTTAATCTGTTGTTCTGTCTTGCGAAATGCCTCAGTAAAAGATATTATTATCCCAGCTTGATCAGCCTTATTTATCCATCTTTGAACTAAAGGATAAAAAGCATCATCCAAGTATGTCTTTCCAATTCCAGGCAAATTTACCGGAATAAGGTCTCTTCCATCCGGGTCCATAAATGTCACCGGGTTGTTCCTGCAGTAGGAATACAGGTTCCACAGCTGGGGGTTGGAGATGGCTTCCTCCCTGTTGATCACAGGGTCAACGGAGATAAAGCGGTAACTGCTATGGCCATAGTAGCGCGCACCGAAATAATCCAGCCCGGTATCACCGTCTCTCTCCTTGCCCGAGAATTTCAGCTTAGGATCGTAGGTGTTCACCCAGGTCTTCTGGATTCCTCCATACGGGTCAAAGGCCGCTGAATATACCTTTGTCCCTGAATCATCCGTCACAATCCTTGTCGAATTCACCTGATCCGATGTGTAGTAGTAGTATTTGTTCTCTTGGGGCCTGTATTCGGCCATAAGTTGGTTCCCCATGTAAATATATTCCCTGACACATACACCATC
>WVXO01000001.1 GCA_011773465.1 Candidatus Aminicenantota bacterium | reverse complement strand
CGAGAACCGAACTGAAGATAAAGGCTCAAAACCTCTTCCGCCTGAAAACATATAATTCTTATCTTGCTGGGTACTCATTATTGCGATGAACCTAAAATATAAAGAAATTTCGGGAGAAAACCAAAGAAAAGTAGATACATAGTAATACACGATTTTACACATGTGTCAATAATCTTCATTTTGTCGGAATACCATTATTTTCCACTAAGTTATCATAAAGCTATCATAAATCCCCATTAGAAATAGAGCGTGTCAAAGGTCTGTATTATACAGCAGGAATCCGACTCACACGCAGCGTCATTGGGAAAATCCCACCATTGAAATCTCAACTCCATTAATTTAAAATAATCTTCAGTAGGGTAAAGATGACAAAACAAGTTTTTATTCTTTTTGAGATTCACTATAAGATTATAAAGGAAGAAGTCAGAGGATTCATTTATTTATAGTCACTATCACCAGAAATCAACAACAATCTAAAACCGTAGCTTAGCTAATCGATTGCAGCTGTCCAAATCCTTTGACGACATACAATTTAAGATATAAAATTCCTATAAATCGCAACCACTCATTTTTCTAATTTCACTTTTTTATAATTTTCCTTGTGATTATTTCAAAAGCGAGAATTCCTTTTCCTTAAGATACGCGCAGCTTTAATAAACAACAAAATATTCTGAAAGAAGCATTAAAATTGCTTCTGTAGGATTTATTTTGACGTTTTTACTAGCTTTAAGGGGTGATAAAAAATCACCTCGCAAACCACCACACAAGGTTATTTACTTTTTTATCTAATATTGTTTATTCTCTTTACTTACAGTTATAAATACATAAATATACTGTTTTTATTATTATTGGAGCGTTAAAGATAAAAAATGCCTTCTTATTTTCATAGCATAAGGATCTTTAACAAAAACTGTTTGACAAGGAATAAAATATCTATATATTTTAGGACTTAATAAAAAATAAAAAAACAAAATGGAGGAATTAAAATGAAACGAATTTCGGCTTCTCTTCCTAAATGGATGGCCCTGTTTACCTTGGCTGCGTTTCTTTTCGCAGTAACATCGACCGCATCCGCGCAGGGAACTAACGGTGAGGATCTAGAAGAATTCTTAGAAGGCCTTTCGGAGGATGCTGCATCAAAGTACGTTGCTCCAATTGTAGCGGCGTTTGGTATGAATTTAAACGGAGGTTGGTTTCACAAGGTACCCAGTTCAAAAATCTTTGGTTTGAATATTGAGGTCGGTGTAGTAGGGATGGGAACTTTTTATCCAAAAGATCAGGAATACTTGAGTTTTAACACAACTGGAGATTTTCAGTTCAGCTCAAGTCAGGCAGCAGATTTAGTAGCAGGTATACCTTTGGACGCAACTTTGGAACCATTTCGAGCTCAAATAGAAAATGATTTGATTAATGCAATTACTGGCAGAGAAATTAATGTGGGAATATCCGGCGCAACTGTCATTGGCGATCCAGAGGATTATATCGAAATAGACTACGAAGGAGAAGATATTGTAATTGCTAATCCTTTATTTGGTCAACCCGGAGAGCCAGCAACTATAACATTAGCCGTCCCTTCGGATGTAATAGTCCTGCCCATCGGAGGCTTTGAACCCATTTCTAAACTTTCATTTCTTCCCCTTCTAGCACCTCAATTAAGCGTGGGCACAGTTTTTGGAACACGAGCTACAGTCCGTTATTTGCCGAGTATTACAATCGATGAGGAGCTCGGGAAGTTTAAATATTTTGGTTTTGGCATCCAACATAATCCAGGAGTATTACTTCCAACTCCTCTTCCAGTCGATTTTGCAGTAGGGTTCTTTACCCAAACCCTGGAAGTAGGCACTCTCTTTAAGGCAAAAACAACTGCATTCGGAATAAATGCAAGCAAGAAATTGGGCCTAGGGCCTATAAATGTTACTCCCTATGCAGGATTCATGTTCGAGAAATCCAATATAGATATCACATATACTTTTATTGTTGACGATGAAGAAATAGATGTAGATTTTGAATTAGAAGGAGAAAACAAAAGCCGCCTAACTCTCGGTCTCAGCCTGCGGTTGCTCATGTTTAATATTAATGCTGATTATAATATAGGAAAGTATAATTCTGTTACGCTAGGATTTATGTTTACGTTATAAGGGATTAAGGAGACTAATTCTCAGATATAAACAAGCTGGAGGTAACCATGAAAAAATTTTTTCTAATCTTTTTGACTATTATCCTTGTTTCTGCTACCCACGCCTATGGATTTAAATTAATGGTAGGAGGTCATCTCTCAAAGTATGCTGTGGAGCCAGATGAACCTGGAATTGAATTTAAAAATAAAACGGGATTTCTTGTAGGCGGAGGAATTGAACTTTTCAAAGTCCCACAAATTTCTTTTGAAATTGAAGGATTATATTTCCGAAAAGGAAGTAAAGTTGAAATTATCGGCGTTGAACGGGATTATGTTTTAGATGTAATTAGCGTTCCAGCACTGGCTAAAGTCAAATTCTTGCCCGGTCCGTCGCCTTACGTTCTTGGAGGCGGCGAATTTTCGTTTATTCTCACTCATAAATTAGAAGGCGAAGACATAAAAGATCGGTTTAAAAGCTTTGATTACGGACTCGTCTTTGGTGCAGGTTATGAGATGTCTATGCCAGGTGCCTCAATATTTTTTGAAGGCAGGTACCATCTCGGGATTGCCAATATACTAAAAGATCCGGCTCCAGATGAATCTATAAAAACCAAGTCACTTGTAGTAATTTTGGGAATTAAAATTTAGCTAATAAGAAAAGAATTTTTCAAAACCAGGAGAAAATCCCTCAGAAGGAGTAGGCAAGCCCCATTTTTACCCCACCATGAGGCATGACGCCTAAGCGGAATTCTAACTTATTCTGAAGCTCCTTCTCCTTCAAGTAGCTTTGATACACTCTTTCCGCTCGACTCTTCCTCATAAAATTATAGGCAGCCAAGCCTCCATATCCTGCTGCAAAAAGATAGCTTCTTTCTTCACTAGCAAGCGCAAGGACTGAAATACCTGCCAACAATATACCCGAAAAAATCCGCCCTCTCCGACCTCTGGCAGCGAGGGATGAAAGAGCTTCGTGGCTTGCCCTTTCTCTTTGCCCAGGATCTGAGATGCTTAGAATATCCTCATATCTCCGTTCTGCTGCGCTCGGGATAGCCAAAGTCAATGCTCCAGCAGCAGTTAGAACTACTCCTGTAGCTATTGCAGAAACACCAATAAAAGCTGACCAAAATCCCTCCCACCAGTCTTCCTCATCCGCTGAAGACAGCAATGCAACGCCTAAAGCAAAACTAACTCCTCCTCCAATTAATGCTGCATACCCTCCTGTTTTCCTGCTCTTTTTAGACCTCTGCGCAAATCGCTTCATGTAGCCTTCTGCCAGAGATTCTGATTTCTCCTCAGAACTTATGTTCTCCTCCTGTCCATATAGTTGTCCGTGTATAAGATTGTGTCTATCTCCCCAATTTTTCCTTCCGTATTCAGCAGCAGCAATACTTAAGAGTGAAGTCCGATCTGAAGACTGTTGAGATCTAAATATTTGAAATGGTTGATGCTGTCTTGAGTCTCTTTTATTAACGATGAAAAATGGATGATAGTCAGGACATAAAATATTCAAGTTAAAAAACACCTGATTATTATCTCGTAACTCCCTTATTAGTGAGAAACTTTCTACAAATAATGATTCATCCTGAGCAAAAGCATGCATAGAGAAAATAAAGAAAATTGGAAATATAACCAGTTTTTTCATTCTTTATCCCTCCTTTTTAAAATTCGATGTTGCTTCATTTTTTCTTCACTTATTTACTCAGGCACTCATATTTCTCTAATAATCTAGCCTTTGATAAAAGAAAAGTTGTTAAAACTTTGTTAAAAGTTTGTAAAAAGTTTGTTAAGATTCCCAATCTTTTTGCTCTAATTCTTGTAAAAAGATATACAAAACTCTTTCAGCTGTCAATTATATGAGTCGAAAATTTTGGAGATTTTTATTGTATAGTTTCTTAAGTTTCATTATGTTATCAAATAGAGAGAATAAATTTTATAGCGAGGGAAGAAAAATGAGAAAAATCAGGAATGAAGAATTTATCACAAGAGTTCCAAAATCCGTAGCGATCATTTCCATTCTGACTGTAGCACTCATAATTATAGCGCCTGCCTGTAAGAACGAAAAAGACGCCGTTCTTCCTCATAAGCAAAAAAATGTTATACCCGGGATTGAGGTTTTCTTTGAAAGCCGCCTAGATTTGGTTAGAGGCAAAAGAGTGGGCTTAATAACAAATCCGACCGGCGTGGATAGCAACTTAAAGAGCGTTATTGATCTTTTTCATAATAACCAAGAAATTAACCTTGTCGCTTTGTATGGACCTGAGCATGGAATAAGAGGAAATGCCCAAGCCGGTGAATATGTTCCCTTTTATATCGATGATAAATATAACATCCCAGTCTTCAGCCTTTATGGGCAATCTAGGAAACCCGAAGCAGGAATGCTTAAAAACATCGATGAGTATATGCGTTCTTTTGACACTATCAAGGCTGGGAAAATTCCTCAAACCTCGATGGTTGAGAGCACAGATGTTTTGATATTTGATATTCAGGACGTGGGGACAAGAATTTATACTTACATTGCGACAATGGCCTACTGTATGCAGGCATGCGCTGAGAACGGCGTTGATTTTATAGTCTTAGATAGACCGAATCCCATAAACGGCGAAGATTTGGAGGGCCCACTCCTGGAGTATCCAGAATACAGCTCGTTTGTTGGCCTCTATCCTATACCCATAAGACATGGAATGACCATCGGGGAACTCGCAGAGTATTTTAACGATAAATTCTTGGCGAAAAAAGTCAATCTAACTGTTATTCCCATGCAGGGCTGGGAAAGGAAGATGTGGTATGATGAGACGTCTCTTCCCTGGGTTATCCCCTCACCAAACATGCCTACTCTGGATACTGCAACTGTGTACCCAGGGCAGGAGTTTTTGGAAGGAACAAACATATCTGAAGGAAGAGGAACGACAAAGCCATTCGAGATCTTTGGAGCCCCATGGATCGATGGCTATGAATTAACAAAAAAACTCAATGAACTCAATCTTGAGGGAATTAAATTCACCGAAGCCTGGTTTTCTCCTACTTTTTCAAAGTACGAGGGAGAGCTCTGCGGAGGCGCACAAGTACACGTCGTTGACAGAGACCGGTACAGACCATTTGAATCATCTCTTCACATAATAAAAACAGTAATGAATATGTATCCCAGTCATTTTAAATTCCACAATGAATATTTCGATAAATTAATGGGAACCTCAAAAGTAAGAGAGGCACTTGAAAAGGGTGTTGATGTCAACGACATAATAAGAAGCTATCAAGAGGGGTTAGATAACTTTTCGGAGCTGAGGAAACCTTATTTACTTTATTAAAAAATGTAGAGGTTTGATTTATCAAACTTACATTCCATTTGCAGGAGGAGTTTGAGTTATCTTGTGTAGGGGCTTGATTCATCAAGCCCACCCTTTAGATAGTAAAGGTTTTATTTATCAAGTCCTTTTTTAGTTGCATTAAGACAATGTTCAAGAATAGAGTAAAAGTTAGCAAATTCTTAAGTTTCATCTTAAGGCACGGCCCCCATAATTATGGTTTATCCCTGGACAAACACGGACTTGCGGATTTTGATAATGTTTTCAAAATTTTGAAGAACAGATTCCCTGGAATAGAAGTAAAAGATATAAAACTTATTGTAGAAAACGACCCTAAGAAAAGATTCCAGATAAAAGAAGGAAAAATCAGAGCCCGCTACGGTCATAGTGTAGAGGTAGAGCCCCTTGGACAGTCCAGAGGAGTTCCAGATGTTCTCTATCATGGGACATCACCCAAGAATTTGGATTCAATTCTGAAAGAAGGCATAAAGCCTGGCAGGAGAAAATTTGTTCATTTATCATTGACTATAGAGGAGGCGTGGCATGTCGGAAAGAGAAAAGCCTCTAAGCCTTTAATATTAATAATCGACTCAAAAAAGGCAAAAAAAGAAGCCCTTTTATTTTGGAAGGAAGAAAATATATATTTAACGAAAGAAGTTCCCCCTCAATACATAAGTGTATATGAATAAAAGAAAAGGAGGTGATCACATGAAACTGTATTTGATTCAGCACGGAATATCATTGCCTGAAGAGAAAGATCCTGAAAAATCTTTAAGCCTGGAGGGAAAAGAAGAAACTCAACGGACAGCAGAATTCCTGAAGGCAAAAAATATAGAAGTTGATGCTGTATGGCACAGTCCAAAACAACGCGCAGCTCAAACAGCACAAATAATTGTTAATTCCATTTTCTGTTCAGAAATTAAAGAAAGAGACGATCTAAATCCCTTAGATCCGGTAGCAAATTTTCCTGAAGAAATAAAATCTTCAAACAAGAATTTGATGATTATCGGGCATCTACCCTTTTTACAGAAATTAGCGTCTTTGCTTCTCTCTGGATCAGAGACAAATCAATTTATTTCTTTTAAGAATTCTGGCGTTGTCTGTTTGGAGTATACCGATACATGGAAAGTTGCCTGGATGGTTACGCCCGCTTTGCTGTAACTGGCGGTTTATCTTTTGTAGGGGCTTGATTTATCAAGCCCGCCTTCCTCTTAAAGATACCAGATAAAAATATTAGCGGATGATTCTATATCACATCTTTCGAATGCGGACCTCAATACCTTCGATATCTTTCAATAGCTCTACAATCCTTGATGTATCTGTATTACCGTAGTGATAAGGATAGAGTATCTTAGGTTTAAACGCTTTTGCTGCATCAGCCACCATTTCCGGAGTCATTGTGTAAGGAAGATTCATGGGCAAGAAAGCAATATCGATATCTTTCAACTCTTTCATCTCTGGAGTATTCTCTGTATCGCCGGCCACATAAACTCTCTTGTCAGCAAAGGCTATCACATAGCCGTTGCCCATTCCCTTTGGATGGAAGGGAACGCCACTTCCTCGTTTATGGACGATGTTGTAGGCGGGAACAGCTTCGATCTTAAATCCCTGAACGGTTTTAACATCTCCGTTTTTCATGATAACTCCACCTTTAACCTTTTCTGTGCATTTCTCTGTCAGGACTAAGCCAGTTTTTTCTTGGCGGATGATGTTAATAGCCTTAGTATCGAGATGATCGCCGTGATCGTGGGTTACCAGGATAAGGTCTGCTTTGGGAAGCTTGGAATAATCAGCCTCTCTGCTAACAGGGTCCACATGAATAACTTTGCCGCTAAAGGTGAACATCAATGTTCCGTGGCCTATGAACGTAATCTTTAGATCTCCCTTGGATGTAGAGATAATATCTTCTTCATACTCCCCGTGAGCAGCCACTGTCGCAATTAAAATAAACACTAAAGCAATAACGAAATGAGAATATTTGTGCATGATTTCCCTCCTTAATCAGGATCTTTAATTTATTTTTTCACAAATCATGAAATTTGCTCTGTATATCAT